>CAWBOH010000005.1:0-608763 GCA_963790395.1 uncultured Methanoregulaceae archaeon
TCAATTACAATTTTCCCCGTATAATCAAGATCAAGAAATTCTTTCCATTCTGTGATAATTATCAGGGCGTCTGTTTCAAGCACTTCTTCACTCCTTTTTGCAAAGGAAATCTGTGGAAAAATCTTTCTGAATCCTTCCATAGCCATAGGATCATAGGCAATAACCTGCGCCCCTTCTTCAATGAGTACCTGCACGACCGGAATGGCACGGCTCTCACGGATATCATCGGTATCCGGTTTAAACGATAAACCGAGGATACCAATTTTTTTACCACGGATATCGAGATGTTTTTTGAGCAGTGCTATTAATTTTTGGGGTTGTTCGTCATTGGTCGTTAGAACGGCTTTCAATATCTTTGTATCAATACCTTGTGACTCTGCTAAGGAAATCAGCGCGTGAACGTCCTTGGGAAAACAAGAACCCCCAAAACCAATCCCTGAACGGAAAAAATGAGGGTTGATCCGGCTATCCATGCCAACGCCCTGGAATACTTCATAGGAATCCAGTTCGTTTACTTTGCACAGATTGCCGATTTCATTTGAGAAACTGATCTTTGTTGCGAGAAATGCATTACTGACATATTTGATCATTTCTGCCGTTTTAATATCCGTTGCAAAGATGGGAGCATGCAATGGTTTGTATAAATCTTCCAGCGTCTTTTTTGTTTTTGGATCGTTAGCACCGATCACAATACGGTCTGTATGGAAAAAATCTTTTACCGCACTGCCCTCTTTAAGGAATTCGGGATTTGAACCAATTCCAAAATCTATTGTAGCCTTTTTTTCGGATTCCTGCTCCAGAATAGGTTGTACCACAGTATTCATTGTGCCGGGAAGAACGGTACTTTTAACGATAATGGTATGGTATTTTTTCTTCCTGGCCAGGGCTTTTCCAATTGTGTGAGCAGCATCATTGATAAACCGCAGATCACTAGAACCATCCGTTTTTTGCGGAGTGCCCACACAGATCATTGTTAAATCTGTCTGATTGACAGCTTCGGAACCATCTGTCGTTGTCGTTATCTTTGTCCGGTTTTTCACGAGGAGATCGTCCAGGCCTGGTTCAAAAACAGGACTTTTGCCGGAGTTTATTGCATCAAGTTTCGTTTGATCAATATCCACAAAGTGAATCTGATGCCCCATGTCTGCAAAACATACGCCTGTTACAGATCCAACATAACCGGTTCCAATGATTGAAATTTTCATAAAAATCCTTTTTCATCAGTGTTTTTTTTACGAACTCTTGCGATTGTGCTCGTTGATTTGGTTATTTTAACCTGCTGGTGTGAAATTTTATTCATTTCAGCCTATTAAATTTTGTTTGTGTCTTTGAAAAATTATTCCTGCATTTATTCAAAAATATAATCGTGAATTGAAAACTTCAACAATGATTTTCTGAATCTGACGTTTCATACGGGATACCCGAATTCTGCTGATACCATTGAATTGTTTTCTCCAATCCGTCCTTAAAAGACATGTGAGCTTCAAATCCAAACTCTTTTTTTGCCCGGCTCACATCCAGGCATCGTTTCGGCTGGCCATCCGGTTTTGTGGTATCCCAATGAATTTCCCCGGAAAAACCTGTCAACTCCTGTATAATATCCACGAGTTCGCGTATCGTGATTTCAGTCCCGGATCCGAGGTTTACCGGATCCGGTTTATTGTAGTGTTCGGCAGCCAGTATAATTCCGCGGGCAGCATCATCGACATACAGGAATTCGCGTGATGCTGAGCCGGTTCCCCATACTTCAACATAGGATCTGTTTTCCCGTCTGGCTTCAGTGAATTTTTTTATAAGCGCGGGAATAACGTGGGAGCTGGCAGGATCAAAATTATCCCCCGGACCGTACAGGTTGACCGGGAGGAGATAGATGGAATTGAACCCGTATTCCTTCCGGTATGCCTGTGACTGGACAAGGAGCATTTTTTTTGCAAGGCCGTAGGGAGCATTTGTCTCTTCAGGATAGCCATTCCAGAGATTATCTTCCCTGAACGGGACCGGAGTAAATTTCGGATAGGCACAGATAGTTCCTGCTATTACACACTTTCCAACCCCGGCCTGACGTGCAGCCTCAATAATCTGGATTCCCATGATAGCATTATCATAAAAAAGCTGCCCCGGGAAATTCTGGTTGAATCCAATTCCCCCCACTTTAGCGGCCAGGTGAATGACAATATCGCAATTTTTGACCACCCGTACACAGTTATCCCATTTCCGCAGATCGATCTCTTTACTCCGGGGAATCAGGATATCATCCGGTACGACTCCTTTTTTCTGGAGCTGGTTCACTACCTGGGTGCCAAAAAAGCCAGCACCCCCGGTCAATAATATTCTTTTTCCTGACCAGAATGTCATATTCCCTCCTGTGTTCTGACTGAAGGATCTGCACCATCCTCATCGAATAAAAAGAGGAAACAATCCTTCTTCTTTACTTGATGTTCACTTTACTTTAACATTCGCCATGGAATCAGTCAGATTTCCACCAGCGGTCCGGGAATTTCGTTTTGATTATCTGATCGCCTTCTCCAACCGGTTCCAGACCCATGGCCCTCATATCAGCATCCACCATGATTTTCACCAGGTCCGCGAATCTGATAACTGGTTTCCAGCCAAGTACCTTTTGTGACTTCATGGGATCTGCGACCAGCACTTCAACTTCAGTTGGCCGGAAATATTTCGGATCAATACGAATGTGTTTCTCCATATCAAGTCCTGCGTAGGAAAAGGCTTCCTGCAGGTACTCACGAACCGAATGAGTTTCTCCCGTACCAATGACAAAATCATCCGCCTTTTCGTGCTGGAGGATCCGCCACATGCATTCCACATACTCAGGAGCAAATCCCCAGTCCCTCTTTGCATCGAGATTCCCCAGGTAAAGGAATTTATCCTTCCCTCCGATAATTCTTGCAATCGCCCTCGTAATTTTGCGGGTGACAAAAGTTTCACCTCTTCGCGGGGATTCATGGTTGAACAGAATTCCGTTTGATGCAAAGAGATTATACCCCTCACGGTAATTCCGGGTCATCCAGTAGGCATATATTTTCGCGCAGGCATACGGGCTCCGAGGGTGAAAGGGGGTTATTTCACTCTGGGGCGGGTTTGCCGCACCGAACATTTCACTGGATGAAGCCTGATAGAATTTTATCGGATTCGAACAGCGACGTATTGCTTCGAGCAGCCGGGTTGTGCCCAATCCCGTGACATTACTGGTATATTCCGGAGTGTCAAAACTGACCCGGACATGGCTCTGTGCACCAAGATGGTATACTTCTTCCGGGTGGATATTGTACATAACATTCGCAATCTGCTCGGAGTCTGAGAGATCGCCATAATGTAAAAATAACCGGGCATAGGTATCATGGGGATCAATATATATGGAATCAATCCTGCTCGTGTTAAATGTTGAAGACCTTCTAATCAGTCCATGAACCTCGTAACCTTTTGAAAGGAGCAGTTCCGCGAGATATGATCCGTCCTGCCCGGTTATGCCCGTAATGAATGCTTTTTTTGCCATGATATTTCCCGTGTATGTAATAGTTACCGTTAAAAAATTTTAATCTATTGGGGTTTACCGGATACGATAAATAAAAAAAGCCTCAGCCGGGCACCGGGACGTGATTTTCGATTCTGTTGATTTTAAGAAGAAGAAATGCAATCCGTAAAACTCCTTTGACAAAAAACCGATAAAATTGGTACAGTGAATAAAAAAGCCATGATAACCTCCTGGTTCAGACCGGCTTTGTGTAAGACAATATTTTTGTTCTTATCAACCACATCTGCCTATTGCCCCCATGGACACCAGTATTCTTCTTGTTGGTATCATACTCGCAGGAACAATCATCCTCTTTGTGAGTTCCCGGATACGGATCGATCTTGTCGCGATCCTTGCAAGCCTCACTCTCGCTTGGTTTGGCCTCATCACCCCTATCGAGGCGGTTTCAGGGTTTGCGTCAAACGCTGTCATCGCAATGGCATCAGTGATGATCCTTGCATATGGGATCGAAAGGACCGGTGTTACATTGCTCCTCGCCAATGCTATCGTGAGGTATGCCGGAACCAGTGAGAAACGGGTCAATGCCACCATCTCGATAACGGTCGGTCTCCTCTCCTCGGTGATGCAGACTATCGGCGTTGCTGCCCTCTTTCTTCCATCAGTAAGGAGGATCGCAAAGAAGACCCGTATTCCCGTCTCCCGTCTGATGATGCCGATGGGGTTTGCAGCGATTCTTGGAGGGAGTATGACGATGATTGCATCCGGCCCGTTAATACTATTAAATGACCTCCTCTCTCAGGCTCAGGCAGAGCCCTTCTCTCTCTTTGCGGTTACCCCCATAGGGTTTCCCCTGCTCATCTCCGGGGTTGCTCTCTTTGCACTGGCCGGGGACCACATCCTGCCGAAGAAAGATGTGACGCTTTCCGGACCAACTATCGCTGAGATATGGGGGATTGATCACCCAATCAGGACCTGTACCCTTCCCCCTTCCTCTCCGTTTGCAGGAAAGACCCGTGAGGAGGTATCCTTCAAGGTGCGCTACGGCCTCGATCTCCTCGCCATTTATTTCAGCAATGATATCACGGTTGCACCCTCACGGTTTACCCGCCTCGAACCCGGTACTGAGCTTGCATTCCTGGGATCCCGTGAGGGATTCCAGCAGTTCATCGGAGAATCAGGCTGTATACCCTCAGGAGAACCGGGCAGGTTAAAAGAAATCCTGGAGGGCGAAGAGTATGGATTTGCTGAGCTGATTGTCCGGCCGAAGGCATCGATCATCGGAAAGACTCCCCGGGAGATTATGTTCCGTCAGATGTTCTCGATCGAGCCGGTTGTCCACCAGCGTGGGGAGACACAAACCCGTGCCAATTTCTCCAGCACACCGCTTTCGGCAGGTGACACTATCGTTGCCTTTGGGTCATGGGATACTTTGAGGCTCTTTGCTGAACACCAGGATCTATTCCTGCTGACCCCCCCTGAAGGGTATGGTGTACGACACGGTAAGGGACATCTGGCTGTTCTGATCTTCGCTGCATCTCTCGGTCTCACTATCACGGGCGTCCCGCTCTCCCTTGCCCTTCTCACGGGTGTAGCAGGTATGGTCATTGCCGGTGTCCTCAACATTGACGAAGCATACCAGGCAGTCGAGTGGAAGACGATAATCCTCATTGGCGGCCTTATCCCCCTTGGAATCGCCATAGAAAAGAGCGGGGCGGCCGCTGCTCTCGCTGGTTCCCTGACCGAAGTTCTTGCCGGATCCCACCCTCTTATCGTCATGTGTGCCGTTGCCATCCTCGCAACTGTCCTCTCCCTCCTCCTCTCCAACATCGCCGCAACGGTTCTCCTTGTCCCTCTCGTGATGCTCACCGGTGCCGCGACCGGCACCGATCCCCGTGCCCTCGCTCTCCTTGTCGCGGTCTGCGCCTCAAACTCTTTCATCCTTCCGACCCACCAGGTAAACGCCCTCCTGATGGGGCCTGGAGGATATGTCCCGAAAGATTATCTGAAAGCGGGGAGCATCATGACGGTAATCTTCATCGGAATAGCCGTAATGCTCATCTATCTCCTCATCAGATAGAAGGATGAAAACATATGATAATCCAGCAGTTTTTCATACCCGGTCTTGCTCACAGCTCGGTACATCGTCGCCGGGAACCGGACATGTGCGGTCATCGATCCGGAACGCGATGCCGGACGGTATATCGCTGCCGCACAGGAGATGGGACTTCGGATCACCCATGTCCTTGAGACGCACATCCATGCAGACTTCATATCAGGGCACCTTGACCTGGCAAAAGCCACAGGAGCAGAAATTTATGCATCCCGATCCGCACATTGCGCCTTTGAACATACTCCGCTGGCAGAAGGGGATGAGCTGAATCTTGAAGACATCCGTTTTTCCATCATCGAGACTGCCGGACATACCCCCGAGCATATCTGTTACATTGCAACCGATACCTCCCGTGGTCCAACACCGGTTGCTCTCTTTCCGGTGACACTCTTTTTGTCGGCGATGTCGGGCGGCCGGATCTTTTTCCGGGGAGAGCAGAAGAGCTTGCATCATCACTCTTTGATAACCTGCATACCAAGATCATGACCCTTCCCGACGAGTGTGAGGTCTATCCCGCCCACGGGATGGGATCTCTTTGCGGACGGGCGATGGCTGCAAAGAGAACAAGCACCATCGGGTATGAGAAGAAGTACAACTACGCACTCCGGATCACGAGCCGCGAAGAGTTCATCAGGGCACTCACTTCCGATATGCCTGCCGCTCCGGATCATTTCACCCGCTGTTCAGAGATCAACAGGTCGGGCCCCGCACTGATGCGGGATCTCATCCAGCCAGTACCGGTCGAGCCAAAATCCCTGGCCGATCGTATCCGGGCAGATGATGCAATCTTCCTCGATGTCAGAAGTTACCTGGCATTTTCCGGGATGCACATCCCCGGGGCCTGGCATATCGATCTCTCGGGAAGCTTTGCCACGCAGGCGGGATGGGTCCTGCCTCCCGATAAGGATATTATCCTTGTCGTCGACGATAAAAAGCAGTCGGATGAGGCGGCACTCCAGCTCCACCGGGTCGGGTTTGACCGCGTCACGGGCTCTATTGAAGGAGGGATGCTTGTCTGGGTACAGCTGCCCTGCCAATCAGCCGTGTCGCGGTCATTTCTCCTGAAGAGGCGCACGCCCTGATACGGTCAAATGAGGCGGTCCTCATCGATGTCCGGTCGCAGGAGGAGTGGGAGGCTGACCATGTCGAGGGATCGATCCACATTCCCTGGCACGATCTCAGAACACGGTATTCTGAACTGGATCCTAACAAGCAGTATATTGTCATGTGCCGGGGGGGTCAGCGGGCAAGTATCGCTGCAAGCATACTGAAAAGGCACGGTTTTCTCCGCATCTATAATCTCGGGGGAGGGTATACCGCATACAAACGGGCAGGGCTTTTATGATGATACAAGAATTTTTATCGTGCGAATGCTTCTTATCCCGTAATCCTGGATGATAGTGATGACAGAATTGTTCATGATGGCGTCGTGGTCGCCATATATCGTCGGCGCAGGGATTGGGGTCCTCATCTGGACGTCCTTCCTTTTGTCTGACCGCCCGCTTGGTTGTTCGACCGCGTATGCCAAAACGGCGGGTATGGTTGAGTCTGCAATCTCTCAGAAGAAGAGCGAAAAGATGCCGTATTACCAGAAGTTCACGCCAAAGGTTGACTGGCAGTGGATGCTCATCATCGGTGTGGTGATTGGAGCGTTTCTCTCTGCATACCTTTCCGGTACATTCAAGGTGTTGATTGTTCCACCGCTCTTTGCCGCCTCGTTTGGGACAGATCCGATCATCCGTTCCTCTGTTGCACTCTTTGGAGGTATTCTGATGGGGATTGGTGCCCGCTGGGCTGGGGGATGTACGTCCGGGCACGGGATATCCGGAACACTTCAGCTTTCGCTGGCGAGCTGGGTAGCAGCAATCTGTTTCTTTGCCGGAGGAATTCTGATCGCAGGACTGATCTATGGATTCTCGTTCATTTGATGGGTGGAAGAATGGCATTTGAACAACTCAGATCAAATGGTCGGGCCCAGATCGTCCTCGGACTTCTTACCGGCATCGTCTTTGGTTTCCTCCTCCAGAAAGGCGGGGTGACAGAGTATAGCGTGATTATCGGCCAGCTCCTCATCACCGATTTTACCGTCATACAGGTGATGCTCTCCGCTGTCCTCGTAGGTATGATTGGTGTCTATGCGATGAAGGGGGCCGGGCTTGCACGGCTCCACTGCAGCATGGGATCGGTTGGCGCAACCGTCATCGGGGGTTTGATCTTCGGGGCCGGCTTTGCGATCCTCGGCTACTGTCCCGGAACTGCAGCGGGAGCTGTTGGATCGGGAGCCCTGGATGCTGCAATCGGTATGGTCGGAATCGCCATTGGAGCGGGGATCTTTGCACACCTTTACCCGTATCTCAGCCGATCGGTCCTCAACCGCGGGACATTTCCTGCTGAAACGATCCCGGAACTGCTGGGTGTCCGGCCATGGATTGTCGTAATCGTTGTCGCGATTCTGATTGCCGGTTTCTTGTATATGCTCACCATTCTCGGATTCTGACTGGTTTAATTCACGAGTGACTGGATACCTCAGGATGAGCGATCCAATCCTTCTCATTTTTTTACCTGGTACGAAGATCGAGAACACCTCGCTTCTCGATACGAACAGCTGGCTCACCACAATTTCTTCTTTTCTGATGACCCCAAAAAAAGCCATCATGAGTTATTCCATGAGAAGATACTTCCGGCAGATCCAACGATTTATCTCGTCTCGCCCAGCCGCACGGACCCCTCCCAGGCTCCTGACGGGTGCGAGAACCTTAAGATACTGCCGCATGTCCCCTACGTGCAGGACAAGCCTTTTACCCGGGATGAGTACACACAATTCAGGGAGACCGTGCTGGACAAACTGGAGCGCATGGGCCTCACCGATTTGCGAAAACACATCGTGACTGAAGATGAGTGGATACCAGAAGACATCCAGAAAAAATATTATTCAAACCGCGGGGCAATTTACGGTATCGTTTCAGACCGGAGAATAAACAAGGGATTCAAAGCCCCCCAGAAAAGTGAGAAATATTCCAACCTCTATTTTGTCGGGGGCAGTGTCAACCCGGGCGGAGGAATGCCGATGGTCTTCCTTTCAGGACAGCAGGTCAGGGATAAGATAGTGAACGAACATCGCGGTACATGAGCGAAGATGCATAAGGAAATGGCTTGCGTCCCGGGCCATCTCTTCATATCATAATCCGTATAGTGTTCATCTTTGCGTATTGGTCAAATGCGGACACTCGGTATTCAAGATAATACGATAACGCGTTTTGGGGTGCCATAATAATTCGAAAGGGGAATTGATGTTCAAATCCTTAAAAATGCACAAAATCTGTGAAATATGTTCAAATTGAGATCCAAATCAAAAAATAACGATAATTTGAGATCAAGCCTCAGCCGTGATTTGAACACGGGACCTGCTGATTACAAGTCAGCCGCTCTGCCAACTAAGCCACTGAGGCGCCATAGTATTTTGACACTTGATAGTAAAAAAGATGGTGATGAAATTCATTTTTCCCTGTTCTGTCAATTATTTATCAAATATCCCGAATTTAATCTTATTTAAGGGTATTATCCTAAAAAGCCTGTAAATTTGCCTGGATTTTCCCATTTCGCAAAATATACGGATCTCTTTAATATGCTGGCAAATAGTGCCACGACCATTTAATTGTACCAAAAACTCGGATGTTTGTTTCCAAACACATTATAGGCATAAAAACTGATTAATTTATACTGATGGCACAACTGACCGTTGATATTGGAGGGAGCCCCGGTATCAACTGCCGTGGATTCTGCGAATATTGTTATTTTAAGAAGGTACAGGGTGTCCAGCCCCTTGGATGCAGGTACTGCCTCCCTTTCAAGAAAGGGTGCGATTACTGTACCCGTGGTGTCAAGGAAGAGTATAGCGGATTTAAGGATCTGAAGACAATAGCAGATGAAACGCTTGCAAACCTGCAACGAAAAAGCGGGGATCTTGAACGCATCACGATCAGTGGTGGCGGGGATCCGAGCTGTTATCCCCGGTTCAAAGAACTGATTGAACTCCTCGGCAGTATGGAAGCCCCTCTCCATATCGGATATACAAGTGGGAAAGGCTGGGATGATCCGGCTATTGCCGATCTGCTCATTGACAATGGCCTTTCTGAAATATCGTTCACCGTCTTTGCAACCGATCCTGCTCTTCGAAAGCGTTACATGCACGATCCAACTCCCGAAGTTTCTTTATCCATCCTCGAAAGATTATGCGATTGTGTTGATGTATATGCTGCTGCTGTGATCCTGCCGGGAATAAACGATGGCCTCGTGCTTGAACAGACCTGTGAATGGCTCCAGGACCGCGGGGCAAAAGGTATCATTCTGATGCGCTTTGCCAATACTGCAGAACAGGGGCTTATTCTTGGTAATGGTCCTGTTATAAACAACCAGAAAGTCCAGACTGTCGAATCGTTCCGGGACCTCATCTCCGATTTGAACCGCAGGTTCACTATTAAAATCTCCGGAACCCCTCTGTGGGATCCTGATATCGGGTCTCCCTTTGCGATTCTTAATGAACCTTACTTACTGGAGAAACTCCCCCGCGTGCAACGAAGGGCAACGGTGATCAGCGGGGGTATTGCAGCCCCGTTTATTGACAAGGTGCTGGCTTCCTGTGGTTCGCAGGTTCCCGTTACACCCGTCACAAAAGAGATTGCATGCCTGATTACCATCGATGATTTTTATACGCTGGATCTTTCTGCACTTGAACCTGTTGTGATTATCCCCGGGCGGGCATTCGTGCATGATGCAGAAGTTCAGGAAGTGCTACAAAAGGATGGTAGTGATCGGGAGATACTCCGTGGTCCCGAAATGCTGACTGCTGATGCTGAAACAAGTATGGGGATGACCCGTGAACAGGTTCTTGAGATGGAGATGGACGGGTTTGCTGATCTAATCCGTATGATAAACCGGTATGGCACGTAACATTATTGTTAAAAGTGCTTTTTATCGACACATTGGAAATTGAAAAAAGGCGATTTATATCAATGCTGCTGTTATCCCAATCACACCGGACTGAATAATTACTGCAACTGCAATAATTACACCACCCATCTCGAGCGCGACTGCAACATTGCCTTTTCTGATCTCTTCGAACTCTTCGACACCCTTTGTCAGTTTGTCAAGAATGTTGAGGGCAAGGTAGATCGCCCCGACAGCCAGCACAATGCCAAGGATAAGCTGGATTAATGATACACCGATGGCGAGCAGCCCGTCAACAGATAAAATTCCCACGCTGATTGCCTTGTTGATACCTACGGTAAGCCCCGATACTCCGGACTGAACGACAAGGGCTATTGCGACAAAAACTGCCGCAACAATAATCCCGACTGCTGCATTCCCTTTTGCCAGTTCTTTTTCCTCATTAATCCCTTTGGTGATTTTACCGAGCACGGCAAATCCAATATACAGTGCCAGGACAGCAAAGATAATGGAAACAATCAACTGGATTAATCCTACAACGACGTTGGTTAAAAGCATCGATACACCTCAATTTACGTAATTTTGTTTGATAATGCAGGTAATAAACATATCGCCGGTAAAATAAAAAATCACAATCCCCTGAGAATCTTTTTTCCTGGTGAAGACCGGGAACTTAATTAAATATAGCGTAAGAAATGCGGGAAAATGTTCTATTTAACTATGCTGCGGGAGGGTTACGATCCCCCGATCTCCAGATCTCTCAAAGCCATGAATGCATGATTACATTCCTAAACCCTATGAGTCTGGCGCCCTAACCAGCTAGGCCACCGCAGCACAAAAGTGCATAATAAGGACGCCGTAAAAACTATTAAAGGTTCTGATACGGCGTCCTTACCTGACCTTCAATCTTTTTTTGGCTGGAGATACATGTTCACAGCGGCAGATATTGCGGCGACCCGTTTTCCCTGGTCAAATGATCCGGCAAGTGTTGCCATCCGTGCATCTTCGTCTCGTTTGTATCGATCGAGTCTGTTGAGGATCTGTTCTTCTTCCAAAAAGTGCGTGTGAGTATTTCCCTCAACAAAATGCTGGTTGTTCATAATCGCGAAATGCAGGGGAAGTGTCGTTTTGATACCAAGAATGATATATTCAGAAATGGCGCGACGCATCCTTTTTATCGCCTCGACCCTTGTACTATCCCACGCACAGAGCTTTGCGATCATCGAATCATAGTTGGGGGGGATCGTGTACCCCATATGTATCCCGCTGTCCACTCTTATGCCAGGTCCTCCTGGCGAACGGTACCGTATAATTTTTCCCGGGTCAGCAGAAAAATTATTGAGGGGATCTTCAGCGTTGATCCGGCATTCTATCGCATGCCCTCGGATGGCAATATCATTCTGTTCAAAGGGAAGAGACTCACCGGCAGCAATTGCGATCTGTTGTCGCACAATATCGACACCCGTAATAAACTCGGTTATGGTATGTTCTACCTGGAGCCGTGTATTCATCTCCATGAAATAATAGTTACCATCACTATACAGAAACTCAACAGTTCCGGCATTGGAATAACCGGACACTTCCGCAACCTTAAGCGCTGATGCCGCCATCCGGTCACGTAACTCAGGACTCATGACCGGAGAAGGAGCCTCTTCGATGAGTTTCTGGTGACGGCGCTGGATTGAACATTCACGATCATAGAGATGAATGGCATTACCATGTTCATCGGCCAGGACCTGTAACTCGATATGCCGGGGCTTCACCAGATATTTCTCAATTAAAATGGCAGCATCCCCGAATGCAGATTCTGCAATGCGCATGGCGGCAGCAATAGCCTCCTGCAGGCCGTGCTCATCGTTCACAATCTGCATGCCAATTCCGCCGCCCCCGGCACTTGCCTTGATAATCACCGGATAGCCTATCGTATCGGCAATTTTTTTTGCCTCATCGAGATTTTTTACACCGCCATCTGTTCCGGGAACCACCGGGACTCCCGCGTCTTTCATCATCTGTTTGCTGCCGATTTTCGATCCCATCGCCCTGATAGTCTTCCAGCCGGGACCGACAAAGATCACGTTCTCATCATGACAGATCTTTGCAAACCGGTAATTCTCAGCCAAAAACCCATAACCCGGATGAATTGCCTCGGCTCCGCTTTTTTTTGCAATATCAACAATTCTCTCTATGTTGAGGTAGCTTTTTGAAGGATGGGCATCTCCTACGAGAAAGGCCTCATCTGCATATTTGACATGGAGTGCATTGTTGTCAGCAGAAGAGTAGATCGCTACCGTCTCGATCCCAAGTTCTCGGCACGCCCGCATAATGCGGATTGCAATCTCACCCCGGTTGGCAATCAGGATTTTTTCAAAATATTTCATTGCACCACCAGCAGGACGTCACCATTCTGGACGACATCGCCGGTATCCACGAAGATCTCGGTAACCCTGCCGTCGACCGGGCTATGGATGGGATTTTCCATTTTCATGGCTTCAAGGACAAGAAGCGTATCCCCTTTCTTTACCGTAGCGCCCCGGCTCACCAGCACCTGAAGAACCATTCCCTGCATATTACTTTTGATACCGCCGGCAAATTCCCCGCGTGGAATTTTCTGCTGTGTTACACCTGCTACTTCGACCTTGCTTCCTCCGACTGAGACGATGCGGACTGTGAAGATTTCGCCGTCCACCTCTACTTCCATCTGGCTGGGCATTCCGGTTTCAGGTTGTGTCACTGGCTGCTTTTTGGGAATCTGTTCTAAAATCCGTTCCCCTTTGAGGAATGACGGTGCAATTGCAGGATAGAGTATATAGGTAAGTATGTCTTCTTCCTTTTTTACCAGCCCGGCTTTCTCTGCTTCCTCTTTCATCTTTTCATATGCAGGTTCCAGCAGATCGGCCGGCCTGACGGTAACAACTTCATCATCACCGATGATTAATTTTTGAATTTCCTCGCTTACCGGTGCAGGTGATTTCCCGTAGAGTCCATGAATATAGTCTTTTACTTCCTTTGTAACGTTCCTGTAACGCTCACCGTTTACCAGTACGTTAAGTACTGCCTGAGTCCCGACAATCTGGCTGGTAGGAGTGACCAGCGGAGGATAACCCAGATCTTTTCTCACCCGCGGGATTTCTCTCAGTACCTCATCCATCCGGTTGAGTGCATCCTGCTCCTGCAACTGCGAAACAAGGTTGGAGATCATTCCGCCAGGCAGCTGGTAGAGGAGCACATCACTGTCAACACGCTCGGATATCGGGTTGAGCAACCCGGCATATTTTTCCCGTATCTGTATGCAGATATCACGCACTGCCCTGAGTTTCAGGAGGTCAATACCCGTGTCCTCCGGTGTGCCGATTAAGGATGCAACAATACTTTCAGTTGGAGGCTGGGACGTACCCATGGAGAAGGGGGACATCGCTGTATCAAGTATATCAACGCCGGATTCAATTGCAGCCTGGTAACTCATCGGGGCAATTCCACTTGTTGAGTGACTGTGAAGGCAGACCTTGATATCCACGGCTTTCTTGATGCCGGAAATCAGATCATGAGTTGCCTGCGGCATGATAAGCCCTGCCATATCCTTGATGCAGATGGAATCACACTCATTCGCATAGAGATCTTTTGCCATCTCAATGAATGTCTGGGTGGTGTGAACAGGACTTGTTGTATAGGATATCGCACCCTGAAGGTGAGCGCCTACGTTTTTTACCTGGTCCATTGAACGCTTCATGTTCCTGATATCGTTTAATGCATCAAAAACCCGGAAGATATCCACCCCGTTTTTATGAGCTGCGGTGACAAATTTATCAACCACATCGTCAGGATAATGACGATATCCCACGAGGTTTTGCCCGCGCAGGAGCATCTGGATTGGGGTATGCTTCAGTTCAGCATTCAGGGCCCGGAGGCGGTCCCATGGATCGTCGTTTAAAAACCGGATACACGTATCGAACGTGGCGCCTCCCCAGGCTTCAACTGAGAAAAAACCGCAGGTGTCGATTTCCCGTGCAAGCGGAACCATATCATCTGTCCGGAGCCTGGTTGCGATGAGAGACTGATGGGCGTCCCGCAGGGTAGTATCTGTAATGCAGATTTTTTTAGGAGAGGCAGTGCGCATGAAGATCCTCAGGGCTATCGTAGGATCACATTAAGCCTCTCAAAACTTCATCGGTAAAGTATAAAAAATTCACTAACTGGAATCAGTGAGAAAATGAAAACTCCCAGAACAAACGCTCCTGCAACAAGGTCAGATGGCTTGGTTACAAATTCCGGACATATGGTACCTCCGGACTGATACCCACGGACGGCAAGTAATTCTGAGGTATCCTCTGCTCTGGCAAGTGCCCCGTGGACAAGTACCAGACCCGCTGGAACGAGACTGCGTACTTCCCAACGCATACCTTTAATCCCCTGTGCAATACGGATTCTTTCAAGATCGGCGGAAACTGAAACAAGGGATTGCATTCCCATCTCAGCAATCATCCCGATTTCAAATCCTATTCTGTCACCGAATAACCAGACACCGGCACGTAAGAATTCCCCGGACTTCTGCTCATCATATATCCACATGCCGATAAGAAGAATCACGGTCATGCGGATAAAATACGAAAGGCCTCCTCCGCTAAAAATTTCCAGAATAATGCTGAAAAATACTATCATCAGGAGTATTGATAAAATCAGAGGAATCCTTTTTACCAGTTTCAGACGAGGGGCAAAGACAAGCCACCACAGTATTGCAGCAGCAGCTCCCTGAAGGCTTATGAAAGCAGCAAGCGAAAGGAATGCTGCGGCAGCAATTCTTATCCTCGGGTCCTGCACAGTGCCTCCCTGAGATCTTCCAGAGACAGGTTATCTGGTACCTGCCCTGATGCGGCGAGTTTCATTATCACCGGGGGGACATTTCGCCAGTTAAAAAACGCATCCGGGGGTCTGCCACAGTCGATGAGTTTGTTGTCCGTGATCTCCCAAATCCTGTCAACCCGGGGAAGTATATTCTGTTCATGGGTAAAAATTACACAAATCCCCTCTTTTCTTTGCTCTATACGGGCACATATTCTTGCTTTTTCCTGGCAGTCAAGTGAGCTGAACGGTTCGTCAAGCAGGAGGAGATCATAATCTTTAGCAAGAACACATGCAAGGTGGAGGCGCTTCAGTTCACCCCTGCTCAGTGAGAGCGGTGATATCTTTTCCCGCCCATTAAGTCCGGTTGCATTAATAATTTCATCCGGATCTACCCCCCATGACGCGCATTCGTCAGCAACAGAAAGACCGGTGACATGGAGTTCAGGGAACTGGAGAGAAAGCATGCTCGTGGTAATCTCTTCTCTCTCGATAATTCCTCCGGACGGGGGCAAGAGCCCCGCCATTATGAGTGCCAGGGTTGACTTCCCGCTCCCCACCTCTCCGCTTACAAGGTGTACGCCTTTATTGAATGTGCCGCACGCAGAAAGTGACCAGTGATCACGGACCGCACATACCTGGTTTAACGCGATTTTTATCATCCGCACTCCCATAATACCGGGTAATATGCCGTTCCTGTCAGCAAAGGAATAACAAGGTCCGGTGTGCCCGAATGGATGATCCGCCCTGAATCAAAGAAGAGAAGATGATCACTGTGGATTGCTGTTTCCATCTGCTGCGTACAACGGATCACATAATCAGCTCCTGATGTTTGAATTTTTTGTTCAATCCTGATCAAAGAGTGTGCATCGAGATGTGAATCATACTCATCCAGAATTAACACCTTTGGGTGGTGAACCAGTGCTGCAGCAAGGGAAACAAGTACTTTTTCACCTCCGGATAACTCACGGATCTTTCTCTGCAGGAGATGGGTGATACCCACAGCTTCTGCGCATTCACTGACATTTAAATCAATTTCATTGCAGGGAGTGCGACGGAAACGCAGCGGGGATGCTATCTCATCGAAAACATTTACAAAAAGGATATTGCGATCAGGGAATTCATTCACCCACCCGGTCTCGGTTTCCCGTGGAGGTGAAGTATCGATCATAAGAGTGCCGGAATCTGGTACTGCAATACCGGCACAGATCTTGAGAAAGGTGGTTTTCCCGCTACCGTTTGGACCAATGAGTGTTGTGATGCCGGGTCTGATGGTGAGTGCGTCAATCGCAAGATTACGGTAGCGCAGGAATTCAGCGGTTATCATGGAAGTCGTTTCGCAATCATGTACGCAGCATATATTTTTATCGCATCGCCAGGGATAAACGGGAGCACTCCACTTAAAACTGCAGGGATGAGTCCTATGGTGAGGGAATACATCAGCCATGCAACACCACAACCATAGATGATACCGGTTCCCGCCAGAAGTCCTGTAATCCTTATCGTCGCAGATTCGTGTTCAAAGGCAAGTCCGACCATAAGTGCAGCGAAGATAAACCCAATCAGGTAACCTCCGGTTGGTCCAAGCAGGATGCCAAACCCGGCTATACCCGTATGAAATACCGGGAGCCCCAGTGTGCCAAAAACCACATATAAGGATAGCGGGATTACCGCGTACCTTTTCATTACCGCTCCGGCAAGCAGGACAAACAGAGACTGAAGTGTCAGAGGTACAGGAAAGAATGGCACTGACACCCACGCCCCGAGGCTGATAAGACCTATAAATGCGGCAGAGAATGCGATAATTCTGGATTTCTGGAGGTTCCCAAACATCGTCAACCATTAAAAAATTGCATGGTTGACGATAAAAAAGTACCTTTCACTTACTGGTGATAACAGTCACCGGCAATGACCCGTTCGATTTTACCATTATCTTTCCTGATTATAAGGGCCCCGAACTCATCGATATCAATTGCTTCCCCTTCAAAACTATTTTTGAGTGTCCTTATCTGCACCCGGTTTTCGAGTGTACAGGAAAGACTTTTCCATTCCCTGATGATTGTTTCATATTCACCACTCTCCAGCAGAAGATAATGGCTTTCAAACTCCTTGAGAATTCGTGCGAGTAATGAAGCACGGTCTACTTCATGCCCTACTTCGGCACTGATAGACGTGATGTCTTTTTGTAAGGACGGTGAAAACTGGCTGAGCGTTACATTTACATCGATGCCAATACCTAACAGGCAATAATGAACCGTATCTGCTTCGGCCGCCAGCTCAAGAAGGAGTCCCGCAACTTTCTTGTTACCGATATAGATATCATTTGGCCATTTAATCAGTGCACCGATATCGAATTCCTTACGGATTGCACGGGCAACTGCAATAGATCCTGCCATGGTAATCATGAAGACATGATCGATGGGCACACGGGGTTTCAGAACAACCGTTATCCAGATCCCACCACTTGGTGAGGCCCATGCTCTCCCCATTCTTCCCACACCTCCGGTCTGTTCTTCGGCAATGATCACCATTCCATGCATCTTCCCGACATCCCCTTCCGAGCACATCTGCTTACCGACCCAGATGGTTGAGGGAGTATTCTCGAGATATCGTATCTTTTTGCCGATAAACTGTGTCTTTAATTTTTTATGGATCTCGTAGGGGAGGAGCTTGTTACTTGAATGGGTGAGTTTGTAACCCTCTTTTTGTGATGAAAAGATCTCATACCCCATTCCCCGCAGCTCTTTTATGTGCTTCCAGACCGCGGATCTGGTTATTCCCAGTTCATTACTGACAGATTCACCGGAAATAGGGGTCTCTGATCGCTCGAGGATCTCAAGTACTTTAAATGCAGAATCTGGCAAAATATTCACCTCCTTGAACCACTCTGTTCGGACGGGAGGGGACATGGGTCCTTGCCACAAACCTGCTTAAGTATCGCAGACTGGTGCTCCATTAAGGTGGCAAGATCAAAAATTCCCGTGATATCCACAATTCCGATTGCTCCAATGGCATTTCCTTCATGGTCTCGGATTGGACTGACTGTCACAGGAACCCCCTTGTAAGCCCCGCTTGCCGGAGTAGTTTTGATCGCAATATTCTTCTCTATTGCTTCGAGGAGAATGGGACCTGTATAATGCCGATCAATCACCATTCCGTCTTCGACACGTATCCCGTCTTTTTCCACTGACTTTGCTGTCACGGGAAGGCGGTGGATCAATTCGTGAACTGCGAGGACAACCGGCTCAAGATCACCTGCTTCCGCACTGCAGGACAACGAATAACGGTGCATGGAACAAATACCTCTCTTATATCACTGGTCAGTTTCTATCTTGAAGAATATTGCGCATACATGGCAGTTCTGCTGATCAAAATATTTAATTGAAATCTGGCGGTGCATAATTTAAGTATTTTTGTACTATGTTTTTTTATCCGGCAATTCTTGGGGAAGTCCTGGTTATTGTTTCAACCAAAGTCATGATATCCGGTGTAAATTTGTTTTTAAAATGGATGAACAGGATTAAATTCTTTTTAAAAGATGCTGTGGGAATATATCATTTCTGCTGAATCTGCCTGCGACGATGCTCTTACACCAAATTCTGGTATATTAGGCATAGAATCGTTTTTAGTTTTTGTTTGTTTCCATATCTATTTTAGTATTGTAATGGAATAGTTCTGTATCATGACATTCGACTTTATCAGATCACGTACTCCCATAAGCATTCTGATGATTATTCGTATGTCTGTTGAATCAGAAATTCGAAGAATACCGTGTGAGCAATAATGTTCGGGGAAATATTTCCCGGTACGAAAAAAAATTTAAAGGATTCTGAAAACAGGGAGGGGGATTGGTAAAATGATGTCAGCAGTAGGGGGAAGAAAAATGCGTTCTTATCTGATTATTATTTGTCTTGTACTGCTTCTCACTCCGGCAGTTGCCGGTGCGGAGGTACCTGCAGTGACCGCAATTACACCTGCATATGGTGCTAATTCGTCCACAATCGCAATTACGAATCTCGCCGGAGCTAATTTCACCACAGGTGCGACCGTGATACTGACTCCAGTCACGGTCAATCCGGCTCATAAGGGCAGTATATCAAATGGTGCCGGTGGGGCTTTACTATCGAGCCCGCAAGGCGTTTTTGTTTCCGGTAATTACGCCTATGTGGCAAGTTCCGGAAGCAATGCGCTTGAGATCGTGGATGTCACGAACCCTTCAGCCCCGATCCATAAGGGCAATATATCAAACGGTGCCGGCGGGGCTCTGCTATCGAGCCCACAAAGCGTCTTCGTTTCCGGTAATTACGCCTACGTGGCAAGTTATATTAGCAGTGCACTTGAGATCGTGGATATCTCGAACCCTGCGGCCCCGGTTCATAAGGGCAGCTTATCTAACGCAAACTTGTCGAATGCCCAGAGCGTCTTCGTAGCCGGTAATTACGCTTATGTGGCAAGCCCCGGAAGCAACGCGCTTGAGATCGTGGATGTCACGAATCCTGCAGTCCCGGTTCATAAGGGCAGCATAACAAACCCCTCCCTGTTGAACCCCAAAAGCGTCTTCCTGGCCGGTAATTATGCCTACGTGGCAAGTTCCGGAAGTAATGTGCTGGAGATCGTGGATGTCACGAATCCTGCAGTCCCGGTGCATAAGGGCAGCAGTACAACCATATTTTCGCCATCGAGCGTTTACGTTTCCGGAAACTATGCATACGTGACAAGTTATGGAAGCAATGCGCTTGTGATTGTTGATGTCACGAACCCTGCTATCCCACAAAATATAGGCACCATCTCGAATGCATACCTGAATAACCCCCAAAGTGTCTTCGTTGCCGGCAATTATGCCTATGTGAGCAGTGCCGGAACCAGCAATGCGCTTGAGATCGTGAATGTCACGAATCCGGCAAACCCGGTACACTTGGGTAGCATATCAAACGGAGCAGGGGGGGCTCTCCTGTCGAACCCAAAAAGCGTCTTCGTATCCGGTAATTATGCCCATGTCGCAAGTTATGGAAGCAATGCGCTTGAGATTGTGGATATCGGGACTGTGACCGCTACGGGTGTAAATGTAGTTTCAGCAAACAAAATTACCTGTTCTGTCAACCTCAGCAACAAAGTAACCGGAACTTATAATGTGGTAGTCATCAACCCGGACGGTAAGTTCGGTACGCTTCTTGGTGGATTTACTATTAATAATGCCCCGGTAGCCAGCTTTTATGGCACTCCACTCACCGGGGCTGCTCCGTTAACGGTTACATTCACGGACACCTCCGCAAACAATCCAACTTCCTGGAACTGGTCGTTCGGGGACGGGACCTTCAGCACAACGCAGAACCCGGCACATACCTACAGTCAGGGTGGGGTATACACGGTTTCATTGAGTGCGACAAGCGATAAAGGGACCAATACTCTGGCGCGAACGGATTATATCGCTGTAACCTCTACAGAAAATGATGGAATTGCGATCTTCCGTCCATCCAGCGGGTACTGGTATTTTGATAACTACCTTGATGGTGTGGTCGATACCTCCTTCCGGTACGGGAAGTCTGGCGACCAGCCCGTCAAAGGCAACTGGCAGGGTACTGGAAGGGACGGCATAGCGATCTTCCGTCCATCGAGCGGGTACTGGTATTTTGACTATAACCTCTCCGGGGTAGTCGATAATTCGTTCAGGTTCGGGAAGTCTGGCGATCAGCCAATAGTTGGAAACTGGTCAGGTACCGGAAGGGACGGCATAGCGATCTTCCGTCCATCGAGCGGGTACTGGTATTTTGACTATAACCTCGATGGAGTAGTCGATAATTCGTTCAGGTTCGGGAAGTCTGGCGATCAGCCTGTCAAAGGCAACTGGCAGGGTACCGGAAGGGACAGCATAGCGATCTTCCGTCCATCAAGCGGGTACTGGTATTTTGACTATAACCTCGATGGAGTAGTCGATAATTCGTTCAGGTTCGGGAAGTCTGGCGACCAGCCCGTCAAAGGCAACTGGCAGGGTACCGGAAGGGACAGCATAGCGATCTTCCGGCCAGCCAGCGGGTACTGGTATTTCGATTACAACCTCTCCGGAGTGGTCGATAAATCCTTCAGGTACGGGAAGCTTGATGACCAGCCCATCACCGGTGACTGGCAGGGTACTGGAAGGGACGGTATAGCGATCTTCCGTCCATCCAGCGGGTACTGGTATTTCGATACCTTCCTTGATGGAGTGGTCGATACCTCCTTCCGGTACGGGAAACTTGGTGACCAGATTATTGCTGCAAAATGGATTTCCCTTGCTCCTACTGCAGCCTTTACTGCTGAGTCCAGTGCCGGAACAGTCCCGCTGACCGTCCAGTTCACCAGCCAGTCAACCGGAACGGCACTCCTGACCTATGCATGGGACTTTGGTGATGGAAACACATCGGCCAGCCAGAACCCGTCCCATGTGTACGCTTCTGTCGGTACCTACAGCGTAAACCTCACGGTCACGAATGCAGCAGGTAACAGCAGCTTATTAAGGACCGACTACATCACCGTGTCCCCGGCCCCGGAAGCCCCGGTTGCAGCCTTCACCGCAGATCCCCTCTCCGGAACTGCCCCGCTGACTGTAGATTTCACCAGTCAGTCGACAGGAACGCTACCACGGACATATGCATGGGATTTTACGAATAATGGAGACAATGAAAGTTCACTCCAGAACCCGTCGCACGTCTATTCCACTCCTGGTACGTACTCTGTCAAACTTTCGGTTACGAATGCGGCAGGCAGTAATAGTACAATAAGATCCAACTACATCACCGTTACTGCGCCAGGAATTACGCTCTCGCCATCAAGTCTCTCTGCAGTCTACCTGGGAGTGCCATACACCCAGGCAATAACCGCCAGCGGAGGGACTGCTCCTTACACGTATATCAATACGACCGGTGCCCTGCCAGGAGGTTTGTCACTGAGCAGTGGAGGTAGCCTGTCTGGCACTCCCACATCTGCGGGAACTTTTGTCTTCACGGTGAATGCTACTGACGCTAACAATTTCAATGGAACGAGAACATACAGCCTGACTGTCAATTCGCAGCCAACGATCACGCTCTCGCCGTCAAGTCTCTCTGCAATCTACCTGGGAATGCCATACACCCAGGCAATAACCGCCAGCGGAGGGACTGCTCCTTACACGTATATCAATACGACCGGTGCCCTGCCAGGCGGTTTGTCACTGAGCAGTGGAGGTAGCCTGTCTGGCACTCCCATATCTGCGGGAACTTTTGTCTTCACGGTGAATGCTACTGACGCTAACAATTTCAATGGAACGAGAACATACAGCCTGACTGTCAATTCGCAGCCAACGATCACGCTCTCGCCGTCAAGTCTCTCTGCAATCTACCTGGGAATGCCATACACCCAGGCAATAACCGCCAGCGGAGGGACTGCTCCTTACACGTATATCAATACGACCGGTGCCCTGCCAGGCGGTTTGTCACTGAGCAGTGGAGGTAGCCTGTCTGGCACTCCCACATCTGCGGGAACTTTTGTCTTCACGGTGAATGCTACTGACGCCAACAATTTCAATGGAACGAGAACATACAGCCTGACTGTCAATTCGCAGCCAACGATCACACTCTCACCAGAAAGCCTCTCGGCAATTCCTGTGGACAGTCCGTACACCCAGGCAATAACCGCCAGCGGAGGGACTGCTCCTTACACGTATATTAATACGACCGGTGCCCTGCCAGACGGACTATCCCTAAGTACCGAAGGTTTAATCTCAGGTACTCCGACAGTTACGGGAACGTTCGGTTTTAGAGTAAATGCGACTGATGCCAACAATTTCAATGGTACACGACTCTACAGCCTTGAAGTTACAACCTGAATAAAAAATTTTTTAAAAATAACTGAATTATCGCTGTATTATTCCCAGTCCGAAAGCACCGACTAATGCATCAAACGGATTTGCCATGTCGGTACCACGGTAGATATCCTTAAAAATGTTTAATATTTTTTTCGTGACCAAGAGCATTTTTCAGATGTAATTTTAGGATTTTAGCATTCCGGGCACCCACTTGTTTTAATCGTGTCGATTCATTGCCCGGCTGCACTCTCCGGAATATTTGTCATGGTTGAAATCTGATGGATTATCTGTTGTTCCGGAACCATTCCAGTACAGAACATATCCAGGCTTGTTTTTTCAATTTTTTTTAATTATTTTTGATCCGGATTTTACTCAGTGTTTTCATATTCCAAATGCCCAATCCAACCCTCGTGCAATGGTAACTTTTTAATTCAGGTATCATGATGATAAAATACAGACCAGAATGTTTAAATTACTCTAATAAAATATATTCCCCCAATCTTCATCATCAGCTATACTACTGCTATCGTGGAGTCGGAATCATTGATTCCGGTACTCGGAAATGAAATGAAGGATGTTAACTGTATGACACAAAGGTCTGAAGGATTAAAAGGGCGATCCGGATCACCCGGTATTTCGGGTGGCACTTGGCGCCTCCTGTTATTTTCAGTGTTACTTGTGGCGATGCTCCCGTTCGGGGTTAGTGCATTTATGTTCCACAATGACACTGCCCATACCGGGGTGTATAATGATGGAGGAACACACCCGAATAATGTCCTGTTATGGAACCATTCGTTTGGAGGTTTTCAATACCTCAATGCAACGGAATATACGTATGTAATGGATAACAGCACATATGCAAGTCCCACCGTCGTGGACGGTGTTGTCTACGAGGGGAGCCTTGGCAACCATATGAAGGCCTTTAATGCAGCGACGGGTGCAGTGCTCTGGGACCAAACATTCGCAGGGGACATTCACGCAAGTGCAGCAGTAGTGAATGATGTCGTCTATTTCACAACCTATGATGGCAAATTATATGCCCTCAATGCTGCAACAGGTGTCTCTGTCTGGGGGTCTCCTTCCCCAGCTGACATTGGTGGAGCAGGCCATTCAAGTCCCGCAGTAGTGAACAATGTTGTTTATGTCGGCAGTGATAACGGTAATATTTCTGCATTCAGCACTACCGATGGTTCCCTCATATGGAGTAATCGAACAAACGTTACAGCGGTTACCAGAATGCATTCAAGTCCCGCAGTCATGAACGGTGTTGTCTATATAGGGTCTGAAGACAACGATGTTTATGCCTTAAACGCAACGAATGGTGTGGTTCTTTGGCACACTGCAACCGGTGGTCCTATTTTATCAAGCCCGGCCGTTGCAGGTGGTGTTGTGTACGTGGGAAGCGATGACGAAGTTTTATACGCATTGAATGCAGCCACGGGTGGAGTGATCGGGGGATATGCAACGACCAATGGAATTCGATCAGCTCCTGCGGTTGCAGATGGTGTGGTCTACGTTGGCAATAACGACGGGATTGTATATGCCATCAGTACCGCCACGCTTTTACCGGTATGGACATTCCCAACTGGTGACAGCGTTGTCTCAAGCCCTGCAGTAGCAAACGGAATTGTGTACGTGGGAAGCTACGATGGCAAGATTTACGCCATCCACGCCAGTAATGGAACTGAATACTGGAACTACACAACACAACCTGTTGCCGTACGCAACTGGATATACTCCAGTCCCGCCGTTGCAAACGGCGTAGTTTACATTGGTGGTGGGGAGGGCAACACCAACCTGTATGCAATCGGGAACCAGACCGCTGGACCTGTTGCACCTGTTGCAGCATTTACCTCTAATGTACGGAATGGAACAATTCCACTTACCGTACAATTCACCAACCAGTCAACCGGGACCCACCCGATGACTTATGCATGGGACTTCAATAACGATGGAACGATCGATAACACCACTCCAAGCCCATCGTACACCTATATCTCTGCAGGTGTTTATACCGTCAATCTTACCGTGACAAATACTGCGGGAAGTGACTCCGAAGTCAAGACCGCGTGGATAAATGCCACCGCAGCACCTTCGGCCGGGAATGAAGGGATAGCGATCTTCCGTAACACCAGCGGGTACTGGTACTTTGATAACAACCTCGATGGAACCGTAAATAATTCCTTCAGGTTCGGGAAGCTTGACGATCAGCCCCTTAAAGGAGACTGGTCAGGTACGGGAAGCGACGGCATAGCGATCTTCCGCCCGGCAAGCGGGTACTGGTACTTTGACAACAACCTCAACGGAGGAGTCGATAACTCCTTCAGGTTCGGGAAACTTGGCGACCAGCCCCTTAAAGGACACTGGTTGAGTATGGGCGATGACGGTATAGCGATCTTCCGCCCGGTAAGCGGGTACTGGTACTTTGATCACAACCTCGATGGATCTGTTGATAACTCGTTCAGGTTCGGGAAACTTGGCGATCAGCCCCTTACAGGAGACTGGTCAGGTACGGGAAGTGACGGCATAGCGATCTTCCGCCCGGCAAGCGGGTACTGGTACTTCGATAACAACCGCGATGGAGCCGTAAATAACTCGTTCAGGTTCGGAAAGCTTGGCGACGAGCCCCTCTCAGGAGACTGGCAGGGAACGAACACCGATGGAATAGCGATCTTCCGGCCATCCAGCGGGTACTGGTACTTTGATTACAACCGCGACGGAACTGTCGATAATTCCTTCAGGTTCGGAAAGCTTGGCGACCAGCCCATCAAAGGCGACTGGCAGGGTACGGGAAGTGACGGTATAGCGATCTACCGGCCATCCAGCGGGTACTGGTACTTTGATTACAACCTCGATGGGACTGTCGATGCATCCTTCAGGTTTGGGAAACTTGGTGATCAGCCCATCGCCGGAATGTGGGTTTAAACAGGTATCCTCAGAAATAAATTTTTTTCTTTTTTGCCCATTGCGGAATATATTACCAGCGGATTCTGGATGGGTTTGGGGCATCATGATTTTAATTATTCATGCCAAATCCTGAAGAGCTCCGGATTTGCATTTTCATAACGGGTACGATAGTGAACTTAATAATTGTCCAGATCAATACAGAATCATGCAATCATCACCGGGGATTGTTATATTTGTACTATTTTTGATTATTTGTTCTTCTTTCCTCATCCCGACTGTCGGTGCTTCCGGCACAAACAACACACTCACTATGTCCCAGAATATCAGTTCATCGCAGTTGGAAAAAATCCCCGAAATTCCTGTTCCTGATATAACCCCGGCCCCAACGGTTATCACCTCATCACTCATCACAAAATTATCCTCTTCTCCGGTCACGAACAAGAACCAGCGTCTCGCTCCATTAAACCCGGATTATATTGCCTATAAAAATACTGTCACTGAAAAAAATGATGCCGGTCTTCAAAAACTCATGCTGGCTTCAGAAAACCGCCAACGTGGACTCGGTTTCATTCCTCCAACAACAAACCTTTCCTATACAACAGGGCAGGATGTTTCAGAATATATCCGGTCTGATCCCGTATCAGATAATTTCCCAATCACTGCCGGACCATATCCCTCACACTTTGATCTACGAACTCTTTCAAAGGTGACCCCGGTAAAAAACCAGGGTGGATCAGGAAGTTGCTGGGCGTTTGCCACGTATGCCTCTCTTGAATCCTCCCTTCTCCCGGGTGAATTCTGGAATTTTTCAGAAAATAACATGAAAAATCTCCTGTCAGATACCTACCCGGAAGGATTTGACCGGATTGCTTCCGGTGGCGGGAATGCTCTTATGTCAACTGCATATCTTGCCCGCTGGACAGGTCCGGTTAATGATGCAGATGATCCATATAATGACACATCCACAACCTCTCCAACGAACATAACCCCCATAAAACATGTCCAGAATGTCATCTTCCTGCCGAACCGGGCGAATACTACCGATAACAACAATATAAAATCGGCCCTGATGACGTACGGGGTCGTTTATACTACGATGTATATGAATAGTGTTTATCCTTACTTCAATAATACAAACAATGCATACTATTATCCTTATTTTGAAAATTCGAATCATGCCGTGGGAATTGTCGGATGGGATGACAATTACAGCAGGTACAACTTCACTACAAACCCGGGAGCAGACGGTGCATTTATAATTAAAAACAGTTGGGGTACTTCCTTTGGAGAACAGGGTTATTTCTATGTCTCCTATTTCGATCCAAAGATTGGAAAATATAATTCCGTATTTACCGCAGAAAGTGCTCAGAATTATGACAAAATTTATCAGTATGATCCTTTAGGGTGGGTGACTAATTTCGGAGGGGGAGTTAATTCCGAATGGGGAGCTAACGTTTTCACGAGCAATTCATCAGAAACACTCTCTGCCATGAGTTTCTATGCGGTACGATACAAATACCTCGTATGAGCTTGTATATTTATAAAAATCCGAATAACGGGCCAGTTAATACAACGGGTTATTCATACAGGGAGGAAGGGATAATTTCTGGTCCTCCGGGATATTATACGAAAACAATCAGTCCCGGAATACCCCTTCTGGAAAATGATACATTTTCTGTCGTCATGAATCTGACAACAAAGAACACCCTGTATCCTCTTCCGGTAGAATATGCTGAAGGGGGGTACTCATCTCAGGCTACTGCCCATCCCGGTGAAAGTTTTTTCAGCGATGATGGTGGACAAACCTGGCTGGATATAACAGAATTTGATCCCACGGAAAATATTTGTTTTAAGGCATTTACGATATTCACTCCTCCCACAGCTGCGTTTTCTGCAAACGTAACTTCCGGTCATGCACCGCTTACCGTTGAATTCACTGACAATTCCACAGGTTCACCGACAGCATGGAACTGGTCGTTCGGTGATGGGAATGTCACTGATGCAACCGTGCAAAATCCGGTTCACACGTACGCGAGTGGTGGTAAATTCACGGTTTCGTTGACTGCAACCAGTCTTGGACGTTCCAATACAACAACAAAGACAAAATATATCAGTGTACATGGCGGGAATGACGGTATAGCGATCTTCCGGCCTTCAACCGGTTATTGGTATTTCGATTATAATCTCGATGGAATTGTCGATAACTCCTACAGGTACGGGAGGGCTGACGATCAGATTATCAAAGGTGACTGGCAGGGGACTGGATCTGATGGTATAGCGATCTTCCGTCCATCGAGCGGGTACTGGTATTTTGATTATAATAATGATGGAATTGTCGATAATTCCTACCGGTATCGGAAAGCTGGGTGACCAGCCTATCAGCCGGAAACTGGTCTGGGACGGGATCTGATGGTATAGCGATCTTCCGTCCATCGAGCGGGTACTGGTATTTTGATTATAATCTCACTGGAACGGTTAACCAGTCCTACCGGTATCGGAAAGCTGGGTGACCAGCCTATCACCGGAAACTGGTCTGGGACGGGATCTGATGGTATAGCGATCTTCCGTCCATCGAGCGGGTACTGGTATTTTGATTATCATCTCACTGGAACGGTTAACCAGTCCTACCGGTTCGGAAAGCTGGGTGACCAGCCTATCAGCCGGCAACTGGTCTGGGACGGGATCTGATGGTATAGCGATCTTCCGTCCATCGAGCGGGTACTGGTATTTTGATTATAATCTCACTGGAATGGTTAACCAGTCCTTCAGGTTCGGGAATGCTGATGACCAGATTATCAAAGGTGACTGGTCTGGGACGGGATCTGATGGTATAGCGATCTTCCGTCCATCGAGCGGGTACTGGTATTTTGATTACGACCTTGATGGAATTGTTGATAAATCCTTCCGGTTCGGGAAACCTGGCGACCAGGCTATTGTGGGAAAATGGGCTTAAAAAAAAAAGTTATGATTTTTTACTTGTGTCTCTGTACCTTCGGTATTATTGACACCTGACAGGTAAAATATCTCCATAACGATATTTTTTAAAAAAACCAACGTTACTTGGAATCATACACCCATAGCATGTCCCATTATCCTGGAATGATGTCGATTATCACTATGACTCTGTCAATCTTTTTTTTGTGCTGTTCTCATTTGTGCAGATAATACTCCGTCCTTTTTTAAATATGATAGATTTATCCGCCAGAAAAATAAATTAAAAAGAAAAAAGATTTAAAAAAATGTCATTCTATTCAATACAGTATTTAGTATCTATTTACAGAGGGGGATAGTTATTCGGGTACTTATTACCGGAGGAGCAGGGTTCATTGGATCTCATTTGACTGAGCATTTTTTACGAGATCCCGAATGTGAAGTTATCTGTCTTGATAATTTTGATGACTATTACAGTCCTCAGATAAAAAAAAGAAATATTGATCAATTTGCCTCGTTTTCCAATTTCACGCTTATCAAGGGGGATATACGGGACACATCCCTCCTGAAAAAAATTATGATCGATATTGATTATATTTTTCATGAAGCTGCCCAGGCCGGGGTGAGAATTTCTGTTAACGATCCGATTAAACCTCATGAGGTGAACGCTACCGGAACCCTGAATCTTTTGGATACTGCTAAAGATGCGGATGTGAAAAAAATAATCAATGCCTCTTCCTCGTCAGTGTATGGTAAAATGAAATACCTTCCTTTCGATGAGGCACATCCAACAGAGCCTATATCTCCCTATGGTGTTTCAAAGCTGATGGCTGAGCATTACTGCAGAGTTTTTCAGGAACTGTACGCTCTGAAAACGGTCTCCTTACGGTATTTTACTGTATATGGCCCACGAATGAGGCCGGACCTGGCAATTCATATTTTTTTACACAGAGCGTTACTCAATGAGCCCATTACAATTTATGGTGATGGGACAAAAAGCCGGGATTTTACCTATATTGACGATATTGTACAGGCAAATGTCAGGGCAATGGATAAAGGTACTGGTGTATACAATATAGGAGGAGGCTATAATATTACCGTGCAGCAATTAGCTGAAAAAATCATTGCTGTCGCCCGGAGTACATCAAAAATTACGTATGAAAATGCTGTGAAAGGTGATGCTGAGCATACGTCAGCAAATATTACAAAGGCCGCAAAGGAACTGGGATGGGTACCGAAAACAACCTTTGATGAAGGATTGGAGATCTATAAAAAATGGATTCAACACTGTCAATTATAATTCCGGCTTATAACGAAGAAGACAACATTGATCCGGCTTATAACGAACTTATCAGTGTCCTTGCCAGAACAGGACATCCATACGAAATTTTGTTTATTGATGATGGATCCACCGATCAAACATTTCAGAAAATGAAATCTCTTCAGCTTAAGGATAATTCGGTCAGGATTATTAAATTCAGGAAAAATTTTGGTCAGAGTGCTGCCTTGCAAGCCGGATTTGATTATGCTTCCGGAACTATCCTCATTACCATGGATTCTGACCTTCAGAATGATCCCCGTGATATTCCTGCCCTGATTGAAAAAATGGAACATGAGGATTTAGATGTTGTCTGCGGCTGGAGGTACAACAGACAGGATCCTGTCTTTAAAAAAATATTTTCGAAGATGGCAAATTCGTTGAGAAAATTTCTGACGAGGGAAACAATTCATGATTCGGGATGTACATTACGCTCATATCGTAAAGAATGTGTCGAGGATATGGAACTTTACGGAGAATTACACCGGTATATACCAGCAGTGCTTCAATGGAAAGGATATCGTGTTGGAGAATTGAAGGTTAATCATCGTGAACGGACATATGGGTTGTCAAAATATACCTGGAAAAGGCTGATAAAGGGATTCCTTGATCTGATTGTGATTGCATTCTGGCAGAAATATTCTGCCCGGCCCATGCATATATTTGGAGGATTCGGCTTTATTTTAGGTATTACTGGATTTTTTATCTGTTTATACCTCATTTTTGAAAGACTATTTTTTAATATGGGTCTTACGGAACGTCCTTTGTTTCTTGTCGGGATCTTATTGCTGGTAGTAGGTATGCAATTCATTGCATTGGGGATCCTGGCAGATATCCTCTTAAAGATCTATCATGGACAAAATGAGCGAAAACCGTACCGTGTCGATAAAATACTGAAATGAAGATCTTATTTATCAATTATGAATGCCCGCCCCTGGGAGGGGGTGGAGGAGTGGCATCATTTCAGCTTGCACAGGAATTAGCAAAAAGGCATGAAATTGATTACCTGACAACAGGTTTTAAAAATCTCCCAAAATATGAAATTATAAATGGGGTTCATGTTTATCGTGTTCCGGTAATAAACAGAAAGGATCTAAGCACGGCTACCTATACCTCCATGCTTTCGTTTGTTCCTGCTGGTTTTCTCAAAGGTATTGAACTCTGTAAAAAAAAGAAGTATGATTGTATCCATGCCCTGTTCGTAGTACCCTCCGGCATCTGCGGTCTGGGTTTATCCAGGCTTTTCCAGATACCTTTGGTGTTAACCGCACTGGGTGGGGATATTTATGATCCCAGTAAACGGCACTCTCCCCATTCCTCACGTATATTAAGATGTGTGATCTCGTTTTTATTCAATCACTCTGACAGGAATACTGTTGAATCCGACAACCTCAGGCAAATAATCCTTCACTACTACTCGCCGCAACAACCCGTCATTATTATCCCACTTGGCTTTTTAAGGCCTGTATTTACCCAAAAAAGCCGTGCTGAATTACAGGTCCCGGAAGACAGGACAATCTTTATTTCCGTTGGGAGGCTGGTGAGAAGAAAAGGGTACGAATATGCAATCCGGGCATTATCGATTCTGCCTTCCGCCTCTTTTCATTATTTCATTATTGGTGACGGTCCTGAAGAAGCCGATCTGAAAAACCTGGCAATCACGCTCGGTCTGGAAAATAACATAACATTTTTGGGATATGTACCTGATGAAATGAAATTTCAGTACCTTGCAGTTTCTGACATTTTCCTCCTGCCTTCAATCCATGAAGGGTTCGGAATCTGCCTTCTTGAGGCAATGCATTGCGGATTGCCTATCGTGTCAACGGATAATGGCGGACAGACGGATATATTGAAAAACCGGGTAAATGCACTTCTGGTAACTGGTAATGACAGCGATGCCTTTGCAGTAAAAATCCAGGAACTGTTGCAGGATGAAAACCTGCGAAAGAATATCTCGATAAATAACCTGCGTGATATTAAGCACTATTATATCGAAGAAATTGCATCTGATTATGAAACACTGTATATCGATTTGACAAAAACACGATCCAATGAGGGCACTTCATGAAAACCGATGACAAGAAAAAATTGTATTCCCGTTATATTTCGACACATTTTGGGAAAATTCACGATAACGATAATGATTTTTCACTCCATTACCGGTACTTCAGAAAAAATTATTTAAAACATTTGCCCGCTGATAAAAATGCAAAAATTGTTGATCTGGGTTGCGGAATGGGCCATTTCCTCAATTTTTTGGTAAAGGAAAAATATTGTAATTATACTGGAATTGATGCCAGTGAAGAGAATATCGATTTTTGCAGGAAGAATAATTTCAATGCTGTATTGGGCGATATATTTGAATTTTTAAAGGATACAAAAGAAACATATGATGTTATCGTCCTGAATGATATTATTGAACACCTCGAAAAATCTGAAATAATTCTCCTCCTGCAGCTGATATTCAAAGCACTGCACCATGACGGGTGTTTAATTATAAAAACACCCAACGCATCAAACCCGATAATGGCTTCGAGCAGCAGATATTATGATTTCACTCATGAGTTAATATTCACCGAAGAAAGTATGTCACAGGTGCTTCGGATTACCGGGTTTTCACGGATATCTGTCTACCCGCAGGACCTGTATATTTTTTATTACAATCCTCTGAATTACCTGGCAATAGTATCTAATTTTTTATTAAACGGGATCTTCCGTGTCCTGTTTATGTTTTATGGAAGAAAAACCACGAAAATATTTACTAAAAATTTTATCGCTGTTGCTATCAAGGATTAATTTTACCTTCGGATAGTTTTCCAGCCATAAATGCCGAGAATTGTAAAATAAAGTATAATTACGATATGGTAGCAAAAACCGGAAATAATTGCCTGATCCAGTGAAAGTCCCAGAGGAACAAATACCAGCGTCCAGACCGACTCAGTTGTGCCAAACCCGGCAATTCCCTGGATGGGCAGAACTGTTGTCAATAATATGAACGTCCCTCCCAAAATCACCAATAATACCGATATCCGGAAGTTCATTCCAGTCATGAGAATGTACACAATAAAATAATTGAATCCCCAGATTAAGAGGGAAGAGGCTAAAAGAGCAGCGATACTTTTTTTCACCGGTATTATATCAAGGCTCTCAACCGTCTCGTGTCCTTTCCTGAGAAGGTAATTTACTCCACGATTAGTTTCACAATGCAGTCTCTCTGCAGTTTTTTGAACATAAAAAATAACATTTTTACCTCTGAAAAGTAATAGCACGAGGATTATCAACAGGAAAACAGCAAAAATTGCAATAATCCAAAGTGCATCCATAATGATTTTTGGAATATCTTTTATCAGTATTATAGCGATAAAGAATAAGATAATCAATGCAATAAAATCGAAAATTCTCGCAACGATAAGTGTAGCGATACCATCTCCAACGGTTTTATTGTTACTTTTTTTAAGAAGATATACATACGATAATTCCCCGGTACGTGCTGGTAAAAGACTGTTAATTGCGTTATGTACACAGACAATCGAAAAAAGGTCTTTTGTACTCACCTCCCTGTTGAGTAAGATGTGAAATCGCCATGCACGAAAGAAATAACTGCATATATACAGGAAGAATCCGGCAATAAGGTAAATCAGATTGATATTCTGGAGGGTGATGATGACATCTGCCAGATCGATTTGAGTAAAGAGCAGTATGAGCAGAATAACGGTTATAAACACTGCCAATATCTTTGCCAGATGTTTAGAGATCATGATTTTCCTTATGTACAGATATTAGAATCTGAATCTAAAACAATCTTTATCTGTTTTTCTCTAGCATTACTAATATCTAATGTCTGGTTGGGGATAATGAAGGAACAAAGTTACTTTCAAAACACGTTTTCATGTATTAAAAACGTATTACATCCAATTTTTCCCGGAACTGCAACAACGATTTTATTCAGATATTCTCTGGTTATTACTGCCTATGCGGCATTTACGATCCTTCTGACATATCCCGTTGCATTCACTCTGGGGAAAAACATCCCCGGGGCAGGAGATGCCTTCCAATGGATGAATGTCCTCTGGTACACAAATTTTGCACTCTCACATCCTGAAATTACTTCCCTGGCTCATACGAATATGATCTTTTATCCGACGGGTGTACCTACAACGCCGTTTCCTTCGGCATTCAATCAGATTATTACCCTCTTCCTCTTCCCGTTTTGTCAAATTCAGGTAATTTATTCCCTGCTCTGGCTTCTTTCATTTATTCTCGCAGCTTTTGGTGCCTACCTTCTCGTCAGATACCTGACGCAGAATGATTATGCTGCATTCCTTTCAGGAATTATTTTTGCATTTACCCCCTACCATTTTATCCATGGCCTGGGACATTTAGGTGCAACGACAATTCAGTGGATCCCGTTCTGTGCTCTTTTTTTCATGAAAGTGTTCCGGGAAGGGGGGATAAAAAATTGTATTCTTGCCGGAATTTTTTATATCCTTGTGGCAATGAGCGATATGCAATACATGGTTTTCATGGGGATTTTTATTGCTGTATTATTCCTGTATGAAAATTATATTAAAATTCAGGCTAACAGGAGATTTGAATTTGAAGTCCATACATCAATTCTAATTAAATACCTGATTATCGGTGTTGTTGCATTTTCTGTAATAGTACCGCTTACCCTGACAGATATTCTGGTTGCGTCATCAGGAAATAATTTTTTAAAACCAAACCCCATGGAGGCAGTAACCTATTCAACGGATCTTATGAGTTTCTTTTTACCCTCAGTTCTTCACCCTGTTTTTGGGGGAGTTGTTGCACCGGTTTACCATAATTTTACCGGAAATGCTTCCGAGCACACGACGTATATTGGTTATTCTGTTCTTTTTCTCTCGATACTTGCATTATTCATGTTCAGGAGGGACCTTACCGTCCGGTTCTGGGGAATTATTGCACTATTTTTTTCATTGTTAAGTATGGGGCCTGTTCTTCACGTAGCAGGAAGGACTGTATTCACGGCATTTAATATTTCAATTCCACTCCCCCATCTCATTTTATATTATCTGATTCCTTTCCTTGAGAACAGTCGCACAACCGGCAGATTTTTTATTGTTGCGGCCCTGGCATTTTCTGTACTTGCCGGATATGGCTGCAGCGAACTTTTGAAAAGGTATGATACAAAAAAAATTATTGTTGTCCTTCTTCTTGGTGGTTTCATTATTTTTGAATACTTAAGCATACCGTTCCCGATGTCACCTGTGGAACAACCAGCATTTTACCAAAAAATTGGTCAGGATCCCGAACAATATGCATTGCTGGAAATACCTATTACTGCAAATTATTCAGCTGGTACAAAAATTATCTATTTCCAGACTATCCATGGTAAACCGGTTGTCGGAGGACAGGCTGCAAGAGCCCCGGAAGATGCGAGGGATTTTGAAAGAAATACTCCTTTTGTCCGTGAAATAACCTACGTTTCATCACAACAACCTCATCAGGATATTTTAATCCAGAATAATTCAGTTACCGGATTATCTGTTCTCAGGTATTACAATATCCGGTATATTATCCTCCATAAAGACTATTTATCGACTGATGACACGAACTATATCCAGTCAATCCTCCCCCAGTCAATGAACCAATCAAATCCTGTGTTCAACGACAAATCAATACTTGCATATAATGTACCTTCCGGCGAAGTGAAGCCGTTTATGTCCCTGTCCAAGGGGTGGTATGGAATTGAGAACTGGTACGGTACTCCTGCCCGCTGGATGAATGATAATGCAACACTCCTTATTTATGGATCGGATGAGCAACTGGTTTCATTACATTTTGATATCCGGAGTTTTCATATTCCCAGAAGCCTTGAAATTTATTCCGGGAATCAGTCAGTATCAAACATCAGTATCCCGACAAACGCTATCCCGGTTAATGTAACAATTCCGATTCATAAAGGAGAAAATATTATCTCGTTTCAGGTACCTGAAGGGGCACAACGACCGTCAGATCTGGCGGATTTGAAAAATTCTGACAGGAGAAATCTGAGTATGGCCGTGCAGAATATTGAGATATCGTTTCCTGATAAGGATAAGACAAGGTAATCGGACTAAAAAAAATCCAGAGCATCGGAATTGTCAGGGCCCACAGGGTCAATTGTATTTTTCAATTCAGTTCAGAAAAACAGGGTGATGAGGCATCAACAAATTCCCTTAAAAGAGATTTCGTTGATTTCTGAATCAGTTACAAATTATTGCCATGAGTTATATTTTAACCAGGCATACCAGCATTTTTCAGGATTATCAATTGATTACCTCTATTGATCGAAAAATCCTGGCAAAGGTTATCATCGTATTTTTTTCAATAAAATATTCATCCCTCTGAACAGAAGATCTTCTTTTGGGTAAATTTTCTGAAGATTTTCAAAATTTTCATGATCTGTATGAGTGTCATTTACGCAACCGGACCATTCATTGGACACTATTTTCTCAAACAATCGTAATTTTTCATCAGTAAATATTTCAAAAAGTTTTATGAAATAACTTCTCCGTTTTCTGTTAAGTCCTGATTTGAAATCACTAATTATCTCTTCTGAACAATTTGCATGACGGAGTTTTTGAATATACTCTTCTTTTGAATGCACAAGATGTCCCCAGGGTTCCGGAATAAAATCAAACATGTGAGAACCTGTATCACAATAATATAAAGGATCAAATTGAATGAAAGCAAATCCCCCGGGTTTTAATACACGCCAGAGTTCAATTAATGCATTACTGGGATCCCGAATATGTTCAAATGCATTAATGCAGTAAACAAAATCAAATAATTCATCCTTAAAAAGAAGGTTCTCAGCATCCATTCGGATGAACTGGCATTTTGTGTTATCAAATGGTTCATTATTATCCCGAAAAATTTCCTGCAACTTTCCTTTGAAATTCCCTCCCCATAATGTTTCATAATCCAGAATATCGACCCCAATTACAGTCGCCCCGGCCCCCACGAGAAATCCGGTATGTAATCCGGTTCCTGAACAGAGATTAAGGGTTATTTTATTCTCTAACAGAGTATGGATTCTGATGATCTCATATGTCCGAAAAAACTCTTCTTTATGATGTAAAAAATCATCCGTTATCGCGTAATTTTTTAAATTAACCATTATACTTCCTCGTAATAAGGTTATTATAACATTTGAAAACCCGGTCTGCAATTTTGTCCCATGTATAATTTTTTATTACCTTCTGGTACCCTCTCTCTCCGAATTCAACAGAGGTTTTTTTATCAAGTAATCGGGATATCGCGTTATTTAACTCTCTTTTATCGGAACATAATAGTCCATCTGTTTCATCTTCGATTAATGTTGCCACAGGGCCGCAATTTCTATTGCCAATTACCGGTTTTTTTCGTGACCAGGCTTCACAGAACACCATACCGAAACTCTCGCTTTCTGACATCATTGCAAAGACATCACATGCATCATAAGCATCAGCAAGATCTTCATCTTCAAGTTTACCTAAATATAACACTAATTTGGACCGAATCGGAATTTTATCATCATCAGGACCAATCATCACAAGGATCGCATCGGGATGATCTGTATGCAATTCTTCAATTGCCTGTATAAGATAATCATAATGTTTGATGGGGGATTTTCGGGACACTGTTAAAATTATTTTTTTATCCATAAGATGATATTTTTCCCGGAATCTGGATCCATTGATATTTTTATTTAAAAAAGTCTCTGTGTCAATTCCTGCACCAATGGTAACGCAGTTAGAACCCAGGGTATCATACACTTCTTTTTTTGAATATGATGTGAGTGCAAAAAAGCAATCAGCGGATTTGAGCATATCGTAATAATGATTCCAGTGATAAAATTCATCATCGACATGCATGAGAGGAAGCAGTATGAGAGGTTTTTGGAATTTTTTTGCCACCAGTGAATATTTTATCGTGTTGAATGGAAACATCTGTGCCAACACGATATCATACTCTGATAGGTGTTTTTCCAGCCACCGCTGCATATCAGGCGATCGTGGTCCCCGAAGATAATCAAACATCCAGGAATAATATTCCGGACGATCACGAGCCCATCGCATCAGAAAAGGAATATATATTTTTTGTTTATTCAGAAAAAACCGATAATCGTGTTCCAGATCGATCGTTCTCTCTCCGGATCGGGTTTCATATCTGATATCAGATACAGCAACCCCCAGTGATCTGAAATCTTTTAACGGATGCCATACTTTCCTGCAATGAATTTTTACCGTAACCAGACCTGAAACATCTGGTAACTGAAAAGATATGGGATCTCTTTGAGATATAGTCCGGACATTTCGGGACTCTAAATGGCCATTTGCTGATACCTCAATAAGAGTGGAAATCTTACCGGGATTATCCAATGAAAAGCTGATTTTTGAAATATTTACATCATTGACTATAAATGCGGCATCGGACTTGGTCCATCGCATGAAAGAGTCCCCGTGATATTCAAGATGATTCCACCCATCTGCGAGCATACCTCCTTTTTCGACAAATAAATTTTTGAAGATTTTTCTTATTTCAGACGATGATTCCCGTTCTTCCCGGTCACGTTGCCTTTGGATAAGTTTTTCAAAAATGAATGAAATGTACCGGTTCTGAGGTTTAACCGGAAATCTATATACCCGGATACTGTTAATTGTTTCATTTCCGAGAGTATTATCAAATTCGGTCCCGGATTTTATAAACGGTGTTAATGTATGAGTCTGTGTGGTGCAGATATCGATATCAACACCGCGCTTTTTAAGTTCTTCTGAAAGATGCCGGAAATAAAGTTCAGCCCCCCCATAAACGTCTTTTCCGTATCTAAAGGTAATGTGCAACGCTTTCATTATTTCTAAATAATATTAAACGAATAGTGTATTAATGCGTCCTATCCTTGCATTATGCTTTCATCCGGCATTTACTCCACCAAAAAGTGGGGGTGAGGAAAGACTCTTTTATGTTTTAACGGGACTCTCGAAATATACTGATGTAACGCTGGTGAGTTTCACCCATCCTAATAAAAATAATACCATTGAAACGGTGAATCACGCAGAACATTTTAAAGAAATCAGGATTCCGAAGACAAATATTTCTTCGTTCCTTCACTATTTTGTGAATAAATATTCCACAATTAATGAATGCTCTGCTGTGATTACGTCCATTGAAAGCAGATTTAATAAAAATTTTAAAAATAGCATAATAAGTGAATTACAAAAATCGGATATTGTCCTCTATGAATCTCCTTTCCTGTATACAACACCCGACAGGTTTCTCAAGGGAAAAAAAATTGTGTACAATGCTTATAACAATGAGTTCGAATTGATGAAACCTGTTTTTTCGAATTCTTTTCTCGGAAAATTTTTCATAAAATATGTACATTCTATAGAAAAAAAACTCACAAAACAATGTGATATGATATTTGTTGTCTCAGAGGAGGATGAAAACAGCCTGAAAAATACTTACCACCTTAATCCCGAAAAATTTTGTCTTGCACCCAATGGAATACCTGTTGCAAGGTATAATCCAATTTTTTTCAACCGAACCGGATGTAAAAATCCTCCCATATGCCTGTTTATCGGAAGTTACCATCCCCCAAATATTGAAGCTGTCACCCGGATTGTCAAAATGTCAGCGCAACTACCAGAAATTGTTTTTATCATTGCAGGAAATGTTTCACAGTATTTTACTAACCAGGATGGATTAACAGAACCCGGCGGATTAAACGAATTTCCTTTATTGGGAACATTAAAAGACATCTGTCTCAGGGACGGTTTTTATAATCCTGAACAATGGGATACTACTCCCATAATCTGGGCAAAACCTGAGTCAAATCTCTCAATATCGGAGGAAGTTGAAAATCTTTCGATAAAACTGTTTTCACCTCACATTCAGACAATTTGTGTATCCGGAACGTCAACACATCAGGTTTTTTCTCTGGTCATAGGCTGGAACACTCTTAAAATTCCAATCTCCCCTCATGAGGAAACGATGCTTTCACTCACGTGTGAAAAGGACCTCTGCGAATCCGGCAGAACATTAGGAGTTGCAATTAATTCGATTGAATATTCAAAAAAAGGAGAAAATATTAGCGTTGATTTAAATAATTCCCGGAACCGTGTCTCAACTTTTATCAGCTCAAAAAATGTGTATTTATTCGGCCAGATCAGTGAAGAAGAAAAAAGGGAGATTTTTAAAATTTCAGATATCGCTTTAAATCCGATGCTGAGCGGTTCGGGAACAAATATCAAGGTGCTTGGATACCTTTCAGCGGGAATCCCTACTATTACAACACCCACGGGAGCACGCGGTCTGGATTTAATCGATGAGAAACATGCATTGATTTGTGAAATTTCAGATTTTCCTCAAAAAATCCACGACCTGCTATCAGATGATCAGCTGGCAGAGTCTTTGAAAAAAAACGGGCGTAAACTTGTTGAAGAGCGATTTGATTGGGATTCTATTGTGAAAAATATGTCAGAAAAAATTGCGGGAATCTGATATGAAAAAAATTCTTGTAGTAAATGATTTTCCCATTTTCCCGGTTGTTCATGGCGGAAAAGTCAGGATATTCAATATTTATAAAAACATCTCATCAAAATTCCAGGTAACCTACCTCTGTCTTGGAGATAATCTGAAAATTCAGGATAAAAGGATATCAGACAACTTTCATGAAATTTCAGTTCCAAAAACCATATTCTATAAGATAATTATTTTGATTGCAAATATGTTGACACATTCTTCAGTTGACGATTTTATTGCATTATTTTTTGCATCTTCCAATTCACAATTAAAAAAAATAATTAAAAAAGAAATTGCAGAAAGTGATATTGTAATTTTTTGCCATCCTTATATGTATCCTGCTGTGAAACCGTATCTCCAGAATAAATCAGTAATTTATGAGGCTCTAAATGTTGAATATGCTCTAAAAAAAGATATTCTCCCGAATGGGCCGTTAAAAAACGTAATGCTTCAGAGATTAAAAGAACAGAGTCAGGATCTCTTTCAACGGTGCAATCTGTGTTTTGCCATGTCTGAAGACGATAAAAAGACGTTTTCCCGGTTTTATGACGTGAACCTCTCAAAAATCTGTATTGCTCCCAATGGTGTGGAAATAGATTTTTATAACGATATATTCCGGACAAGAACGTACAGGCGAGATAAGGTTATACCTGTCCCGTTGATCCTTTTTTTAGGAAGTGGTCATCCTCCAAACGTTAAAGCAGCATTTCAGATAATCCGGAATATCGCTCCAAAACTACCGCATATGTATTTTCTCATTGCCGGAAGCGTATGCTGGATGATTCGGAACGAAAAACGAGGGAAAAATGTCGGTCTTGCTTATTTAATCACCGATGAAGAAAAACGTGAATTGTTCAGGGTTGCAGATATTGCCATAAATCCCATGATGAGCGGTTCCGGTACAAATCTGAAAATGCTGGATTATATGGCTGCAGGAATTCCTGTTATTTCAACAACGGTTGGCGCACGGGGAATTAATATTCAGAATCGTGTTCATGCAATCATATGCGATATTGAAGCATTTCCCGATGAAATTTCTCATCTGATTGATAACCTTGATGTGTCGGAAGCCTTGTCAGTCAATGGGCGAAACCTGGCCCGGGATCAGTATGACTGGAAGAAAATTGCTGATTCGATGATCACTTCAATTGCGGATATCAGTGATAAAAAATAAAAAGCTATTTTTTGGTAAATACCGCTGCGTACTCACAATATAATCCACAACCAATTTCATTAAGATTGCGAACATGGAAAATTTCCACATTCCAAATATCCGGATTAATTAACCTTTTTTTAAATTGCTCAACTGAATATACTCTGCAATGTCTGTTTCCATATCCTGCTTTAAAATAAACAGGGACATTCTCTTCAAATTGAATTGAGGTATTTTCTTTATTATACACATCCAAATCCGTAACCAAATGATATATTTCCCCAAAATAGAGTGGCAGAATACAGATTTTCCCTTGAGACTGAATAACCCGTGAGGCCTCTTTTATAAATTCAATATCATCTGTATATTCAAAGTGCTCAATACTGCATTGCAGAGTCATTTTGGAAAAATAATTATCTCTGAATGGCAGATTCGCCGCCCGCCCTCCAACAATGGGGACTGAACTATCAGCTGATGTTGTAATCCCTTTTGGATATATGAGGTCCTGTTTATAGGACTCAATCCCTTTCTTCTGGATAAATTCAGAATAATGGGAATGACTTGCAGCGATATCTATAAAACGATCGTTCGATGAAAAATCCAGTAAGACTGTGGATAGATAATGTTCTAATAATTTTTCAGGTAAATAATTCCCAAAAAGGTTTGCATAAGATTCCGGATAACCAACAGAATCACAAAATTTTTTAAAATCGCTCAAATCGATGAGAATATCATGGACCTGAAAATTATTTTTAAGTTCATCCAGAATAATATCCGGATTGCTTTGAGGTTCCTCCTGGTTCATCAGCATCATGAAAGTGTCACTTTTTCCCGATTATGGCATAATCCTGTGCACCAAACAGTACGGAATTCAATAACTCAATATTACGGTTATAAACTTCTGCATTTTTTCGTGCAGGTTCATCCAGTCCCGATGTATCTGAAATCTTTTTCAACCTGCTTTCATCAGAAACAGGTGAGAAAAACTTCTTCTCGCTCTCCCGGAACCCTGCAGCACCCAGGAGGAACTGCAGTGTTTCAGGATGAACTGGTCTCTTATGGGTCATATCAATGTAAAAGTTGACAAAAGAAACAAATGATAACGGGTTCACTGTCTCTACCACTAAATAATAACCAAACTTCAGCTTCTGGTAACAAAGTGAAAGCAACCTGATAAGGTATTCAGGTTCGAGATGCTCCACAACCTGATCGATAAAAATTCCATCAAGGCTCTTGTCTTCTTGTTTCTCAAGATACGTAATCGCATCCGTCTGTTCAGCATCCAGTGAACGGGACTGGCAGTATGCAATCATATCCGGATCAAGATCCACTCCGATACCGGCAATATTGTTATCCCGGAGGAGTTCGAGGAATTCCCCTCTCCCACAACCTATATCGAGCACACGGGAACATCTCTCAAAATATGGGAGGAATGACAATTGTCGCTGTTTTATATCTTCCCGGGAACCCCGGAACCGTTCTTCAAAAAGGAAATAATTCGTTTCTTTGACAGGGACTGCTCCCGAATCAGAACCTTTTTGAGACCATCCTTTCGATATTCGTTCCTCAAGAGCGTGAGCGAGTGATGCCCGCGTTTTTATATCAGCGTCCAGCTGTGAAAATAATTCTCTAGTCAGTGTTTCAACTTTTAATTCTAATTCATGGATATTTGTTTCATTTTTTGATTCTGATTCACGGATTCGTATTTCATTTTTTGATTGCAGTTCAGTTTTTACCGTATTGATGCTGTCATTGAATTCTAGTTCTAATCGGGAAAATGTGTTTTCAAGTTCACCACATTTTTCCGTTATCTGAACAAGAAGCCTTACTGTGCTTGCATTGAACTCAGTCTGCCGTGAGATGATCGGGTCAATATAACGACGTACTTCTCCATGAACAATCTGCCGCCCCTTCACGAGAAATTTTCCTAAAACCGGGTGGTGTGAGCTGATGATATATGAGTTATTCTGAAGATCCCAGTTTGAATTGATCAACTCAAGATCCCTTTTAATGGATTTATGAAATTCGTTATTCCTCCCCTCAAGGAACGGGGATGTTATTGATATGCCGGAACCCGGGGCTATATCTTCCCCCGCTTTTTTGCGATGTATGCTCTCCCGGATTTTTTTCATGATTTCTTCGGCATTGATTCCATCATCGCGGATTTCGAGAGTATGATCGTTCATGAAACCACCTGGTTTTAAAATTAAGATTCAAGGTATGTGAATAGGGTATAACACGCACTGATTAAGTATTATTTTTCATCTGGTTTAGTCTTAATCATCAATGATACCGGGAGAGTCTGTATGACATTTTCAAACCAGAAACATGCTTCCTGAACCAGCGTTACCTGAAGAACATACTCACCAGATTTTTTTGGAGCAACTACATTTAGTGAAATATGCTGGCTCCCCCCAGGCAATAAAGGATATCGGATATCTGTTCTAATTCCATCAAATACCTCATATATACCTTTCTCATTGAGCCAGTGGTATGAGAGATGAACAGGATTTGGTAAGAGAGATATCCATCTCTCACAACTCAAATTTTTTAGGATAATTTCAACAAAAAAATGCTCATCAGGAACTACAATCCCGGGATATGACTGAACTGAAATTTTTACATTGAGATTTTTTGTATCCAGTGGGTTCTGGACCAATCGATGAATGATGTCTGAGGGGTCAAGCGGAGAATCCGATGCTACAGCAAAAATACTACGGGCATTTATCGTTTCATTCGTTGAAATTGTTCTTGCCAGAGAGCCTGCAATATCCGGGGCGGTGGCAACCCAGACGATTGAATGGTGAAAATATTTTTCAAGGCTTTTCTTGAGGGTATCCGGTGTCTGCTCATTGATATGCATAACATCCTCATAATACGTCCGTGGATTCTTGGGAAGGTAACTTCCTATCGAACGGGCCTTGGCTCTTTTCTCTTCGTAGGGAACTTCATAATTCAAAGCGTTTGGTGAAGTATGAACGATAAAGTGTCCTTCTGGTTTGAGGAGCCTGGCAACTTTTTGGAATGCCAGATCACACCGGGATTTTTCAATATGTTCGATAAAATCGGTAGCGATAATTCGGTCAAATTTTTTATCGAAATTGAACTGGAGGAAATCGCTCCAAATAAATTTTAATTTGCCTTTTTTGATTGCATTATGAAATGTCTTTTCTGCAATTGAAATTGCAGAGGAGGAATAATCTATTCCTGTTACGTTTGCCCCCATTTGAGCTAACGCATAACCAAGTTCTCCTCTCCCGCAACCGATATCAAGAATTGAAATATCACGGGTTGGATCGGCAATATATACTGCAGCAAGAAGTCTTTCATCAGTTAATTGTCTGCCCTGATATTTTTTAAACGAATTATATCCCCCGCAATCCTGTAAAAAATAGATTTGATCGTACTCTTCGCATATTGTTTGATCCGTATCTATTTTCCGTGAAAATCGGACATTTTTAGCCGATTCCTTCGTTTTTATTAATAAATCTCCTCCATATGATGGTATAATGAAAGCATATTCGATAAACTGTTTATATTTATTCAGAAAATACATTGAACTAATCATGTTTTCTTGGGACCGGAAATATCCATCCATAAGGATCCATTTCGCTTTCTGAAGTGCAAGTTCAAGGTTGTGAAATGTGCCGTCTCCATCCTGTTGTCCATCGATGTGGATTAAATCATAATCCACCCCTGGGAGGTACTCCATATCCTGAGTGTTTGCGATTAAAAATGTTGCATTTGAATTTTTTGTAATTTTTTTTGCCCATTCAATAGCTCCCCGTGATCCTCCAAAAGAGTCGGTATCGTTGTCAATTCCGAGATATGTCGCATTTTGTGATGCAGTTAAAAAGGTAATAGCGCTATACCCATATCTTACTCCCATTTCAAGAATTGAATGAGGATTAATTGCTTTGCATATGGCATATTTCATCCGGTAATAGGGAACCCATTCAGGAAAGAGATAGGATAATTCGTCAGAAGGAAATGCGAATTTTCGGAAATCGAAATCAGTTTCTTTATTAAGTGATAAAATTTTTTCCAGCATATTCATCACACGAATCTAAGAGGACATATCAGTTTTTATGGTTAGAATCCTTGTCAAGGGAAAACCGAAAATTCTTTCAGGTGATCCATATCTTTTCAACGGCAACTCCAATCTGTCGATCGTCCTGTGTTTTCAATAATTTTTCAGGTATCCATGTCTGTGTCTTAATGATCACTTTCAATACATTTTTTTTGCGGACCTTGTTAATATCCATTTCAACAATTGTCCATACATCTGAGGGTACTATAAAATTCTTTGAAATTTCATTTGCATAAATGGTTACTTTTTGCTCCGGAATACTGGTAAATAATTTAATTTGTAATGTTTTTTGGTTATTTAGCCTGAGATAACTTACCGATTGTTTTTTTGTCCATCTTATCAATGGCGGCCAATTCTCAAGAGAAAACCACCCTTCACCTAAAGACCCTTTATCGTTTTGTCCCATTATTATATCGCTATTCAGAAAATTCTCCAGACCTTGATATGGGATATAATCCGAAATAATTTGTTCAGATTCATGAAGGAAATCTCTGGAAAAATGTTTTTTAATTTTATAATAGAATGAGTTTCGATACCTTTCCAGTGAATCAGTTGCATACTGGTGAAGCTGTTTAAGTTCTTCAGGAGAAAAATTATCTGTTCTCATAAAATATTTATCAGGAACATACTCTTCGCACTCAGAAATTAAATATCCTTTATTTTTTGCTATTGTGTACATTTCACTGCCGGGCCACGGCATTGCAATAGCAAATCCGAAGAAATCCGGATCGATCTTTTTTACAAAATTGATAGTATCCTCCACAGAATCCCGTGTTTCAGACAGATGCCCGATAATGAATGAACCATATGTGCGCAATCCTGCTTTTTTTGTAAGCTTGAATGCCCGCTCGATTTCCTTTTTATCAATATTCTTGTGGACATCGTTGAGAACATTTTGATTTCCTGATTCGACACCAAAAAAAATCATCCAGAACCCGGCTTTCTTTGCCAGCTTTAACAGATCTTCGTCCACTAAATTCTGATTTGCTCTGAATGGCGACTTAAAAATTGATTTTTGATTTAATCCCCGTGAGATAATTCCGTTGCAGATTGATTCGAACCATGATTTATTCAGATTAAAGGTATCATCGACGAAAAAAATTTCTCTCACGCCAAATTCCTTCTGCAACCAATCGATTTCCGAGAGGACCGATTCGGGACTTCGGAATCGGGTTTTCCTTCCCCATACCGGATTGCTACAAAAAGAACACTGGAATGGACACCCCCGGGATGCCATTATCTGAATACTCGGTTGTGCACCAACCGGATATGCACCAGGATATTTCCTCAGCGATCCTAGTAATTGTAAGGCCGGGAACGGTATCTCATCAAGGTTGGATATGAACATTCGGGGTTTATTGATGGTAACAGATCCTTCTGATCTGAAAATTAATCCATCCACACCATTGAGATTCCCATTATCCATGAGCGTTTTCACAAGCTCAAGAAAAGTAATTTCCCCTTCCCCGTATATCAGGAAATCGATAAACACACATTGATTCAGGATTTTTTCTTTAACTGAAGAAGGGTGAGGACCTCCGACAACAATAGGAATGTCTTTGTTCTGTTTGATAAATTTTGCAAGCTCATACACCGCTTTGGTTTGTAAGGTATTCATCGTAATTCCGATGATATCCGGTCGATATTCCCGAATCCCTGACATTATATCATCATGGCTAAGATTGTCAATATCAGCATCGATAACCCTGACTTCAAACCCGTTTTTAAGCAGTACTGACGAAATATATAAAATTCCCTGGGGAGGAAAGACGGTTAAAAGGGAATTGAGATATCTTGTATTTGGGTTGATAAACAGGATCTTAGTCATAGTTTATTTGTTCCATAAATTGTGAATCATTCGTTGAATTATTACGTGATTTGGTGATTATTATTTATCAATTACGTTTTATTATTCGTTCTATAAATATAGATAACCGGCAACCATGTTGATTCATTATTCAACAGATACTTTGAGGCAACTTTATTTTCTATTTTATCGCCACAATGGTTTTAAATTTACGATAGTTTTCAATTGGTATCCATGAATTAACGTGAGGAATTTCAATAATTCTTGAGAAACCCAGCTCATTTAATCCGAATAATAACAATCCTTTTGAAATATGGGTATTCTCATCGAAGCAATTCGGGAATCGCGAATCCGGGAAAAATTTTTTGGCCCCATCATAAATGATACGATATTCGTCTGTTTCATCGATGGATGTAAACAACAAAAGAGCTTTCTTTGTGATTGAGGCTAAAAATGTCAGGTAATCCAAAGGATCGCTCAAGTGACACATAATTGCACTAGAAATCACAATATCCGCAGATGCTGAGTCAGGGATTTCATGTGTCCTCATATCGTACGATTTATTGAAAAAACTTACGTTATATCCTGTCAGGAAATTTATTGTATCATACACATGAGAAAAATTTAACAGGTCATACCCGATGCACCGGCCAGCACTCCTGTCCTTGAATTGATAGAGAAACCAGCCGGCATTGGCGGCAGTATCAATAACGCTATATCCGGAAGGATTGTCCAATAAATTGAGTACACAATCGATCCAGGATGCATACATATTTTGTTGTCTGCGGTTGCAATCAGTAAATATCTCCCATCTCTCGTCAGTGATATATCCGTTAACCTGTTGTAATGGATGATTTGGGGCTACCCACCGGTAAGCAATATCGTTCGCCTTATCCATAGCTATGATCAAATCTCCAGTTATCCAACTATAACAAATACCGGACATTAAATTGTCCGAAAAAATGAATGGTTGATAACATCCCTCGCCAATGAGTGACTGAATTTGTTGAACGGTGGGATTATATTTTCTTAAATCCATGTAAATCAATTTTTCTTTTTTTAACCATAATAAATGTCTTGACGGTAATCACAAATATTCTTTAAATATTTCCAATTTAGCGTGCAGATTCACGATCCCTGCGAATTTTAAATTATTCGAATTATGAATTACTTTGATCATAATCACGTCCAATAAAAACAAACAGTATTCCCTGAAGGTACCTGAGAGAAATTTTCCATTTGCGACGCCAACGCTTAGCGAATAATCTCCGGGCGCCACCGGAAGAGACACGGTGCATTTCATCGTTACTATTTCTCCCTCTTTATGAGCTGAAGTTTCAAGATTCAGCGATTCAGTTGAGACACCGTAGACCTCAATGCCATATCTGTCACGGATAATTATTCCGTAGTGCGGATCTGTAAGATCTGCTCTGGATAGAATTTTGCTCACAACTTCTATAGAATCTCCGCTCTCGATTGAAGTGATTTCGCGACCGGAGGTATCATAAATCCTGATGGACTGTAATTCGACTTGATTTGTTGAAATACCAGGACTTCTGTCAAATTTATTGATTGTTTGAGGATCTTTTTTACTGTTGCATACTTCTACCGGAACATCCCCCTGATGTGTTTTCTTCAGGATCATATTCTGGTAAAAATCCACAACATCCTTGGGCTCCCCGGAATCAATCACCCGCCCATGGTCCAGCATAATTGCCGAGTCGCACAGCGTTTTCACCGCATTCATATCATGGGACACAAAAATGATTGATCCTCCTCCTGCACGGAACTCCCGGATCTTCCTCATGCACTTCTGCTGGAAGTATGCATCCCCCACAGAGAGCGCCTCATCTACAAGGAAGCAGGTCGGTTCCGCATGTATTGCGATGGAGAATGCAAGCCGCATCGTCATTCCTGAAGAATAGGTCTTGATGGGTTCGCTGATGAATTCTCCGAGTTCGGAAAAGTCGATAATTGTCTGCTTTTTCCGGTCGATCTCGTCCCTGCTCATGCCAATAAGGGTGCCATTCATGTAAATATTCTCAAGGCCTGTCATTTCCGTGTTGAAACCAGTGCCAAGCTCAAGAAGTCCGGTCACTTTCCCGTCCATGGTAATAGAACCGCTGTCAGGGATTACAATGCCGGAAAGAATCTTTAACAGCGTTGATTTGCCGGCACCATTCTGCCCGATAATGCCAAGAATCTGACCTGCACCTACCTCAAAGGAGATATTTTCCAAAGCGCTGAAATCCTTGTGATATTGTTGCCTGAAGATGATCTCTTTAAGCCGGTCTGCAGGAGAATGGTAGAGTTTAAATTTTTTTGAGATCCCTTCGACCTTAATCATACTAATACACCGGTTATATCACTAAGAATTCTTTTTCTGCAGGTAGTTTTCTTTATCCTCTTTGAATATCGTATCATATAAAATCCCGGATATCCTTTTCCAGTTTTTTAAAGATCGCATAATCCAGGACAATCAGGATACCACTCATGATCAGGACGAGTGATAGATAGAGAAATGAGGGCATTTTCTGTAAGATGAATATGTCATGATACGCGGAAATGAATGCGAGGGCCGGGTTCCAGAAAAGAATTTGCTGAGCCAGAGGTGGAAGAATCTCAAACACGTATACAATGGGGGTAAACCAGAACCAGATCTGGAAACCAATGGTGACGACCTCCCTGAGATCCCTGAGAAAAACTACCATCATCGCGAGGAAAAACCCGAGAGCATATGCGAAGATCTGCTGGATGAGATAGATCGCGGGAATAAACAGAAGATACGGGGAGAACGAATACCCGGTAAAAAGGAGGATTAAAAAAAATATAACAAGGGTTACAATAAAAGTAATTGTTTCTGATAATACTATGAAGAGAGGCAGAGTAGGGAGATCCAGGTGAATCTTTGCAATGATATTTTTTTTATCAAGAAATACCGTGGAAGAACGTGTTACCGTATTTGCAAATGCAGTCCATGGGACCAGCCCTGCAATGAGGTAGACCCCATAACCCCACACAGATGCCATTCCTGGCAGCCGTGCCCCCATGATGCTGCCAAAAATAATCATATAAATGAGGATATTAATGAGAGGATAAATGAACGACCAGACAAATCCAAGGGCGGATCCTGAATACCGCTCGGTAAAATCCCTTTTTGCGAGATCGATTATCAGGCTGAAATTCAAGACAGACACCCTGTGAAATTTAGAAGATTTCAATAATTCCCGTAGTAACGAACGTATATAAGGTATTTTCTACCTTCCATATATAATCAGGCAATCTTGGTACAACAGACAGGATATACCATTGGTTTATTGCTTCTGTTTTACAACAGCTTTCATTTTTTCTGTAAAAACCGAGATATCAAATTTTTTTGCCTGCGCTATGCAAGCCTTCTGAAATGACTCGGGAGCCCGGGACACTTCATAAACGGCATTTATTATCGCAAGCGGATCCGGATTTACAAGGCGGCCGGTATCCTCCGTCACTGTTTCACAAAAACCTCCTTCATTTACTGCAACAACTGGTTTTCCGCTCGCCATCGCTTCAAGAGGTGTCAGGCCGAAATCTTCATCAAGTGCTGTACAGACCAGTCCCTTACAATGTGCATAGAGATTAATGAGTTCCTCTTCCGGTATTTCTCCGAGGACACTTATGTTTTCAGGTAAATCCTGTAGCAGTTGCTTCGAATACTTTTCGGCGTGATCTCCTTTCGAAAACCCACCTGCAATAACAAGATTCTGATCCGGCATCCGGCGAAAGCTTTCAATTTGCAGCTCGATGCGCTTCTCGGGATAAAGTCTGTTTACTGATAACCAGAAATCCCCATAATCCCTGCAGGAGAACCGGGAAACGTCAACCGGAGGATAGATCACATCTGCATCATAATGGAGAAAACGTGATACTCTTGCTCTGGTTACCTGGGAAATTGCGATTATCCGATCAATATCCCGAATTGATCGGCGGTCGTACCAGCGCATACTATGTACCCAGAATCGAAACGCATTACGCGTGAACACGTTTTTCTGTCGCTGGAGAAATACGTCATAAAGGTCATAAAAAGGTCTTACAGGACTATAGCAATACCAGAGATTAGGGTGATTCAGGTGAGCTGCATAATGACTCCAAAAACCTGAAAAAATAAAAAAGTCATATTTATCGGAAAGATCACAGAAATAAAACTTTTTTTGTGCAGTAAATTGTTTAACCGGTGGTAGTTTAAACGTATTTCCCAGTGAGATAACCCTGCCTTTAAATGGTAAGTTTTTCAGCGAAGTTGTATCAGTTGTGACGATATCCCCGTGAAAAATGTCAGCGAGGGTAGTTACCACTCGCTCCCCTCCCCCGATAGCACCGAAATAATCATGAAAGATTGCTACCTTCATAGCATTTCACCGTTTTTCACTCTGCTCTTCCATAATTTCTTGTGGAAGTTCTTTGCCATATTCGCGTTACCCTCTTATATTGAAATAAGACCGGCAGCGCCGTTCTCCGAATTTTTAATATTTGCAATAGTTACACTCCGGGCAAATTCAAAAAATCGCCAAATCCTGTACTGCAACCTCATTGAGTATCCGCCGGATGCGTCTTTAATTCATCCTGGATTCGCTCGTCCCAGTATTGATACATGGACAGAAGACTTTGTTCAAAAGGAATCGTCGGTTTCCATCCGAGATCCTGCTGGATTTTTTTATAACTCCCGACTATACGAGGATTATCGATAGGGCGGATCTGAGACATTTCCTGAAGTATCTCCACACGAATACCAAGAATTTCTGAAAGCGAAGTTACAATATCCTGAATTGCCCGACCCTGACCGCTGCAGATATTGTAAACCTCCCCCTTTGCACCCCTGGTAAGGAGAAGATAATACGCCTCAATGACATCGTGCACATCGACAAAATCACGCACAATACTGCCATTGCCAATATGGATGACCGGTTTCTGAATTCCGTGAGCAACCTTCACAAACTGTTTGACTATCGCGCTGACAACAAAGCGATCAGTCTGGCCTGGTCCGCAGTGGTTAAATGAACGGGTACAGCAGATATCGAGATCATATCCTTTGGCATATATCCTTGCAAGGTGCTCCTGAGCTACGCGTGCAACGGCGTAGGGGTTCTCCGGGCATTGTGGCCTGTCTTCAGTTATTGGCAGGTCTTTTTCAGGAACAATCCCGTATTGTTCTGATGATCCGATGGATAGGACCTTTGCAGCATTGTCATTAAGCCTGACAGTGTCGATGATGTTCAGGAAGATATTGGTATTATTCATAAATGAGAAGACCGGGCTCTTCCAGCTCTCGGCAACAGAGCTCTGTGCTGCGAGATGAAGGATATAATCCGGCTGGATATCCTCGATTAGTGATTTTATTTTCGGGATATCGTTCAGGTCAGCCAGATGGAAATAATGACCATTAAGCAGTCCTGCGGGAGTATCCACAAAATCCCAGGCAGGTTTTGAACGGCTGATGCCGTGGATTTCAAGATCATTATGGCGGGATGTCAGGTACTGAACAAAATGTCCCCCAACAAAACCGCTGATGCCGGTTATCAGTATTTTTTTCATGATTTCCCTAAAAATTCATATTGGAGATCCTTACCTGATGAACACGGAGAAATATGCAGCCTCAGGAATGATTTCGGTACTGTACATATCAATTTTTATTTGAAATGAATATTTTCCTCAATCAGTATTATTTTTTATTTGTATTCCGGAGTATTTGTGAATTCATTTCCAATGAATTTATTGAATCAAACGGCAATTAATTTTATTATTATAGAAAATCCCTCCAGGAACCATCATGGATCCACAATCCGGCAACGAAAATACTGTTGATGTCTCGGTGATACTGCCCGCTCTGAATGAAGAACAGACTATCGGGGAATGCATTACCAAAATACAGAAGGTATTTCATGACAACGCAATCAAAGGCGAAATAATCGTTGCTGATTCATCAACCGATCGAACCCGGGAGATTTCCGCATCCCTGGGGGCAAATGTCATCCCTGTAGAAAAAAACGGTTATGGAAATGCGTATCTCACGGGATTTCAACATGCAAAGGGCCGTTACATTATTATGGGTGATGCAGATAACACGTACGATTTTCTAGCCATCCCTGAACTGCTCGCACCTTTCAGGAATGGAGCAGATTTTGTTATCGGTTCACGGTTTTTGGGCACAATCCATAAAGGTTCAATGGACGGCCTTCACCGATATATTGGAAATCCGGTATTGACCTGGATGATCAATATATTTTTCCACACTCATTTTTCCGATACTCACAGCGGATTCCGTGCTATCACACGCGAAGGATTCAATCGTCTTCCTTTAAAGACCGGAGGCATGGAGTTTGCATCTGAGATGCTCGTTATGGCATCAAAAGAGCAGCTGAAGATCGTTGAAGTACCTATTGATTATTATCCGCGACTGACCCCTTCCAAGCTGCACAGTTTCGCTGATGGATGGCGTCATATCCGGTTCGTACTCCTTATGAAACCTCTGCCATTTATCGCTGTCCCGGGATTTCTTTTTTCCCTGATCGGACTTTTACTGATGGCATTTTTTTATGACATTGAATCTTCACACCTGCATACATTCATTCTCGGTGCAATTCTTATGATGGGAGGTGTTCAGGTCGTCCTCTCGGGTTTCTTGATGAAGACCTATTCCGTTATTCACGGATATGAAAACAAGGAGGGAATTATCAAGATACTGATGAAATATCATAGTCTGGAAATATTCCTTGTCCTTGGTTTTTTATTGGCTTCTGCCGGAGTGTTTGTCGGTCTCAATATATTCCTTCATTGGGCTTCGACAAATTTCGGTTTTCTCTCAGAAATCTCCACCGCGATTATTTCCCTTGTCCTGATAGTGACCGGAATACAGATTTTCCTTTTTGCTGTTTTCCAGAGTATGATGCTCCTGAATGAAAATAATAATCATGAATAGGTTGCAGGAATGAAGATCGCATTTGTCTACGATGTCATCTATCCTTATATAAAAGGCGGCGTAGAAAAACGTGTCTGGGAACTTGCAGTGCGGCTTTCACACCGTGGGCACGAAGTGCATCTTTTCGGGATGAAATTCTGGCAGGGTGAAGATATCCTTATTCGTGAGGGTGTGTTCCTTCACGGAGTATGCCATGCTCAAAAACTCTATGGTGGCGGAAGAAGGACTATCTGGCAGGCTTTTTATTTCAGTATACGCCTCATACCCCCCTTACTAAAGGAAAATTTTGATATTATTGACTGCCAGCAGTTTCCCTACTTTTCATGTTTTTCAGCAAGGCTTCTCTCAATACTGAAAAAAATCCCCCTTGTCATCACCTGGCATGAAATCTGGGGAGATTACTGGTATGAATATATCGGGTGGAAAGGGCTTGGGGGAAAGACCACGGAGCGACTTGTCGCCCGACTTACCTCAGAAAACATTGCCGTGTCAAAAACAACCGCGAAAAACCTGATTAATCTCGGAATTCCCTATGAAATAAAAATTATTCCCAATGGTGTTGATATAAATAATATCAGATCAATTTCCCCTGCGTGTGAACCGTCAGATATAATTTTCGCGGGACGGTTGATACGAGAAAAACATGTTGATGTATTAATTCAGGCATTCAAGACACTCTTACCAGAACACAAGGATTGTATCCTGATGATTATCGGGGATGGTCCTGAGCGGAATAAGGTCTCAGACCTTATAAAAAATTTACATCTGGAAGACCAGGTACGTTTTATCGGATTCCGGGAATGCCACGATGAAATCATCGCTCACATGAAATCTTCAAAGATATGTGTTCTGCCATCGACCCGTGAGGGATTTGGTATTACGGCACTTGAATCTCTGGCATGCGGGCTTCCCGTTGTAACCGTAGATCACCCGGCAAATGCGATTCGCGATTTGATTACGGAAAATAATGGTTTTTTATGTGCTCTTTCTGCAGAAGATCTTGCAAAAACAATCTGTCTGGGACTCAGGCACTATCCCGGAATGAAAAAGGCCTGTATCATGTCAGCTGATCCATTTGACTGGGATCGGATAACTTCAGATATCGAATCGTATTATCGATCAGTAATAGCCGGTAAACAATAATTTTTCATAAAAATATACGAGGAAAGATTTTCAAAATCCCTTATAATGTTCCTTTCAGGTTGTCGATTATCCGAGGGATATGTTTCCTTCCACCACATCTTTTTCTGTGACGGTAATGTATCGTGATGTACCGACTATATGGTACTTTCCGGTTGCCCGGACTTCATATGGATTGCCCTCGGTTGAGTAAGGAACTACAAACTCCCCACCTTCACTTGCCTGTCCATAGACAAAAGCCCGGCCGGTATTTGTCACAACAGGTAGTTCTATGATGCCATTACCGGAAATATGTGCACCTTTGACATATTCAAAAATCTTGACATATTTGATATCCGAAAGGATGAGGGTATCCGATTCAGGAAACATTTTTACCAATGCATCATCTGGTGATTCATGGATAAGCCGGTAATGCTTCAGTGCAGATATCTCCTGGACGGTTTCATTTGGAAGATTTGAGAAAATGCCTGCATAACTGCCGGGCGAAAGCGCTGTACCCTCTCTGATTATCCGGAGATCCTTATCAATCTGTGAAAAATCATGTTCCTGCTCGCTCGTGATAACCCTTGCATAACCATGAACATCTTCGGCAGTCTCACCAGCTGCTGGCACCTGACGGATTACATACTGGATATAATTCGTGTTTTTCGGGATTTGCATGGATCCATCAAAATTGTGGAGTCGTGCGATCATTGTCTGGAAATATGCATTATCGTACCGGTGAATTTTTTGTAAACGTAAGGGATTATCTGCACCAGGCTGCATGAACCATTTAATATAGGGAGAAATATCTACTGAATTGCTTTGCCACGGTACCAGATTTGTAAATGTGTCAATGGCCATATCTGAATTCGTGATCACATATCTCCCTCCAAACCCCTCCAGTATTTCATCGGCCTGCGACTCATTCTGACTCAGGAAATATGCAGCAGTGCCCGAAGCGCCACTCAGGTGATCCTGAAATGGATTGGTAACAGGAATCCGGTGTGCAAAGAAGGTGATCCAGTGACCTGCGTCCCAGACAGCAATAATACCATAGGATTCTGCGGGGTAGGAAAAATCGCGTGAATCATAGGTTTTATAATAATCAACTCCTGTACTGGGTGTGTTTTCCTGTAACCACGTGAGCGACTCTATCCAGTCCGGAGAAATCTCGTGCTGCGGGGTATCCATGCCGTATGAAATATCCTGTGAGATAGAAATCGCAAGCAATACTGCAGTGAGAAGAAGAACAGACAATACAATACTGTTTTTCATGAATTCATGGCGATTTGCCGGTACTTTGCCGGTAGATTTGATAATTTTCTTTGAACTTTTTTTTGGTGCTGTCGATTTTTCCACGGATTCGTCCTTACCAGCGTCGATTGGAGAAACCGTGGAGTTGGATATATAAGCACCCAACTTCAAACCGTGCGTGACGATAAGATCCTTTTTCCAGTCGATAGTCACGGCGATGCAGATTGCAGCCAGCAAAACGATATTGACCGTAAAAAAATATGCGAAACGCTGGAACCGGATGGTAAGCAGAAGAATAACCAGTGACCAGGTTAACAGGAAAACTGATTGACTGTTGTTATTCTTTATAGCCGTATACCCAAGAACCAGCAGACCGCCAGCCATCAGGATAAGTGCAACATTAAAATTTTCCCAGGCGCCTGAAAGCGTCCAGGGAAGTGTTTCAACCACGGCAACAGAATATATCGAACTGCCGGATAACAGTCCAAGTACCTGTACAATCATCGCCTGGAACAGAGGAATATTCTGGATTACTGCAATGCTTCCGGCTGCGAGTATCAACAGGCTGATTATGAATGCCAGTTTCTTTCCCCGGAGGATTGTGGTCAGGAGAAAAAGCACTATGGTTTCGACAATCAGGACTAATTGCACATACACAATCCCGACAGAGTACTGGGAGATAGATAACCCCTCATGCTTGAAACCAAAGAGAAAGAGAAGAATTATGGAGACCATTAAAAATACAACATTTATCATTAACAGAGAGTTGGAATGCTGATTCGAGAAATAGTCCAGAACCGACTGCACGAGAGTATAGACTGCAATAACCAACAGTGCAAGCATTACTGTTGTCGAAGTGAGAAGCGCGAGGAAAAACAGAAGTCCCGTAATGGCTGAGTAACATACCGGATAAAAAAGCGTCTCACGATCTTTCAAATCAATCGGATTGCTCTTCATATACGACAGGGTAAAGCAATAAGCAAGAAAAAAGAGCGAGCTGAAAAGAACTTCTGCAATATGATGGTCAGCCCATCCATATGATGAAAGAGAAAAATACTGGATTGAAACAACAGAAATGAGTCCTGCAGCAATAATCCCTGCTTTCCAGTTCCATACTATTTTTCCCAGATGGTACATAACCGGGACCATGACTATCGCCATAAGGGGGGCAATCCAACCCGATATAAAAATTATCCCGCTGCGTGATACTGCACCTGTTACCAGGCATAGTGTCGCAGCAATACCCGGATAGAGTGGTCCCCAGTCAATTATCTTCCCGGTCGGATATGCAGTCATCGGATCAAACCAGTTGTAGTGAGGAAAATTATTCACCATCACTTCAACCTGTCTCATAGTATACCAGGAATCCGTATCGAAAAGATACAAAAATCCAGGATCTTTAATGAAAACTGCGGGAATCATCCTGAGAATAAGGGCGATTCCCATAAAAATGAAGAGAAATACTACAATAATATATGACTGATATTTTTTCAGATAAGATGAATCCATTATTACTTATTAATGACGTAAAATTATAATAAACCTTCAACACTCAGTTGAAATTATTCCCTTTTCATAATGTGCTTTTCTTCCCGGTACAACAGATATTTTTCAAAAAACCCCGGGAGGGATATTCATGGATGCTGGTGACGATAATGTTGCCGTTGCCAATTTTTTGTTCGATAATTACATCACATAATTCTGCAATTCCTACCCCGAGTCCTTCATGGACCGGGAATGAACCATCGCACTCAATGCACTGGGGATCATAATCGTCAATGATTGTTATAGTACCGGAACCGGAACTGCACTCTATTCGTCTTGGGTGGCAGTCATGACGATATATTACCGAAAACGGGAGCCAGTCATAGGAATCAGGTTTATCGGCTGCTGCACCAAATACAAGAAGGTTTCCACCATTTTCAACAAATTTTTTTATTCGTGGTGCTGCTGCGCGGAGTGCCGGCAGCAGGTTCGAATATGCAGGATTTGCAAAACCCGTAGGAATAATAAGACAATTGAATGCGCCCCGGTAAAAAGGAGCCGCGAGCATATGAGGGGTGATAAGTTCGCAGGATATACCACAATCTTCGATATACCGGTTAAAGTGCTGTTTTGTCTGCCAGACAAACCCGGCACTACAATTCATCCCTTAATCACTCCGACTGGTGAGAGGCGGGCAACAAGTTTCGAAATCCCAACCTCATGGACAACATTCACTACTTCATCACTGGATTTGTAGACCTCAGGGGCTTCATCAGTGATGGCGTTTTCACTGTGTGCTCGGACAATAATTCCTTCTTTTAAGAGATTCTTGATGATTTCCCTGCCACTCAATGTCTTTTTTGCCTGCGTGCGGCTCATTACTCTGCCAGCACCATGACAGGTGCTCCCGAACGTCCGGTCCATTGCTGTCTGTGTCCCCCTGAGCACAAATGAGGAGGTTCCCATACTGCCGGGAATTATTACCGGTTGCCCTGTTGATTCGAGATCGGTTGGAAGATCTGCAGATCCTGGTCCGAAGGAACGGGTGGCACCTTTTCGGTGTACACAGACTTTCATGCGTTTCCCCTCCAGGTTATGCTCCTCCATCTTGGCAACATTGTGTGCGACATCGTAGATGAGGTTCATCTCTTCGTAATCGATTCGGAACATCTTTGCCAGTACCTGCCGTGTAGCATGGGTAATCAATTGCCGGTTTGCCCATGCATAGTTTGCCGCTGCTGCCATTGCACTGAAATATGCTATCCCTTCCGGTGATGTTATCGGTGCACAGGCCAGTTGCCGATCAGGAATTGTAATCTGATATTTTTTCGTTGCACTTTCCAGGGTTTTTAAATGATCAGTACATACCTGGTGTCCAAGTCCCCGGGAGCCACAATGTATCATACAACAGACCTGACCAAGAGTAAGGCCAAAAGATTTTGCCGCATCGCGATCAAAAATTTCGCGCACAACCTGAATCTCGAGGAAATGATTCCCTGATCCAAGCGTCCCTCCCTGAGGTATACCACGTTGTTTTGCCTTTACAGAGAGTGCATGACTGTCTGCAGATTCCATGAACCCTCCCTCCTCGCACCGTATGAGGTCGCGTTCAACACCGTACCCGGTTTTGACCGCCCATTGAGCACCTTTTCCCATCATTCCTTCGAGTGCCTGGGGGGAGACCTTCAGGGCACTTTTTGCACCAACGCCGGTGGGAACCGTGCGGAAAAGTTCATCAATAAGATCCCGACGGCCGGCAACGTCCTGATACTGAAGTGGTGTTGAGAGTAACCGCACTCCGCAGTTGATATCAAACCCGACACCCCCGGGAGAGATGATCCCCTCTTCAATAGAAAACGCGGCAACTCCCCCGATAGGAAATCCATACCCCCAGTGAATGTCCGGCATAGCAAGCGAATTTTTCAGAATTCCGGGCAGGGTTGCAACATTGGCGAGCTGCTGGACAGCACCTGGTTCGAGAGTCTTTCCCAATGATTCAGAAAGGAAGAACCTTCCCGGAACCCGCATTCCGGCTACATATCCTATCGGTACTTCCCATTCATTCAACCCAATCCGGTTTACACCCTCAATCATATTCCATCTCCAGTCGCCTGCTGCCTTAGACATCAAATATGATGTCAAGCTTATATCCATTCGCATCCTGCGTTATCGTGAGTCCCGAGTAGGAGATACCTTTCACTTCCGAACCCCCTGAATGACGTATTGGATCAAATGGTTCTCCGCTGAGCTCAGCAGTAAGATAAAACCCGTTTATTTTGATGCTTGCATCTGAAAAGACGAGATTTTCCACTTCCGATACGAAAAGAACCTCGGAAAGAAAGTCTGCTATTAGTGATTCATTATCAACAGATTCAACCCGGATCTCCCTTAATATGCCACTGGAACGATTTGTACCGTACATAATCTGCATCATGGCATTGAAGGTTTCAGAAAAAAGGGCTTCACGTGTGGGAGCGCGTACACGGATTTTTATGTCTGCAGTATGGGAGATTTCTTCAAAACTCATCTTTATTCGTTTCCCATCAGATCATCATCATCAAAAAAAGGAATCATATCCATCCGGATGCAATGCAGGAACCGTGCCTGATGGATGGAGACATAAATCATATGATTCCCCGCTCTGAGAATAAGATCGGTCTTTTTCGGGGGTTTAATGCGGATCGGTAATAGTATTGGCCCTCCGCAGGATGTGCAGATACGAAAATCGCAGTCCCGTTTGTTAATGAATTCGATCACGTCCGGGACAATTGTCACCTCGCTTATGCAGGTGCTGTTATTGGTACGCATGATGCTACAACAATAGGAATGTTGCAGTAAAAATCATTGCGGATCGGAAGCGGGTTTAATTGACCCCAACTATCCTGACCACGATATCATAGTATTTGTCTTTAAGTCCGTAATTGTTTACACCCTCGGAATTTTTTAGTGCATGGAGGATTCCGATCCGGGATGCGATAATCCCAACCATTGAAGCGATCGCATGGAAAGTGACTGCAAACTGTGTCTGGAGTTCAGCGACAAGTTCTGCAATAGTGAGTGATTTGATTTTAACAAAAAGCCTGAGCACTTCGCGCCGGATTCCAGTTCTGTCCCGTGAAAGATATAAACGTAACCGCCCTTCCACAACCTGTTTGATCTCTGAAGGAGATCTCATAGACTTAGTGTCAAAGCTCTCTGTATTTATATTTTTTTATTTTGTGTGATTATTATTGCCTGATAGAAGATTACATCGTTTTATGAAAGGATACGAATTTTCTGCGAAGTGTAAATAAAACTTACCTCCCCTCATAATTCCCATACAGGTATAATCGGCTTCACTATCAATTCAAAGTTATCTGGTAACTATTTTAATCATGTGTAAACAGATGAATACGATATGGGATTGATTAACTATAATATCGAAAAATATTCCCCAAAACAGCTGGTGATAATCCCCCTTGCGATTTTGGCAGTTTCTCTGATACTGCTTTCCCTGAATATGGTGACAACTGGCATGCCGGTTACTCCGGGTATTGATTTTTCCGGTGGTACTGCGGTAACAATTATTACTACGGATACGAAGGAACAGATTACTTCATACTTTGCAGATTATCCTCTTCATGACGTGAGTAACATGAATGATGGAAAATTTTTAAAATTTGGATCGATGGATGATGCAAAATATAAGTCACTCACCTCCATGATAACCCAGAGATATCCTGATTCACGGATCGATCAGATAGGAGAAACATTTGGAAAAACCCTGCAATCCCAGGCGGTGCTTGCCCTGATATTTTCCTTCATCGGAATGTCCCTTGTAATTTTTTTCTCGTTCCGGACATTCGTTGTTTCGGGGGCTGTTGTCCTTTCGGCATTTGCAGACATGGTCATGACTGCAGCCACAATGAACCTTGTAGGAATTCCATTATCACTTGGCACGTTAGCCGCACTGCTCATGCTGATAGGGTATTCAGTTGACAGCGATATCCTGCTCACGAACAGAGTGCTTAAACGGCAGGGTAAGCTGAACGAAAAGCTTATTGGTGCATTTCATACCGGTATCATCATGACTTCAACGACCCTCGCGGCTATAACGGCACTACTCATCGTCGCATGGTTTGGGGCTGTCCAGATGCTTATAGAAATATCGGCTGTCCTGCTGATCGGGCTTGTATATGATGTTATGAATACATGGCTTACCAATGCAGGGATCCTCAAATGGTATGTCTTAAAAGGAGGCGGCAAATGAACTCAAAAGAACTAAAAGCGTTAATATCCGACTGGAGGATTGCGACGCTTCTGATTCTCATAGTCCTTTCCGTAATTGCAATATACCCGCATTTTGACCAGCAGGGTCACCTGGCAACCAATCTCCAGTTTGGTCTGGACCTTCAGGAAGGTTCATGGATCCAGCTTGAGTTCCGTGGAGAAGTTGTGGGATTTACTACCGATCAACCGTTAGATGCGTTTGTCACAAATCTTTCCAAAAAGCTTGATACCGAAGTAATAGTGGTAGAATCAACAAATCCCAATCATCTCGAAATCCGGAAATATTATACACAGGAAGACCTCGAACCTGTCTTTGCCAGCGAGCAGGGAAAAATTACATCATACCAGATAGGTGTATCAAAATCCACGGCAGATCTGGTGAAACGTATCCTTGAAACCAAGATCAATACCCTTGGCACGAAAGATGCAAAAGTCAACACCCTTACCGGTTTAAACAATGTCGCACGGTTTATTCGCGTTGAACTTGCCGGTGTGGATATGAACCAGGCGCAGGAAATCGTCGGAAAGCAGGGGAAATTCGAGATTCGTATCCAGACAACCGGAAACCAGACTGAGCATGTGCTCTCTGGTGAAACAATTACCAGTGTCCAGACACCCAGCCAGGAACCCCCGGGCAGTGACAAATGGGGGGTGGGTTTTACGTTAAGTGAAAGTGGGGCTGCAGAATTCCGCGCAGCCGCAATAAAATATGGCGCAACCTCGGACCCTGCCAACCACAATCTCATTATGCTCCTTGATAATGCCTCGGTTTATTCCGCACCCTTGTCAGAGGACCTTGCAGGTAAACTCCAGAGTGATACTATCCGTCAACTCTTTGCATCGACAGGAACAGGAAAGTATGGAACCCAGCAGGCAACCACTCTGGAAATTCACCTCAGGGCCGGGGCATTACCCGTTGACGTTACTATCGCAGGTTCCGGGGGTGTTTCAGCACCTCTTGGAGAGCGTTATAAAATGATGGCGCTTCTCGCTGGTATCTTTGCCCTTATTACGGTCGGGTTGGTAATTTATTACCGGTACCGGGAGCCCAACATTGTATTGCCGATGATAATGATCAATGCTTCAGAAATTGTCATCCTCCTGGGGTTCATCAGCCTGATTAAGTTCCAGATGGATCTGCCCACAATTGCCGGTCTTATCGCAGTCCTTGGAACCGGCATAGATCAACTTGTAGTTATAACCGACGAGATATTGCATGAGGGAAAGGTTCCTTCACCCAATATCTACCTGAAGAGGCTTTCACGGGCACTGAGTATAATCGTTATCGCAGCCGCAACGGTTGTAATTGCGATGGTGCCCCTTGCATTGATGGATCTCTCAACACTCAAGGGATTTGCGATTATCACTATCCTTGGTGTACTGGTCGGAGTACTTGTCACTCGCCCAGCGTATGGCAAGATCATCATGCAAATCCTCTCCAAATAAATACAATACCTTTATCTTTTTTTTAATCGACTATTCTTCCGGGTATGTTCAATGAGTAAACCAGTTTTATATGATTTTTTTGCCACATGGTGTGGTCCCTGCAGGATGCAGACACCTATTTTAGAAGAACTTGGTAAAAAAATGGGTGATGCTATCGAGATAAAAAAGGTGGATGTTGATCAACACATGGATCTTGCGGAAAAATACGGGATCCGTGTTGTTCCAACCCTCATTATCGAAAAGGATGGAAAAATCGTGCAGTCCATGGAGGGGGTTACGGATGCCGCAACGCTTGAAAAACTCCTTAAACCGCTGGTGGGTTAAGTGAAAATAGGTATTGTGGGAGGAACTGGAGATATCGGCGAAGGCATGGCAATGCGCCTTTCACCACTGTTTGATGTAATTGTTGGTTCGCGGGAAAAAGAAAAGGCTGAAGCAACGTGCGAATCTGGTATTGAAACCTTAAGAAAACGAGGACAAAAATGTTCGCTCACCGGAGTTTCCAACCAGGCAGCAGTAGATAATGCCGATATTGTAATTCTTGCTATACCTTTCAGGCATCTTTTAGGAACCTTGGAAACTCTCGATGGTTTTGAAGGAAAGATTGTAATAAGTCCGGTTAATCCGATGGAAAAAAGGGATTTCTTCACCTTAGTTCCTCCTCGCAGAGGGTTCCGCAGCGCTCCTGATAAAAAGACTTCTTCCTCCAACCGCCAGGATCTGCACGGCATTCAATACTATCGCAGCAAACCGCTGGAAATTACTTGACGAAGAGCTCAACTACTCCGTACCGGTCTGCGGTGATGATGAGACAGCAAAAAAGCAGGTAATGGAAATCGTAAACAGAATTTCAAAACTCCACGCATTTGATGCAGGTCCTCTTGCGGCTTCACATCTGGTCGAGTCCTTAACGCCCCTCCTCCTCAATATTGCGCGGTATAACAAAATGAAGGATGTCGGGATCCAGTTCCACTAAAATTGAAAATCTCATCCATTCCCTTACCTGCTGGTTTGGAGATATCGCGTGGTGGCCAGGAGACGCAGATGAAGTAATGATAGGTGCAATTCTCACCCAGCAGACACGGTGGGAAAATGTTGAACAGGCACTAGTGCACCTCAGGAAAAGGAATCTTTGCTCTATAGACGCACTCACTAAAGCGGATATTGTGGATATAGAATGCGCGATTCGGTGTACCGGATTTTACCGGGTCAAAGCACAGCGTCTGAAATCACTTGCCACACATGTGATGCAAACCTATGGAAGTGTGGATAGAATGGTCGATATACCAACAGGGTATCTCAGGAAAGATTTATTGGGTGTGTCAGGGATAGGAGAAGAGACTGCCGACAGTATTCTTTGTTTCGGACTTTCCCGGACAAGTTTTGTAATTGACGCATATACGGAGCGTGTGGTTCGGTGCATTGGTATCACTGAAAAACGGCAGGATCTTAAACACCTGTTTGAAGAAAGTCTTCCGGATGATAATTATGTCTATCGACAGGCACACGCTCATATTGTCGAATATGCAAAAGAATTCTGTGGGAAAAAGAGGTGTTCTGAATGTATTCTGGTGAGTTCGAACGGATAGGAAAAAGACTTTTTGCCGAGCACCTTGTGGGAGGAAATTTCGGAAATATCAGTGTCAGGGGAAGTGACGAAGGTTTTTTCATCAAACAGACCGGAGCGTATCTGGATATCGCCGGTGATCTGGTATATGTACCCCTTCACGGAGATGTACCCCATAACGCTTCAAGTGAGTATCGTGTGCACCGTGAGATTTACCGGAAAACAAACCATCAGGCAATTGTACATGCCCATCCCTCTTGCGCAGTAGCGGCATCACTTGTAATGAATGAAGTTGTACCTGAGGATAGCGAAGGGTTAATGTTCAGCCCAAAAATTCCGGTTGTTACGGGTGCACCCGGTTCGCAGGAAATTGCTGATAATGTTGCTGACGCCCTTTCGTTTTCAAAACTGGTAATTGCACGGGGACATGGTACATTTGCTGCAGGAAAAACACTTGATGAAGCATATATTCTCACCTCTCTGGCTGAACATTCCTGTCGGGTACTATTTTTAAAACGGGGTCTGGTCGACCATTCTTCTGGATAATTAATTCTTGGCTCTGTAGAATTCCTTTTATGGCAGCATAAAATATAAAGGATACATGCTTTGAAGGATGGGACACAGAGCCTGTCCCCCCGGACCGCCCCTGCGCAATGCGATAGTGCTGTTATTACCTTCTTAGGGGTTATCGCATGTGTGGGGAGCCAAGTGGCGGGGGTGAAACCCCCATGAACGTTGAGATTTTTTTGAACATTTCTACAGAGCCTAATTCTTAACGTTTGGCAAAAACCGGAATATACAATTTATTTGGGTGGTTTCCGGGAATTCAGATTCTGTATTTCCCGAATAATTTCCCGGTGGAAGATGAGAAGCATATCGCTGATCATGCCAAACATAAAAATCTCAATACCAACGACTATAAGGAGCACGGTAAGGATGGTGAGAGGTATATGGTCAATACCCTGTAACCATTCATGAAAAACATAAATTCCTGTCACAATACCAAGAACTGATGTGAATATTCCCATCATTCCAAAGTAAAACATGGGATTGTTCATACGCGCAAGCCGGTAAATAGTACTCACGATTTTGATACCATCATGAAATGGTGAAAGTTTCGTCTTGGTCCCGGGACGGCGCGAATATTTTATTGGTACGACTTTAATTCGTTGCGAATTCCGTACTGACTCGACAGAAATTTCTGTTTCTATCTCAAATCCTGTCTCTTTTAAATTCATCTGCTGGACAGCCGTCTTTTTGAATGCCCGGTATCCGGATAGAATATCCTGAAGATCGCGGCTATGGGCTATCTTAAACAGGAAATTTACCATGTGGTTTCCAAAGAGGTTAAGGCCGGAGAATGCCCCTTTCTCTGCATTGATGAGGCGGTCGCCAATAACCTGGTCAAAGTCTGAGAACAGGGGAGTCAGCATTTTTTCTGCATCTTTCGGACTATACGTGCCATCACCGTCAAGCATGAGAATATAAGGCTGTGAAATGATTTCAAATGCCTCAATAATGGCATTTCCTTTTCCTTTATCAGACTGGATACGAACATCAGCGCCGTTTTCACGTGAAATTTTTACCGTATCATCTGTACTGTTTCCGTCAATAACGAGAATATGGCTATATCCCATCTCCCTGAACTCACGAACGAGGTCTCCGATAGTCAGGACTTCATTTAATGTCGGGATTAAGATACAAACCTCATCTTTGTTAAATTTCATTGATATACTATTTTTAATCCGTTGACATAATTGCTTCTATGCATATCCCGAAAAAAGGGCTTCGTGCGCTCGGCATTGCAGAAAGCTTATACGGGAAGATCGGTATCGACACTCGCGGGAGTCGTGATGCGAAAAGACCTTCGTATAGACGGTTTTACTTTTTCAACGGCCACGGTCGGCGGCATGGATGTTACCGCATCAATTCTTCGTATGGTGAATCAGCTGAACCGAAGGGATATTAATGTGATTATGCTGTCAGGGTGCGTGATTTCATGGTTTAATATAACCAATCCCGCCCGGATTGCAGAGGAAACCGGAATCCCGGTAATCTGTGTTACGTATGAGGACTCTGATGGGCTTATTGCGGATATACGCCATCATTTCCCTGATGATAACGAACGAATTTCAGCATATGAGAATCTGGGAGAACGTATACCCGTTGAACTTCACACCCGTCAGACTATATTCATACGTTGCTGGGGTCTGGAGCAGTCGGATGCCGGGAGGTTATGCAATGATTTCACTCTTGAAGGAAAAATACCCGAACCCCTTCGTGTTGCGCGATTATGCGCACGTCAGGTATCCACTATTAACCCTGACTAAATAGAAGAACTATCACCGAACCGTGGCTTTGGAGGGGAGAATCTTCATAAGAATTCACGCAGAATATAAAAACAGTATACCCTCATATGCGGAGTTGAATTGTCCGTGGCAGAACCGGTAAAAAAGATCAGATGTGTGTGTCTCGAATGCCATTACATTTATGATCCTGATAAGGGTGATCCTAAAAACGGGATACCTCCAGGTACAGCATGGCAGGACGTTCCTGACACCTGGCACTGTCCGGAATGTAAAATTCTGAAGGCAAAAAAAGGCGTTTTCAGGATTCTTGAAGAATAATTTTAATAGCTGCCATTTTTCAGGACCAGAATGGCGATTTACATAACTTTGTAATGATGCCGCGAAATGGTCATATTCGTGACTTTATCAATAATATCCATCTGTACACTGTCACCAGGACGAAAGGTTCCATCCGAGAAATCGATGCAGATTTGTTCTCCGGGACCCCAGGTTACCCCGGAACAGCCGGAGCCCCCCATCCACTGGACTCCTGTGTGTGAGGTACTGATAAAATCATGGCCGTTCATTGTAGTAATAGTGCAGGTTACCGGCTGTTCATTTTTAAAGAATTTTGCCTTAAGATTTTTATTTTGATAGTCTTCCGTACCAATATGCCGGATTAGCACCCGACTATCATAATTCATGTGACCAGTCAGTTCGTCAACATTCTCCAGAGCAGTTATCGCGAAGATTACCGGAATCTCCTTTTCGGTATTCCACGTGAATGGCTGGATCTGGATCATGAGAAGAACGAGAAGGGCGAGCAGAACCGTGATCGCAACCAGGAGAATAACACCGATTGGATAGGATGACGCATCTTCCTGTGTGTGATATGAGTACAATGATACTAGGTAAATTGATCGATAATATAACCCTGCTGGAATTGATTTAAAAAAAGGAAAACCTGAAACTTTTCTCGTTAAATAAGCTCAGAATGTTCTGTAATATAGAGATTCTGTCATCAATGGTTTAATCCGTTAAAATATATATCATCTGCACTAAGAATTTGTTGATTACTTTCATCAGACTCTCCGGATACCATTTCTATGATGAATTCACCTGAAGTTTCAGAAACCGTGCAGTCTTCCAGGGAGCGCAGGGATTATTATCTTGAGGGTATCGCTCTTGGCAGGGAGGGAAGGCACGAGGAGGCACTTATTGCATTTTCTGAGGCACTTTCAGTTGATCCAAACCGGGTACTTGCATGGATTGGCAGGGGTTTTGCCCTCGGGAAACTTGGACGATACGAAGAAGAAATCGAGTGTTGTGATAAAGCAATTGCACTTGATCCACTCTGTGTTGACGCATGGATTTTCAAAGGATTTGCATTCGGGAAACTCGACCGGTTTTGGGATAAAGTTGAATGTTGTGAGCAGGCATTGAAAATCGACCCTGAAAGTGCAGTAGCATGGAATTATAAGGGAGTTGCACTGGGTATGCTTGGAAAATTTGAAGAGGAAATCCGTTGTTGTGAGCGGGCACTGGAACTCAGGCCACGTTATCTGTCCGCATGGGTGAACAAGGGATATGCATTTGGTAAACTGAAATGGTACGAGGAAGAGATTATATGCTATGATCGGGCCCTTAAAATTTATCCTTATTATTTTTCTGCGCTGGTAAAAAAGGGAATATCTTTAATCAATTTAAAAAGATATGAGGAAGCAATTGACGTTCTTGACCGCGCCCTTCTTATTGAACCTGAAAATGCACTTGCCCTCTACCGAAAGGGACTCTCATTCAGTCTGCTCGGGAAACACGAAGAGGCAATCCGCTGTCTGGAGAGTGCCCTTAAAATCAATCCCTCAATTGCTGATGGGTGGGTCGTGATGAGCAACTCATGCTTTATGCTCGGCAGACTTGAAGAATCTGCACGTGCATTTGATCAGGCATATTACCTCGACGCAAAGGATGCACGAACCGGTATGGTAAAGGGACTCTCCCTCTTAAAGTCAGGCAAGTTTGAGGATGCCATCAGAAGTTTTTCCAACGTCTGGGGTGTCCTTTTAAGATAGCATTTTTTGGTATCTGCCCGATAGTCCCCCGCTTTTTTATGTCTCCTAAACGAACAGAAGACTATGGATGTTGAAGAGTATGTTCGCAGAAAAATTGCGGATGGCATGGATGAAGATACCTTACAAAAAGGTCTGGTTGATCATATCATCGATATAAAAAAGGTAAACCCCTCCTATGCTTCAGCATTTGCCCATGCAGTGATCGAAGAAGTGAAAAACACCCTCCCCCTGTCAGGTGACTTTTTTGATTTTGTGCCGGCCAGGGTGAATATGGGAGAGTTTGGGGTAGGATCGAGAGGAAAAGGGGATTTTTTTGCACATCGCCAGATAGCCCGGATCATTGGAAAAACCTCGGCTTCAGTAGGGGTTGATGAAATGGATGACGCCGGTGCGGTATGTGCAGGTGGTAACTACATCATATGTACTGTTGATGGAATGCACTCCCGTCTTTCAGATTATCCCTTCCTTGCCGGATTCCATGTAACACGCGCGACGCTCAGGGATGTCTACGTAATGGGTGCAAAACCGATTATGCTCCTTTCAGACATCCATGTTGCTGACGATGGTGACGTGGCAAAGATCTTTGATTATACTGCAGGGATTACAACAGTGGGTGATGCAATGGGAGTGCCTCTTGTCACCGGTTCCACGCTTCGAATTGGTGGCGATATGGTACTTGGAAGCCGTCTTACCGGCTGCGTTGGGGCTGTAGGTGTTGCTGAACACCTTACTGCCCGAAAATCAACACAGCCCGGAGATGTCATGCTCATGACTGAAGGAGCAGGCGGAGGGACCATTGCGACTTCAGCAATCTATTCAGGATTTCCCGAAGTTGTAGAGCACACTATCAATCTCAATTTCCTTTTGGCTTGTGAAACACTGATGAAAAATGATATCTTTTTACAGGTTCATGCGATGACTGATGTGACCAATGGAGGGCTCAGGGGTGATGCATTCGAAATGGCAGAGACTGCCGGTTGCCGGATCGTGATTGATGAAAAGGCGATAGGGAGTTTAGTGGAACCTCATGTTCTGGAAATGCTCGAAAAATTACAGATTGATTACCTTGGTGTTTCACTTGATGCCCTGCTCATTGTCGCCCCACCTGAAGCATCGGAAGAAATCTGTCAGGTTGTGAAATCTGCAGGTGTGGCGATGCATGAAATCGGGTATGTTGAAAAAGGAAGGCCGGAATCGGTTCTTCTGATTAACGGGGAGGAAACCGATTTTTCACCACGGTTCCGTGAATCTGCATATACGCCGGTGAAAAAAGTTGTTGACACTACCATGCGTGATTTTGACGAAATGAAAGAAGGAGTAATGCGTGCTTCGGAAGCTGCCCTGCAGAAAAAAAAGCGTGTTTTAAGCAACCTAATGAAGAAACAAATGTCTGCGTAAAAAATTGTCTTTATAACTTTTTTATTACCGGGGTTTTTTCCCACTTACAAAGATATTATAGGCCAGCTGGGGAACACGCTTCTCCACGAATGGTTCGATCTTCTGAGCCAGGAGGAACAGTGGATCAATCATATCGATATGGGCAAAAGAACACCATTTAACCTCGATATCTGAAAAGCCGGCCCGGGAAAAGAGCCCATCCATTTCAGCCTCATTATAATAGTGTTCCCCGAAATCCTTCATAACAACATGTTTCACGTTAATCTTTTCCCCGATATGGTATATCGCCGGTATTCCACGGGTAAGTAATTTCTTCCCCAAAGTACAGATTGCGATTGAACCCCCGGGTTTTAAAACCCGGAATGCTTCCCGCATCATAGAGTCGGGATCTTTTACATAACTGAATACCAGCAGGCTGGAGATTGCATCAAATGAATTGTCACAAAATGGGATTTTTTCCCCGATCCCGATCGTAAAATCGCATGTTCTGCATCTGCGCCGTGCCTGTTCGATCATTTTTCTGCTGATATCGAGCCCGATGGCAGTTCCTCCGGCTTCAATATATCGGTTGACAAAGAGACCTGTCCCGCAACCGATATCAAGGAGTCTGCCACCTTGCGGTAGCACTTTCATAATCTGGGTGCTTATGTGTTTATGATAGCTTCGTCCCCGGTGCTGGTCATAATGGTGATCATACACATCAGCAATAGTATCGTAATGTTCCTGAATTTTTATCTGCTTGACAGCACTCATATAAAGACCTCAGAAATTCCGGAGACAAATGCTCCAATCTGGACAAATTCATTGTTTCCGTGGCGTATGCGGATCTCAGCGTCAGCGAGTGCAATTGAAAGGGCGGGGTGATTATACTCACGCTGCGTGATGGAACGAATTTCAGAGAGCACTTCACTTCCGGTAAGTCCGTAGTCAATCATCAACGACTCAAGACGACGGATCGCATTCCGCACATCACCTTTTTTGAGAGCATCGATAGCCGAAGCGGTTACATTTGCTGTTTCTGACTGTGCAATTGCAAAGAGATCCTTGCATCGTCCCGCTTCAAGAGCAACCTGGAGGAGCAGGAGTGCCCGGCGCATGTCGCCCTGTGCCACCTGAACGATCAATTCAAGATCATCATCGGAACAAGGATGTGTTCCCGAATTTTCCTGTTCCCTGATGGTTCTGAGATATTCGAGCATGATATTCTGGTCGACAGGAGAAAAGAAGAGGGGCAGGCACCGTGATGTAACCGGTGTGATGAGCGCACTCTGATTTGTTGTAGTAAAGGCAAACCGGCAAGTATTGCTTGTGCGTTCCATAATCCTTCTCAGGGCCTGCTGGGCATCCTTTGTCAGGGTGTGTGCATCTTCAAAAACCATCAGCTTGAATTCTGCATCAAGCGGCCGGAGAGAAGCATACCATTTGATAATATATTTAAAATTCGTTATCAGAGACTGGTTTTTCTGATAGAGATGCGCATATCGATCATCCTGTTCAAGGTATGCTTTTCCCTGTAAAAAGAGATCTGCCGTCTGGAAAATTGAGGTATTTAACTCCCAGTTTTCCTTATACAGCATTTTTGCGAAGCATTCAATCGCGATACTTTTTCCAGTGCCGTGCGGTCCGGTCAGAATCAGGTGAGGAATGGTTTTGGATGCTGCAAATGATGAGAGGCGGTGGATTACCGGATCCTGACCTACGATATCAGTCAGGGTTTCCGGGCGATATCTCTCAATCCAGAGCATAGGATAACCTCAAAGTCATTTCACGTATTGCTTCTGATAAAAGATAATGATTGTCAACCGAACTGATGAGATTAATTTTTTCGGGCTCAGAAATCTCCTGACAGGCATGAGTAATATGGGGGAGAGCGCGGGTCAGTTCGTCCACAATTGTAAGTGTCGCAAATCGCGCGGTGCGGGAGAGGGGATTGAGATCGATAGCGATTACAGTTTTTCCCATATTTACAAGAGCCTCACAGCGGTCTCCATCTTCAAGAGGAACGAGGACAACATCTGCAGAGAATATTCCGTCGCGGCGGCACCAGGCCCGGTCATGGGAAAGTGGAAGTAATTGTTCTGCACTGCCAGAAGATACATCCACTCCGGATTCTCTGAGAAAATCCTCTATTTTATTGATGCGTAATTCAGTACGGTGAAAAAGGTTTACTTCAACGCGGGCTCCGGACGCTTTCTGCAGCGCAGAAATTTCGGGCGCTGCAAGTGCCGCAGTGTTTCCGTTCACCGAGATAACCGGGTGGTGAGCTGTCATGAGGAAGGCCGCAGCAGTCCTCTCAGCGATCAAGGCACTCCCGGTAGTCCTTTCCCCAATCAGATAATCAAATGCTTCACCGCGTCCATGAGCTGTCAGGCCTTCCATGGCAACTATACCTTTTTGAGCACATTTTGCAAGTCGTGCACGGGTAATAAGCGAACGATAGCGGGGGTGATCAGCTGGTATCATGTGGTGTCCTCCAGGATATGGGCTCCGGTAGCTGAAACACGGAGTTCATAGACATGACCAAAAGATAAAAGCACATCTCGTGCTTTGCTTCCATAAGCAAAAATCCCATTGCCCAGCATTGTCATGCTTGAGGGGATGCCTGCAGCATCACAGAGCCGGGTTACCTCGCTTACTTCCGGTGTAATAAGACCACTCTGCTCGGCGAAACATCGTGAGAGAAGAAAAAAATCCGTGCTGTTCTCCGGTATCGTTTTGGGAAAAGCGTTGGATACGCGATCCATTTGTTCTGACGACCCCAGAACTGTCGGTGTATGAATTGGTCCAAAACTTACCGTATACAATGGTTCAGGCATGTCATATCTTCGTTCAATCCGTCCATGGATCCCCGGACCGGATCTGATAACCCTGCCTCCTCCCTGACAAGCTGCGACGTCCCCCAATCCGGTCCGGTGAGTAACCTCTGCAGCATGGGCACACTGTGCTATCTTCTCTGCATCCATTCCCAGGTCATAAAGTTGGTTCAGAGCTGTGAGGGTAGCAAGCAGTGCAGCAGCAGAGAGTCCGAACCCGGCACCAATCGGCAGTATGCATTCAGTGACAACAGATGCTGTCACGTTAAGATTTTCCATAACATGCTCGAGTAATGGTGATCCGGAAGAAACCTCATATGCTGTTCCCTGTTGAGTTCTGCGCCTGATGCAGATCGATGTACGATCTGCGGGTTCAACAGTTGCAGTAACTCCTTCATTGATGACAATCCCGGCGCCGACGCTCCCGGTAGTTGCAATCGTATCTCCCACTACTTTTTTGAAATATCCGGAAATATGACCCGGACAGAATGCGACAACATGAGGTGGTTTCATAGATTGGTGCACGCTTTTATAAGGATTATAGGGCGTTTTCCTTCATTAAAGAAACCCGGTATCGAGTGTAAAGGAAATGGCGTGAAAGGATCAAATCTGGATATAATTTCCCTGAAACTCCTTTAAAGTATCAAAAAATTACAAAAAACGAGGCATCTATCTTCACGTTCTATGAAATCATGATACTACCTGATTTTCACGTATATGACTGAATAACAGCATTCCAGATGGCATTGGCAATTTCATCTTTTGTCCCGCTCAACGGGGTTTCCCCGGCTTGGGTCAGGAGAGTGTATTCCCCGTGTGAGCTCCCCATGCTTTCCGGGGTGTTTACCAGTACCATGGAGATTCCTTGCGCTATCATCGCCTTTCCCAATTTTAACTGGTTTATGCCTAGTTTGAATGCAATGATCCGGGAATTGTACTGTTGCATCACTTCAGCAAGTAATTTTGGAAGAGGCCTGAGGGTAAGCTTTACCTGCCTGCCGCTCGGAATTTTTCCCTTCACTTTGTCAGGCGCAAAATCAGAAATTGCTGCAGCACTGATGTAAATATCCACGTCCCTCCCAGAAAAACTACGGTGAACCGCACTCCTCATATCGTCAGCGGTTTCCACAAAAACATTTTCAACGCAGGGAATAGTGCTATTGTGGACAACGGTTACATCAGCCCCGAGCCGGTACGCCTGAAGGGCGAGTGCTCTTCCCATCTGTCCGCTTGACCTTGAGGTCAGCAAGCGGATATCATCAACCGGTTCCTGGCATGGCCCGCTGGTAATGAGAACTTTTTTACCTGATAGTGCCCTGCCGAGAATGGCACGCTCGCAGCGGAGGACAATCTCCTGGTTACCTGCAATCTTGGCTTTTCCTTCTTCGATCTTTGGATCAACAATCTCAACTCCCCATTCTTTCAGTTTTGCGACGTTTTCGCAAACCGCCTTATGGCGATACATACTGAGGTGCATCGCAGGTACGATAATAACGGGCTTTTGGCTGCCAAGTGCTGTTGTAGCGAATGTTGTAACCGGGGTATCATCAATTCCACAGGCGATTTTACTGAGCGTATTTGCAGTACAGGGTGCAATCAGCAGCAGATCTGCACTCCCGCCATCCCCACAACAGGTTATATGCTCGACCCGGCCTGACAAACGGGTGATAGTTTCTCTGCCACTGGCATATGTGAGTGCATCCGGATGGATTATTCCTGACGCTGCCTGACTCATCACCGGCTGGACTATAGCTCCACACCTGCGGAGTGAATGTATCAGTTTAACCGTTTCTACAGCAGCGATACTTCCGGTTACTGCGATTATGATCTGTTTTCCGGCAAGTGTCTGGACCTCGGTCATGAAATTGTCACATCCTGCACCACATGCCATTGGTGTGGGCGGTATTTCTTGACTTTATGTACTTCAATGGATGCAGAAAAACCTGCTCCTTCTACCTGCTTTTTTATCAGATCTTCTACGGTGCCGATACTATGAAGATGAACGATGCTCCCCTCATGAACATGTCCAAGTGCTGACGGAAACATGGAGATAGCATCAAAATGTCCCATGATGATCCGGTCATAAATTCCGGTTAAAAGATCACGGCAGTCTCCCAATGAACTGTTGACCAGACCGGTGAGACCATTCTCACGAATGTTCCGGTTCAGGTATTCGAATGCGACCGGGTTGATCTCCATTGCATGAACACTGGCACCGCTACCAGCGACAGGTATGGTGAAATACCCGATACCCGCAAACATGTCAGCTACCCTTTCAGATGCTTCACTTCTGTGCACGAGCTGTGCAATCCGCATTTTCTCACCACGGTTTCCCTGTGCAAACATCACCTTACCGGGATCAAGAAAATATGTATACCCGTTCTCGTGGTGCTGCACTTCTCCGGCATCCCCCCAGAGGATTTGTGTTCTTGGGGTTCGTGTCACAGCATGAAGGGATTCAATCCAGAGCACACCCCTGGGATGACGGAAACCCACGATCTCATCAACGTCTCCACGGCTGGGTTTTTTACCGTGAATGACTGCGATATCGCCAATCATAAAAAAACCTTTACCCTGGTACCGTATTCGTACGGGAATTTCACGATCGCAGGACGCGTCGTCCCGTACAGGAACCCATGCAATATCCTTCTCAGTATATGGTCTCCGGGTATGGTCGATCCAATCCTCGTTGATGATCTCTCGAAGCTTTTCTTTCGGTATTGCTCTTACCCGCATTATTTACCCGACCACTATAAGTTGATCGCCATCGTGCAAGACAAGCACGTGCTGCCCGGCTTTAACATCGAGCCATTTCAATTTCCTATACTCTTTTGTCTGGCATGTATCGGGATCCAGGATTCCCATAGTATGGCTGTCAGTAAATGCCACCAGAGCCGATACAGCATTCCGCATATTCCCGATGAGGCGGTCAACATCCTCCTCACGTACAGTTCTTGGGGTACCCTCAGTGAGATCAAGCACCTTGAGGTGATTTGATTCAACACGTACCACTTCAACGTACCGCCCGCGGCTTAATACAACATCCTGTTTCTGGAATCTTGGCAACCGTACCGAATAGGTGATGCGGTAGAGTTGTCTTCCGTTTTTCTCTCCAACGAGTTTGGGATGTGTGGTAACTCTCCCACCAAGCTGAGCGATTATACCCTGGGAGATGAGTGACCCGATATGCTGGGATCCAACCGTGATATCCAGGCCCTCACGGGTTTCGTTCATATCCGAGATGAACGAAAGACGTTCTCCCCCTGCCTGCAGGGAGTCTTCGACCTGTTGCGCAATTCCTGCCGACATCTGAAGTTCAAATGTACCTGGTGGTCGCCCGTCAGCACGGACCTGGACAATCCCCTCATAGTAACTGCCGCTTATCCGGTTACAGCGATCACACTGCTCTTTATGCCATATAAGTTCAACGCTGCACGTGCCTTCAACAGGCGTATTGTAAAGCAACCCCTTCAGCATAATTGTCGCCGTTGAGCGGTTCAGCGTGTTGTCTTCGACTGAAATGACCATCGATGGTTTCCTGACATCAGGGTGGAAATGGACTGCGGTCGCTGCAAGCTCACGTGCCAGTTCGGCACGATCCCGTTCATTATCTGTCCACGTGTTTACCTGTTTTATCGCACCACAGCTCGGGCACTGGGTGCTCTTCGCGCGCCTGTCGCATTCAAACCAAGGTGTATCTCCGATCCTGCATTGATTGCAGAGTCCTTCACGGTCCGTAGGTTTTCCACATTTTGGGCAGAAATTATCCTGGATACTCATAATGAGTAGACCTGTGCATGTGGTACGTCCCCGATCATTATGCAGCCCGATTGAGTGACGAGCCCCATTTCGATAGCAACACTTACCGAGCGTTTGCCCATGAGGTTGATGTTGCCTGCTTTTTTCAACGCGTCTCTTACCATATCTTCACTGGCAGGGCAGTTACCGTAGAACCATTCCGAGATTTTAACAGAAAGCTCGCCGTGGCTGATGGTGGTGTTCAGCAATTCGCGATCGCAGACGGCCACGATATCCCCAGCACCAGGTGAACAATGAACTTTCAAAAACATTGAGTATCTATTGGCGGGGGGGAATAAAAAAGATGAGTTGGAACAATTTTTTTTAAAGTGTTATCTTAACGCCATATACTCTTTCGACAGTCTCGGCATGGATCCGGAAGCAGTCATCATCAGTAATCAGGCCATCCCGAAGCAGCTGGTACGTATATCTTGGTACTGATTTCGGGCCAAGTACCGCCCCGGGTCGCGAATTCTCATCCATAAAATCACTTTCCATGGTAAACGGCCGACGTTCGCGTGAAAGCCGGGGTATATCTTCATGTTTTGCGATGAGCGAGGGATGGAGCGGGGTATCAGGAGAACCGTAGTGCTTTACCACGCGTTCTACCGGGACACCTGCATTTCGTGCCATTTCTGCAATATCGGTACACGGTCCGCTTTCGGCATGGATCTGCAGCGCGCACCCGCATTCAGCAGCACAGTTCAGAGCATGAACGAGAATTTCATTGGAACCAGTCCAGATTTCCGGGCTAACCTCATAGTGTGGTCTTCCGCATTTGAGGGCAACTGCATCCCCTTTCTGTACGTATCCTGCTGCACAATCTATTCCGGCTTTCATAATCTCAATTGCATCCGGCAAGGGCATGCGTTCAGAAAGCCTGCTGATCTCAGCAGGATGAACCCCGAGAACGGGAAATACTACAACGCCAATCTCTTCGATCATCCTTGCAACGCGGAGCGTCTCATCAAATACCCCTGCATAGTCTGCACCACCGGAGGGATTGACGGAAAGTGACCACGAAGGTTTTGAGACAAGACAGATATGTGTCCCGCCAGCCCGTAAAAAGTCTTTTGCAGCCTCTATTCCCCGTCCGTTTACCGGGTCAATATGGATATGGTCATCGGTGACGGGAAATTTCGGTGATTGCATAGCACTCCACAATCTGCATAAGGGGGTATCCATCTTCAGGAGCAAGTCGTGCCCGGCAATAGGTAAACCCGACACGTGTAATTATTTCCACGTCAAACATGAGTCCGGAAAGTTCGCTGTACCCGAATATGTTTTCTGTCATTATAGAACGATCAAGCCTGACCGTAATCTCTTCTACGAAAGGCTGGAGAATCACCGCTTGTTCTATAGCGCTCTCAATGCCTGCAGCAGATTTTTTGGAAACGGGTGTACCGACCCACTGGTGGTAGAGCGCTCCTAACTTTATTCCGGCCTCAAAAATTGCCCTATCGCGATCAGTTATCATTATTCTGTCCTCTCAAATCAATTGCAATATACCAAGTTTGGGTTCCATTGCCTCTCCGGATTGTAAGAGCATGTCGATTTGCGCAGCTACCTTATCCCGTGGAAAACCTTTTGATACAACAAGATCGATGACCTGATCCTTTGAAGCACGTCGTCCCTCTCCCCCGATATTACGAATTGCATCTTTTATCACTTTGATAATGTCCCGTTTCTCCTTTGAAATCCCCGTTGCTATTTTATCGATATCAAAGCTCCCGGTTCTGGCATCGTACGCAATCTGACGCAGACAGGCGTCAACGATATGGATTACCCGTTCAGCATCGTGCTGTTCGATGGTATTCGAAAGACGTATACGTGCACTTGCCTCCGCCAGCCTGACGAGCGCCTCGAGCTGTCGGGCTGTTACCGGTACCGGTTTGTTTTGCTCTGCAATCCCTCTGAGTTTGAGGTAATAGTTGACAAGCGCATCCTTTGCCTCAATGGAAAGGATGGGGAAACAGGACCGCTTTGAGTATGCGACATACTTGCGGAAGAGCGGGGGATCGATATCCGGCATCACCGGTTTGAGCTGTTGCTGGATGTACTCATCAGTAATACCCGGAATCGGTGTCTTTTTGTGCTGGGCAATAAGTTCCCCGATTCCATGTGATTTAAGAATATGTTCAGCTATGGCCAGGTCAAGCTTCTGTTCAGGCTGATCTGTCATAATGAAAATGAGGTCAAACCGGGAAAGGAGCGAGGGTGGCATATTGATCTGGTCAGAAATATCCCCATACATGTCGAACCTTCCGTATTTCGGGTTTGCCGCACCAAGGAGAGCACAGCGCGATTTGAGGGTGGCTGTAATCCCGGCTTTGGCAACACTGATGGATTGTTGTTCCATAGCTTCATGCAGGGCAGAACGGTCCTCTTTTTGCATTTTATCCATTTCATCAACCGCACACACACCCATATCAGCCAGGACAAGGGCACCTGCTTCCAATGTCCAGCGCCCCTCACCAAATTCATCTTTCACAGCAGTTGCGGTTAAACCTGCGGATGTGGAAGACTGACCACTCGTGTAGATTGCCCGTGGTGACAGCTTTACAACATAACGAAGCAGTTGGCTTTTTGCAATACCCGGGTCCCCGATAAGCAATACATGGATATCGCCTCGAAGGTGGCTGCCATCCGGCATCTCCTTTGCAATGCCACCGAAAAGCTGGAGAGCGATTGCCTCTTTGACATTCTCGCTTCCGTAAATGGTGGGTGCTATAGAATGGGTGATCTTCGCGTAAATCAGTGGATCGCTGCTAAGATCTTTTATCTTATCCTCATCTTTTTCATCAATCTCCACTTCCTCAAACTCCTTTTCGGCGACCTCGATGGAGTTACATTCCAGAAAAATGTCAAAGACCGTACTTTTTTCACCCTTGACTATCCTCTGCATAGAACGGAGAATCCCGTTGATCACAACACGATCCCCCGGTGCCACGATGCCGGACAGATCATCAGTTACATCCACATCCAGTGTCTGAGGCTGCTCGCCCCCCCGGAGTCCCTCCGGAGACTCCTGTATCCGGAGCTTTTGTGAATCGACAAACTTTGAACGTTTGGGCAACAATTCCAGTTTTTTGAATGAACAACCATCCGTGGTGCAGCCATCCGGCTCGATAAATTTCCCGTATTTTTGTTTTTTAATCGTGAAATGACCTGCAGGGCATTTGAATACAGCTTCAATAACCCGTGGCCGGACTTCCGTGGTCTTACGCAGGATACCTTCAACTGAGAGGAATTTGTTAATGTCATCTGACCTGATATTACGAATACCCACTTTTTTCGGGAGATTGGTAAACCGGATGTTAATACCCTTGGGTTCTTTTCCCTCTTTTATCCTGATCAACTGGCTGTTTTTTATTGCATCCCAGACGTCTTCAAGGACTTTTCCGGGATTTTCTAAAAGTTCATCTGCAAGTGCAATTCCTGCTTTACCAAACCGTTCGACATCCCGGTAATCGATATTAAGGGAACGTTTGTGGGGATACTCCCTTGAGATCTCACCAATCTCTTTTTTATATTTACTTTTCAGTAACCTGCTCCAGTCTTCGATTTTATCAGTATCGTGCAGGTCAGGATTTTTATCCATATTTTACTATCACCTGCTCCTCTCTGAGGAAAGTACGAAACGGGCGATCAGTGCCTCCATCTGGATATCACTGTTTGCCCCCTCAGAGAGCCGGAAATCGGTTTCACCGAGATGGTCGATGAGTTCCACTTTCAATCCCCTGCTCATATCCCTCTTGATTATTGCACGGTAACACTGGTTGATGAGCTCATTGGGGGCAATACCGCGTTCGTGAAGAAGATGCGCCAGAAGGGATTCAGCACCATCAAAGTCTCCCGCAAGTGAGAATTTCAGAAGATCTTCAATTTCATCCGGCCGGGCAGTAGAAGTTATTGCATATACCATTTTTTCATCTATTGTAGAGCTGAGGATTGCTGCACCCTGAAGTGCATTAATTGCTTTACGCATGTCTCCCTGTGCAATATAGACTATTGCATCCATTGCTTCCGTTGTTATCGTGAGACCCTCGCGACCAGCGATTCGCCGTGCTTCTTCTTTCACTGCATCCGGCCCCAGTGGTTTAAACCGGTAAATTGCACACCTGCTCTGGATAGGGTCAATAATCTTGGAGGAATAATTGCATGAAAGAATAAACCTGCAGGTTTGTGCATAACTCTCCATAGTCCTTCGCAGAGCGGCCTGTGCATCGGTGGTGAGTGCATCAGCCTCATCCAGAAAGAGGATTTTAAATGTTGCATCTCCAAGGGGAGTTGTGCGCGCGAATTGTTTAATCTGGTTGCGCACAACATCAATACCCCTTTCATCTGAAGCGTTCAGTTCACGGAAATTCATCTGCCATGAATCCTTAAAGAATTCATGTGCAAGTGTTACGGCAGCAGTAGTCTTACCGACGCCGGCACTTCCTGTGAAAAGAAGATGAGGAAGTGTACCACTCTTGACGTAGGACGATAAACGTTCCACAATCTCATCCTGCCCAACAATATCAGCGAGTTTTGACGGCCGGTATTTTTCAATCCAGATTGTATGATTATCTTCCATGGGCATTCCCTCATACTGGTATTACTCTTTAACTCCGGAGCGGATAGTATGGATAGTCATTCCATAAAAACCTTTGAATGTGGTAAAAATCACGTGCTCTTTTTTATGAATGTCATAATGTTTATCATAAGGGTTTTGAAATTACTTTCCATGCATGGAAAATTTATCGTACTCGCTCTTGTCATCATTTTAATGTGTGCTGCTCCTGTAGCTGGCAGTACCGCAAAAATTGCTGCCGGTGCTCCGGTTTTTATTGGTGAGAGTAATCTGGATATATCAAAAGCACTGAATGGATGCCATCAAATTGCATGGTGGCCGGACACAAATATCAGCGCGCCACCGGAAAAAAACATTACATTATATGAAATAAATACTGTGTCGGATATAATTTATCATTTCAACATCACTCCGAAAATATATACCGGATATACGGGTACCTGGTATTGTGTCGATAGAAAACCCTTCAAACCGATTTTTGAAGTTCTGGAGCCGCAACTTGATATCAAAGTCTGGGATCTGGACAATAACCAGGATGTCAGTGGTAAATCAGTACCGGTTTCCACGAACATCACCTATCGTGTTGATACGAACCTGTATCATGCCCTCAAATCATTAAATCGTCCTGATGTTAACCCGTTAGATTCATTTTTTACTGTTTCAATGACAGATTCCTTTGGCCAGAGTATCAGCAATATATTTACCGGAAGTGCCGGAAAACCCAAAACCCAGATTCTGCCCTTTGATAAACGGCCGTTTATCACTGAATCCCCATTTTACTGGAAAAACGGAAAAGACTGGGACCGCAGCGCGCGAAATGCAAATGGTGAACCACTCTATCCCTTCCCAACATATACGTTCACGATAAGCCAGAATCTCAATCATATGCAGGATACTTACCTGACAAGCGGCGTTACCAATTTTACCGGGAAGACAACGCAGGCAAAAACTATTACGTTCGTTAAAGACACCACTTCACCTGCATCTCCTGTTACAACGGTTACTACGCAACCGGTCATGACAACTGAACCGGTTAATACTCTTACTTCATCAGGATCTGAGGATGTGTCTTCTGGTACTCCAACATCCACGGTAGCGACAAAAACAACATATTCGCCTCTGGCAGAGTGGATTACGCTGCTTGGTGTTGGTGTGGCGGGATTGTTTATCATCCGGAAACGGACCTGATCCCTCTCCTGTTTTTAATACAAGAAAGGAGAATACTGTGAAGAAGCGATCCAATATGAAATCCCGGAAGTATATGATTGTCGGATCTCTTATCGCCGTACTGATTATTGCCATTGCCCTTTTCGTTGTCTTACCCTCAATTTCTGCGGACTCCTCAACGAACTTCAAAGAGGCCGGTGAGCTCTACTCTGAAAGCGTGGATCTTGCAAATGAAGGAAAATATGAAGAAGCCCTGAAGGCTGCCGACGATGCACTTGCCCTTAATGTGCCGCAACTTGTGCCTTTAATCCAGTCAAACCGGGCAGGGATTCTTGTAATGCTCGGGAGAGACAGTGAAGCTATTACTGCAGCTGACGTTGCATTATCATCCAAAGATAACCTCACCACCGTTTTTTCAATTGCCTATTTCAACAAAGGAAATGCTCTCAAAAACCTTGGACGGACAGATGAGGCAAAATCTGCCTACGCAAAAGCGCATGAACTTGATAACAGCCTTGTTCCACCGATATAACGTGAGAGAATCAGGACCGTTTTTTTCCTGCCAGTACACTCAGATACGATCTGCGCATCGTAAAAGATAACACCGGTATGGCACTGACTATATCTTGAATACGATTACCTGATAAATCTGATATACCACTATGGAAGGTTCAGTAAGGGTATTTGCCGGGGAGTACGATGGTTCAACACTATCGGTACAGGGGGATGATTCCCAGAGCCCGGCTTGGGTGGTGACACCGGGTGGTGCATATTGCCGTTTTATGTTCCTGTCCGGTACTCTTACTGAGGTAACTGAGACTGGGGATATGGTTCATACCCGCATCGCTGATCCGACAGGTGTATTTAATCTGGTGATTGGTGGAAGAAAATCCCCACTTGCTGAGACTATCAGAACACTTACCGTGCCTTCTTTTGTTACGGTTACCGGGAGAGCCCAGATGTACCTGAAAGAGGGGAGGGTAGAGTTATCCGTGCGTCCTGATTATATCCAGAGTGTGAGCCGTCTGTTGCGTGACCAGTGGATAATTACAACAGCTCAATCGACACTTGAACGCCTTTTCCTTATGAACCATGCCTTACAGGGTACCTGTTCAGATGACCGGATTCTTGTTGCCTTTCATCACTATTCAATAACGAAAACCCGGCTCAGGGAACTCTCAAGGATGGTTGAGAGTGCTGTGAATGCTGTTCGCCCTGTCGAATGTGAAACACCCGGACAGCCGGATGTTCGTACACTGGTGATGGAGCTTATCCTTACAGGAAGTGGGCCGCGGGGAATTTCCGTGGATCAGATTATTAAACAGGCAGTTACGAGCGGTATCTCCCAGGAGGCAGTCCTCGCGGTGATCGAATCGCTTATTATCGATGACGAATGCTACCAGCCCCAGAAGGGATTTGTTAAACCATTATGAATATGGAATTCATTGGTGATGGTCCGGCACTGGTCATTGAAGGCAAACTCCGGTTATTAATTGTTGCGGACCTTCATTTCGGAATAGAAGCCGACCTCGCTGCTCATGGTCTGCATTTTAAGAGCCGCAGTGCTGACAGACTCGAACGTTTGCTCAAGATAATAGATAAAGCAGATCCCGAGTTGCTAGTAATACTTGGAGATCTCAAGCATAGTATTCCGTCGCTTACCCGGCAGGAGTATTATGAGTTGCCAAAAATTCTTGATGCCCTTCGCAGTCGGATTCCCCTGAAATTATTTCCGGGAAATCATGACATTGGTATCGAACGATATCTCCTGGATATCGAGCTCCAGCCAAAAGACGGTGCAATCCTGGATGGCATTGGATTCCTCCACGGGCATATGTATCCTTCCCAACAACTTTCAGGGCATCTCATTATCGTCGGGCACCACCATCCCCTGCTGTCACTTAAAGATGAGGTCGGTTGTGCCATTCAGACCCCGGCATACCTGCGGGCCGGGCTTGATGCGAAAGGACTCGGATTGGATACACATCAAAAAAACAGTATTTCCCCCCGCGTGTTGTTCATGCCCGCTTTTAACGAGATTTCAGGGTATGATATACTTCAGATTATTAAAAACCCGATTTCGCCGGTTTCACGATATATGAAAAAAGAGGAAGCCGAGATTATCCTTGCCGATGGGACATACATCGGTCCAGTGAGTTCACTGCAACCAGATGAAACCGATTGAAGTTCTGGATCCAAAGGTTCAGGCATGTATAAAAAAGCGTGGTTTTTCGGAGCTGTCCGATGCCCAGAAGCAGGCAATACCCCTGATCCTTAATAAAAACCACGTATTCCTGGTTGCACCAACGGGAACGGGAAAGACCGAGAGCGCGATGTTTCCGGTTTTTAATGAACTTATGTCAATGCCTTCCGGTGGAGGGATAAAAGCACTTTACATCACGCCCCTGCGTTCACTTAACCGGGACATTCTGATGCGTATGCAATGGTGGTGCAGCGAGCTTGGTTTGTCGGTGGGTGTGCGGCATGGGGATACGCCAATGGGTGAACGACGCAAGCAGGCTTTATCCCCCCCGGATCTCCTCATTACTACACCAGAGACTTTCCAGGCACTCTTTATGGGAAAACGGCTTCGAAAGCACCTGGCACAGGTAAGGTTTGTGATCATCGATGAAATCCATGAGCTTGCGGGAAGTAAACGCGGCGCCCAGACTCGCTGTTGCGCTGGAACGGCTCCACGTGTATGCCGGCGAATTCCAGCGTATCGGGTTATCGGCAACCGTCGGGAATCCTGATGAAATTGCGCGTTTTCTCTGCGGTGATCGCCCTTTCTCTGTTGTTCAGGTACCTGTTGCCAAGCATCTGGATATTACTGTCCGGTATGTTGGAGATAATTTTGAACACCAGACGAAAATTCTTTCAAAAGCACTGAACCGTGAGGGATCAACCCTGGTCTTTGTGAATACCCGGGTAACTGCAGAAGCGCTGGGACATGCATTGTATGGACGCGGGGATGTTGAAGTACACCATGGATCTCTGTCTAAAGAAGTGAGAATTGATGCCGAGGAACGGTTCAAACGCGGCGAGATTCGGACACTTATCTGCACATCATCCATGGAGCTGGGCATAGATATTGGCAGAGTAGACCATGTGATCCAGTTTGGATCTCCCCGGGAGGTAGCGCGACTTGTCCAAAGGGTAGGGCGTGCCGGTCACCAGCTGAACACGACTTCGCGCGGGACGATCCTTGCAACTGGTTTTGATGACCTTCTTGAATCCCTGGTTATTGCAAAGAAGGCCAGGGCAAATGAGATCGAACAAGTGTCGCCCCATAAGAATGCCGCAGATGTGCTTGCGAACCAGGTTGCTGCCATGGCAGTGGAGTATGGTGAGGTAGAGAAGGCAAAAATCCGTGCAATAATCGACCGGACATCTGTTTTTTTTGGGTGCGGATCTCTCTTTGACGATGTGTGCAGACAACTTGAGGAACACCGTTTGATCCGAATTGATGGAAGCCGTATTATCACGACAGCACGTGCCCGTCGTTACCTTACGGGCAATCTCTCAATGATACATGATGAGCGAAAGGTGCCTATATTTGATATGGTCTCCCGAAGGACTGTGGGCACGCTCGATGAATCTTTTGTTGTCGGGTGGGTACATACCGGTGCTGTATTCATTACCAAGGGTCAGCTCTGGCGTGTAATCGAAATCGCAGATGGGAAACTGACCGTAGAACCTGCAAAGAAATCCCTGGGAGAACTCCCCTCCTGGGAAGGTGAACAGATCCCGGTACCCTTCTCGGTAGCCTGCGAAGCTGGTGGAATGCGACGAAAACGTAACATCTCGGAATATACCTCAGAGCAGGATGGCATTGCCTTTGCAGAGAAGTTCCTCCACGAGATGGACAAAAACCGTTCCCTGATTCCCACTGATCATCTCATCACACTGGAAAACACTGATGATGGGGTGGTCTGTAATGTCTGTGCAGGTCATAAGGCGAACGAAGCACTGGGACGAGTATTATCTATCCTGATATCAGCACGGTATGGAACAACCGTGGGACTTGAACTTGATGCATACCGCATGCTCCTGAGATTGCCTTCTTCGATCAGGGCTTCAGATGTGCGGGATCTGCTGCTCTCCCTTGACCCGTCACATATGCCGGGAATTGTCCGGCTTGCGCTGAAACGTACCGCACTTTTCAAGTGGAAACTTGTTCAGATAGCAAAGAAGTTTGGAGCGATCGATCCGGAAGCCGATTATGAAAAGATTAGCATCCAACGCCTACTCGAATATTTTGATGGCACGGTTGTACAACAGGAAGCATTCCGGGAACTGCTTTCGGAATATATGGATATTAATGCTGCAATAGCAATTGTCCATGGGATTATCAAGGGAGAAATACACGTTGCCCTGGGTCCGCATTCGATGATTGGTGCAGGAGGTTTACTTTCATCCCGTGATCAGATTCCACCCCCCACCGCAGATCAAGCGGTGATTGCGACGCTGAAACGCAGACTGGGACAGGGTGATGTGCTGCTTGTGTGTATGAATTGCAGGGACTGGAAAAGCCGGACTGTTGTATCCCGTGTGCCCGATCACCCGCAATGTCCTAAATGCGGGGCACGTCTTATTGCAGCGCTTAAACCGTATGAAGATGAGCTGTACACGAGTATCCGGAAACCTTCGAAAACCCAGGTGGAGCGTGCGATAGAGCAGCGTCTCTTAAAAAATGCCAATATTGTTTTATCCAGCGGGAAGAAGGCAGTTATCGCACTTTCGGCACGGGGAGTCGGACCGGAGAACACATCCAGAATTCTTTTAACCTTGACTGAAGACGATGATTTCTATCGGGAGATTATGAAAGCAGAACGAAATTTCATCCAGACACACCGGTACTGGTCATAATACCCGACAAAAAAGAAAAATTATTATTTCACATAATACTTTCGAGTTTCTGCTCGAGGAAGTCAAGTCCTTTCTTGATGTCCTCAAGATTCTTGCCCCCCGTTAAAATGATCTTTCCGGAAGAGAACAGGAGCGCAACGATTTTTGGATCCTTGATACGGTACACAAGGCCAGGGAACTGCTCCGGCTCGTATTCAATATTTTCGAGATTAAGGGTTATCACAACTTTATTGAGATTGATGTATTTTCCGATATCATACGAACAGACAATATTCGTTATAGCCACTTTAGGTTCTTTATAGGTATCAACACCGGCCTCCTTGAGTGACTTCATGATTATTTTAAGCCCGTCAGTAAGTGCCTTATTGTCACGGATACCTGTCAGGACAACTTTCCCTGAAGAAAAAATCAGAGACGCTATCTTCGGGTTTTCAATCCTGTAGACCGCGCCGGGAAATCGCTTCGTGTTGAGTTCGCAACTTTTAATTTTACCGGAAACATCAACAAGATCGATGGAATCGGCAATGATACCCGATGCTACGATATTCTCAATTTTTAAAGATTCGTACTTTTTATCTGCCATCCACTATACTATGCTTTTCCCTGAATCATAATACTAATGGAAAATCTTTATGTCCCCCGGAGCGAGTTGGCTAAACCTTCCTTCGGTAGTTCATGTCTTATAAAAATCCGGATACATTCTTTTTTAAGAATCATACAAGTCAAATGATATAGAAAAAAAACAGAATTTTAATGTATGACAAATTCCGGGGATGGCTTAACGGATTACGAGACGATCTGCAAAAATTTTTCTATTGAGGTTCCCGAATATTTCAATTTCGGTTTTGACATAATTGACGCATGGGCGAAGAGAGACCGGAACAAACTCGCTATGATCTGGGTGAATCAGGATGGCGACGAGAAAAAATTCAGTTTTCTTGACGTCTCAAACCTTTCAAACCAGGCGGCAAATATCCTTCTTAAATATGGGATTAACAAGGGAGACCGCGTCCTTGTCCTGCTTTCCCGAATTCCTGAGTGGTGGATATTTTCTCTGGCACTGATAAAAATAGGAGCGGTCTTTGCCCCATGCCCGACAATGCTTACGGCGCGGGATATCATGTATCGGGTCAACAAAGGAAAATTCCGCATGATTATTACTGATCTTGAGAATACCTCGAAAGTTGAGGAAATCTGTAATCAATGTCCAACATTAACCTGCCGTCTGGTTACGGATGCTGAGCTTGAGGGGTGGGTCAGCTGGCCTTACGAGTTGTTGTACCCGGCGCCGGTGTCCCACCGGTCAGTCAGCATTTCCGAAAATCAGCGGACAAAAAGCACTGATCCAATGTTGATCTACTTTACTTCAGGAACGACCGGGGAGCCCAAGATGGTCCTTCATGATCACAGTTACCCTCTTGGACATATAGTTACAGCCAGGCTCTGGCAGGATCTCCGTCACAATGATCTGCACTTTACCGTTGCCGACACCGGCTGGGCAAAGTGTGCATGGGGTAAGTTTTTCGGGCAATGGATTGAAGGTGCCTGTATCTTCGTGTATCAGTTTTCCGGGAAATTTCAGGCAACTGAGGTGCTGCCCCTTCTTGATAAGTACCAGATTACCACTTTTTGCTGTCCACCGACAATATACCGGATGCTGATACTTGCAGATCTCGATCGTTTTGATCTGTCTTCCCTGCGTCATTGTTGCAGTGCCGGTGAACCCCTGAACCCGGAAGTAATCCGGGTCTGGAAGGAAGGGACAGGTCTTACTATTCGTGAAGGTTACGGACAGACCGAGACGGTGTGCTGTGTCGCATCATTCGGCGGTCTTGAATTACGACCCGGGTCGATGGGCAAACCTTCTCCGGGCTGGAAAATTCAGGTCCACGATGAAGATGGACAGTCTGTTGGCGTGGGTGAGGAAGGGCGGCTTGCTATCTCCTGCAATCCCCGACCTCCCGGACTCTTTGTTGAATATATCGATAACCCGGAAGAGAACGCTAAATCCTTTATTAATGGCTGGTATTACACCGGAGATAAAGTATTGCAGGATACGGATGGATATTATTGGTTCATCGGAAGAGATGATGATGTAATAAAGAGTTCCGGTTATCGTATCGGGCCGTTTGAAGTTGAAAGCGCACTTATCGAACATCCCTCCGTTAGCGAGGCTGCGGTTGTGGGATCACCGGATCGTATACGGGGAATGATTGTCAAAGCTTTTGTTGTCCTGAATACCGGATTCGAACCATCTGAATTGCTGGTCAGGGAACTTAAGAATCATGTAAAACTCACAACTGCGCCTTACAAATATCCGCGGGAGATTGAATTTGTTCACGATCTTCCTAAAACAATCTCCGGAAAAATCAAACGAAACGATCTACGGACAGCTGAACTGAAAAAGTACAATCATAATGTGTAGGTGCACCACCTTTTTTTATCCTCTTTTCACGGAAGAGATTACAGTATATTCCTGGAAGTTTAATGAAAAAGTTTAATTATTCCAGCAAAAATCCAAAAAATGTGGTGCTGTTAATTTTCGAAAAACCTATCAAGTGCACCACCAAAAGATACATGGAATGGTGCGATATTCTGTCACAATGGAAGATTCATTAACAGCTGCAATTGATAAATCGTGTGAAAGACGAAAACTCTCACGATCAGATTGGATCAATGAGGCGTGCACCACACACCTCAGCCTGAGTTCGGGCAATAGTACAATTGGCGCAACCTCCCTGCCCTGTGCTGGCCATATATTTGGTCATAAGGATCACAACATGTCCGATTACAATGACATGTACAGTCATTTTAAAATCGACGTTCCCGAATTCTTTAATTTCGGTTTTGATGTAATTGATGCATGGGCAAATAAGGACCGCAACAAACTGGCGATGATCTGGGTTAATCAGGAGGGAGAGGAAAAAAAATACACCTTCTGGGACCTGATGCGCCTTTCCAACCAGATTGTAAACATGATGATCAAGTATGGCGTCAACAAAGGTGATCGGGTGCTCATCATGCTTCCGAGAGTCCCTGAATGGTGGACTTTCACTCTTGCACTTATCAAACGTGGGGCTGTATATTGTCCCGCTCCTACAATGCTCACGCCAAAAGATCTGAAATACCGGATAAACCTTGCTGATATTAAGATGGTTATTACGAGTGAAGAGCACGCGGATAAAATCGATGAGATTGTAAAAGACTGTCCGACCCTTTCCTGCAGGATGATGATTGACGGTAAACGGCAGGGATGGATAAGTTATCAGGTGGAACTTGATTATCCTGCTCCCGTCTCAGCAAAACTCGTCAATCTTCCCGGTATGAAAAAGACCAGAAGTTCCGATCCCCTAGTGATTTTCTTTACGTCCGGAACAACCGGGGAACCCAAGATGGTGATTCACGATCAGAGTTATCCTCTCGGGCATATTGTAACAGCGAGATTCTGGCAGGACGTGCGAACAAACGACATCCATTTCACGCTCTCGGATACCGGGTGGGCGAAAAGTGCCTGGGGGAAACTATACGGGCAATGGATCGAAGGTGCTGCAATTTTCGTCTACGATATCAGGAGTAAATTCAATCCAACAGAAATCCTCCCCCTTCTCGAGAAATACGGTATCACCACGTTCTGTTGTCCACCGACCATATATCGCATGCTCATTCTTGCCGACCTTGACAAATTTGATTTCACTGAATTAAGGCACTGCGTAAGTGCAGGGGAACCTCTCAATCCTGAAGTTATCAAGGCGTGGAAAGATGCAACAGGGCTCACGATCTTTGAAGGTTATGGACAAACAGAAACTGTCCTCTGCATTGGTACATTCCCCGGTATGACTGCAAAATTCGGGTCTATGGGAAAACCGTCACCCGGCTGGCAAATTGAGCTGCATGATGACCAGGGAAAACCAGTAGGTCTGCATGAGGAAGGACGAATTGCGATCAGGCTTGACCCCCGCCCTGTTGGTCTCTTCCGGGAATATATGAACAATGACGAAGAGAACAGGAAATCCTTCATTGACGGTTATTATTACACCGGGGATAAGGCGTATCTGGATGAGGATGGATATTTCTGGTTTATCGGAAGGGACGATGATGTCATTAAGGCATCGGGCTACCGTATTGGTCCATTCGAGGTAGAGAGTGCATTGATCGAACATCCGGCGGTTCAGGAAGCGGCAGTTGTCGGATCACCGGATGATATCCGTGGGCTCATTGTGAAAGCCTTTGTGATTCTCAAACCCGGTATCAGGCCCTCAGAGGCACTTGTCCGTGAGATCCAGAACCACGTGAAGAAGATTACTGCACCATACAAATATCCAAGGGCAATTGAGTTTGTGGATTCACTCCCCAAGACCATTTCAGGAAAGATCAAGCGTAACGAACTCCGCGACCGTGAATTGAAGAGATCCCTGAATGGGAGCACTACCGGAAAGCAGGAGTGATCCCCTATCTTTATTTAATTTCATACATAATGTATACAAGCGCGAGGGTATCCAAGCCATGTTAACGGCGCCAGGTTCAGGTTTCCAGCCTGATCATGGCATCTGGTCACGTCGTGCAAAAAGAGTAAAATAGAGCGAGGATCGCCGAGCACGGTCAAAGGCGATAGGTTCAGGGCCTATTCCCGCAGGGGTTCGCCGGTTCAAATCCGACTCCTCGCATTGGAAGATTTTTTGTTTCTTATTTGATGTGTTTCATCATTTCGACATTCTGAAGTGCCTGATAATAAAGCAATTGAACCTTAATAAATTAAATCTGATTCTTATGAGTGCGCGATAGCTGGAAATCCCAGTTTCTCTCTCTTTAATAAAAACACCTATTGAGGTGTATGGTGATCTTCCAACAGTCTGTTTTTTTCAGACCGGAACCTGCATCCTAATATACTTAATTACTATGAATAGCTGAAATATTAACGTATGAAAGAGATAATAACCCGGATAATCTGCTGTATCACTATTATTCTTGTTGTTTACGCATCAGGATGTGTTGCACCGCCAAAAGACAATAAAACCTCATCGCAGACCGGGAATTTTTTTAATCCTGATCAAGCTACTACAGAGATTACACCAACACCAGGTTATGTTACTGATGTAACACCTTTTGCCACTGAAACAACGATGAGCGGTTACCGGACGATTCTCACGACAACCCCGATACCTCAGGATCTATATTGCCGCATTTATTCAACGACAAATACTTATGCTTATAATAAGACTGCGATAGCGTTTGATCTCCGAAGTCCCCCCATGTATATCAATTACTCCGTAAAACCCTCCAATATAACGTACACAAAAGTTTATGATTCCAAGATAACCGGAGAAGGCCAAAGAGTACTTACTATTGATACCTACAGTCCTGTTTCCTGGTTTGAAATCACTGTCCGGAATAAATCGGGAGGGGAGATTTATCTTCAGGATGGATTTGGGACAGGTAAAGGGTATTCAGAGTATCTGAACCGAACGCTTAAAGTGATGAAACGGGATAACATGCTGATTGAATTCGGTGGTAACAATATTACTGCAACTGCGATGGTATGGGTAAGGCCGGAATTAAATATCGATGATACTTCAAAATTCAATATGACTACAGATTGCGCCTACTTCGATCCCAATCCCCGGAATTTTGTACAGGTGGGAACTACATCAACACCCATGGTCACGTGGACTGCGTAATCAGGCCATATTCGTAAATCCTTTTTTTTTTAGTTTTAAGCCGATAACGTTGGTATTTTGCATTGTTTCATTTCGATTTCCATAACGGTGAGGTATTTATGCGATGAAAGCAATTTTAGTAAAGCAGACAGTCAAAAATTCTGTGTCCCGGTAGGGTAGTGGACATCCTAAAAGATTGCGGATCTTTTGACCCGGGTTCAAGTCCCGGCCGGGGCGTTATTCTTTTCAATCTCTTTTTTGTAAATATTCTGATCGATACGTGAAAAATGGATTTCACTAAAAAAATGAGATTAAAGAGCAGGTTTTTGTTTCACGGCCGCAACAATCAGCTTTACACCGGCTTCAATATCTTCTATATCCAGGACTTCCACTGGAGAATGAATGTACCGTGAAGGGATACTTATTGTTGTGCTGGGAATTCCACCTTTGGTCAGGTGGATCGCGGTAGCATCTGTTGTTCCCCCGCTCCCGACTTCCAGCTGAACCGGAATTCCTTCGGAATCTGCCGTATCCTTAAGCCATTTCACTACTTTACGACTGGCAATAAGTCCACGACCGCTGCTGTCCACAAGTGTAATAACCGGACCTTTTCCCATTTCCACCGGAGCATCTTTCATCTCAATTCCCGGGTGGTCACCCGGTATAGTGACATCAGTTGCAATTGCGCAGTCAGGATCAAGGGTATAGGCACTGGTACGTGCACCTTTAAGTCCGACTTCTTCCTGTACAGTAAAAACACCAAATATCGTAAGTGGGGAGTCCATCTCTTTTAATGCTTTAATGAGCATGGCAACACCCGCACGATTATCAAAGGCCTTTCCCGATACGCGGTTGTAGGCAAGATGGGTAAACTCGCGGTCGACGGTCACTGGTGTCCCGACTTCAATACCGAGATAGTCTACTTCTTCGCGGTTCTTCGCCCCGATGTCGATAAACATATCATCAATTTTTACGCCCTTCTTGCGCTCTTCCTCATCCATCATGTGAGGGGGTTTACCACCTATAACCCCAAGGTATTTCCCTTTTGACCCATGCAGGATAACCCGCTGGTTATAGAGCGTCGGACCATACCAGCCCCCCAGAGCGACAAACCGGATAAAACCCTTATCATCGACATACTTGACCATCAGACCGATCTCGTCCATATGGGCTGCGAGCATTACTTTGAATTTATTGCCGCGTTTGATGGCAATCAGGTTACCCAGCGCATCTTCCCGTATTTCATCGACATGATCTTTGAGTTCCTTTTTTATGATGGCAAATACACTGCTTTCACTGCCAGATACACCATGTGCATTGGATAATTTCTTCAATAATTCTTTGACCATATCAATCACTCATTATTTTTTGTATCCTTTCAATGGCCCGGTTCAGGTTTTCCCGTGAGGTTGCATAGCTGAAACGGGCATATTCCGGTGCATTTATCCCGAATGCTGCACCGGGCACAATAACAATTCCATTTTCGATGAATTTCTGGGTGAGTTCCGGCTTCATCGGAACAAAAGTATAGAACGCACCTTCAGGAACCGGGAAAACAAATCCCAAATCCGCCAGTCCTTTGCAGATGAGATCCCGTCTCATCTGGTATTCATTGCGCATCATTGTTACCGCACTCTGATCCCCGATGTAAGCTGCGAGTGCAGCATACTGGGAAATTGAGGTAGCACACGCCTGACAATACTGGTGTACTTTCACACACTCTGCAACAATCTCCTCCGGAGCGGCGAGAAATCCCAGTCGCCAGCCGGTCATCGCATAGGTCTTGCTTGTTGCATTAATCGTAACTACGTTCTCCCCAAACAGGGCAGCACTCCAGTGCTGTTTACCATAGATGAAATGTTCATATACCTCATCGGAAACAACAGTTACACCCGCATCATCGGCATATTCAACAAGTGCCTGGATGGAATCTTTTGGTTCCACTGCTCCTGTGGGATTTGCCGGGGAGTTTAAGACCATAATCCGTGCATTGTCCATCAGGGCCTTAGCCTTCTCCACATCTATGTGAAGGTCTTTTGTGAGTGGCATACTGACCGGGTGCCCGCCTGCCAGGGTAGCAAGAGATGCATACGAGACAAAACCGGGGTCCGGGCAGAGTACACGATCCCCTTGATCAACCATTGCCTGCATCACAATATGGAGTGCTTCACTGGCACCGGCAGTTACAATGAGTTGGTCCGGGTGGCATGATAATCCGTTTTCATTTTTCAATTTTGTACAGATTGCTTTCCGGAGTTCTGGAATTCCTGTATTGTTCGTGTAACCGGTTTTTCCCTCAAGAATTGCCTTAATCGCCGCATCCTTGATGTGTTGTGGTGTATCAAAATCCGGTTGTCCGAGTCCGAGGTTTATTGAATCCGCACCTGCAGATTCAAATAACCTTCTGATTCCGGATATTTCAATACCTCGTACCCGTTGTGCAAATTTCACCATAATTTTGCCTCCTTATTCGACATTGGTATGACGAATCTTCAGAGCATTTTCATCAGTCTGGGTAATTTCCATCAGCCGGGAGATGACTGCATCGGTAAAGATCATGGACGCTGTTTCAAAGAGTGTCCCCAGTGGTGCGAATGATTTGTGATCTCCTATCATCTGCCGGATTTCAAATTCAATGGCATCATCGCTCACTGCATCACGGTGGTGCTCGATAATTACAATACAGTCTGATATTTTACCGATTCTTGAATCTGCATTTGATGTTATCAGGCAGATTCTCGCCCCGATTTCTTTTGCTGTTTCTGCAATATCGGCGACCGTCTTGGTTCTGCCGGAACCAGAGAACACGACCATGATATCTCCCTTGTTTAATGACGGGGTGATTGTCTCTCCTACAACAAAAGCCTGTAATCCAAGATGCATGAGGCGCATTGCAAAAGCCTTTGCAACCAGGCCGGACCGTCCTGCTCCCATAACGTAGATACGTTTTGCATTGAGCAGTTCCTGGATAAATTTTTCGACTTCATCGTCCGATATTATATTGGCCATTGCCCGGATCTTTGATGCCATCAGCCGCATCATATCCTGTACTCTGTGTCTTTCCATGCTTCCCGCACAAAAGATGTAATCACAAAGTAGATGAGAATTTCGTAGTACCTTTTCTGCAATCCCGGCCGAATTTTAAATTATTGCATAAAAAAATGTGAATAGTCAGTTCAAAACTGATTTGATAGATCTTATCCCTGATTACATCTCTGATTAAAATTCATTTTCTGATTATTTTTTCCTCTCTGCTATCCAATGAATTGTGTGGTTGATACCGCTCAATGGTACCGTACGTAATGAGTTTGTTATCTTCTAGCACTGAAACTGCACCATGACCTCCACAGATAAGACATCGCTTTCCTGTGGATAAAAGAGCCCTGTCTGTTTGGAAAGCAAGTTCAAGCAGAGCACCGCGTTCCTTTTTTGCCAGATCGCTGTCCACATTAACTGAAGTTACAAGAAAAGCAGCAAGTGAACTATAATCTGCACGTTCCTGTGTTAGACTTGAAAAGTTGATTACACTGTCTGCAGCGAACAATAATCCCTCTTTTTGGGAATACAGGTAGATTTGACCGTAGGTGTGCCCGCCAAGACCTTCGAGGACTTCGAGTTCGAGATCCCCAATGCTGACCGTGCCAATTACCGGAAAAATTCCCCTCATCGCAATCGCGTTTTTGGAAAAGCATTCAATTTTGCCAGGGGAACTAAATTTCGAGAAAAGATTGATCATTTTTGTATAAAACGCTTCGAGAACGGAGTGTTCACTCCGGGATCCATACGCCCGGTTGTTCTTCCTGATGATTGCAAGAGTACCTTCATGCATAGAAACCGGTGCATTGAAATATCCTGTCAGCTCCGCAATGATCGGCATCTGCATGGGTAACGATGATTCCTGATACCTGGGGATCATCTCCTAAACCGCACCTTGAAAGCATTGTCATTACATCATGGTGATATATGCCATACCCCGTATCAATCAGGACTTTTTGTTCGGGCGCAGAGATCAAAAAAATATTCCCTCCGCATGGCATCTGGAAGCAAAAAAGGGTGGTTTGCTCAGTAATCTGAAATTTCTGGACATCTGCATAGAACTTGTCCTGCGTAGTTGCCCTCATTGTTTTCCCGGTTAAGAGAATACTCTCAAAGACCTTCCTTGGATCATTCCCGCGGTCCATCAGTTCCTGCACGATATGATTCGTATCGGCAAGGAATGAGAGTAAAAAATTCTCTTCTGATTCGCCGATGAGTTCACGTATGGCCTGGGCATACCTGACATAAAATACCGTATCATCAAGATGTTTCCCGGTCGTGTCATATTCAAGGATTTCAAGGCGGTAGCGTGACTTCAGCTGTTCTAAAAGCTGGTCAACAACTGAGCTCTGCTCAAGGTTCAGGCTGACGGTAAGGCGGTTGGGATGTCTTCCTTTATCATCAAAATCGATGAAAGCGATATTTGCTCCCACAGATGTTGTAAAATTCAGGAACTCATAGAGAGCACCTGGCTGGTGGGGAAGATAAACACAGATTTTTAAAAAGTTGAGCGGTTTTAACGAAGTCTGGAGGTAGCCTATCTGATGAAGATCACGGGTGATTTTACCGAATGCGTCCTCAGAAGCTGTTACTTCATAAAACACAGTCGATGGATCAATACGTCGATCATATTGTATACGGTTAATGTTTCCCTTATACTTCTGAATGATCTCTGCTGCTCTGTGGAGTGATCCGGGTGTATTTGGCATATGAGCGATAAAAGAGAATTTCTTCAAAGTTTTCCCCCGATTGTGCTAAAATAATAGAATGCGAATTCCGATATACATTCTGGTAGATATCATTTAAAAAAAGTAATTTGCTTTTTACAACAACCTCATGAATTCTCAAAAAAAATATTAGATGATAGGTTATTTTTTCCTGCATCCGGTTGACCCTGTAAGAACCAGGATACCGGAAAAAATAAGCCCTGCAATTACTGTGAGGGGGGAAAGGGGTATCGCCGATGCAGATGGCGTGACTGGTTGTGAAAGGACAGGTGAAGGTGAAGTGGTTTCCATGACCGTTTCTAACGGGGTTGAGATCGGGGAGGTAACTGTTGATGTTGAAAAAATACTTACGGGTAGCGTAATGGTAATAGTACTCCTGAGTGTATTTTTCATAGATGGGTTACCGGCACTCACAAAATATTGGCCTGGCGGCAAATCCCCACGGAACTCATAATTGAAGTTTCCAGCCCCGCTGACTGGAGCAGTATGTGTACGCAAAATTTTTCCATCTGAATCAGCGATATCAATTTTCACGTTTGTTACACCCATCTCGGCGACACCGCTCAGCTGGATATAATCTCCCGTATTTATGGGACTAGAGCTGTGGATTGATATAAAATTCAGGCTTTTTCAAAAAAACTGAAACTGATGCAGTTTGTTCCGGGTTTATAAGATCAAATGCAGTGATGGTGTAGCGGGCTGTCACCAGTTTTTCAATCCCCTTAATATTTGCACTTGACCACACAAATTTCCATGTACCGTCATTGTTCATCGGGGCATTATTTCCTGAGCCGGGAATACCCTCAAGATCATATACCGGAACACCCGACGCAGGAAGGCCCGGGCCACTGATTTTTAATAATGTGGTATTTCCGACGGTATCCTTTCCATCAAAGATGATTGTGTCTCCAATATAATATCCCCCGGATCCACGATAGGTAATTGTCATAGTCCCCCCTCCTTGTGCAAATACCGGTTGGATGATACAGATCGCCGTTATGATTACAACGGTGAAAATAAAATATTTATTAAAACGAAAATTATCCATTTTCCAGCCTCTTATTAACAGAATATCCTTATTGAGGTTTAATATTATTGTTACCGGATTGTTAATCAACTACGGTTCTGATGAGAGATTTTTAAAAATTACTCCTTAACGAAACTATATTTATTCTACCGAGCAACTCATGATCAGAGGGAAAAATCTGATGACCGATATCGAAATTGCAAAAAAAAAAGGTGAAGATTATTTAAAAACTACGATCTCCACCATCCAGCACTCACTCTCCTATGATGAAACCGCTTATCATCTCCCTATCTCCTATGCACTAACCGGAACGGCGGTTCACGACAAGGTATCGGCACTTGACGTATTTACCAGTACCAGCAACAATCCTCTCGTTGCATCGGAATGCATTCTTGCGGAAAAAACAGCCGCCTCTGGCAGGGAACCTGCTCCTTTTACCGGTTTTATCGATGATACCATCCTAAGGAAACTTGGTTATTCCCTTGTTGATGGCAGTATCCTTGGGCTTGCACTTGTTGTCGGAACTCCCCCTGGTTCCGATAGCGCTGCTGCTATCTGCCGCGAATTGCAGGAAAAGTACATGCTCACATTCCTTGCCGGAGACATCGTGCCTTCACTTATCAATGCGGGTGTGAAGGTGGGGCTTGAATATCGTCTTATTCCTCTTGGTTCGAAGCCCCTTTATGGAGTTCATTTCGTTGATGTCATTGCCCGTGTTGCGATGATGTTTGGCGGGGTCACTCCTGGAGACATACACCGGCTCCTCGCATATGCTTCGGAACGTGCAAAGGCTATCGTGATTGTATTCCCAGGGCTTTCTGATCAGGAAATTGCATTAGTCGATGGTATGAGAGTTCTGGGTTTCCCCATTCTTTCACTGGGCGATTATACCGGAGGGGAGTGGATCCAGACCCGGACTGATGAGGTTGTACGCCGGGGAATGGAACAAAAAGGAATAAAAGTTCATATCACGGCTATCCCTATCCCGATGGGGTGCTCACCTGCATTTGAGGGAAAAAGCATCCGGAAAGAGGAGATGTTTGTTGAGTTTGGTGGAGGAAGAACGCCTGCTTTTGAGCTGTTATCCATGCGTGCTGCAGATGAAGTTGAGGACGGGAAAGTGACCGTAATCGGACCCGAAATCGATACAATGAAGGAGGGTGGTGCATACCCCCTTGCTATCCTTATCGAAGTAGCCGGGAAGATGATGAAAAAAGATTATGAGCCGGTCCTCGAGCGAAGGATACATAATTTCGTCAATTACGGTGAGGGATCCTGGCATGTCGCCCAGAGGGATATCATCTGGGTACGGATTTCCAAGGAAGTTGTGGCTAAAGGAGTTAGGATCGAACATATAGGAAAACTCCTCTCAAGCAAGTTCCGCATGGATTTTCCCCAGCTGCTGGATGCAGTTTCTGTCACGCTGATTACTGATGAAGAAAAAGTTCTGGCTGCCAAAAAGGTTGCAGAGATGGTGTATGAAGAACGGGATGCACGTATCAGAGGTATGAGGGATTCGGAAGTGAATACCTACTATTCCTGCACACTCTGCCAGACCTTTGCACCCAATCATGTCTGTGTGATAACCCCGGAACATCCTGCCCTCTGTGGTGCTATCAGCTGGCTGGATGGAAAAATTGCATATGAAATTGCTCCATCCGGTGCCAACCAGCCGATCGAGAAGGGAGCGGTCATCAATGCCCTGACCGGGGAATATGAAGGGATCAATAAATTTGTCAAAAAGGCAAGTCATGGGGAGATCGACCGTTGTTCTCTCTACAGCGTGATGGAATTCCCGATGACGTGTTGCGGGTGTTTTGAATGTATCTCTCTCATGCTTCCTGAGGTGAACGGGATAATGGTTGTAAACCGTGAATATAAAGGTATCACACCCTCGGGAATGACATTCTCAACACTGGCCGGAACTATTGGCGGGGGTGCACAGACCCCGGGATTTGCCGGGATCTCAAAGAATTATATTCTCTCGGATCGGTTTTTACAGGGTGAAGGAGGCATTGAGCGTCTGGTCTGGATGCCTTCTCAGCTTAAAGAGGAGCTGAAACATCAACTGGTGAAAAAACTTAGTGAAAAGAACAAAGCCGATCTTTTTGATAAGATCGCTGATGAGATCACTGCAACGACCATCGAAGATCTGATCTCGTTCCTTGAACGTGTAAAGCATCCAGCCCTTACCATGAAACCGTTGGTGTGAGGCGTTACAATGGGATATGATCTTAACTTTGGATGGACCGGTGCTATCGGTAATGTCATTCTTGGAGCAACCAGTGCAGATGGGGGAACGAGAAACAAATCCTACCGACTTGGTGGTGGGACTACGCTGCCGTTTCTTGACAAGAACCCGTCCTCTCCAGCACCCCTTGTTGCTTTAGAGATCTGTGATAACCCGGAATACTGGTCGCCGATCATCAAAGAATACTGTGGTGATCTGGTGGAGAATGTACATGAATGGGCTAATACGGCTGAAAGGGTATATGGAGCTGATCTGGTTCGCTTGTACCTGACCAGCACACGGCAGAGGAATTTTTCTGATATTACATCGGTTGGAAAAACCGTAGAAGACGTTCTTTCTGCAACAGGTCTGCCTTTGATTGTTGAGGGAAGCAACGAGCCGAAGATTGACAGTGAGGTCTTCTTAAAGTGCGGTGAGACCGCTGAGGGAGAACGACTACTCCTTGGAACCGCAGAAGCAGGGAGATACCGGAGCATTGCTGCCGCTGCTCTTGCTTACAACCACTCGCTGATTGCCCAGTCTCCTATCGATGTAAATCTTGCAAAACAACTTAATATCCTGTTGAGGGAGATTGGTGTACAGCGGGATCATATTATGATCGATCCATATACCGGTGCACTCGGTTATGGTTTTGAATATTCATATTCAGCTATGGAACGAATCCGTTTTTCTGCACTGAAAGGCGATACCGATCTTGCCATGCCCATGATCTGTTCTGCTATCGATTCGCTGACAATAAAAGAAGTCAGGGAAGCAGAACCTGCCCTGCAGGACGAGATGGCCATGCAGTGGGAATTTTATACCGGTATTGCCGGAGCCGTTGCAGGTGCCGAGATTATATGTGTCCGCCATCCCAAGACGGTTGGGATGCTCAAAAATGCGTTCGCTGGCTTGAAGAACAGATCCAAATCTTTGGAGGTGGAATAGATATGGCACTCAAGGCACTGGATATCTACAAACTCCTGCCAAAAAAGAACTGCAAGGAATGCGGTGATCCCACCTGCCTCACGTTTGCCATGAAACTTGCCGGTGGAAAAGCAGATGTGGAAAGTTGTCCTTACCTGGACGAGCATGCAAAGGCCGTACTGGGTGCAACCACAAGACCCCCTGTAAGGCTGGTAAAAGTCGGCGTTGGGGAACGGTCATTTGCTGTGGGTGAGGAATTTGTGCTTTACCGTCATGACAAGACTTTTTATCATCCGCCGGGCATTCTCTTCAAGGTGTATGATACCCAGACTCCTGAAGAGATAACAGGGGTAACTCTCCGGATCAGGAATGATACATTTACCCGGGTTGGCACCGATCTGCAGTTTAACGGTATCGCGATTGAAAATTCAAGTGGTTCTGCAGAAGCATTCGCACGGGCCGTTGCCACAGTCGAAGAAAATGCTGATCTCCCCCTGGTGCTGATATCCGATAACATAGAGGCGCTCAAAAAGGCACTGGTGCAGGTCGGAAGCTACCAGCCGCTGCTTCACGCAGCAACACATGAAAATTTCATGGAAATGTGTTCACTTGCCAAAAAATACAGTTGTCCTCTTGTAGTTCAGGCTCATGAACTGGATGATCTTATCCGTCTGGTCAAATCCTGTGAAGCAGAAGGTGTAAAAAAACTGGTCCTGGATCTTTGCCCCAAATCCTTTGGTGATTTTATCGTTTTATCCACTGCCATACGACAGCTCGCTATTACCCGTACAGCCCCGGATCTGGGCTTCCCGGTATTCACTGATGCCACGAAGTACCCCCTGCAGGATGCTGCAATTGCATTGGGGATTGTCAAATATGCATCAGTAATCGTGACACTCCCGCTTTCCCCGGCATCTGCCAAAGCCGCGCTTACCCTAAGACAGAATATTTACACGGATCCCCAGAAACCAATCCAGATGAATCCCGGACTGTATCGTGTCGGAGATCCGGGAAAAGATGCCCCGGTACTCCTGACGGTGAACTTTTCCCTGACGTTCTTTACCCTACAAGGCTATCTGGAGGCCACCCGCATTCCCTGTTTCATGCTGATTGTCGACACGGAAGGGCTTTCTGTACTGACTGCTGTAGCCGCAGGAAAACTTAATGAAACCCTGGTGCGTGACTCGATAAAAAAATTCGATGTAGAAAACGAGGTATCTCATAAAATCCTGATTATTCCGGGATATTCTGCACCCCTTTCAAGCAGGATTGAAGAAGCAACCGGCTGGAAAGTGATGGTTGGTCCTCGTGATGCAGCTGAGATCGGGGAATTCCTGCATGAGGAGTGGAAAAAGCACGAATCCTGATCGCCAGCATTTTATCTTTTTCATATTTTTAATTGTATTCCTGAAAAAAACAATCTGATTATCATCACCGGAGCATATTTCTTATCTCTCTCCCCAATGCTAATGTTAAGGACTGATAATTATGCGCACGGTAACATTTCTTCCCAGTTATCGCAAAATTGAGGTTGCACGTGGCAGCACCATACTTGATGCCGCACAGAGAGCGGGCCTGAACATCAACGTAGTCTGCGGTGGACAGGGCAAATGCGGTAAGTGCGTGGTCTATGTTCAATCAGGAAAGGCAGAATTTGACCGCCAGAAATATTCACGTTTTTTTGACGAGAGTGAACTCAATAAAGGTGCATGTCTTGCCTGTGAAACGCTTGTGCAGGGTGACCTTTTGGTGTTTGTTCCTGACAGCACCCTCATCCAGGAACAAAAAATCCTCATGGAAGGCAGAGATACCGAGATTGATTTCCATCCTTCTGTCAGAAAATTTTATGTCGAGCTCCAGCCGCCAACGCTTACCGATCCGTCGCCGGATCTGACCCGCCTTCTCTGGGGAATCCAGAAAAGCGGAGGACCGGTTGCAGAAAAGGTCTATGTCCCGCTGGAAGTTCTTCGCGAAATTCCCTCTCTCCTTCGTCACAGTGACTGGAAAGTGACCGGAACAATTGCCCTTGTTCCGGGAGGTTACCGTCTTATTGATATTCAGGAAAATGATACGTCGAGTCGCTTGTTCGGTGCTGCTGTTGATCTTGGGACTACAACAGTTGTTGTCCATCTCTGGGACCTGGTCAGCGGCAAGGTAGTCGCTGTTGCATCAAATTATAATAAACAGATAAGCTGTGGTGAAGACATTCTCGCCCGCGTGAATTTTGCCCGGAAAAATGGTTTGGGAAAACTCCAGGCACTCGCAGCAGAGAGCATCAATTCTGCATTAACATCAGCTGCAAACACTGCCAGGATCGACCGGGAGGATATTTACGAAATTGTAGTTGCTGGTAATACGGTAATGTCGCATATGCTGCTTGGGATTGATCCTGCCTACATTATCGCGGAGCCCTATGTGCCAGTTGTCCAGAGAGCGCTGTCAGTTGCAGCAGGCAGAATAGGAATTACTATTAATGAAAACAGCGGGCTTTTCGTCTTCCCGGCAGTGAGCGACTTTATCGGGGGTGATATTATTGCCGATATCCTCGCCTGCGGAATGAACGAACACGAAGAGATCTCGCTTTTGATCGATATCGGGACCAACTTTGAACTCGTGCTGGGAAATAAAGAATGGATGTTTTCCTGCGCCGGGGCTGCCGGACCGGCACTCGAAGGAGGAGAAGTGCTTTTTGGCATGCGGGCAAATCCTGGTGCGATTGAGAAGGTCACCGTGGATCCTGTCACTCTCGATCCTGTATATATTACCATCAACAACATCAAACCCCGGGGTATTACCGGTTCCGGTTTAATCGATTTGCTGGCAGAGTTGATCTCGGCATGTGTTATCGACAGGACTGGCCGGATTAATACCAGCATAGAAAATACAAGGATCCGTACCGGCTCGCATTTCCCGGAGTTTGTTGTTGCCTGGGCCGATGAGACCGACATCGGGAAGGATATTGTGGTCACGGAAAATGATATCAAGAACCTCATCATGAGTAAGGCTTCGGTTCATGCTGCATGCGTAACGCTGATGAAAGAAGCGGGTGTGACCAGGCACGATATCGATACGATCTATGTTGCCGGCGCATTCGGCAATTATCTGGATAAGAAAAATGCGACGATTATCGGGTTGATCCCGGAAATCGAAATTGAGAGGATAAAAAATATTGGAAATGGGGCTGTTACAGGTGCAAATCTCGCGCTTAATAACCGTCGGGAAAGAAAAACACTCGATCAGATTGCCTCCAGGATTGCATACATTGAACTCAATGCTGAACCGTCATTTATGGATGAGTATACCTCAAGCACCTTTTTACCCCACACGGATCTGACGTTATTCCCCATGGTCCAGAAACTTTTAGAAACCTGTCGGCTCAGGAAAGGGTGATATCACATGGCAAAGATGATCCCTTCACCGCAATCCCTGGCAACGGGTGTGGGTGCACTCCCCCATGCGGATCCTGTCGCAGCATGTAATGATGTTCTGGAGATATTCCCCCGATTCCCGTATGTACCCACCCTCCCTGATCGGGGGCAACTGGAAAGTATTGTCTTTTGCGACTCCGAACAGTTGCCAGGTATGATGATAAAGGAAAGCCGGCTCCTGTTTGACAGTACAACAGACCATACTGCGGCGATAGAAAAGGTGTATATGGACTATGTTGAGGGTAATTATTCCCCGTATGCACTTCGTAAGGAATATTCATCAGGTTTTATCGAAATGATGTCCCATGACCTTTCTCATGCGATGGTACTGAAATGCCAGGTAACGGGACCAGTCACCTTTGGTATGCAGGTGGTTGACGCAAACAAGCGCCCTATCTACTATGACTCGCAGCTTGCGGATGTGCTCTCGAAAATGATTGCCCTCAAGGCACGATGGTGCGAGATGGAGATGAGAGCAAGAACGGGTGTTGAAGAAACACTTGTTGTCTTGAACGAGCCTTACCTTGCTTCATTGGGATCATCTGTAGTGCCGATTGATCAGGATACAGTAAGATCGGGATGGGAGGATATATCAGCACTGGTAGGGGGTGGGCTGGGCATCCACTGCTGCTCAAATACGGATTGGGAATTCGTATTATCTCTTAAGCCTTCGGTTGTCTCTATTGATGCATACGCAACAGCAAAGGAGTTTTTATTATACGCGGATTCGCTGGTTGACTATATGGAAAAAGGAGGGGTCGTTGCATGGGGCATTGTTCCGGCAGAGTATAAAATTTTTGCCTCAGAGACTCCTGACTCCCTTTATCAGAGATATCTTGCTATCAGAACCCAGCTCTGCACACGCATGCCGGAACACCTTTTTGATGCACAGTCCCTTATCACACCCAGCTGTGGCATACGGTTCGCTGACCGTAACGGGGCCCTTGCTATTATGAAAACTGCAGCTCAGATCTCACAACGCATCAGGCACACAGGAAACGGAGTATGACTGTCTGTCGGGAATTATGAGGAGACTTTTCATGGCACCCCACCCCTTTATCATCGCGCTATCAGGAAAAGGAGGGACCGGCAAGACGACGATAAGTTCCCTGATCATCCGTTCGTTCATCGATCTGGGGGAAACACCTGTTCTTGCGGTTGATGCCGACCCGAATGCCAACCTCCACGAAGCGCTTGGTGTACCAGTTCATGAAACTCTGGGTAACATGCGGGAAGAGGCCTTTAGCCGTCATATCCCCCCTGGCATGAACCGGCATGACTACGTGAGATTCCGTTTCCGCCAGGCTCTTGTAGAATACAAGGGGTTTGATCTTATAGCAATGGGCCGTCCGGAAGGTAGTGGGTGCTATTGTTTTGCCAACGATTTGCTGTCAGAATGCATACTTCAGCTCGAACGTGACTACCGTTTTATTGTGATCGATACAGAGGCTGGCATGGAGCACATCAGCAGGGGAACGATCGGAAAACCGGATATGCTGATTATTGTTAGCGACCCCGGTGCCCGGGGATTGCGTACGATTGCCCGTATACGGGAGATCGCAACTCAGCTCGGACTTGAAAAGGAAAAAATTTTTATTGTTTTCAACAGGTTCAAATCAGGGACAGCACCCGTTGATATCGGTAATGATATGCCGATTGCACTCATTCCTGATGATCCGCAGGTCGAGGCAGCGGACCTTGCGGCATCACCTGTTTCACAGATCCCGGCTCATAGTCCGGCCCGGGTTGCCGTACTGGATCTTACTCAGAAAATCCTTAAATATGCAAAGAAAAAGAACGAAACGCCGCAATAATGTCGTGAAAATCAGAATTTGTTTTCATGGTCTATCGTTTTTAAGACAACCACTATTCAAATAGCAAAAAATTTTCTCCCGGAAGATGGATATTATCCATTGTCATTTGCCGGACTGTAACTTCTTTTTTTAATATTGTGTCTTGTTTTAGGCAACACGCTTATTAAATAAACACGGCCACAGCGATTGTCGTCGTCCAAAGACCGTTTTTGTCACCTTCTGCTGACTGGCATGTATTCTGGGTTTTGATAATCTTTCCGCTGGCCTTGTAGGTTTGCTCGCGTTCTGACCAGGCTGCATTTACATCAAATTCGATACCAAGGGTTGTAGCAAGCATAGTTGCTGCAAGGTCCTCTGCATATTCTCCGGTCTTTTTTTCAGTCTCTCCGAAAGCATGATGCTCGGAGAGGTACCCGTATTCTTCAGAATCGCTGGGAAGGGCAAGGCCTATTGCGGCTGAAACGAGACGGTTTGGTTCATTGGTCTCGTTTCTTGCCATTACACAAAACGTGATGCCGCCCGGTTTGAGGCATTTTAATCCTTCTGATTTTGATATCTGTTTACATTTTGGGGGAAAGATGCTCGAAACATATACAAGATTGCACTTTTCTACACCAGCCTTTCTCAATGCAAGTTCAAAAGATGCAAGACGGTCTTTATGAACACCTACCCCCTTGGTGAAAAAGATCCCGGTGGGAACATACATAGCTTTTATTGTATTTTTTCTTTCTTTAAGTTTTGGTCAAAATTGATGGAAAAATAAAAATACACAGAATTAATGCTGGATATACGCGAATCGCGCCCGTTATTAAGTTTTTTTGGAATGTTCAATCACTATACATAACTTTTTTCGTTTTATCTTAAAATTTTTGGAGAATTTCAGGTAGTTCTGCCATTGTGTCAATGATAAAATCGGCAGGTACACCGCTACTGTCACCCGAGAAACGGTCCCCATACCGGGCATACACCGTCCGGATGCCCAGATGCCGGCAGGGTTCGATATCTCTTCTCGGACTATCACCGATCAGCACCGCCTCAGAGGGACTGGTCTTCAACATCCTGAGCGCAAACAGAAAGGGTTCATGTGCAGGTTTTTTCACTTTTACCAAATCGTAAGAGACCATACAGCAGAAGAATGGAAGCAATCCTGTTTTTTCCAGACGTAATGTTGCATCACCGGAAAGTGCATCGGTCACTATTCCCATTGGGTAACCTTGTGCATAGAGAAACTGGAGTGTTTCTGTCACACCCTCGTAGGGTGTAATATGCTGGAGTTTTACCGTCTCATATACCTCACAGGCTTCACGGAAAATATTCTCATCCGGAATATTTCGTTCGTTCATGTACTGGCGAATATTTTCATGGGATTCGAATCCGTGAGCGGGTGATAAAAAATACGAGAATAGTTCCTCTCCGTTATCCTGACCCAGATGTTCCACTACGGCATGGCATGCCGCAATCTGGGCTTTGACAAGGTCAAAGAGTGTATTGTCCATGTCAAAGAGAAGTGTGGTTACCGTGCTCTTGTGATTTTTTATAGAATTTCTCTTTGTGTCCACGACATACTATTCTCCCGAATCATCAAGATTGTAATGGTGGGGGCATATTCATGCTTCAGGTAATTCTGATGAGAATGCCCGGTTCAGTTCGACAATATGGTCCGTTCAGGTCCTGTTTCATGAAACACGAGGCAATCACCGTGACGGATTTTTCATTCTGGTGCTGGCGATCTTTTTTTGAATTTTTATCTGGTAATCGTAAATTTTCCATCAGCATTATCCCCACACCTGACTATCAAAAAGGTGTTATTCATAAAAACGATGATGACTCTATATTAAAAACTCAAATCAAAGGTTTAACCACTAAGGCTGAACATAGAACATAATACAAGGTTGCCTTTCATGGACGATATTTATCTTATCGAGATCCGTCTCGCAATGACAAAATGGCGGGTTGGGAAGACAATTTCTCTTGTCGGGCGGTTATTTTCATTGGAAAGTTATATTGAGAGGCATCCGCATATTACCCTGTTTGGACCCCTTACTCTGAATGAAGGTGTCAGTCCGGGGCAGCTTATTGATACCATCGGAATGGTAACAGCAGGCTATGATCCTGTCCTTTTCACCATTGAAGGGTGGGAAATGCGTGAAGGGATGCACGGGAGTGTAATTGCATTCCCTGTCAAACCCTCAGAGCCCTTAAAAAAACTCACATCTTCGATAGCAGGGAGTCTCTCTTCACTGGTGCAAAGCCAGAATATATGGGATTGCCATCCTGAAAGCAAATGGTTTCATGTAACTGTAGCCAATCGTATGGACCTCAAGACGGCAGGAACTGTTTATTCAGCACTCACCAGTCAGCCTCCGGATGCGAATCAACGAGGAATCATTCTGGGTTTAATAGACCTCCTGCGACGCGTATTCCTCTGGAGAAAAGGGCAGGAAATCCGTCCGGTTACTCTTGATGAACACGGACTCAGGCTTACCCTCATGAAAGGGGAATCAATCTTTGCTGAGTATGATTTTCTGGAGAAGCGGTGGATTTCCGGTGATTACAGTCATAGCGGTAAATCCTGGCAGAATACGCTCGCACTTTTCCGGCAGAAATCAGGATTTGAACGATCAGATCCAATTCCATCGAACCCGGAAGATATTTTCCTGATTTCTGATCTGCATCTTGGCCATGCGAATATCATCCGCTATTGTTCGCGCCCGTTTCTCGTTTCCGATGTCGGGGAAATGGATCATGTACTGATAAAAAACTGGAACTATACAATTTCCCCGGCGAACAGTGTGTATTATCTTGGAGATTTACGGTACGGGAAGGATGCATTGCCCTCATCCCAGTACAGGAAAAAACTCAAAGGTCATATCACCTTTATCGGAGGGAATCATGATGACGCCGAACTGGTGCCTGTCCCATCAGTTACCCTCGAATACGGAGGCTTCCGTTTTCTGCTGGTTCACGATCCTGCTGGTGCAAAACCAGAATTTGATGGCTGGGTCATCCATGGTCATCACCATAATAATGATCTCCGTCAGTACCCCTTCATTAATTTTGAACATCGACGGATTAATGTAAGTGCAGAAGTGGTCGGGTACATCCCGGTAAGTCTGACCCATATCTGCGCCATTATAAAGGAGCACATGTCAAGCGGAAATATTGCCCCTGTGCTTCTGAACTATCCCTATGTAGCAGAATGAAGGATCCGTTTACGCCTTTTTTCGTTCAAAACTTTTATACAGACCAAGTGTGTAATTCCACGATGGAAGAGGAGAGGACTATGTTGTTCGAACGGATTGTTTCTGAGGGAATTTCCCATAATTCCTATTTTATCGGATCGGGTGGAAAAGCAGCGGTGATCGATCCGCGTCGGGACTGCGAAATATATCTGAAAATAGCCCGAGAGAATGAACTGGTCATTACGCACATTTTTGAAACCCACCGGAATGAGGATTATACTATTGGATCGAGGGAACTTGAGGAACGGTCCGGAGCTGAGATTTTTCATGGCGAAAAGATGGCATTTTCCTATGGAAAGTCGGTAAAAGAAGGGGATACGTTCATTCTTGGTTCGCTGGTATTGTCAGTTCTGGAGACCCCGGGACATACAGAAGAGAGTATTTCACTTGTTCTGAGGGATACTGAGGTGAGTGATCAGCCATACATGGTTTTTTCCGGTGATACGCTCTTTGCCGGCGATATTGCCCGGACTGATTTTTTCGGACAGGAACGCAAAGCGGAAATGGCAGGAAAAATCTATGACAGCGTAGTTAACAAAATCCTGCCGCTGGGTGAGGGGGTGATTCTCTGTCCTGCTCATGGAGCAGGGTCTGTCTGCGGCGGTGAAATTGCTGATCACCCGTTTACAACTATCGGTTATGAAAAACAAACAAACTCCCTTCTGATCGAAGGCCGTGAACCTTTCATCCTGCAGCGGGTAACTGAATCTCCATATCTCCCTCCCTATTTCCGGCAGATGGAAAAATACAACAAGGAAGGCGCTCCTATCCTGCACCATATACCTGACCTGCCACCACTCTCCATCAATGAAATCAACAATTTCAGAAAATCCGGATGCCAGATTATAGATATCCGTTCACCCACCAGTTTTGGGGCAGGACATATTCCGGGCAGCATCTCCATCTGGCGTGAAGGTCTTCCCGCATTCATGGGATGGTTCCTTGACTACCAGAGGCCGATAATCATCATCGATGACTTCAATCTGGAGCTTGACCTTGTTCTTCGTCATTTTATACGGTTGGGTTATGATTCTATTGCCGGTATGCTCTCCGGAGGATTTCCGGCATGGACAAAAGCAGCCCAGGAAATTGGCATTGTGGCAACATGTTCGGTCCAGCAATTAAAAGAGCGTCTTGATGAAGAGAAACCTTTCATTCTTGATGTCCGGGATATAAAAAACTGGAATGCGGTTGGTCATATCCGCGGCGCCCATCACATCTATATCGGGGAACTTCCTCAACATCTTGATGAAATCCCAAAAAATGAACCTGTCGTGGTCTATTGCGATGCAGGGTATAAAGGGAGCCTTGCAGCAAGCATTCTGGCAATCCATAAGTTCCATGGAGTAACTAACGTTCTTGGGGGAATGACGGCGTGGAAACGGGCAGGTTTCCGTGTGGAGAAATAATTAATAAAGTATATCAGGTAATGCCGGGAAAACCATTGGTGTGAGTCTATGGATATTTTGAAAATACCGCGAATGGAAAAACAGGAATATGATCGGCTCATTGAAAAAGGGTATGTTTGCCGCATTGCCTTCCAGGGCGAGAAATATCCCTATATTGCACCATTCCTGTATGTTTTTGATGGATCGTTTCTCTATTTCCTCTCTACGAAATATGGTAAAAAAATAGAATATTTCCGAAAAAGTCCTCATGTCTCTGTCGAAATTGAAAAATACACAAAAGATCTGTCATCATACATGTTCGTGACACTCCAGGGCTACCTTGAGGAAGTCTCAGACTCAATCGAGAAAAAAATTATCAGGGAAAAGTTCGTCGATTTGATTGTTGAGAGAAACCTTTCATGCAATATCCTTGCCGCACTTGGGCATTCTCCCCAGGATCCCCCGGCCGCGATTGCGCAGGAGGAACGTTCACTGGTCTGGAAACTTGTCGGGGTTAAGGATCTCATTGCTCTGAAAAATCTCTGATTTTTTGCCCGGTTGATTCCTTTTTTTCAAATATTTTGTTTGATGTTCCCGGCTCACCACAAGGGAGATGACCATGCTCTCCTGTTTTAAAGTAATGGTTCTGTCATACAAGTTTTTTATATTATTATATGTGGGTGTTCCAGGTTGGTGCGGCGAAATAATTATTCTGTGATAAGATTATTGTCGACAGGGTAACAATGCCGGTTATTTGAGTTATTTTTCTGAATTTAAACCTTCCAGCAATTCCAGCATTCGCTCCGGGTCTGTGATTGGAATGGCACAGGTATGACCTGAACAGATGTATACAGTTGCCTTACCTCCGACTGCATTCAGATTGCAGGTGAAAGGTGCAATTTTATTGAGCAGGTTATCAGGTTCATCACCGGATGGCCGGAAGAGGACCATGACGTGAGGAAGATAACGATCGCCCAGTGCTTTGATTATTGCCCTTGTATCGTCTGCCTCTTTTTCACCGGCAATAACGATGTCATGAATGGGTCCGATGGCAGTATCGAGAGCACACAGGTACCATGTATGAGCGGATGGTGATTGTAGCACCATCGGTGCAAAGAAACGTGAAAGTTCTGCCGCCCGCTCTTCTGTTTCCGTATTGCCCGTAAGATGAGCGAGCCGTACCAGGTTTTCAAAAGCTACTGAATTGCAGGAGGGGATGGCTCCGTCATAAAACTCCTTTTTGCGTATCAGGAGGACCTCGGTATCGTCAGGTGTTGTGAAAACCCCCCCTTTCACATCGTCCCAGAAATGCGTAAGGAACCAGGTGTTCAGCTCAAGTGCCGATTCGAGATACGAAGGCTCAAATGTGGATTCATAGAGCTCGATCAATGCCTTGATTATGAACGCATAATCATCAGCAAATGCCGGAATTGCAGGTTCACCATCACGATACCGGTGCAGGAGCCCGCCGTTTGAATTATGCATATGGGTTAAAATAAAATCCATGGCCTTTTTTGCAGCTGCAAGGTACACTTCGTTCCTGAATGTCCGTGCAGCCTTTGCAAGCGCTGATATAAAAAGACCATTCCAGTCAGTAAGGATTTTATCATCCATTGAAGGACGGGAACGCTGTGCCCGTGCGGTTAAGAGCCTTGCCCTGATGGATTCGAGCAGGTGTTCAAAATTGGTTTCTGATATACCATACAGTGACGCCAAACCGGTTTGCAATGGTGTCCGGTAGAGAATATTCTGCCCTGATCCGGTTCCCGTGTCCTGATAATTCCCGGATTGTGTAATATTAAATATGCGTGTGGCATGAAATGCGTCAGTCTTCCCAAGGATCTTCTCAATTTCACGTAATGTCCAGAGATAATACGAGCCTTCACCACCTGAGCTGTCTGCATCTTCTGCTGAATAGAAAGCACCATCCGGTGATATCAGGTCGCGGAGGGTATAGGTAATGATCTCTTCAGCAGTTTTTTGGTATCCGGAGTCATTCGTTGCCTGATATGCTTCTGTATATGCCATGATCAGGAGCGCCTGATCATAGAGCATCTTTTCAAAATGTGGCACACGCCATTGCGTATCTGTTGAATACCGGTGAAATCCCCCCCCAACCTGATCAAAAATACCCCCAAGTCGCATCTCACGGAGTGTCTTTTCCACCATCTTCAGCGCCCGCTTATTGCCGGTACGCTTCCAGAACCTTAACAGGAAGATGAGGTTGTGCGGAGTCGGGAATTTCGGTGCACGACCAAATCCTCCATACTCTCCATCAAACCGCAGTACCAGTTCTTCATATCCCCGATCGAGCAGCGAAATATCCGGAATACCTGTTGTCTGGGATTCCTGTTCCGCATGGAGAGCGACAATAATTTCGTCCGCAGCTGCAATAAGGTCTTTTTGCCGTTCCCTCCAGGATATCGCGATTCTGGGAATCAGTTCAGTAAGCCCGGTCATACCAAACCGGCTTTCTTTGGGAATGTACGTGCCGGCAAAGAACGGCTTTTTTTCCGGTGTCAGGATAACAGTGAGGGGCCACCCTCCTTGTCCGGTCATCATCTGGCATACTGACATATAGATACTGTCAATGTCCGGGCGTTCCTCGCGATCCACCTTGATGCAGATAAAATCCTTGTTCAATAATGCAGCAACATCAGAGTCTTCAAAAGATTCATGTGCCATCACATGACACCAGTGGCAAGTGGAATACCCGATGGAAAGAAAGACTGGTTTGCCCTCGTTCACTGCTCGTGTGAATGCCTCTGTTCCCCACGGATACCAGTCGACAGGGTTTTTTGCGTGTTGAAGAAGGTAAGGGCTCTTTTCATTGATCAGCCGGTTATAATGCACTTCATCGGCACCAGGTGAGTGAACTGGCAAATGTTTCTCCAGTGTCATACCAGTCCATAGGTATTCAGGAATAATGAGGCTTTCAGAAGAAGCCGGTTGCCCTTTGTGTAATTATGTGTGCGTTTTATGTGTACGCCGGTTCCAAAGAGAATAGGTACCTCTAATCATGGACCTGAATATCGCACTATTTCTGACGGTCATTGTTATGGGAATTGTGGTGATACTTATTTCCCGTGCACTGGGTATTCTCTGGGCACAGGCGGTCCCTCTGAAAATTTTGTATTCTGTAATCCGCGCTCCCGGTGTAATTGCACACGAATGCAGTCATATTCTCGGTTGCCTCCTTACCGGTGCAAAAGTAAAAAAAGTAGTATTTTTTTCAGAAGAAGGGGGTTCTGTCACGTATACTTCGTCAAAAATTCCCTATCTTGGCGATGTTGTGATTAACACGGCACCCTTTTTCTGCCTGCCTCTTGTGCTGGCGGGATGCACATGGGTGTTTTCGCAGTATCTTGGGTGCGTATTTCCCCCCCTGCCCATGGGTGTTGATTCAGCGGATGCTCTTTTTGGACTTTGTACAGGAATCATCGGAATGTTTACCCAGAATCTTATTGTCAGGTTCAATCCCTGGTTCCTCCTCTACCTTTACGTGACGCTCACGCTTGTTCTGTCCCTGGCCCCAAGTACACAGGACATTAAAAATGCTGCAATAGGGATCAGTATCATTACCCTTACGGGTATACTGATTCTCTGGAGTTCTATACCCCCGGCGGTTAACCTTCTCGAGGGAATCACCCGTTTTATCGGAATTGGTTTTACCTTAGGTCTCATGTTTGGAATTATCGCGCTGGTGATCTCATCTCCACTCATAATCTGGTACGTTCACAAGCACTTCTGATTCTTTCCGGGCATGGCTATAAGATCGGTATTAATTGATCCGGAATGTAAATTTTCTGCATACATGACACACGAGTCTCCCATAAACCTTTCCGGGGATAGTGAAACTGGTATCCGTCTCACACCCGTAATGCGACAGTATCGGGAGATCAAGGAGAAGCACCCCGATACCATCCTGTTTTTCCGCATCGGTGACTTTTATGAAACATTTGAAAGCGATGCTGAGCTGATTTCACGGGAACTGGAGATCGTCCTTACCTCGCGCTCAAAAAGCGGGGATACGAAGATTCCCCTGGCCGGTGTGCCCTATCATGCTGCAGATGGTTATATAGCCAAACTTGTCGGTAAGGGCTACAAGGTTGCTGTTGTCGAACAGATTGGCGACCCAAAAAAGACCAAAGGAATCGTGAAACGCGAGTTGGTACGGGTGATTACCCCAGGGACGGTTATTGACTCGAGCATGCTTTCCTCATCGGCCTCATCCAGTCTGCTCGCACTCTGCCCTGATATGAAAAACCGCCAATGGGGAATAGCACTTCTCGATATATCGACCGGGGAATTTTTTGTCACAGTAGCAGATCACGATACTGGTTCTTTCAATATTCTTTCTGAAATTGCGCGCTACCGCCCGGCAGAATGTATTCTTCCCGTTAATGTTCCTGACGAGATGAAGCAACGGATCCGTGACCAGGGTGTTGTTGTTACCTGTTTAAACGAGCGGGATTTCTCCGAACATCAGGCTCGGCATACTCTTCTGGAACACTTTCAGGTTGCATCACTCGCAGGCTATGGATGTGATGGATTTCCCGCGGCAATTGGTGCAGCAGGGGCAGCGCTTGCCTACGCCAAAGAGACGCAGCGGTCTTCCCTGACCCATATCAGCAGTTTTTCTTTGCGTTCATCTGAACAGTGTCTGATGCTGGATTCAATTACTCTCCGCAATCTTGAAGTTAAAGACAGTATCCGGCACGAAGTAAAAGGACCAACCCTCCTCTCTTGTCTGGACCTGACAAAAACCTCCATGGGAAGCCGGATGCTGACCCGTCGCCTTTCCCGTCCTGTCACCGATATTCCTGAAATTAACAAACGGCTGGATGCGATCGATTTTTTTGTTCAGCATACACCTGTGCGACTTACTATCAGGACACTTCTTTCACGATTTACCGATATTGAGCGAATCGCGGCACGGATTGCATATGGCAATGCCGGCCCACGGGACCTTTTCGCGCTTGCGGAATCACTCGCATCAATCCCGGAGATGAGAAATTTATTTCAGGATTGTGGCATCACCGGCATTCCGGATCATATCATCAGCGCTCTGGAGGATCTCCATGATTTGCCCGATAGTATAAGCCTTATTCATGGTGCAATTATTGACGATCCGCCTGCTGTTGCCCGTAACGGCGGAGTAATCAGGCAGGGACATTCAAAAGAACTCGATTCACTCAAAGGTGTTCTGCATTCAGGAAAGGACTGGATTTTAGAACTCCAGCAAAGAGAGCGTGAAAAGACCGGCATTAAATCTCTCAAGATTGGATATAACAGGATCTTTGGCTATTATATTGATATAACCAAATCAAATCTCCATCTCGTCCCCTCTCACTACCAGCGTCGTCAGACAACTGCAACCGGTGAGCGCTATACACTCCCCGAACTCAGGGAAAAAGAGACCCTTATTACCAATGCCGATGAGCGTATTCTGTCACTTGAGCGGGAACTCTACATGGAGCTTGTTGAAAGTCTCCGTAATGTCATTCCTGATATTCAGGCAATTGCCCGTGGAACTGCAGTTCTGGATGTCTCCGCTTCACTGGCAGAAATTGCGCAGACCTGCGATTACGTCCGCCCGCTGCTGAATACCAGCGATGCGATTATTATCCGTGATGGGCGACATCCGGTTGTCGAACAGGGTGTTTTTGGAGCGTTTGTACCAAATGATACTGACCTTTCCGGTTCCGGAACACAGGTCATGATCATTACGGGAGCGAATATGGCAGGAAAGTCCACGTACATGAGAGCAGTGGCCCTCATCTGTATAATGGCACAGGCAGGCAGTTTTGTTCCGGCCCGGTCCGCGAGCATCGGTATTCTTGATCGCATATTCACCCGTGTTGGTGCGTTTGATGATCTCGCAAGCGGTCAGAGTACGTTTTTTGTTGAGATGCTCGAGCTTGCAAACATTCTCAATAATGTGACCTCAAGAAGTCTCGTAATCCTTGATGAGATCGGCAGGGGGACCAGTACGGTAGACGGGTGCTCGATTGCAAAGGCAGTGCTTGAATATCTGCACGGGCGGTCAGGTGCCGGGCCAAAGACACTATTTGCCACTCACTTCCATGAACTTGTTGAGGTGGAAACTGTTTTAAAAAGGGTGAAAAATTATCATTTTGCCGTTAAAGAGACAAAAAATGAGGTTATATTCCTTCGAAAGCTCATACCCGGTGCCACTGACAAGAGTTATGGAATTCATGTTGCACGGCTCGCTGGTATCCCAAAAAAAGTGACCGAGCGTGCCGATACTATCCTCGCCGAGATTATGAACCGCGATGTCCCTACCGGCACCCGCCCCCAGCGTTACACCCAGATTCTTTTATTTGATAATGACAGTACAACAAACCCTCCTGTACAGCACCCGGTACTTGACGAACTTGCCGGTATTAACCCGGATGAGATGACTCCTCTGCAAGCCCTTGCAAAGATTTCAGAGTTACATCATATGCTGGATAATAAGAGGAAATCATCATGAATGTCGGGAATACTGTTTCAGCCATCCGCATCCTTGACCAGGCGACCGTCAATAAGATCGCTGCCGGTGAAGTAGTTGAACGCCCTGCTTCGGTTGTGAAAGAGCTTGTGGAAAATGCGATTGATGCCGGGACCCATTCAGTCCGGATTGATATATCATCATCCGAAGATGGGATTGACACTGTCCGGGTCTCTGATGACGGGTGTGGTATGTCTCCGGCTGATGCACTACTTGCCTTCACACCCCACGCAACGAGCAAGATAGCCGGAATCGAAGATCTTAATCATATCCATACACTTGGTTTCCGTGGAGAAGCTCTTGCCAGTATTGCTGCAGTGTCCCGGGTCACGATGATTACCCGACTTCGCGGATCAGGTGTTTCCGGGACAACGGTTGTTGTTGAGGGAGGAAAAATACTTAAGACTGCAGATATCGGGGCACCGGAAGGCACCAGTATCCTCGTAGAAGATCTTTTCTTTAACACACCTGCACGAAAAAAGTTCCAGAAAAGTAAAAATACGGAAATTGCACATATCCATGCAATTCTGGAAGGCATCTGCCTTGCCAATCCGGATATCTCATTTCGTCTGTTCTTCAACCGGCGCGAGCAGCTGGTGACCGATCGAACGACCCTTCTTCTGGACACTATTGCCCGTATCTATGGCAGTGATGTAGTAAAAGACCTCATACCGGTAAATCTGTCGCTTCCTTTCATGAAGATTTCCGGGTATATATCACGCCCCTCGCTCGCCCGAAAGGACGCATCGCGGATAGTTATTGCGGTCAATCAACGGTATGTATCTTCAGCCATGATTACCTCAGCTATCAAAGAGGGATATGGTACACTGCTCTCAAAAGACCTGTTTCCCGTTGCGTTCCTTTCCCTTGAGATAGATACCGGGCTTGTCGACGTAAATGTACACCCTGCAAAAAAACAGGTAAGATTCTCCCGGGAAAAAGAGATAGTCCGGGCAGTACGTGAAGCAATGAACATGGCATTATTCAGTCATGACCTGATCCCCGGGATTGTGCAACCCCCCCAATTTCGAACAGGTGAACTCTGTAAGGAAACCATTGCTGAACCTGGTATGCACTATATTTTTTCCGATATGGTACCTGAAGGAATCCGGGAAACACATTCAGGTACTCTTGTAACTGACCGGCAATTGCGACAGACAGAACTCATGACCGGTATTATGGCGGCGGACGTAAAACTGCCTGCAATGGAGGTTATCGGGCAATTTGGTGGGATTTACATCCTTGCAACAACGGATACCGGTGAGCTGATCCTTATCGACCAGCACGCTATTCATGAACGTATCCTTTACGAGCAGGTTACCGCACGAACAGAGGGGCTTCATCGTTCACAGGAACTTATCGTCCCGTTACTCCTGCACCGGACCCTTAAGGAAGCATCTATTCTCCGTGATCTCATACCCTCACTTGCACAGGAAGGCTTTATTCTGGAGGAATTCGGCAAAGATACATTCCTGGTCCGGGCAATCCCGGTGGTTCTGGGCAAACTTGAGGAAACGACCGTGATCGATGAAATGGTGAGTGATCTTGTCAGTGATGAAGCGGTGCGTGCAGCAGATAACCGCGAAAGAATTGCCCGGATTATTGCCTGCCGTGGAGCGATAAAAGCAGGAACCGTCTGTTCCCGTGAACAGTGCCAGCGCCTGGTGCAGCAGATCAGGTATACAAAAAATCCATTCACCTGTCCACACGGGAGACCGACAATGATCAGGTTCAGCCGTGCTGATCTTGACACCATGTTTAAACGCACCTGAAGAGGGTCAATGTACCTGATATTCAACCACTCCTTTTCAATTTCTCATTTATCAATATCTGAATGATTATGTGCAGCTGCAATTAAACATAACACCACAATCCAGAATTTTTACCGGGCATCCCTCTATGAAAAATTTCGATCAGGTAACATTCGGTCATGTCGGGCTACAATATTCATGCGATGGCAGTTCCAGCCCGGGAATAAAGGAGTTCCAGCAGATGGTACTGTCGCATTATGATCTGTATGGACGGAATCTGGAATGGCGAAACACCACAAATCCTTATCATATTCTTGTGTCAGAGATTATGCTCCAGCAGACACAGGTAGAACGCGTCAGTAAAAAATTTCCGGAGTTTATTTGTGCTTTTCCGGATTTTTCATCACTGGCGACCGCCACTTTAGCAAATGTGCTCGCTGTCTGGCAGGGTTTGGGTTATAACCGGCGGGCCATCGCATTACAGAAGTGTGCCATCCTGGTTATGAATGAATATTACGGCATGCTTCCGGCTGATGTTGATACCCTTGCTACCTTTCCCGGGATAGGCAGGGCAACTGCATCATCCATTGCAGCATTTACATTTAACCAGCCTGTCGTTTTTATTGAGACCAATATCCGCAGGGTTTTCATTCACTTTTTCTTTCATGAGGCTGTAAACGTAAGTGATGCAGACATTCTCCCTCTCGTTAAAAAAGCATTATTCTATGAAAATCCCCGTGTATGGTACTGGGCGCTGATGGATCTTGGATCAGCCTTAAAAAAGACAGTCCCCAACCCGAACCGGCGAAGTAAACACTATACAAAACAAGCACCATTTGAAGGATCGGACCGGAAAATTCGTGGTACACTCCTGAAAATACTGCTGAAAAATCAGTTCCTTGAAGAAGAAGTGATAATTAAGTGTGTCGAAGAGGATCCTATCAGGGTACGAAGGGTTCTGGGTACTCTCGAATCAGAAGGTTTTATCGAACCCAGGGGTAATGGATTTGTGCTGGGCAAATGATTCATAGAAGTTTTTTTATCTGAAAAAAATATTAATTAAATATCATTACAATTTTATTTATATTTGTTAAATAAATATATTAAATTTTTCAAAATTTTGTTTTATTCTCTCTAACTTTTTTTTTATTTTAATAATAAAAATAATTTAATCTGCATTTCTTGAAAATTTTCTTTCCCAAAAAACTGATCTTTCAGGATGAACTACCAAAAGAAATGGATTTTTGACAACAGTCATCATTTGTTCTTATAAGGTACTGCCATTGAACATTTGCAGGAGAAATATATCATCTGGCTAACTCGACCTCTTTCCAGTATTGTTTCAATGATCTCGAAATCCATTGCGCAATATCACATGAATCAAGACCAGTATCCGTAGCAAGTTTATGGGAAATACAGGGAATGAGATCTTTGTTCCCGGAAACAGAACTAATAAAAATTTCTTCACCGGTAATATCGGATAATGCCTGTTGAAGAAATTGATCGAAGCTGGATACTGATTTTACTCCCGGAGGAGCTGGATATCGTATCATTCTCATAGGTATATGATTTATATTATATATAAATTATCGCTTTTAAAGAAAATTAATTATTGCGCTTTAAAAGGCAAAAACTAAGACTTTTGAATTATATGCCAAAAAAACTTATCAACTTCGAACTAAAAAAAATCGTAAGGAAACACAAATGAGAAACCAAAAAAATGGTTCAGAGAACAATAGTTTCATTATTTTTCATTTCTTGGTTTTTCGATTCTTTCCCTGTTGATATGTCTTGCAATTGCCATATAACCAAAAAGATCACCTTCTTCTGTATTTATTGCAGAAATGTTAGCCTCAACAGGCACTCTTCCGGATGATGAAAGAATCATGAATGGCACGGTTTTATTGCCCCTCTTTTTGACATCCATGAGAGAGTCCAGAGCCAGTTTTCGGAATTCCGGCGCGATATAGAGCGCGATACTCTTTCCTGCCAGATCACTGCAGCTTGCTGCATTTACCGCGGTGACCAGCGCATCATTTACCCATACACATTTACCCGATCGATCAAGAATTGCTATATAATCCTGCGCCATTTTCAGAGCATTGGACAGGCAGAGTTGCTTTTCATTGCCGTTTCTCTTTATTGTTTCATGATCATGCAACACGGGATAAACAGCATCAGGAATTGATATCTCCTCATCTGTTTCTGGAATGTATCCCGTTGTTGCATTTTGCAGTAATTGATACCGTTCCTTTACCTTCGAAATATCGTGGATAACCTCAACTGTTCCCACCCTTCTGCCATCATTGTCAATGAGTGGAGAAGCCTTAGCCCATACGTATGAACCCCTGCCGGAATAGAGTGTTGGCAGGTAACTTTCTGTGACAAGCGAGCTTCCTTCCCTGGTTATGGGAGGATCATATTTTCCAATTTCATCATCAGTTGCATCGATAAGATTAATCAGATCTATGAAGATCGAGCATGAGGAGATATTCTTTGGAAACACATGCTCAAATTCTTCAGATCCGATAATTTCACTTTTAGTGATCCCTGTCATCAGTTCCATTGCAGCATTCCATGCTATAACCTGGTGATCCTTACTGACAACAAATGTCGGATCCGGTAAACATTCGATAAGATCAACAAGTTCATGACGGAATCTCTGAGTTTGTGGGGAGATCTGTTTTTTTGTGGTAACATCCTCGACAATTCCATTGATAAATTCAATTTTTCCCGCAAGGTCAAACTTTGCAAGTGCCGTGACACGGACACAGATCCGGGTTCCATCTGCCCGGATCATCGATATCTGTCTGTTCTGCACAAATCCAAACCGCTTAAGATCCTCAAGGAGTTTTTTTCTTCCATCCGGCTCGGTAAAGATATCTGCTACAGCAATCTTTTGGAGTATATCGAAAGAGGGAAATCCAAATATTTTCACGAGCGAGGAATTCCCCCACACAAACCTGCCCCTGGGATCACCTGTACTCCGGTAAATACCTATATTCATATTTTCAACATGCACGCGATATTTTTCCTCACTCTCTCGCAGGCGGTCTTCTGATTTTTTCAACGAGATGTCCCGGGCGATGGTGGATGCACCAATAACAGTACCAGCCTCATCAGTTATGGGAGATATGATAACTTCGACATCAATGACCTTGCCATCCTTGCGTACCTGCAGTGTTTCAAGGTTTACCGGAGACTCCCCATTTTTAATTCGGGTGAAAACCTCTGCTATTTCACCATGTCGTTCCTGCGGAACAATCATACTGATATTCCGACCTATTATCTCGTCTTTGCTATATCCATAAAGTCGCTCTGCCGCCTGGTTCCAGCTGGTGATAGTACCATCGGTTTTTTTGGTTATGATAGCATCCGGAGATGTCTCTACAATCGAGAAAAGAAGCTTTCGAACCTGTTCAGCTGCCTGTTGATCGGTGATATCCTCATAAACCACACATTGTTTATTACCCGAGAGTGTGACCGGGCGAAAAACAATCTCACGATCGACACCATTTTTACACCGTACTGTGAATGTTTCTGGTCTTTGCTGGGTGGAAATTGATGTCTCAAGATCTGATTTCCACGCAGCAATGACTTTTTTTCGGTATGCTGCATCCGGATATGCCAAAAAGAACCATTCTTTTCCGGTTTTGAAGTCATTCAGATCATACCCGAAAATGTCGATAAATTTCTGATTTACAAACTCATACCTGCCATACGGATCTATAATCGCTATGGGAACGGGTGCGTATTTTGCAACACTAGAGAAGATCTCCTGGCTTTCTTTGAGAGAATCTTCAGCAATCTTGCGCTGAAGCGCAATCGATGCTGCCCGGGCATAGGTCTCGATAAGTTGTATATCGCGAATCGCTGCGCCATTGAGAAGTACTATCGTTGCACTCCCAAAAAGTTGACCCCGGCGAACAAATCCTATTCCATAGATATCATCGATTTTGATCGATTCCTCAATCTGGTCACAGGTTTCCTTTGGAATCTTCCTGAAAAGAAGATCAAAAAGTGAATAATGCACCTTGTGCAATAGTCCGGTGCTGAGAGTACGTAAAGATTCAGGATCAAGGGGGTAGTCAATCTCTCTCAGGTCCTGGCCAAGATATCGGCTGCAGACAGCACGGTAATCATCTCCTAAACAGGATCGGCATTTGAGCATACCCGTATCTTCGTTAAATGAAGTTACACTGATCACTGCATTACCGACCAGCAATTTCATGTCGGTAGCAATTTTTTCAAAAATATCGGTTTCGGGAGATAGTTCAATAAATTCCTGCAGTTTTTGAGAGAAAAATTCCATCTGTCTGACATGATGCTGTATTTTTTCCGCTGAAGCATAACGCTCACTGCTATCCCTGAAAATCCCTTCAACACCGAGTAATGAACCTGCCTCATCATAATACAGGTGACTGTTGGTTGAAACATGAAGGGGACTGCCATCCCTGCATTTTAATATAACTTCATAATCACTGACCGAACCATCCCGGTAGACTGCATCGAGAAATTCTTTTCGTCGTTGGGGCTCAAAATAGAATTTTTCAGCGATATTGTATCCGATGCAGTCATCAAGTGAATTATATCCGAGCAGCCTTGCCCAGCTCGGGCTTGCCATAGTAAGATTTCCTCTAGTATCGGAACGGTAAAAAACATCCTGGATATTTTCAATCATGCTCCGGTACAGTTTTTCACTTTCTTTTAAGGTCTCTTCAGAATTCCGTCGCAGTAGTGCGATAGATGCCTGCCGGATATAAGCTTCGATAAGGTCTTCATGCTCGATTATTTCCCCCTTCCGGAGCATTATCACGACACTTGCTAAAATGATCCCCTGAGAAACAAGTCCCATGGCATAAATATCGCCGATATTCAATGCTTCTTCAATTTTCGCACACGTCTCTTCGGGGACATTCTTATGCAGGGTAATAAAAAGATTTCCGGGAACTTTAATGAGTTTTCGGCTCATTACGGCCATTCTCTCCTTTTGTAATTCGTCAGTATCGGGAAGTTTCACCGTCATGCCGATCACTTCTTCGCCGAAAAAGTTACTAAAAACATGCCAGTCATCATCCCCGAGTACACACTTTGTGATCGCAAGATTGGTTGCGGGGTCAACCGAATTTATCACTACAATAGCATTTGGAAGAAGATCCCTGACTCCGTGGCAGATAGTTCTGTAAATATCGGCATCCAGGGGGAGTTCGAGGAATTCATAGGATTTTTGTGAGAGAAATTCGATATCTGCAATGTATTGTCTGATTTTATCCTCTGCCGCTTTTTGTTCGGTAATATCCCTGCCCACTCCCTGGTATTCGACAATCGTCCCGTTATAGTCAAAAAGAGCTCTGTTCGTCCACTGCGTCCATCGGATGTGGCCTGATGAATCAAGTAAACGATGTTCAGCAGTCAGTACCGGTGTCTGTTTACTCAGTGATTGAATGTTCTGGAGCAGTCTGTCCTGGTCTTCAGTTGGGATCATGAAAAAGAGCGATCTGCCAAGCAAATCAGTCCGATCCTTCTGAAAATATCTGCACACGGAATCATTCACGTATGTGAGTGACCCATCAGGAAGGAACCGTGTGATAAGTTCGGTCTGATCTTCAATGATGCCCCGGTACCTGGCTTCACTTCCCTTCAGCGCTTCATCCGTATGTCGGCGGTGCAGGACGATAGATGCCTGCCTGATATATGTCTCGATAAGTGGTGAATTGAGGAGGATCTCGCCTTTCCGGAGTGAAAACACTGCTACACCAAAGAGTATGCCATGCCTGATAAGTCCTATGCCATAATACCGTTCACCGAGGTTGAGGGTTTCTTTGATATGGTCGCAGATATTTTCGGGAATCTGCTGGAAAAAGAAGTTGTAGAGACTTTCTTCAGTGTGGAAAATTTTTCCTTCCCGGATTGTGTTAAGTGCAAACGTCCGGAGTGATGCAGGTACAGAATTTAACTTAAACTGGAATCCCTCGTATTCACGGGATAAACAGGATGAAATAATCTGGCGATCCGCGTCTGAAAAAAAAGATCTGACCGTAAATGTATCAGAGAGCGGATCATACGAATTTACACCGATCACAGCACTGGGAAGCAATTCAGTAAGACCCCGGGCAACAGCCTGAAAAATATCTGCGTTGGAAGAAATCTCAACAAACTCCTGTGCTTTCCGGGAGAGAAATTCCAGATCCCGTACATACTGGTTAATCCTCGTTGCAGCTTCACGCTTTTCTGTATTATCTCTTCCAACGCCCTGGTATTCGACGAGTTTTTTTCTGTCATCAAACAGGGCCCTCACGGTCCACAGGTTCCACCGGCTCTGCCCTCCTGAATGGATCCTGCATTCAAATGTTACAACCGGATTTTTTGTGTCCAGTAAGAGGATAGACTGACGTACTGATGCGATATCCTGGCTTTCGATATCGGGTATATGATTTCTTCCAAGGAGCTGCTCTTTGTCCTTCCCGAGGTATCGGGCGTAGGCATCATTAATAAAAATGAGCGTTCCGTCCGGGAGGAACCTTGTGATAAACTCGGTCTGGTCCTCGACAATACCGCGGTATTTGGCTTCATTGAGCTCAAGGCTTTTCTGGTACGTGATCTGTTCTGTTATATCTTCGATGATAAGGGTAGTTCCCTGGCTACCGTCTTCAAACGCGGTTGGTAATTGTTTGAGGCGATAATAATGCAATTTTCCCTCAAGAGCACATTCAAACTCCTGTACCTGATCCGTGGCAGGATCAGCACCCTTATAAGGGAGGATTTCCGGAATGGCGGTGAGGAACGGGTGATTAATTTCACGTAGTTTTCGGCCGGTCAGCGCTTCTTTCTTTTCGTGGACCTGGACGAGGAGAGGTTCATTGACTTGTATGATTTTTTGGGAACTGTCAAGAATAATGAGCATATCAGAAGAGAATTCGAGCATTGAGGTGACGGGAACCCGCTGTGAGAGAAAATATACTTTTGAGGCCCCGATAATCTGCATATCCACCTGCCCGGAAATAAGAAGGATATCAAGATATTTAGCAACCAGATTCCTGTTCATCTCGACATTGGTAGCGAGATCTGAGATAGTCATCCCTCTCGGATGCCATTTAAGGATCTGTTTGAGTCTCTCCACTCTCTCCTGATCGAAGACAGGCATACGTTAAAAATAAATTCATTTTAATATTTATATATATCTATTTAAGTTAATAATAATCATTATATTTTTCATTGCCTGAAATACCATAGAAATTAAAAAAAAATAGTTAATAATTCCAATTTATTTATTATAATAAATTTACATATCAAGGTAATGAAAATCCGCCAGATTTACTGGTATTATTTTTTAAAATCAGATACCTGGAGTTTTAGTTTTTACTACTGAAGTAAAAACAGCTAATCTAAAAAATGCAGGGATTATTGGATCAGAACAGAAGCGATGATGTCCTGAGTGTACCATAAAATTGTCCGGAATATACTCTCCAGAGATGGATACTGGCCTGCCCATTGTCCCGCCCCTCCACCCATGATATGTAATTTTTCCTACCAGACTTCGGGGAAGGCCATATTTGTGTACAGGTCTTCAAGCCGGGCTTTGTGGCCACTTTCCATGTTTGCAAGCTGGGTAAAGAGGAACTTCTGCTCTGTGTCAGTTGAGAGGTTCGCAAGCTGAGTATACATCTGCATGGCTTCAAGTTCCTTTTTTATCGAAACAACAATGCCGTCGAGTGGTTTCATTTCAGCAGATAGTGGTGGGCTCGGGAGTGCGTTTACAACCTTGTAGTCTTTTTTTGCTTCAAAGTGCATCTTTGCCACATCTTTGGTGAGCATTCCCTGCAGGAATTCCCGGTGCTGCTTCTCCTCACCGGCAAGTTCCGTAAAAAGTTTTTTCAATGCCGGATCTTTGACCTTTTCGGATACGGTACGGTAAAATGTAAATGCCTCGACTTCCCTGTCGATAGCGGTTGAAATGATCTTCTTTGCATCATCAGCATTCATTGTTTTTTCATCTCCTTTGTGTTAATTCAAATAATTATTACAGGTTATCCAAAACCCCCATCGGGGTTTGCGTTTTTGCACACATAAAGAGTGCAAAAATTAATTGATATATGTTGATTTACCCAGTTTGGGTTCAAATGCAGCGTCTCCCTCAACTCGGATCGCATGTGAGAAGAGTGCCATGGGGATTTCAGCCGGGCATAGTTCCTCGCACTGGCCGCAGTTGATACACGAATCCGAAATATGTGCAAACCGCCTCATGTGGAACATCGAGTTCGGGGGGAGTTCTCCCGGTTTTACCATAAGGGAGTTCTTTTTCAGGGAGTCTGCAGCGGTGAAACAGACCGGGCAGTTTTCAATACACGAATAGCACTTGATACAGCGGGATGTCTCTTTGTTGATGGTATCCCACAGCTTTGCCCCCAGTGCAGTGAAATCTTTCTTCCTCCACTTCTCGCCGAGCTTTAGCATTGCCCCTTCGACTTTACCCCGGATCTCAAGACCCTTGGGGTTCGCCGCCTCTGTCACAAGGATACCTTTTGACACTGCTCCGTTCACGAGGTTAGCACCCTTCTCGCTGCAGACTTCAACAAAGGTCGCCTTGCCGGCCTTGTCACCGATTACTCCCCAGTTGCCACAGGCAAGATCTGCCTGGCGGGGGATTTTATACTTGCATCGGCGGCAGTTGGACCTTCGTCCGTAACCGGCCTCTTCAAGCTCATCGATGGAGATACCCTTGTGTCCGCCTTCGTACTCGATGATGAACTGGCCCTTGTCGATCTCTTCCTTGTGAACCTTGTCCGGGTCGACACCGAATTTGTCCGCAATCATTTTGCGGGCAAGGATCGGGCTGACCGAGCCACCACAGTTGACACCGATCATGACCACGTTGTCAAGGTTGATCTGCTTGCGTTTCGCAAGTTCGAGGAAACCCATCACATCACAACCCTTGACCGTGACCCCGATCTTCTGGATCTTTGCGCCGTCAAGGTATTTCTTGACAAGTTTCGGGAGCAGGAGTGTGCCGCAGTGGAGTGAACCGGCAGTCTGGGCCAGGTCCTTGGCGTCCGTGATGAGCACGGGCTGGGCATCGTACAGGTCAGTGCCTTTCTTGACAGCAAGGACGGCATCAACTACCTTTGATTCGAGTGCGTGTTTCCAGAGTGCGGTCACAGCGCCACCGAGTTCTGCTTTCTTCTTGATGTCAGCGTCGTCAGTCCATGCGTAGAGCATATCGCCTTTCTTTGCCATGTTACTTCGCCTCCGCAATCTTCTCTATCCGCACAGCACAGGCCTTGAACTCCGGAATTGACGCAACCGGGTCAAGTGCGTTGTTGGTCAGCGTGTTGGCTGCACATTCCACGTAGTGGAACGGGATGAAGGCTACACCTTTCTTGATGTTGGGTGTGACCCGTGCACCTATCGTGATCTCTCCTCTGCGGGTGACGGCCTTGACCATCTCTTTGTCCTTGATATTGAGGGCTTTTGCGTCCTCGGGGTTGAGCTCAACCCAGCCGGTGGGCTCTTCGCGTTCGAGACTCTCGGAGCGGCGGGTCATGGTACCGGTGTGCCACTGCCAGATACAGCGCCCGGTGGTCAGGATCAGCGGGTAGTCCTTGTCCGGAACTTCAGCCGGGTATTTGAACTCGATTGGTGTGAAGATGCCCAGTCCGTCCGGGTGGGTGAACTTCTCCTTGTGCAGGATGGGAGTTCCCGGGTGTTCGGCTGTCGGGCAGGGCCAGTGCAGGGCTTCGGGTTTCTCGAGCCGTGCATAGTTCATGCCACCGTATGACGGGGTAACCTTGGAGATCTCAGTGAAGACATCTTCGGCGCTCTTGTACGGGAACTGTTTCTCGAATCCCATGTGCTTGGCCAGCTCGCAGAAGATCTGCCAGTCGGCCTTTGCCTCGCCGGGCGGGTCCTGGGCTTTTCTCCACTTCTGGACACGGCGCTCGGTGTTGGTCTGCGTGCCGTCTTTCTCGGCATAGCAGGCTGCCGGTAAAACAACGTCAGCAAACTTTGCCGTCTCGGTCAGGAAGATATCCTGGACTACCATGAACTCGGCACTCTTCATTGCCTTCTCCACATGGTGGAGGTCGGGGTCGGAGATCATCGGGTTCTCACCCATGATATAGACGCACTTGACCTTGCCGGGCTCGTCAGCAAGTACATTGATCAGCTTGGTGACGGTCAGGCCGACTTTACCTTCGGCTATCTCGCATCCCCATGCGTCCTCCATCTTCTTCTTGTTCTCCGGGACGATGACTGCCTGGTAGCCGGAGTACACGTTTGCGAGCGCTCCCATGTCGCAGGCGCCCTGCACGTTGTTCTGTCCACGGAGTGCACAGATACCGGTGCCGGGCCGTCCGAGGTTACCGGTGAGCATCTGGAGGTTGGCGATCGACTTGACATTGTCAACACCGGTCGTGTGCTGGGTGATACCCATGGAGTAGAGAACCGCGGACTGGCCGGACTTGCCGAACCATTCTGCCGCCGTGATGAGGTCCTTTTCGGGGATACCGCTGATCTTCGAGACGTTTGCAGGACTATAGGCGTCCTTCATGACGATCTCTTTGACCTTCTCGAAATCCTTGGTCCTCTTGGCGATGAATTCCTTGTTCTCCCATCCGTTTTTCAGGATCTGGTGCATGAAGCAGTTGAGGATGGCAACATCTGTTCCGGAGTAGAACGGAAGGTACAGGTCAGCCTGCTTTGCCGTTGGGGTGAACCGCGGGTCAGCGTAGATGACTTTCGCACCCTTCGCCTTGGCCTGCATAACGCGGCGACCAATCAGCGGGTGGGTCTCAAACGTGTTGCTGCCGATAATTAAAAGACACTTGGAGTCTGCAATATCAGCAATCGACTGGGTCATTGCACCGGACCCGAACGCACCGGCAAGACCTACCACCGTCGATGCATGGCAGAGACGGGCGCAGTGGTCGATGTTGGGGGTCTTTAAAACTGCCCGGGCAAACTTCTGCATCAGGTAGTTCTCTTCATTGGAGACACGGGCTGATGCAAGGCAGGCACTCTGTTCGCCCTGGTACTTCTTGAACTTCTCGGCAATCAGCTTGTATGCCTCGTCCCAGCTGGCCTCGACAAACTTGCCGTCCTTCTTGATGAGCGGTTTTGTCAGGCGGTCCGGGCTGTTAATAAATTCTGCGGCATAGTTGCCCTTCGGGCAGAGCTTGCCGTCGTTAACCGGGTTGCGGTGCCAGGGTGCAACGCCGACAACCTTCTTGTCTTTGACAACAAGGTTGAAGCCGCAACCGGTACCGCAATACGGACATGTGGTTGGTATGTAGTTCATTTCCATAAAAATACCTTCTACAATTGCGAATCAGAACAGGTCACTTTAAATCTTGTTATTTATCAGCGATATCTGGCAAAAAGCAGGGAATTTTTTTTTAAAATGTATTTTACTCATTTTGTAAATTCAGTATATTGAATTATCATCTCGAATGATATTTTATATTATTAACCCTCAACGCATGACGTAAATTTGAAAAGGAACCCATTTAATAGAGTTTCTTATATATTCTTCAGATCTCCCGCTCTCAAAAAGAAAAGGTTTTAAATACGCTCCCAGAATCGCATTTCCATCCATTTGCATGGCAAATCATAATGCAAACCTCTGTATGGATTCGCACTGCAGTTATATTGTGCAAATTAATATAAATTTGAAAAAATTATTCAGGATTAGTCACGAAAATCCAAGGGGATTATCTCGTGGCACGGAGGTTAAAAAATGGAATTATATGGTGAACACCGCACAATGGGTGAAGCAGAATATCTTGTCAGGCAGGCACAGGACCGTGCGATGGCCGGCGATCACAACTCAGCAATTAATTTTCTTATGAAAGCAATCGACAGGAATCCCAGATATTCTGAGGCATATACACTCCTTGGTAACTGCCAGGACTGCCTTGATAAAAATGACGATGCGATTGCATCCTATAACAAAGCACTCCAGATTGATCCCGGAGATGCAGATGCATGGTTCAATAAAGGTATGATTCTGAAAAAACTGGGTAAGACCCAAGAGGCAACACAGTGTGTTGAGAAGTCAATCGATCTTTACTGTGGCAGATAAAGGGATATCCTGACCAATCAGCCACACTTTCGACAAACAGCACCATAAAAAATATGTGGACGGGGATCAGAAAACTCTCATCTATCAGATCGTATAAATTACCCCGTCATTTCTGCATTTTGGAAATATCCACCTGAAATCAGATCGACGGCTTCCAGTTTCCCATGCTTATTTCCTCAAACTTATTGCAGATTCTTATTCTGACATGAAAAAGGTAAACATGGTTCTTACAGATTATTCAGTTCTCCAACCAATGCATTGATATGCCGTTTCAACTATAGAACCGATCAGGAACGGTACGTTATGCCTGACCTGAAATCCATTCCCGATGAAGTGAAATGGCGACTTGCCGCAAAGCTTGCCGCTCTTCTGCCTGCACTCTATGACAGGGCTTACCGGAAAGTTGTAGGGAAGAAATACGATGAGATCGAGCAGGAAATCTGGATGGATCTCTCATCTATGGCGCTTGGCATCATCCGCGATCTTTCACTCCCTACGACAAACGCGAGCGAGCTTGCCGACAGCATGAGGATAGTGATGGCAATCCTCTTTGGTCCCGATTACAAATCTGAAACCCTTGAAATCTCAAAAGAAGGAGCAGTAATTCTTGTCAAACGCTGCCCGCTACCGGAGAGTCGTTTCACCAGTGATTCAGGAGATCTCACAACCTTCCACAAGTGCATGGCATTAACCCTGACAACTGTCCCGCAGCTGAATAAAAACTATACCGCACGGTTTGTCAGGACTATGTGTACTGGCGAGCGCCAGTGTGAAATTAAAATAGAAGAAGCAAAACAACCCGATACGGACAAACTCAAGAAAAAATAATAGGAATTTTTCATCAGGGATGCAGGTATTATTTAAGGTAGTATCCAATCACGACCAAAAGCAGTCCAAGATAAAACATACTGCTGAAATACTGGGATATACCCGGAAGAACAGAATCAAAGGATTTTAAGTAAGGGATGAAGAGCATAATTAATCCTAAAATTAACGATACAATACTGAACTGTCTTTTTGTTGCTTTATCCATTTCTTCACACTCTTATCATGAATTATCGAATCCGACAGGAAAAAAGCTTTGTTGTTATAAGCGTGATTTCCCTGGAACATGACTAAATCAGAAATTTCCGATAACGAGGGAATAAAGTGCCTCGGTTGGTTGAGGAGGTGAACGAATATCCTGAATAAGGATCCGTTCATCAGGATACCCGAGATTTTCGCAAAGCGCAATCTTCAGGGGATCAGAAAGTGCTGAGAGATCGGTGTAAAGGTCCTGAACATTGAACTTTGGATCGGCCAGAAGGAAAACGATCTTTCCCCGTTTTACTTCCTCAACAGTGTCCTGTATGCCTTTTTTATGACCTTTGCCATGAGCAACAACTACAGACACCCGTGAAACCGGGATGTGCAGCCGGGCTGTTGCAACCTGGAGTGAAGATATTCCGGGAATTACCTCGCCGTGAAGATATCCTAATCCGGCAAGCATGGGATCTCCGGTGGATAGAATAACTACATGTTCCGGAAGTTTGTTCAGATTTTTGAAATCGTCGATAGTTTTTGTAACACATTCGATAGGAATGTACGACCGTGCCAGTTCGATTGCACGATCTGATCCGTAAATAATCGAAGCCCTGGAAATCTCACGGATTGCCTGTTCAGTGAGCATTCCTGGTCCACACCCAACTCCAATAACCTTCATGGGCTTTCTCCGATAACTGAACCCTCACGGTTCACGAGTACTACCTTCACCAGTGGGTGATCTTTTTTGAATTCCCTGAGGCTTGAGCTCATAACCTGGTGAAATGCAGGTGATGCTGCAAATTCCTCGACAGTGAAATATCCCGTCCCGTCAAGGATGTGAGGGTTGACATGCCGTAGTATCAGTGCCGGGAGTCCAAAAAGAATCACATCACCCTGAGCTGCATCGAGTGCTTCTTTGATTTTCCCTCCAATAAGTACAATATCGTGATCCGGATACAGGAGGCGTGCGTACCTGAGCCCGATTCGACCTGTAGTGAGTACAGCATTGCGGGATAGGGAAATGCGCTGGCGCATTGAATCTTGCAGATGATCATCCCATGGTTCAACCAGACCGGTTGTACCCAGGATGGATACTCCCCCCTCGATACCTACACGGGAATTGAGGGTTCTTTTCGCAATATCGGCTCCTTTTGGGATATGGAGTGTAACCTGCGCACCCGAGAGTCCCTGCTGATCGATTGCTTCCTGGATTGCTATGAGTATGTATTCCAGCGGAGCAGGCGTTATTGCAGGATTTCCTTTCCGGAAACGGGGCGTATCGCGTGAAAACTTTCCGATACCTTCACCAGGAATAAAGCGGATCCCGCCTTCCATAGGTAATGCTTCTGCAATGAATTCCAATCCTGCTGTAGCATCATCCGGATAATCTCCGGCAAATTTTTTTGAGGAGGCTTTCCCGGCAAAACCGATGACCGGAACGTCTACGACAAGTCTGCAGGGGATTTTAATCCGGACTGATGTAACAATTCCCGAGAGTGAAAGAATTGCAGCTTTGCATGCGGCAGCAGCTGTTGTTCCCGTAGTATATCCTCGACGGACAACCGTACCAGACGCTGTAAGGACTGCCAGACCCTTCTCCACGAGAGGAAGAAGATCCGTCGATGAACACTTCCTTACCCAGGCTGTGGGATAATCAAAACCGGTGACCGGGTCTCTCATCAGTTGAGCCTTCAATGAATATTGTGATGCACTCGTTTATAGCTGCAACCGCTACAGGTGTACCGCCCCGTGTCCCTTCAGTGGAGATAGAGGGTAAATCTGTCGTGCGCAGAAGTTCCTTTGACTCAGCCGCGTTAACAAATCCCACCGGAACCCCGATGATGATGGCAGGGCGAATCCCCGTTTTGACCATTTCACACAGGGACAGGAGGGCTGATGGTGCATTGCCGATTACGACAATCGATCCGGTAAGTTTCTCCCTGAGGGCAATTAAACCGGCTGAACTCCGGGTAATACCGCGTTCCTGAGCGATCCCTGCACCGAAATCAAGTGCACAGAGCACTTCGCTTGTGTGTCCTTTTTTCTGGATGCCCACCTGCACCATGCGAATATCGGTGATAATGGGTGCACTATTCCGAAGTGCTGCAAGAGCTGCGGGGATTGGATCATTGGAGAACCGCATGAGGTCAGCCATGCCAAAATCACCGACAGCAACAGAGCATCGCTGTCGTACACGGTCTTCAACATTTGCATTGCCAATTATCGATCGTGCGAGCGTTCGCGACTTTTTCGAGATTTCATAGGCTTCTTTGGTTTCAGCACCAGGATCAATATACGTATTTATGATGGTATCCCCGTGGTGTAATAATTCCTTTGACATCTTCACCCATCCTCCATATCCTGCTCTCCTTTCCGCCGATAATTACTGTGGTATGCATATCTATACTGTCCTCTACAGTTTCCACATCGGCAAGTGTTGTTATAACCACTTCTTCATCATCGCGCAACGCATTCCTGACAATTGCTATCGGTGTTTCTGCGCCAAGAAACCTGCGTGCATGTTCAACGGCCAGCGCAAAATTGTGTGGTCTTCCCCGGCTTTTCGGGTTATAAAGTACGACCGGTATACCGACAGAAAAGACCGCGTCAAGCCTCCGTTCAATTACTTCAAGGGGGGTCAGAAGATCGGATAAACTGATGACTGCGAAATCACCAGACAGTGGTGAACCAGCTCTTGAGGCAGCAGCATTTGCGGCAGTGACCCCCGGAATCACCTCAACATCGATATGTGCGCCGGAGTGCTCAAGGACTTCAAGGACAATGCTTGCCATACCATAGACACCGGCATCCCCTCCCGACACAATGGCGACAGTGTGGGATTGGGCAAGTTCGATAGCCTTTTTTGCCCGCTCAACTTCCTTTCCCATCGAGCTCCGGATTACGTTTTTACCGGTGAGCAGCGGTTCAAGTGGATCCAGGTAAATGGCATTGCCAATCACATACTCGGATCCGGCAATTACCTTGAGTGCCCGGGCAGTCATGTACTCCCTGCGCCCGGGCCCAAGCCCGATAATAGCAAGTCTTCCCTGTGGCTCAATGTGCGATAGCAACCGTGACCCTCCCGTACACCTTCTTTCTCATAATGAGCTGTTTTTTCTTTGCAACGGCAAGTGCACAAGGCTCCGCAACGCCAGGGAGCCCGATCTTTGTTGCCCGGGAGGGTGTAATCCCTCTTTGTGCGTTTATTGTTTCATCGTCAATGAATATTAAATTGCCAGACAGGGCAGAGATCGCTTCAGAAAGTCCTGTTTCACCTCTTTTTTTCTGTGTGGTTGCATAGATAAATACATCATTTTCTGCAACCCCCGACTCTGCCAGCGCTTTCCTTATGGCATCCAGCACTTCGTTCGACCTGACACCTTTGCGACAGCCGATACCGATAGTGAACTCTCCTCTCTTTACGAGTATTGATACATCAGGACCCGCAATGACGATTCCAGGACCATTCACGGCATAAACCTGAACATCTGCATCGAGCATGGCAGCATTAACCTGCCGGGTTGATTCCCGGTTAACGATATCACACCCGCTACGTTGTGCAATCAACTCCACTGAATCCCTGCCGGTTGCTTCGGTAGCTGTCGTAATAACCGGCTTTATACCCAGTGCAGACAATTCTTTGGCAAGTTCATTTGCGCCATGGTGACCGCCAAGAAGCGGGATGGCATAGGCAATATCAGGACTCACGACAACGACTGCCGGATCATTCCATTTATCCTGAATCAGCGGCGCAATCTTGCGTACAACAATTCCCATCGACATGAGGGCAACAATCCGTCGCGTGTGCGGAAAAACCTCTAAAAAAATATCAGCAGTATATTCCCGGACATCAGCGCCAAGAAAATCCGCGATTCTTTCAGCTTCGCCCAGAAACCGGGAAAGTGCGATGACTGTAGTATCGGTCATGAGTAGAGATATGACCTCATGTATCCTTTCCTGTGAGGATCCACAACACCGCCAATCACGAGAAGAGCCGTGTGGTTTATCCCTTCTTCCATGAGCTTTTCTGGCAATGTCAGACACTGTTCCACGGACTATTTTCTGATCAGGCCATGAGGCATGATAAACGACCGCTGCCGGTGTATCCCCGGGACAGGAAAGCTTTTTGGTGATCTCGTCCAGTTTCTCGGTACCGAGAAAAACGACCATGGTAACTCCGATTGCGGAGAGCTCTCTGATCTGATCGTGATCAAGCGTTTTTCCAGCCGGTCGCGTTACTATCAGGCTTTCGGAGATGCCACGAAGCGTAAGCTGGGTTCTTAATGCGGCCGCTGCTGCAAAGAGTGATGAAACCCCGGGAACGATCTCAACAGCGATCTCCCGCCTTTCCAGTTCTTCGATCTGTTCGATTATTGCTCCATAAAGAGAGGGGTCACCGGAATGAAGCCTGATTACTGTTTTTCCTGACTTGGCCGGTTCCTCCATTGCTTCGATAAGCTCTTCCAATTTCATCCCCAGCTGTCGAGCTTGATTGGGGCACCGGATTGTGCGATAAGCTCAGGATTGACAAGTGATCCTGCATAAATAAGCACATCTGCATTCCGGAGAAGCGATAGTCCCTTAACGGTAATTAATTCAGGATTTCCGGGACCAGCTCCCACAAACCAGACCTTTGCCACCATGATTAGCGCCTCGCATACATGACGCTTAAGTAATCGCTTTTTTCCGGGAGCTCTTCGTTGCGAAATACTTTCATATCCGCAAAAAACATCCGTTCTACCAGGACAAACTCCCGGTAGCCTTCTCTGCGGAGTTCGTCAGCCGTTTCTTTGGGATGACGGACTTTGAGAATGATCCGTGAGTCAGGTAAGAGTCCGTCCGATACGATAAATCCATCATTGAGCGAGATACCGGCAGCGGCCGCAAACGCAGTGATTGAGCTGATTCCCGGTTCTGTCCGGTATTGTATTGAAGGATACTTTTCTGACAGGATACTGCATAACCGGGAGAATGTGGAGAAAAAATTCGGATCTCCAAGGATACCAAAAACCGCAAGACCTTCCTTTGCTGCCGGGGCAATCCTGTCAGCATTTTCTTCAAGACATCTCCGTATACGTGTTTCGTCATCCGTCATCGGGAAGTTCAGTACGACCGCATCACGATATGGAGCGACGAGTTCCTGGGCAATTCTTCCCGGTACAAATACCGTATCTGCTTCCTTAAGAAGGCGTACAGCCCGCAGGGTGAGAAGTTCAGGATTTCCCGGACCGAGTCCAAGACCGATCAGCATGCTGTTCCCTTCCCAACGATCACGTACACCGGGTCGATTGGTTTAAACATGATACTTTCAGCAATCTTATGCGATCGGGCTACCTGTACCTGTACAACTTCACAAAATATGCCGAGTTTTTGCAGGGTTTCAACTGCCTGTGCCAGAGTGCTCAGGAGCACTGCATTTATCACAATTGTTCTCCTCACTTTTTTTGCGAGGACCGGAAGTATAACGGCGAGTTGTTGTGTTCCACCAACGAATGCGCAATCGAAGACCCGGTCAGATTCAAGGAACTCAGCTGCATCAGTACAATGAAATTCAATGTTGCGAAGAGTGGTATTTTGTGCGGATTCCCGTGCGATTTTTATTGCTTCGGATCTTTTATCGATAGAAAAGATTTTTTTGGCCTGTTGAGCAGCAGCGATTGAAATTTTACCGGTACCGCATCCGATTTCAAGCACCGTATCAGTATTGCGGAGTCCAAGCTTGAATAGTGAGACTGCCATAATCTCATCCTGGGTTGGTCCACCTGCAAGTTTTGTCCCGGACATCTTCTCAATTTTTGTTGTGTTAAGGTATTAATCCTTGTTTTCCCGAGATAAAATACCTGAAATTCAAAAATTTTAACAATATTACACAATACATCACTCCCTTTATATTGAATTTTTTTTAGGAAATTCTATGAAGTTCGAGATTTTTGGTGACAATCTGCAAATGATAAGAATCGATTGGGTACCCCAGGTAGGATCTTTACAGACTCCGGATGCATGGTGAAAACGTGGGGGACTCATGGTGGGGAACCAGCATTATGTTGAGGAAAGGAAGACCGGAAACAGCCTGTAGTTCATATCAGAACCAATTCGTTGAGAATTTTGTGTTTATAATCAAAAATAGTGAAAAAATTCCGGTTATTTTTCCTCTTCCGGTACCTTGCCTCCAAGTGCCCGGACTATTTCATGTGCTGTATCTAATTCGCCAGCAGGTATGGGAACAACGATATCAAATGGCTGGATGATATAGAGCCCGACAAGCTGCGTGAATGAAAAGATGAGTGCAGGGTTTTTCTTCGTAGTTGCTTTTTGAAGAATAACTTTGTTCATGTTCATCATAAAGGACTGGAACGGATATACTGCTCCTTCGTATATAATCCCGTTCTGGGCAATATAAGCTTCAGGAGGTGATGCGAGTGCATTTTTCAGCTGGATTTTTGGAGCAACCCTGGAAACAACGAACAGTAGCACAGCAACTGAAAAAAGAATTATGCCCGTTTCAAGTCCCCCCTCTTCAATAAAGAGCAAAAAGAAGATTGCCACCGCTGCCAGCATTCCCCCGATAAGGAGGAACAAAGCCTGATTCCGTTCCTTATACTCGGCAAATTCCCGATATGCGCTCTCCTGTGCCATTTCGGGAGGATAAACCCAACAGGCAAGGAGCTGGTTGCTGTTCAGAATTGTATCCATGACCCGGGCACGGTGGAAAAACAGCGCAGCAACTGCTATTCCACAGAGAATGATGAAGAATGATACAAACGCTATAGCATACCCTCCTTCCATTCCATCAATAAAATTTATTGCAATAAAGCAGATTAATGTAAAAAAAACTGCCACAATAATTGATGCATATACCCGCTTCCACTCATGATTCTCCATATTTTCTCTCTCCTGCAATCATGCTCCGTTGTTCTTTGCCTTAATCATAAAAGACTCTCTGTTTCAAGGAATATCCAGGTTCTTATTCCTCCTCTTCCTCACAGCCCCGATCAGCATTTCCAGTTTCTTCTGTCAAAAGTTCCCCTTCTTCCCCTTCATCTTCAGTGCACCAGCACTCAATCGACCGGTCAACGCCGATATATTCCTGATGGTATTCCTCAATAGTAGACCCTGGTGACATCACAACACGGCTGATTAATTTCCCTTCACGGAACCCGTATAACCAGCGATAAGGCCAGTCAGGTTCAAGAACTGAACTCCGCTCGTAATACACATCCCGTGCAAGGGCATGTGTGCAGAATATTCCAGTGGTCACTTCAAACAGCGTCTCCCTTACATAACGACGGAGGTACCAACGCAGTTCTGAGACAAGTGACAACGCACTACCGAGTGTTGATACCGAAATATAGACTCCGCAGGGTTTTTTTTTCGGATGATAAAAACGCAGTGCCATCCTGCTTGTTTCGGATGCAAAAAGTGTATGGTGAAGATCGACCCCGTCCCGCTGAATTAAAAGGATATTCATCCGGGTCTCCCGTAAAAATGGTAGTTGGATTGCACGTTTTTCCAGATCAGGTATACATGCGGGTATCAGCAACAATTTCATTCTTCACTTTGTGGACAGCCTCCAAAAAATCACCCATTTCCACGAATGACGCTTCCCTTCTCACAGCCATCATGCCAGCTTCACGGCAGATCGCTTCAAGTTCAGCACCTGTTGCATTTTTGGTCATGTCCACGAGCTCTTCCAGGTTCACTTTACCAAGGTGCATCTTCCGCGAGTGAATTTTAAGGATTTGGAGCCGGGCATCCTTATCCGGCAGGGGGATTTCGATCAACCGGTCAAACCGCCCTGGCCTCAGAAGAGCCGGATCCAGCATATCCGCCCGGTTGGTAGCCGCCATGATTCGAACGTCACCCCGGTTGTCAAAACCATCCATTTCGGCAAGGAGCTGCATAAGTGTCCTCTGCACTTCCGCGCTTCCCGATGTTCCGTCATGTGTCCGAGTGCTTCCTACTGCATCGATCTCATCAATGAAGACGATTGCAGGTGCACGTTCGCGGGCAAGCATAAAAAGTTCGCGTACAAGCCCGGCTCCTTCACCAATAAACTTGTGGACAAGCTCACTGCCGGACATCCGGATGAATGTAGCATTTGCTTCGTGCGCTACTGCTTTTGCAATGAGGGTTTTGCCGGTCCCTGGTGGACCATAGAGCAGGATGCCTTTTGGAGGTTCTACCCCGATGCACTGAAAAATTTCAGGTTTGGTAAGCGGATACTCCACCGCTTCGCGCACTTCCTTAATCACATCAGCAAGTCCTCCTATCTGGGCATAGCTGGTATCCGGTGAAACATCAAGTTCCATGACACGGATGCGCGAATCGTAAATGTTACCGATAACTTTCACAATCGAAAGCGCGTTGTTGACAGCAACCTTGGCGCCTGGCTTCAGGAGTGGACGGAGTTCTTCTGACGAGGTAGTGAGATATTCCTGGTTGTTTCCCTGCTGACGGAGATAAATATCCCCGTTATCCAGTATGTCAATAACAACTGCCACAAAAAGAGGCATGCGCTTGAGCTGGTTATTTTCCCGCTTGAGCTGGGCATTTTCCTTTACGAGCTCATCAACCTTAACCTTCATGTCAAGAAGGCTGGCTTCAAGCTCGTTGAGCTGGATCTGGTATTTGAGCTCATTTGAAGGCGCGGTATTATTGATCGACGTCTCTTCCATATTCATCATATAGTGCAATCTTCAAACATTTATTAGGTGTGATTTTGCTCATCAGGGGAAGAAGTATAGCGAAAGGACAGGGGACCGGTCTGCTGCTCGTAAGCCCGGAACCTCTCTCGTTCCTGTCAGGTGTTGACCCGGATACCGGGATAATTGTCGAAAAAGGACACACGCTCAAGGGGAATTGTATTGCGCGGAAAGTTCTTGCATTTCCCTTTGGCAAGGGTTCAACGGTCGGCTCCTATGTCCTTTATGCATTAAGCAGGAATGGTCATGCTCCGTCCGCCATTATTAATGCAGAAGCTGAACCCATCATTGCTACTGGTGCAATCATTGGCGGGATACCCATGATCGACCGGATCGGGATACCAATAAATCGCCTGAAAACTGGTGTTTATGCTACGGTAGACGGAGATACCGGTGAACTGTTGTATGACGGCGAACTGGTGTGATTCCCTGATTTTTTGGGACCCTAATCCTCCGTAACATTTACCGGCATAAAACCTTGGTTTCTGCAATATATTCGTATAGTCCCTAATGCAATCTCTTTTACAATATACCGTCATATACTACCGGGATATTCAGGGATTTAACCCGGATTGAATAAGGGGATCGATTGGAATAATGGGATCACAGTGGGGATATGACCGGACATATATACGGGCAAAACACGAGGGTTACCGCTCGCGGGCAGCGTACAAGCTTCTCGAAATCCAGCAGAAATTTGCTGTCATCCGGCCCGATGACAATATCGTCGACCTTGGGGCAGCTCCCGGGAGCTGGCTGCAGGTAGAGCGTACACTTACCCAGGCGAAAGTTATAGGTATTGATCTCAATCCTATCGCAGCGCTTGAGGGGGTCGAGACCCTTGAAGGGGATCTTAACGATCCCGAAATTCAGGAAAAGGTCCGGTCAATGCTCGGTGTCGTCAATGTCGTTGTGTGTGATGCTGCACCCAAGCTTTCCGGTCATAAAAGTTACGATCAGGCCCGTATTATTGAATTGAACGAACAGGCACTGAAGTTTGCCTGCAACGTGTTGAAACCGGGGGGGAATTTTGTCATTAAATCTTTCCAGGGAACGGATTTTCCAGATCTGTATGCCATGACAAAAGAACGTTTTTATTCAGTTAAAACATGCATAACCAGATCCACGCGTAAAGGAAGTACCGAGCTTTACATAATTGCAAAGAATTTCGCAGGCTGAATAACCGTGATCCTCAAAGACCCCTTCAACCGCCCGGTGAGCAACCTTCGGGTAAGTCTTACCCCGATATGTAATCTTTCCTGTATTTACTGCCATAAAGAGGGAGAAGAATCTCCAAAAGAACAGATCTCTGCTGAAGAAATCGCAGAAATTCTGCGTGTTGCAGCGAAATTTGAGATCCGGAGCGTTAAATTTACCGGTGGCGAACCCCTGCTCAGGCAGGATCTTCTGGAAATCGTTCGGTCTGTACCCGAAGGAATGGAATCTTCACTCACGACAAATGGCACTCTCCTTGAAGATCTGGCATACGGGCTGAAAGAAGCTGGTCTCAGGACGGGTGAATGTCAGCCTCGACAGCCTGAACCCGGAAACGTATAAAAAGATCACAGGTTCCGATCGATTGAGTGATGTACTAGCCGGTATTGATGCAGCGCTTGATGCCGGGCTCACACCCATAAAGCTGAACATGGTGGTTCTTGAGGGTGTCAATGATAACGAGATAGATGATTTCCTTGCTTATGTCCGAGGCAACCGGGACCTTGTCCTCCAGCTGATTGAACTGATGCATTTTAATGACTGTACCTATCATGGAGACTTAAACGGCCTGGAAGATTCACTGGCGTTGCGTTCAAAACAGATTATCACCCGGAGGATGCACCACCGTAAAAAATACTGCCTCGACGGTGCTGAGGTTGAAGTTGTCCGCCCTCTGCACAATACCGAGTTCTGTGCATTTTGTAACCGCCTCAGGGTCACTTCCGATGGGAAACTCAAACCATGTCTCCTGCGAACCGACAACCATGTCGATATCCGTGGAAAGAAAGGTACGGAACTGGAAGAATTGTTTCATAAAGCCATATCGTTACGGGAACCATTTTTCAAATAAATGTGACCAGTATCACAAAATACGACAGAACGCATACGATATCTCTTAAATTATACGGCAATTATTTACAATTCCGGCACGAATAAAAAGGATATGGAAGAAAATGAATTCCTGTCGGTTCTTTCTTATCTGTATGAAAAAACCCTGATCCTCCAGGATCCCGGCCAGTTCAATAAAGTACTTTATTTTTTCCTGGTCGATTCCCTTGCACATATCGATTACACTGCCGGTATTTACACTTTCAATATCCTGTCACCGAAAAACATCATGAGCGGGGAATACCTGAGGTGGCGTATCGATGAGGAGAAAAAAGGAGATCGTGCGAAATTTCCCGGGTTTATCAACTGGCTCAGGGAAACCCGTCCTGAAAAATTCGCTGCTTTGCCCTCATTGTGGCAGATGATTTACGATACCGAGGACCCGGCAGAGTACAGGAGTTTCCGGATAGTGCTTGACCCGGACAGCAGGAACCCTGTCCCGATCGATTTCTTCTATGTAATTATTGATGAATTCTTTGAAACGGAATTCTTGAAGAGCCTGTACGAAGATGCATCACTTTCGACCCTGTTTAATACCTATATTGCAGAGGTCTGATAATTCTGAGGTGTCCTGGTATGGATGTAAGCCGGATTTGTTCTGAACTTGTTGCGATCAGGAGCGAAAATCCCCCAGGTCGGACTGTCGAAGTTATCGAATATATCCGGGCATATCTCGAAGGATTAGGAATATGTTCGGATATTATTAGCAAAAAAAAAGGACACGATAACCTTCTTACCTCTGGAACAACCAGCACCCGGCTTCTCTTTTGCGGGCATGTGGATGTCGTGCCGGCACTGGAAGATGGGTGGACGCATCCTCCCTTTTCCGGTAATATTCAGGACGGTTTTGTGTGGGGTCGGGGTGCCACGGATATGAAAGGTGGGTGTGCCTCAATTCTCGCCGCCTGCCAGACGCTGGTTGATCAGGACAGGGCGGTAACAGCAACATGTGCTTTTGTGTGTGATGAAGAAACCGGCGGTGAAAATGGGATACGCTACCTTCTTTCAAAAAAACTGATTACTCTCTCTGACTGCCTGATAGCGGAACCTTCGCCTGTTCGTAATCCGTGTATTGGTCAAAAAGGGCTCTGCCGGCTGGGAATGAAATTTTCCGGAACTCCCGCTCATGGATCACTGTATCCCGCGGTAGGAATAAGCGCGGTCATGGAAGCAGTATCCCTTCTCGAATTTGTGAAAGGACTGTATGACAGGGAGTATCCCGTTGATACCCGAATCAAAGAGATTATCGACCAGTCATCAGATGTCCTTGAATCTGAATTCCATGTCCATAACGTGAGCGAGGTGCTCAGAAAACTGATGTATAACCCGGGAGTTATTCGTGGTGGAGAGAAGTCGAACGTAGTCGCACAACGTTGCGATCTTGACCTTGAAATACGGGTACCGTGGGGTTGTTCAATACCGGATCTTGTATCGGAAATCTCCCTGCATGCCCCGCATGGGAAAATTATCTCCCGCACGACTCATGAACCTTCCATGACAGATCCCTCCTGCCGGCTGGTAACGGTTACCTGTAACGAAGTAGAGCGGGTGCGTGGCGGACCAGTATTCCCGATTGTCCAGTGGGCAGCAAGTGATGCCCGTCATCTCCGTCTTCACGGGTTTAATGTTATCGAATACGGGCCCGGGGAGATTCCATCACTGCACGCAGTGGATGAACGGGTCAGGATTGATGACCTGGAGAAGGTCTCTGAAGTATACTCGGGAATAATGACTGCATACGGAAAAAAAGATACATAGTTTAACTACAACAATTTTCCAGAGCAAAAAAATAATATGTTGTTTATTTTCTGAAGCGGTTTGCGGAGATCATAATCGCACCTGCTACACATACTGCTGCGAATGCTGTGAGGGGTGAAACCGGGGAATAGGTCGTCTTTTTTACAACGGGGACGGTTGTTTTTTGCGGTATTCCGGAAACTGTTATCTGTGGTATAACCTCAGCTGGCGTGAGAGATGGAGTTACAGTCGTGTACATGGTTCCGATATGACCGGCTGTTCCGGTTGGTGTTATTGACCCCGTAATTGTGACCATCTGTAGTTTTCCCATCATATTCTCCTTGTTCTGCAGAGCATCTGCAAAATCCGGTTTTATTCCCAGCGCTTTGTTGAAGCTCTGGAGTGCATCCTGATACTGCCCGAGGGCAGCATAAACCAATCCCTTGTTGTTCCAGACTTCTGCATTCTTCACTGAGATCCTGGTCGCCTGGTCATATGCATTGAGTGCGTCCTGGGGTCTGCCGAGATTCATAAGTGCGAGTCCTTTCTGATTCCATCCGTCAAGATTTACCGGGTCAATCGCTAAACACTTCTCATAGGATATTACTGCATTGTTGGATTTATTCAGCATCAGATAGGCATATCCCTGGTTGCAGTAGGCATCTGAACGGGAGTACCCGGCAAAAAAGAGCGCATCATACGCTGTTATTGTATCCTCATATCGCCCAGATTTAAGCAGACCATATGCCCGGGCATTCAGGGCAGTCTGGTCTGATGATCGAATGGCGATTGCTGCATCTGCTGAATTGATGGCTTCATCATATCTTCCCAGGTTATTCAGTGCAACCGCTTTTCCCGACAGTGCAGGAGCATAATTCTTGTCAAGAGCGAGTGCATTATTGTAATAGTTCAGGGCATCAGCATAATTCCCCACCATTGCAGCGTTCTGCCCTCTTGTATACCAGTCGAGAGCGTCTTCTGCCTGTACCTACCGGTATAAACAGGAGGATGAGGAGAAAAATCAGAAATAATGCCTTTGATGTCATAATCACATGACGAAATTTTCCTTAATCGCAGATGAATGTATTGTTTTTTTCGCATGTTTTCTACAGAGTCCTGTGCAGCTGGCAATTGCACTGACCGATAGTTAAAAAAACGGTGATTGCAAAGAGAGCAGATGCACAAAATGCATAAAAAAACCCGGATGTGTCTGCAATAATACCGGTGATGAATGGAAGTACAGTCATACCCAGATAGGAAGTTGTTGTGAATAGTCCCATAGCTCCTCCCTGGTGATCCCTGACTTGTGCGAGGAACGTCATCTGGGCTATCATAACGATACCTGCACATGTCCCTAGAATCACAAAGCCCAATGGTGAACAATATGAAACCAGTACGCCGATTACCATCAATAATGCAGACCAGCGGATAGCCGGAACAGGAGGGAGAGAGTGGCGGGATGCGACCAGGACACCTGCAATGGTTGCAATACTCATAATGGAAATCCAGTTCCCGATACTATCCGGTGAATAGCCGGAAAATTTCGGATAAAGCGAGGTTACGACGCCGGTGATACCAATAAGTATTACTGATGAGTACCATAACCATCGGAATTCTGACACGAGAAACAGAACTGATTTAAGATCTCCTTTTTGAGCAACAGAATCTGTATCATTCATAAAAAAACTGGCAATAGCAGGAATGATGACAAGAACGGAAAACGCAAATATGCCGGATGCAGGATTTGGAATTTGTGTTGCCAGCCACCCGGCAAAAACCAGGCCGCACACAAGCCCGGCATTGAGCGATGCCATGAGATATCCGCTCATCCGTTCGTGATTCGGAAGTGAATTGATATAGGACATCGCAGCGACTACAAAGAACCCTGCTCCCACCCCTTCCAAGATGCGAACGACAATAACCGGAATGGGTAAAACCAGAACCGATAACAGAAGTCCGCTGGCAACGGTAATTGCAAGGCCGGCACGGATCACAGGAACACGACCGTACCGGTCTGACAGGATACCGGCGGGAAGTGTGCTTGCAAATGCCCCCAGGAAATAAGCAGAGTAGATGGCAGCCTGAATTGTTGACGTCCCTTCATATGAGGGGAGCACAGGAACTATGGCATTTGAAAGAGCCATTACGGCAAAAATGCCAAAAAAAAGGGAGATGGGTGTCCTCATCAGATACGTCAGACCATGCGGTATGTTTCAAGGTTCATCGGGGAATGCGTTTCGATGTGATACCGTTTGTAAATTGAACTTGCGAGATCGATGGTATTATTTTCATCACCGTGAATGCAGAAAATCTTCTCTGGACGCGGCTGGATCTGACCAATGTAGTTCATCAGTTGCCTCCGGTCTGAGTGACCGGAAAAGCCATCGATAGTAACGATCTCAAGGTTGATGGTGATAGTTCCTTTGCGCCCCATAGGTACCTCACGCCATCCTTTCTGGATACGTCGCCCGTAAGTGCCATCTGCCTGGTATCCTACAAAGACAAGGGCATTCTTTTCATCCTGTGCAAGGTTCAGGAGATATTCCATGACTGGTCCGCCATTCAGCATACCGCTTGTCGAGATTATAACACAGGGATCCCCACCCATCACTTTTTCCCGCAGTTCCTGACTGTCAACCTGCTGGAAACACTCGGCCAGGAATGGGTTCATCCCTTCCCGGAATATCAGGTTCCGGAGTTCATTGTTCAGGTATTCAGGATACGTGGTATGGATGGCAGTTGCTTCGCGGATCATCCCATCGAGATAGATCTTCCCTTTGGGGATTTTATCAAGCCGCATCCCTTCTTCAAGAGCCAGCATCACTTCCTGAGAACGTCCTACTGAGAATGCCGGGATAATTACTTTTCCACCCCGGGTGAGCACAGTATTGATAGTTTCATAGAGTTTTGCCTCAGCATCGGAACGGGCCGGCTGGAAATCATTGGATCCGCCGTATGTACTTTCCATAAAGAGTGCTTCAAGCCGGGGGAACTGGTTGATTGCCGGGTTGAAAAGGCGACTTTTACTGTAGTTGAAATCACCGGTAAATGCAATATTGTACATGCCATCCCCGATATGAAAGTGAGCGATCGCCGAACCCAGGATATGGCCGGCATTGTGGAATGTAAGTTTGATATCGGGCGCAATATCGGTTACGCTGCCATAGTTGAGGGTAATGGAATGCCGGATATAGGTCTTGACCTCATTGGAAGAGTACGGGACTTTACGATCTTCCTTATGGATCACATCGAGATAATCGAGCTGGAGCATTGCCGAAAGGTCGCGGGTAGGTGGTGTCGAATAAACGGGCCCTTCATAACCGTATTTGTACAGGAGAGGAATAAGTGCACAATGGTCGAGGTGAGCGTGCGTCAGTACCACGGCATCGAGCTGGGCAAGAGGATGAATCTCCGGAACATAGAGGTAAGGAGTACCGTTCGAGTTGTCTGGTTTTTCTCCGCAGTCGATCAGTACACGGCTGTTGGGAGTCGTAAGTAAAAATGCAGCACGCCCGACTTCACGGCAGCACCCGAGCATCGTGACCCGGGCCCACTGGTCCTTTTTTACTGTATCCTTGCTGGTATCATCTTTTCCCGGGATGTCACGGTGAATGCGTCGACCGATAGTTCGAAGGAAAGATTTACGCTCTTCGTTCACTGAACGTAGGTACTGGCGAACCTGTTTTACGGTCGAACTTTCAATCGGCGGTGTCCGTACAACTTTGGGTGTCCAGCCGATATGTTTGGTTATCTCCCGGAGCGTAGTTCCATTCTTTCCAATAACAACGCCAGGTTTTTCCGCCTCAATCAGCACTTCACCGGTATCTGCATCAAAAAAGATATCGGTGATACCTGCTGTTTCCGGAACTACCGATTTGATCTCATTGTATGCTTTCTCAGGGTCTTCCAGTATGGTAGGTCTGACCACAATTCGCTTCCGCAGGTCACGGGCGAGAATCTTTATCAAGTCGGCTTCGTCCGCAAACCGTTTCGGGTCATCAGTATAGAGGACAAGCTCGGGTCCTTCGAATTCAACCTGCGTTACGACAATGCCATGAGGCACTTTTTCATTAATCTTGTCTTTGAGCTCTTTGAGCCGTTCTTCAATCAGCATAAAAAAGTCGTCCTAAAAAAAAGATCATGCAGGAGTTTTGGCAAGATACTTTTTGAGATGTTCTTCACTTAACTCCTCATACTTGTCTTTTGTGATAACAACGACATGGATGCCTTCACCGGATCCGGCATCGCGTTTCATTGCAGATTTCAGTGCCCGGATTGCGAGGTCGATCGCTTCATCTTCCGTCATTTTGGGGACGAACCGGTCCTCAAGTACACCATATGCCATGGGGGAACCCGAGCCGGTGGCAACGATATCGTCTTCCCTGGTTGCACCACCCATTGCATCGACCGAGTATACGCTCGGACCAGTTTCATCGATCCCGCCAACAAGGAGCTGGACATAGTACGGGAAGTACCGGTTCTGGTTCAGGTAATTCGAGAGCAGTGTCGACGTGGCCCCAACCGTAATTGGACGTGACCTGCGAATCTGGTAGAGATTACACTCAACCGTCAGAATACGTGCGAGCTGCTGGGCATCGCCAACTCCTCCCGCAGTGGTCATACCGATCCGGTCTGCAACCTGGTATACCTTTTTGGCCTTCTTGCTTGCGATCATATAGCCCATGGTCGCCCTTTTTTCAGTGGCGAGAATCACGCCGCTGGAAAAAACGAGACCAAGGGTGGTAGTCCCCTTCATGGACTCCTGGTACTGTTCAGGCATATTGACACCTCAAAAACAAATAAACGCTAAAATCCATTTTTTAAAAGCGCTTTGTGCTATTAAATGATATGGAGAAATTTAAAGGTTTTTATTCTGCCGGATCCCTGCACAAAGCCCGGATAAGCATCCGGTCATAGAGCATTGCAACAAGGTGTTTATCCCCGTTCACGACGGGAATCTGGTCAACCCGTGCACGGCGCATCTTGAGTGCGCACTCGCTCACTTCAGCATTGAGTGGAACAGCAACGACATTCTTTATCATGGCAAGTTTTACCGGTCGGTTCGGGAGCTGCACTTTTGAGATACCGAAGCTGATCGTATGGTTATCCCGGATACTTTCCCATGTCCATTCATCGTCATCTGTTCCATTGGAGAAATCGCTGATACCAACACTATCTTCAATACTTGAACTCCTGATGAGATCCCGCTCGGAAATAATGCCCTGTAACCGGTTTTCGGCATCAAGGATGGGTATCGCATCAACACCGGATATTTCCATAACTCGTCCGACAACCGGAAGAGGTGTTTCTTCCCAGAGCGCAAAAGTCAGGCTGGTATAGGTGTCTTTGATCTCATCTTTCACCTTTAATTTGGCGAGCGCATGGATAAGATCAGCAACAGAGAGAAGACCGATAAGTTGACCGTCCTCTACAACCGGAAGCCTGCGGATATGTCGGGTCACGAGAATGCGGGCTGCCTCCCGGATATCGGAATCCGGAGAAATTGTCAAGGGTTTTGGTGTCATGAGAAGCCCGAGCTGGATCTCTTCGGGTTTTCTCAACAAATCCTTTCGCGTGATAATGCCAACGATCTTTTTATTCTTTATCACTGGGACACCGGAGATACCAGTCCTTTTGAGTATTTTCAAGACATCATCACGGTTTCCCGGGATGTCGACGTGAACTACGTCAGATGTCATGTAATCTCTGACAATCATGTCTGTTATGATCTCACCACCATGGTCGTTGCTTTACTGTGGGATACAACAAATGTGCTGACACTGCCAATAAGAAGACGATCAGTATTGCTCTTGCCATGAGAACCAACGATGATGAGGTCCGATTTTTCTACCTCGGCAAGAGTAATAATCTCGCTTCCCGCATGCCCCTGTTTCATATGGGAAATCAGGGCGACACCCTTATCGGCACAGTACTTTTTTGCCTTCTCCAGTACCGCTTCTCCCTCTTTTTCAAGAACCCGGTACATTATTTCAACAGTATTATCCAAGGGAAGGGAAGAGAAGAGGCCAGTCTCCACAACGTAGATGGCATGGAGCTTTGCATTCCATAGTTTTGCCTCATCAGCGGCCCGGACCAGTGCGCGCTGGCTTACCTCCGATCCATCGAGTGCGACAAGTATATTGCTAAACACTGGCATCCCCCAAAACAAACATGCCTCTTTTATTAGATTTACAAATTAAAAACGTTATTGCCTATTTGGCGGCAAGAAGCCCTTTTTATCAGGGATGTAACCGGATCGCGGCTGAAAAAAAGAGCTGATTGTGTGGCATCTATCGTGAACAAATTTGCCCGCACACCTTTGCGGATAAAATATGGTCTCCCGATTAACTCAGAGCCCTGAACAGCTGCACGAAGCAGGAATGTTGAATCCATTTCGTATACTATGGACGTAAATGCCATTTCGGAAAACATATCCGGGGATACGAACATTACATTATCGGTACCGAGAACTATCCTGCATCCCAGATCCTGCATATATTTCAGAGGAGGATGTTGCGCTGATGATGCAACACCAAGCGTCCAGTTGGATCTGGGACAGACAGCAATCGGAATCTGCCTGTCCGCACATTCACGAAGCTGTTTTTTTGTTGCGTGGGTGCAGTGAATAAGAAGATCCGGGTCAAGAGCAATTGCATCATCAACATCCAAATGATCCCTTTCACCGGCATGCAAAGCAATTTTTTTCCCCAGGTGGCGTGCACCGGCAACTATCGCATCAATGCCCATACCATCCCGGGTGCTGCTGATCCCCAGTCCATCGGCAATCTCCTCTCCCCCCTCACGTCCGAAAATGTAAGGCTGGAATGACAATCCCCTGGCTGCTTCTCTGAGCGCTGATACTCCGGCAGCTCCTCCTTCACGGAAATCTGCACAACCTGCTGTACCCCCGGCTATCATTCCCTGAATACTCGAACGCATCCCCCTGACCAGATCCTGGTGGGAGGCAGCAGCGAGCAGGCGATGTTTCAGCCCGTTTGGTGGAGTTACCAGATCCGCCAGATCTCCTTTTATACTGCAATCCATCGCAATGGTATCCCCAAGATGGGTATGTGCATTAAAAAATGCAGGACAGATCCATACTGGTGGTACCCTGGCAGATTCTTCTATGGCTGTGATGATGCCGCCTTCAATATATATGTCAACTGGCAGTAGTGCAAGTTCCTCTTCGATGAATGCCTGTCCCGAGACTATGAACGGGGTGTCTTTCATATATCGTGTCTCTCTTTTATATATTGAAAAATGAAATATATTTGCATGGCAAAGAAACAAGGTGGCAGATTACTTTCATCTGCCGGTCTCGTCAACTATTATGAGAGCGAAGACCGGCGGGCTGTTCATATCAGTCCCATCACGGTGATGGCAGTCGCCGCAGCGATTGGTATTATCATCCTTATCCTGAATGTTGTCTACGGAGTAAATGCGTAAATTCAATTTTTTTGAGTAATCTTATTTTTCTGCCATACTATCATGGCACCACTCTTTTTTCAGTACACGCTTTGTTATATCCTCATCATTTTGGAAATAGAGATTGTCATGCCCGGTCCATGTCGGGCAGTTGCGGAAGATAACTGCCGGGACACCGTTGTTGCTCTCGCCCATGACAAAATTTGCGAATCCCGCTATCTCATCTACCACAGCTTCTTCGGTTATTTTGAGTACATGCCCGAACAGATCGGTATCGCCACGGAAGTCCCGTATTGCATAAAAACCGCTCCACCCGATAGCGTTGCCTGTCTGTCCGCGCCGGAATGATCTGCCACAGGTATCTGTGATGATAACCCCGATATTTTTATTGACCAGTGTTCTGATGTCATCACGAAGTTCCTGTGCAGCGCTCATCGGGTCCGGGGGCAGGAAGATTACCATCCCGTCTTCAATATTGCTCTGGTCAACGCCAGCCCGTACTCCAATGTGGCCAAAAGGGAGTTCAGAGAGGATGAATGGGTGTTCCATAATTATATCTGATGATGCATCAAGGACTGCCTGGACAAAGCGGGGGTCTTCACCATTCAGGGTTGCAAGCCGCTGCGCTCGTTCCGATGGTGTGATAGATGAGAGAGTTTTTGTGTAGCCTTTTGCTTTTGAGTAAATAGTTGAGGCTATGCAGAGGATATCCCCATCCTGAACCGGTATATCCTCACATATCATCGCTGCCAAGTTGTCACCCGCATGGATGAGGGGAAGCCCTCTCACACCCATAACCTGAATCTGTTCCATAATAACATCTCTATGAGAAGATCCGATGATAAAGGGATTTCGTTTCTCGTCCCGTCAGGAAGTAATCATAAGGTTCATTCTTTTTTTTAAGGATTGTATTTTTTTAAAAAAACCCCTTTCATGAGGGATCATGTCCAGGCAGTATTTTTTCACAATACATATTGTTTTTTTATTCCAGCGACGAGCCAATTTTAAAACCAGAAATGAAAATTCCCTGTTTCTGATGGGTAATTGTTGTCGCGATGAAATCCTGTTCTCCTGTTTTTCCTGTTTGGCAATCCAACGCCCTCATTATTCATTGGACGGGCTTGGCAGTATTAATAATCAGCCGATATATTTTTATCAGGATAACACGCATCACATCTTTGTCATGTACCTCATTATCAGGTGCCCGTCATGCAGGACTTTTACGTACGTAGATCGTTTCCAGAAATGGAAGCTCTGTCCGGTCTGCGGGCATGCCCATGAGGTAAACAAAGTGCCCGCTTATCTGGAAGTTGAGCATTACCTTGAAGCAGAACATATCGTAAAACAGATGGAAAAACACCTCCATACAACAAAGAAACCGGATTTCTCACCGGAAGAAACCGCGGAATTGCGCCGATATTATACTGAAGCATTGCGAAAAAAGGCCAAAGGCCGTCATGCATAATTATTCTGAATCTCTTTTTATTTTTAATTGAAAAATGCACCCCGCCCATTTAAAATTAAAATGACACTTCACATCAAATGACTAGTTACACGATGGTTATGCCACCTGATCCTTGAAACGGAAATATCCTGGCGGCACTGTGATCTCAAATCGTGCACCTTTACCTGGCGTACCGGTTTCGTGAATGGTGAGACCGGTGATATCCAGAATCTCCCGTGAGAGAAACAGCCCGAAACCCGTATGCTTGTAGTGCAGGCGGTTAAAGATCGCTTCTTTGTATTTTTCCGGAATCCCTTTACCATTGTCTTCACACACGATCAGAATGTTATCTCCCTTGGGAACTGAAGAGAATGTAATGCGGGTCACCCCTTTGCCATGCCGAAGTGCGTTCTCGACAAGATTATAGAATACTTTCTCGAGCAGAAGGTCTGCATAAATAATGAGATTTTCGATATCGATCACAAATGTTCCTGGGGGCAGGGAAAGGGATACTGTTACTATTTCGATTAATTTTTTCACATTCTGCCATTGCGGCAGATTCACACCTACCTCCTGATATTCCTTGGTAAACGCGATTTGGCGCTGCATAATCCGGATAAGGTTCCAGATACCATTGAGCAGTTTCTCTTTTTCTTCAGGAGAGTCAGTTGCTTTTGCCATATCCACATATCCGAATAATCCGGTAATCGTGTTGAGGATATCATGACGGGTGATCTGGTTCATCATGTTCAGTTTTTTATTCACCTGCGTGAGCGATGAGGCATAACGTTTCAGCTCTGCATTATAATACTGCATCTCAATTTCGAGCACCTTTTGCTCCGTAATATCTTCTGCTATAGCCTCAATCCCTGCGATCTGAAGGCCAGAACCGGTACAGCTTCTTGCATTAAGTGCCACTAAAATTTCTGACCCTTCTTTTTGCCTTAGCTGAAGTTCGCGTCCGGAGACAGTTTTATCGGTTTCTAAATCCTGTTCGATCTGCTGCCAATGAAACGGGTTGGTTATGATATTCCGTGCTGAAATTCCTATAATGGCATCTGCTGAATCATATCCAAGCATACGGGCAAGCATCTGGTTTGCAAAGAGAACAGAATAATCCGGGCCAGGACCAAGACGGAACGCACCGAGGGGCAGCAATTCAGTCAGAGTATGGTAATGGTCTCTCGCATCTGTATTTTTTTATTCAGGCGTTATTATAAATAATCTTTCATCCTGTTCGGAATGCAGTGACGAAATATCTAAACAAATGTGACCCCATATACCTTTGGAAGAGATCCTATGGAACAGTACGATGTTGTGGTGATTGGGGCAGGCCCGGCCGGACTGTTCTGTGCGATACAGGCTGCCCAGCCTTCGAATTCTATTCTCCTGCTGGAGAAAAATAAAAACCCAGGTACCAAACTTCTCCTCTCCGGATCCGGACAATGTAATATTACTCATGGCGGTGAGATTCGTGATTTCCTTTCTCATTATGGCGATCACGGAAAACAGGTAAAACCGGCCTTATTTGGATTTACCAACCATGATCTGATCGACTTTTTTTATGAACGCGGGCTTTCCATGATAACAGAGGATAATGGTAAGGTATTTCCACAAACGCGGCAATCAGCCGATGTTCTGGCTGTTCTTGAAAATGAATGCAGGCAGAGGGGTGTAATCCTGCAGAGCGGTGAGCCAGTGACTGAAGTCATCCGCTCACCACATGGATTTGAAATTAATACACCGGTTGCCACGTATCATGCCATGGTGCTGGTCATCACTACTGGTGGCACATCGTACCCAAAGACCGGATCCACGGGTGATGGTTACCGGTTTTCTGAATCACTGGGTCAGCCGGTAACAAAAACCGCACCCGCTCTCACTCCGCTACGTATTCAGAATTTTCCTTTTGCGGCGCTTTCCGGGATCTCTTTTGAATACATGCACTTTTCGGTCTGGCGGGCTGGAAAAAAGATTACTGATACTCACGGAGATGTGTTGTTTACACACCTTGGATTATCCGGTCCGGGGATCCTCGATACTTCGCGGAATATTTCTGCCGGTGATGAAATCAGACTCTCGTTTGTCGGACATCTGAAACGTGAAGATTTCGCAGCAGATCTCATAAGACGAGCCGAAGAAAACAGGACATGGCAGTTGAGTACACTCCTTGCGGCATACCCGATCCCGGAACGACTCAACAGGAAACTGCTTGCCTTGTCCGGAATCCCCCCTGATCTCAAATGCTCCCATTTCTCTGCTGCTCAACGATCAAAACTGATACTGAACTGCGCAGAGTTCCCATTGACCGTTTCAGAACCTGGTGATAATTCAGTTGCGATGGTCACAAGGGGAGGTGTTGCGCTGGATGGAATGAATCTGAAAACAATGGAATCAAGGATCATACCCAATCTCTTTTTTGCCGGTGAAGTACTGGATATTGATGGTGACACCGGTGGATACAATCTGCAGGCAGCATTTTCAACCGGATTTTTAGCGGCACAGGGTATCCGGAAACGCCTGGGGGACCTCAAAAACCCGTGACAGGAATTAAAAAAAAGAAAACGAATCCGGCATCAGTTCATGGCAATGCAATTTTATAAAAAATTTATTAGATCCTGATCAACTGTCAGTTCTTATCAGTATTTCTTCACCCGACCGTAACTCCTGCTTTTTTAATAAGGTAATATCCCCCGGCAAGACCGATAACAATTATGCCGATTCCTATCAACTCAAAACCAAATTCATTGGCGCTCATTCCTGAGGGATCCAACAGAATTACTTTCCGTGCAACGGCGATGATAGCAAGGAGGACAACGATTTCCACGTGGATGGTATTCTCCTTGAAGTATGCCTTAATAGTATCCAGAAGTTCGACACCGATGAGAACCAGCAGGAAGGCACCGAGCACGGCAATGAGTTCGTGTGTTTCCAGTAACGCGGGACTTTCGAACAACAATGCATTATACAGGAGCCATAAGAGGTCAAACAATGATCCGACAAGCACGAGCATGAGCAGGGCCATGAGCGCCGCATAGACAATTTTTTCGAATTTTTCAACAAGTTCTATCATATTCATCCACCTTCAGCAGGTACCAGGTCCGGATTATCCGGGTTGTATAATTTTACTACATCTCCGATTACGATTACAGCCGGGGGCTTAACACCCTTTTTTCTTGCATCTTCAGCAATGGTTGCGAGAGATCCGGTTGTTACTCGTCGGTCTTCACGCAGGCCCCGCTCAATAACTGCAACCAGAGTACTGTCAGCCTTGCCGTTCCTGATGAGCACATCTGCAATCTTGCCAAGGTTTGCCACACCCATCAGGATAACTATTGTGCCCCGGCTCATTGCAAGCAGTTTCCAGTCAAGTGCCGGTTCTGCTTTAGTCGGGTCTTCATTGCCGGTGAGTATAGTAACCTGTGAGGCATATTTCCTGTGTGTAAGTGGTATTCCGACAGATGCAGGTACGGCAAGCGCACTACTCACCCCAGGTACCATTTCAACCGGTATTCCCGCACTGCGGACCGTTTCAAGTTCTTCTCCACCCCTTCCGAACAGGAAAGGATCGCCCCCTTTGAGCCGGACCACTGTCATTCCCTTCTTTGCACGGTCAATGATCAGGGCTTCAATCTCGTCCTGTTCCAGGGTGTGTTTCCCCCCATACTTCCCGCAGTCAATCTTCTCGGCATTAACAGGTAATGACGCAAGAATTTCCTCTCCTGGCAGCTGGTCAAATAATACAACGTCAGCAGCATCTATCACGATTCTTGCCCGTTGCGTCAGAAGTCCCTCTCCGCCAGGGCCGGATCCGACAAGATATACTTTACCGTTCATTTTTTATTCCCAGTTTCATGTATGCATCATCAATCAGGTCCTGTGCCCTTTTTTGAAGTTGTTTTCCCAGTTCACGCGCCTGGACAATATTCTGAATATCCTTTTCAATCCGTTCGGTTCGTTTCCCATCCAGTGAAAGCACTTCAGCGATCAGGTACCCTTCGTGGCAGTAGATGCCCAGGGGAGTAAAACACCCCCCACCAAGCTGTTCCATCACTCCCCGTTCAATAGCCACATCGGTCCGGGTCTGCGGGTGGTCAAGGACAGAGAGTTCCTCCATCAAAGAAGGATTTGCCCGACAGACGACGGCGATAGTCCCCTGATTGGGGGCCGGAACAAATGTATCTTCTGGAAATCGCATTCCCGGAATTGAAATTCCAAGTCTTGTCAGTCCTGCTTCTGCAAGCATGATAGCATCATATTCTCCAGAAGTCATCTTCCTGATACGGGTATCGACATTACCACGGAGATCTCTGATGATAATTTCGGGGTAATGACGAAGCAGCTGGGCACGCCGGCGTGTACTGGATGTTCCGATTACTTCGACTGCTTCTAAAGATCCGTTAAAGGCAAGATAATCGGCTGCTGAATCGCGTTTAAGCACGGCTGCTGTAACCAGCCCGGTCGGTCTGAACGCGGGAATGTCTTTCATACTGTGTACGGCACAATCGATATCTCCGGTCAGGATTGCATCATCAAGAGCCCGGACAAAGACGCCCTGCCCCCCGATTTCGTGAAGTGGAACCCCGGTTTTGGTGTCGCCCTGGGTGTTCATAATTACCTGTTCGGCATCGATGCCCACCGTGGATAACTTTTTGCACACTGTTTGTGTTTGTGCGAGCGCCAGTTTGCTACCCCGTGTTCCAATTCTTATAGACATTTTTTATACGCCTGTGCAATGGTGGTCAGATCGTGATTGCTATGCGTGGAAGAAAGAAAGTTTGTTTCAAACTGAGACGGGGGGAGAAAGATGCCCTTTTCCAGCATCCGTTTCCAGAACCGGCCGAATGCTTCAGTGTCGCACTCTTTGACTTCCCGGTAATTTTTCGGTGGCTCATCGCGGAAGAACCATTTGAACATAGACCCGAGCCGGACAAAAGAGCCGCTCTCCACGCTATCCAGGGACTCTTCAAGAGCACGGGTCATCATATCAATGTCGTTATAGATGGAGGTATTATCATGCAGCCATTGCAGAGTCGCGATACCTGCTGTGAGTGAAAGTGGATTGCCTGAGAAGGTTCCAGCCTGGTAGACAGGACCTTGTGGTGCAACCAGTTCCATAATTTCACGACGTCCCCCGAAGGCACCGATGGGAAGTCCACCGCCAATAATTTTTCCCAGAGTAGTGATATCCGGCTGCACCCTGTAGAGTTCCTGTGCCCCGCCAATGCCGAGCCGGTAACCGGTAATTACCTCATCAAAAATCAGGAGCACATCGTGTGCCCGGGTAATCTCCCGGATATCCTGCAGGTAGGTATCTTCAGGCAGAATTGGACCGACATTACCCTGTACCGGCTCGATAATGAGCGCGGCAATATCAGCGTTTACTGTCAAAAGTGATTCCAGTGCTTCGGGATCATTGTAGGGTACCTGCCGTGTATGGGCAACAATGTCAGCAAGCACCCCGGCAGAATCCGGCACACCCATCGTGGTTGCACCGGATCCGGCTTTCACCAGCACTGCATCGTGGGCCCCATGGAAACCTCCCTCTATTTTTACGATGTCTTTTTTACCGGTAAACCCTCGTGCGAGACGGATAGCGGCCATCGTTGCCTCTGAGCCACTTGATACGAACCGCACCATATCCAATCCCTTATGATCGTCAGTGATTATTTTTGCAAACGTGGGTTCAAGCGGTGAAGGTGTACCATACAGCCAGCCTTTTTCCAGCTGCACTTCGATTGCTTTCATGATCTGCGGGTGAGCATGACCAAGGATAAGAGGGCCGTATGCCATACAGCAGTCAATAAATACGGAACCATCAACGGTCGTAAGATGCGAACCGCTCGCTTCTTTTGTGTAAAAGGGGTAGGGTTTGATCGCCCGCACCGGACTGCTGACACCGCCGGGCATCAGAGTTTTTGCAGTTGCGAACAAGTCACTGCTTTTCATCGAGCCACCTCGCGACATCTTCTGCGAAATAGGTGATGATTAGTTCTGCCCCGGCACGCTTTATCGAGACAAGGCTCTCGAGCACGGTCTCTTTTTCCCTGATCCACCCGCGTTCCGCTGCACATTTGATCATAGAATATTCTCCGCTTACCTGGTATGCGGCTACTGGCAGACCCAGGGTTGCTATCTCTGACAGGATATCGAGATAGAATCCTGCCGGTTTTACCATAAGAATATCTGCTCCTTCATCGGCATCCATCTGAGACTCGAGGATTGCCTCACGGGAATTTCCGCAATTGATCTGGTATGTTGTCCGGTCGCCGAATGCAAACCCGGAATCCGCTGCGTCGCGAAAAGGCCCGTACAGGGCTGAAGAAAACTTCGTGGAATAGGACATGATAAGAACATCATCAAAACCGGCTTCGTCAAGGGCGGAACGGATAGAGCCCACCATGCCATCCAGCATGCATGAGGGTGCAACAATATCAGCCCCGTTCTTTGCGTGACTGATGGCGATTTTATTCATGAGTTCAAGTGATGGATCATTGAGGAGGTCAGGGCCGCAGCGTGTCTCCCCGACAATCCCACAATGACCGTGGTCGGTATACTCACAGGCACAGACGTCGGTGATTACAACCATCTCATTGACTTTTGCTTTGATGTTTCGGACTGCCTGCTGAACAACCCCTTCCGGATCATATGCGGAAAGAGCTTTTGTATCTTTATTTTCCGGGATACCAAAAAGCAGGATAGCCCGTATTCCCCGTGTCCACAGATCCGCAGCAACATCTGCAATTCCACTGATTGGATAACGGAACTGGCCCGGCATTGATTCTATGGGAATGGGGGCAGTGATCGTTTCATCGATAAAAAGTGGAGCAATAAGATCATTTTTTGACAGGGTGATTTCGCATAAAAGCGGCTGGATATTTTTTGACCGGGATCGCCTCATCCGTCGCTGGGGAAACATACTAGTACTACCATCTCCTGTTATCCGGTTGTTTACATTTTCTTGAACCCATCGTATTTATGGTTATATTATCTACTGCCGCCGGTCTCTTCTGCAGTATGATGCTTGAGCGCATATGCAAGCCTGAGCGCGCTCGTGATCAGGTTGCTGAGGTCTTCCTGTGTGTACCGGTTATTCTCGATCTGCCTCCAGTCTTTGGTGGTATCTTCATCGTTTTCACCCACCCAGGACGCAATGGCAACCTCAGGGGTGTGGAATCCGAGCCACGAAAAAAAATTCATGAGATTTCCTGCTACGTGCTGAACACCGTCAACATGACCTACAACAATCATGGCAGCAACTTTATCGTTGATCATACGGTTCCCAAACCACGAGTACTGGTTCTCGATTGCATTCATCCGCTCAATAAATTTCTGAATTATCGCTGAGTGATTGTTCCAGCGTATCGGGGTTGCCAGGATCAGGATATCGCATGCAAGTACCGCATCATAAACAAGTTGCATCTGGTCATCATCGTACTTCAGCGAGCTTTGGCAGGGGTAGGTACAGTAGGCAGGGTTTTCGGAATAGTTTCCCTCGCAATCGTGAATGTTGAGATCTTTTAACCTGAGAAATGTGGTGGTGCAACCGAATTCTTTGTATTTATCAAGTGCACGCATGAGAAGGCGTTCGGATTTACTCATTCCAGGTTGCTGACGGCTCGAACCCGACAGCCCGAGTACCTTGATTCCCTTTCTCATTTCAGGGTCGAGTGGTGGGATGACCGTGACGCCAAATTTTCGTCCAACCAATGGTGCAGGCATGATTTAATTATCAAGGAGCCCGCGATAATCTAATTATTGATCCGGTTCCGAAAAAACGCTTCCAGGATAACTCTGATTGCGTCTGCAGCCGGAGCAGTGAGGAAAGATACAATGCCAGACGACATGAATACCATCATTCTGGAGAACCGGGCAAAGTGCATCTGCGACACGTGCCCTACGTATAATGAGTGCATGCGGGCGGGAGATGAGCTGCTGTTCTGTTTAACTGGAAAAAGTCCGACCTGTACATTTGATAAAAAGGGATGTATCTGCCCGGCATGTCCGGTCACTCCTGTTCTGCGGCTCAAAAAAGCCTATTATTGCATCAGGGGTTCAGAGGAAGAACAAAAAATGCCGTGAATCGTCCCGGCGCAGATAACGGGGTCCGGACTGCCTTTACGATCACTCATTTTTATACCAGTCAGGGTGATTATAGACAATGAACGGTCCGCGATACCTTATCATTATATTTTTCGTTTTTTCGCTTATTCTTGTTTCAGGCTGCACCAAGGATAGTGGGACACCGGTTCATGCTTCGCCGGCACCTGCACCTGTGCTCCTCGAACCCCTGGGTCTGACCCTGTCAGAAGTCCCACAAAATTTTACTCTTGTCGAGAGCAGGGTTAAGAACTCTACCGAAGTTGGCGAGCTCGCACGGGCTCTCGGCTGGAGGAATGGATATGTCGTGCGCTTTACTCGTCCCTCGGACGGAGTACATGCACCGACCGAGATTCTCCAGACCGTCATCTGGTACCCTGCAAAAAATATTCCCGGTATCACTGAACTTATTGAACGAACGGATCGTTCAGATAGTTCCATGACATTTTCAAACCTGTCTTCCCCCGGACTTGGAAGTTACAGCCGGGCATTTTCAGGAACGGGAAATATCCGGATAATCCCGGAACATGAAACCACAAATCAGTTGGTATCCGGTCATGTCCCGGAAATAATCCAGCAGGACTTTGTTGAGATTATCTTTTCAAAAGGAAACATTCTTGAAGTAATCCGGATGACTGGTCGCGAACCTGATTTCCCAATCCTCACCAGCATGGCACAGAAAGCATACAATAAGATTCCTGACGGTAACCTGTTCCTGCCATTCTGAAAATTTTCTTTTTACCCAGACAGCAGGGACACTTGTTTTACATGCTATAACATGAAGACACCCATGGGGAATTGATCCCTCAACACCGGGAAGTCTATTTGGTGTTAGTGATCCTGTCCCCTGAGTGATCGCACTGACCAGTGCCTTTGCAGCGGCAAGGTCTCCTTCCTCCGCACTCTCGCGAATGGAGAAGGTTGCATCAGTAAGGAGTTTTTTTGCCAGGACCCGTGTCAGGTCATCAACAATTTCTACTATCCTCGGGTCACTGCAACCCAACCGGGCTATTGCCCGATCCCGTTCGCGGATACGCACGGCATCACCCCACATATGCAGTGCAGCAAGCAAATCATCAGCAGATTTCCGGTTTAAGTGGCGCAGGAAAATTTCGAGTTCTGAATCAACGAACTCCCTGGCCCGCTCTGCTTCAGCTTTCCTGGTGCTCATGGTCTGTTCGTTTATCGTGCGCAGGTTGTCAATGGAAAACAAGCGGATACCATCAATGATCCCTGCGCCCTCCTCAACATCCCGGGGCTGGGCGATATCGACAAGGATGAGCGGGCGCGGGTGTCCTTCCACGGGCCAGCACCGGTTTTTCATTGCCAGAGCAAGGTCTTTTTTATGGATGATCGGGTGGGGTGCAGATGTGCAGGAAATGACAACGTCCGAGAGTGTGATATAGTGGTAGAGTTCCGACAGGCGAACTGCCTTGCCCCCGATTTTATTTGCAAGAATGACTGCCCGTCCATACGTCCGGTTAGCGACATACATCGCTGTCAGTTGCTTTGCGGCAAGCGCCTGGGCAACCAGCAGTCCCATCTCACCGCTTCCCACGACGAGGATATGTTTACCTTCCAGGCTCCCGATCTGGGATTCGGCAAGACGTACCGCGGCAGAACCTACGGAGACTGCACCGCGGTTGATCAGGGTGCTTTTGCGCACCTCAATCCCGACATGCACAGCCTTGTTGATGCAGAATTCAAGGAACGAGCTCGCAGTTCCGGCTTCCTGTGCATCGGAAAGGGTTTTTTTCAATTGCCCAAGGATCTGGTCTTCACCGACGATCATGGAATCGATACCGGATGCGAGACTGAAGAGATGGGACAGTGCTCCCTTCCCGTCATGTATAAAGAAATCCCGTCTCCCTTGTTCGATAAGGAATTCCCGGAGCACATCCGCATCCCCTTCAACAATCAGTTCCACACGGTTACAGGTCTGGAGTAAAAGAACGCCTTTAAACCGCTGGCCGGCTGTTTTGAGAAAATCCAGCTCATCCGGAAACCGGAATTCTTCAAGGGCGGAAACGTTTGCCGTGTGATGACTTACGCCGGCTATTGCGATGGGGATTACTGCTGGTTCATTCATGCAGGTACTTCTCCTTTACATACTGGCGTGCCCGTGCGGGATCCCGTGAGAGGGTTTCCCAGAGGGTGGAATCGTTTAATACTTCCCGGAGAATCACATTGCGCCGCGAAACAGAGGGCTCAGATTGTTTCAGCTGCGTTCGCAGATCTCGCTGTAATGCCACCATCTCATCAAGTGAAGGCAGTCGGGTCTCAAGGTATTCACGGATAAACCGTGATACGGCGGGACTGTTACCTTTTGTGCTGATCGCAAGCGTGTAGTTATCCCCCCCGGTTACTGAGGGTATAACAACATCGCCTGCTTCACCATCTGCATTATTGAATAATATTCCCTTCATCAGGCAGATATCCTTAATCCGGTTGTTCTGGACGCGGTCGGAAAATGCCCCGATAACCAGAAATGCTCCATCTGTTATTTCGCAGAGCACTTCATCAGAAACCATACAAGTATCCATCATCCTGCGCTCGACGGGAAGGATGCTTATCTTGTGCGAGAATGAACGACTTACCACCAGAACATCAGCTTCACCGGAAAAATACGCAGCTTTTCGTGATGCGACCTCTCCTCCCCCGAATATAACGATGCGTTTGCCGGAACAATCCACAAAGAGAGGGATCATCAGGTATTAGTTTGAGCGATTGCGTTACATTAAGATGTTGGAATGGATGTGATTTTTCCCCCCATTCCCTCAAGTGCAGGTAGTAACCCGGATAAGAAAGCAATGATCCGCCATCTTCCATGCATACGAAGGGAACTAAAATGAGGGGATGCGGGAAAAATCAATGGAATGATCTTCGCGACATCCCAGTAGTTCGATATACTTAAATTGTTTGAATGCTCACACTTTAGAGCACATCTGCGCCGATAGTGTAGTGGTTATCACTAGGCGTTGCCAACGCCTAAACCCGGGTTCGAGTCCCGGTCGGCGCATTCGGACTTTCGTGAAGTAAGATTGCATTTTTTTTATGTGACTGAACCTTTTTATCAGAGTTTTTATTTTTACACAAAATGCCCTGTTCAATCTGTTTTGAACAATTCGATGATGTATTGCAATTAACCTGTATGGTCACGGGCATGGATACGAATTAATGACTATCCTGCAAAGGGAACATTTTATTGTTAATTTGAAATTTTAAAAAAGGAAAAAATGCATCGAATACGGATTTTACTTATTTCCCTTCGAATAACGCTGCGATATCAAGCCTGGTTGACCGATCCTTATAGTACTTGAAAAGGGTCTCTCCCCACTCCACAGAATGCAGGTCGCTGCTGAAGAGGTCAGAGGAACTGTCGTAGAGGTTCGTGCCTTTCTTAAAGAGGCCGAGTGACAGGTACTTATCGGTGACAGTCAGCCCGACACGCAGTTTCTCACCCGTTACCCATATTGAAAAATTGGGAAAACCTGCCAGGCCCTGCATGTTCGATGCATAGGGCTCTTTTGATAAAAGTTCGATGACTTCGTGATTTACCACGAGTTCGACCGGAATACCGGTGATTACTTTTTCTGCAATGAACTGCGCAAGACCCGGACTGGCTACTGAAGAAATCCCATGGATATACGTGGCATCCTTCAGGATTTCGAGGTAGTGAGAATATACATAAAACATGTCGGTCGTCGTGTCCTGTTTCGGTTCTGAATTATACAGGGCACCGATACTGGACAGAAAAGGTACCGGAAGATCAGAAAGATCATGGTTTGTAAAGAATGTATGATGCTGGCTGATCCCACCAATAAGCTGGACAAATCCTTCAACATTCATTGCCACGACCCTGCCAAGCGGGGTTAGACGGTACTCATAGTTTACTGCCTCAATCAGGCCCTGTTTTTCAAGATTGCGGATCTTGGGAATTAATGCCTGGGATGTGCTCCCGGTAACCTCACGCAGTCGGCTGAGGGATGCATTGTTCTGGAGTAATGTAAGAAGAATCTGAATTTTTAGCCGTGAACTGTAGATGGAATGGATAGGCTGTTTATGCCGATCATAAATTTTGAGAGAGTCCATACGAAAGTAAATCCCCTTAAAGCATACTTATTTTGTGCGCTTTATCTGTATATCTTTGGTAGGTACCAATCTGTACGAATAGTGTAGTTTTAGCCGTGCAGGTATGGTATCGATGAAATCAGAAAACACAATCCTCCAATAGTCAGGAATTGCCCATCGGAAAAAACATCACAGAGAAGATCGTTCTTTGATGTCCGATCAATAGAAATGATGCAAACCTGGGAATATACAAGGGAAGTGATCATGATGGCAATAGCCGGCACCGGAATGACAGTAATTCCCATCACGAGTATAATGACTCCTGCAGATATGTTTATGACGGTAAGGATTATCCGGCTTCGTTCAACGCCCACAAGGACCGGAATGGTCGCAACGCCTGTTGCAGAATCTCCGCTCCGGTCCCTGATATCGGGTAATACAGAAGCAACAAACGTCCAGCAGAATATAAACAGGAATACAATCATTGAAGCTGGACCGGGTGTGGAAGCACTCAGATAAACCGGTACCAGCGAAAACGCGAGTGCCCATGATGTGGAGACTACGAGGTTTTTCATCACCGGGATCTCTTTTAATCGCCTGTATCCGCACCACTTTGGTAATACAGGAACACTGTAGAATATTCCGCTGATGAGCGGTATTGAAACGACACATAATGCGACGATACTGTGGAATGCGGCAATAGAAAGTGCGATAAGGTATGCACCGAGTGCAGCGATAAAAAACTGGCGTTCGAACTTTTTTGTGATCCGGAAACGATGTTCATGGTTGAGCGCGTCTTCTGCTTCATCAGTTTTTCGATTTAAATTATAAACCGAGAATACAACCATGAACATAACCATAGCAATATGGCTGGTCCAGGAAATGCCCTGAATGAAACATGAAGTGTACGCCATGCCACTGGCAGACAGACCAAGGAAAAGTGAACTATAGAGCAGGAATTCTCCATAATCACGAATTTTCGAATAGAGAGTGTTCCAGAAGTCCGATACACAATTCCAGTAGCCGTTATACCGGATGTAGCTGAGAGAATCCATGAAATAACTTAAGGGACAAAAGCAACATTCATTTTGCCGGCGAATGTTAATCGCAGCGGATAATCTGAATACCCGTGATAAATAAATGACAATCTAATCAATTTTCATGCAGGATATGAAGCTCAGGAAAGGATGACATGCAGTATTTGAGCCAGATCCGTTCAGATAGAATAGTTGTAAATGAATATTAATCTTTCCATATAACCCCATCCATTGAATTGTCATACAGGACAAATTACCATGATATCCGTACTCTATGTTGATGACGAAGAAGTGCTACTCGAAATCGGAAAGATTTTTTTAGAAAAATCCGACCAGTTCCATGTTGACACCATGACATCGGCCACCGAAGCACTCCATCTGTTAAAATCAACTTCGTATGATGCGATTGTCTCTGATTACCAGATGCCGGATGTGGATGGAATTGCATTCTTAAAAGCGATCCGTGCTGAATTTCCTGAGCTTCCCTTTATCATTTTCACGGGTAAAGGGCGGGAAGAGGTGGTGATTGAGGCATTTGAGAACGGGGCTGATTTTTACCTCCAGAAAGGTGGGGAACCAATTACCCAGTTTATGGAACTGGAACATAAGATCACTGCTGCTGTCCGCCGCAGGCAGGCAGAGAAGGCCTTGCAGGAAAGTGAAACTCATTACCGTAATGTTGTCGAAGACCAGACAGAATTTATCTCACGGTTCCTGCCGGATGGTACTCATGTTTTTGTGAATGAGGCGTACTGCCGGTATTTCAATAAAAAACGAGAGGAGATCATTGGAAAAAAATTCAGGCCCGATATCCCAAAGGAGGATCAGAGCCTTTTTAAGGGACATTTCCCCTCGCTGACACAGGAACACCCGATTGCCACACTCGACCATCGTATCATAATGCCGGATGGCGAGATCCGGTGGCAGCAGTGGACCGATCGGGCAATTTTTAATGAACTCGGAATACTTATTGAATACCAGTCCGTTGGTCGCGATATCACCGAAACCAAACGTTCTGAAGTGCAACTGAATTTTAAAAATGTTGAACTTCATGCTGCCTATGAACAGATCGCTGCTATTGAAGAGGAGTTGCGACAAAACTACGATGAGCTGAACAAAAAAGAGCATAATCTTCGGGAAAGCGAGGAAAATTACCGCCGCATCGTGGAAACATCATACGAAGGTATTTGGGTGCTCGACAGCCAGTTCCGGATACAACAGCTCAATGGACGGATGGCAGAAATGCTGGGTTACAACCATCAGGAAATGAATGGCCGGTCCATCCTGGATTTCATTCACCCGCAGGATATTTCGGATCACGAACGCCAGTCTTCATGTCGTCGTAAAGGGATAAAAGACCGGTACGAGCGGCGTTATCGGAAAAAAGACGGGACATGGCTCTGGACACTCGTATCAGCGACACCAATCTTCCACAACAATGAATTTACAGGATCATTTGCGATGATAACAGATATTTCTGAGCGCAAGCGTACCGAAGAAGCACTCAGGGAGAGCGAACATCTGTACCGGACAATCGTAGAGACCGCCCCGGGGATGCTCATAATCTGTGATTCTATGGGAAAAAATGTTTATGCCAGCGCGAATTGCATAAATATCACCGGGTATGACCGGGAGGAGCTTATTGGCAAATTCATCTGCTGGGTGCATGAGGATGACAGACTGAAAATGGAATTCATGTTGAAGAAAGCCTTGAAAACCCAGACCGGCGGTCACAACATCGAATTCAAAGGAATAAAAAAAGAAGGAGAAGTCTGGTACGGGTCTCAGTCATGGGAGCCCGTAAAAGATAGTCAGGGTAATCTTATTCAGTTTGTGATACAGGTTATTGACATCACTGACCGCAAAATTGGAGCAGAATCCCACAAACAAACGGAAAAACCGTGTTCTGGTATTATTAATAAAACATCTGATGCGATCCCGGTATACGATCCAGGACAGTAAGTTTTTGCTTCGGTTAATTCCGGGAATCTGAATTTCTTATTGCAATTATAAAAAATAAAAAAATTATTTATTTTTCAGGTTCATTACTGACTGACTGATCCCATTCAGAGTGTCGAAATTTTCCGGGGTTATTATTTCCATAGGAATTTCAATTTTATAACTGCTCTCGAGGTAATCAACGAGCTGAAGTAATCCAATGGAATCGATCACACCGGTTTCTGTCAATGATTCATTTTCTTTTACTGCTTTCTTTCCGTCGAGAAAGCCACGCGATTTTAAAAATTGCACTATATCTTTTCCAATCTCATTCATAACTGTTCACCTTTTTTAGGCCAAAATTTTTATTAGCAAATGTTTAAATAAAGTGTATCGAATAAATTTTCTATTAAGATATATATTAACATAATGGTGACTTATGGAAAAAAGAGTTTTTGATGATAAATTTGACATTAAAAAAGAGATGCTGAGCACTGTCAATGATCTGAAAAAAGCATTACCCGGTTTTATGAAAGAAACGGTAACGGATCAGTTCAGGAAAGATGGAATTGTGATCGGGGTTTCCGGAGGTGTGGATTCCGCACTCATTGCAACTCTTGCCGTTGAAGCATTGGGTGCTGACCATGTCTATGGTCTTATCCTTCCCGAGAAGGAGTCAAATCCCTCCAGCAGGGAACTGGCTCTGGAAATAATAAAGAAACTGAAAATTCCCTACAGCGAAGTTCCGATTACTCCCATGCTGGAATCATTCGGTATCTATGCCCAGAAAGAATCTCTTCTCAAAGAACTTTTCCCCCAGTATGATCCTGCGATACATACAACAAACCTTTTTCTTCCCCCGGGAATCAATTCTGGCAGCCTGTTAGCCTTACCATCCATCCGGCTCTCGACAAAAAAAGAGTCGATCGGTACAAAACGCCTGTCTGCGCAGCAGTACCTGAAACTCATCAGTCTTCAGAACGTCAAACAGAGAACACGAATGATTGCTCTCTACATGCAGGCAGAGAAAATGAATTATGTGGTAAGTGGCACTACCAATAAGTCAGAATTACTGTGTGGATATTTCGTAAAGTTCGGAGATGGGGGCGTTGATATTGAACCCATAGCGAATATGTATAAACTGCAGGTCTACAAGCTTTCAGAAATGTTAAAAATCGATAAGAAAATTATCTCCCGTGCACCGAGCCCGGATACGTGGAGTCACTACACTTCAGATGAAGATTTTTACCTGAGGATGCCCTATGAAATTCTCGACCAGCTCCTCTATGCCGAAGAACATCATCTTCCACCCAAGATTGTCCAGAAATGCACAGGACTGACATCAGATCAGATTGCTTCAGCATATAAACATATCCATAGTATGAAGCACGCATCCCAGTTGCTTCAGCTTGCTCCACCGGTCTATATGAAATAGAGTCTCTCCGTGCCTGCTCAAAAAAATTACCGGATCAGGAGTACCGGAAAAAATTGCCGAAGCTCATAATAAACGTATTCCGGATATAGTCTGTTGGTTGAACAAATTAACTGTTTTTTTTAAGAACGCAAATAAACCACTATTACATGATCCGGCTCTGCGTAACCGGCACGCAGACCGATTTCTTTGCCTCTTATTAAATGCCAGAGTGATCAAAAAGTGATTGGCTGCCTGGATAGTATATGCCAACCGCTGTATTATGGGTTCAAGAATCGATACCCAATGTTCTGCTCTGTGAATCGGCAATCAGGACTAGTATCCACCAAGCCTGTTGATAAAACCGGATTTTTATAGAAATTATGCCAGTTTTGTGCTCTGATTGCCAATTTTTGCTAATAAGAAGAGACTCTGATCTACAGGGTAATCAAATTAAGTAAAAACTGACCCAAAAAATGTTGGTGTAATGTGAAGATTATTTCTTCTTTGCTGCCGCCTTCTTGGCTGGTTTTTTTGCTTCCGGCTTTTTTGCCGCGGCCTTCTTTGCTGCTGCCATGTGGATTCCACCTCCTACCGGAAAGGGTTATAAAATTCTTCAATTTATCAATTAATAAATATTTTGGTCGCAACGCCATTTTGGTGCGTAGAATTCAGAGTTTTTATCTCTTTTTTGGCATAAACATGGCGATATCTGAACAAGAGCGGTTTTTTCAGGTAATATTGATCAAAATGCGCAATTCTCTGAATTTTCTTCCGATTCACCAAAAACTCAAAAAATGCGAATAAATAATTTTTTTAAATCTTTTTAATACAGAATTAATATGACAGCTGCGCTGTTCAGGATGTTTTTCGTTTCTGTGGGAAAATTTTATTCTTCATTGTTTTTTTTATTGTCTTGATCTGAAACTATCCTGCATGTACCAGCAGTTTTCATCCGGTCGAGAATTGTCCTGTAAAGCACCATATTTGCTCCTATAACTATGCACAGCAGCACAATGGAATGAAGAATAAGAGTAACATATTGATCACCCCGTATTATTTGGAATGTATAGAGAGAATAAATAATCACAGAGAATATCATGGTGCTGATACTGATTGATGTCGCCCTTAATGCCGTATACATCCTGCTGCGGATATCGGGAAAAAGGAAAAGTCCGATTATTCCAATGCCTCCAAATCCGACACTTGATAGAAGAAGAATGAAAATTACCAGGTCGATAAACGGATCGCTCATGGAGTCTCACCTTTCCAGGATCGTGCATATGCGATGGTTCCTGCATAGCACAGTGCTGCGAGGGCAATTGATACATCAAGCAAAAACAGGTTTCCCCATGAGATACTAAGCGCCAGCACTGCTCCGGCAGCTATTGTTATTGCTGCGGTCACTCCAACCAGCTTATCACCAGGTGTCGGGCCAGGAATAACCCGAAGGATGGCGCAGATTGACAGGAATGCAAGGCAGAGTCCTACAAAAAGCCAGGTGTCTATCATGTTCTACAATACTGTGTGGAGGATTAGTATTTATCAATCCTCCCAATCCAGGCAAATCTCTGATTTCATTAATCAATACAATGAAATCAATATTCATTCAGCTTTTCCGGGCATTGTCAGGATCTCCTTTCCTTTTTTATCTCTGTAATGCGAATGAATAAAAAGATGCGTCCGTCTTATCTCGGCAAGATCCTTTTACGCTGGTGTGATCAATGCCACACACCGGTTCTTTCGCCTTCGTGTTCCTGCGGAGCAAAGACTCGGGAAGTTCCCGTGACACCCCCCGGAGATGCCCGCCCGGCTTTTCCGGCAGACATTGCACTTATTAACCGAATCTTCACAGAGCATTTCGGCGCACCGCTTATTCCGGAAGGCCATCTTGCGCTTCTGAACAAAGTGCCTGACCAGGACCGGATGGAAGAGATTGTTGTCGGGGGAGGAATCGCCGGTATAATCCGGTATTTTCCCCAACAACGGCGTTGGGAACCTGTACCGCGTCCCGAGGCCTGCGGTCTGTTTTCTCCAAAAAAAAGGTTTATTGTGGTTGATGATGGAGCAGTCCCTTTCATCAGGGATCAGGGAATGAGTGTTCTTGCACCCGGGCTGGTTGAAATTGAGGATTCAGTGTGTGCGGGAGATGAAGTCTTCATTCTTTCAAGGAATGGTTCATGTGTTGGTGTCGGCCGGGCAAAAGTTGACGCAGCTGCTGCACGAAGTATGGATAAAGGTTCGATTGCGAGGACCCGAAGGAATATTACATCGGTAATTGTACCCGGAAAGGCAAGTTGGGATACAGCTGTAACGGCGAATGCCGATGTTCTTCATTCTGCAGAATCCGCATCTTTTAAGTTTGTAAAGAACGTTACGGAACAAAACAGGCATCTTGCGGCAAATGTCTCGTATTCCGGCGGAAAGGATAGTCTCGCTACGCTGCTGGTAGTGATAAAGGCAATTGGGAAAGTTCCAATGCTTTTTGCTGATACTGGTATGGAGTTTCCTGAAACCTATGCCAATGTGGAAGATGCTTCGCGGCACTACGGGCTGGAGGTAATCCGCACTGATGGAAAAACACGCTTCTGGGAAAATTTTAACCGACAGGGACCACCCGCGGTGAATGCCCGCTGGTGCTGCAGGGTATGTAAACTAACCCCGGTGGCGAACCTGATTCAGGAACAGTTGGGCGAATGTCTTTCCTTTATTGGCCAAAGAAGGTATGAGTCAGCTATGAGGGCGCAGAGTGACCGTGTCTGGAGAAACCCAAATGTCCGGGGACAGACTCTCTGCCGCCCCGATTCATAACTGGACCGCACTCCATGTCTGGCTCTATCTTCTGCGCGAGCATGCGCCTTACAACATCCTCTATGAGCGTCACCTGGACCGGATCGGATGCTTCATGTGCCCGTCAAGTGATATGGCATTGATACATTTGATCGAAGCAGAATATCCACATCTCTGGGAGACCTGGCGTACACATCTCGAACAATGGCAACATGCACAGGGGCTTTCCCCGGATTGGGTAACCGGAGGAAAATGGCGGATTAGGGAAGGTTGCACGGATGACGAAAATAGCCATTATTGATTATGGGCTTGGGAACCTGCGGAGCGTAATTCGCGGACTCGAAAAAGCCGGAGCGAATGCAGTAATTACCTCAAAAAAAGAAGAGATCGCAGCCGCAGATGGTCTTGTTCTGCCCGGTGTCGGTGCGTTCCGCGAGGGAATGGATCAGTTGGGTCCCTTACAGGAAACAGTCAAAGAAGCCACCCGGGATATCCCCCTGCTGGGGATCTGTCTTGGAATGCAGATGCTGATGGAAACAAGCGAGGAACATGGAATTCACGAAGGGCTCGGGCTTATCCCGGGGAGCGTAAAGCGGTTTCCCCGTGTTCCAGGACAGAAAGTCCCGCATATGGGCTGGAATTCCTTAAAGATTGAACAGGCTGATAACCCCCTTTTTGACGGATTCGGTACTGATGAATATGTTTATTTTGTCCATTCTTTTTTTGTAGATACTGCTCGGGAATATTCGCTGACATCAACCCGGTATATTTGTTCATTTTCGTCATCGGTGGGAAACAAAAATTCGTTTGGCGTCCAGTTCCACCCTGAAAAGAGCGGCGCGATCGGTCTGCGCCTGTTGCAAAATTTTATCGCCATGATCTAATCTTATCGGAAAACCCCCTGCATACTCCTCTTTTCTTCACAGTGCTTACGAGAAACCTTTTAATTACTGCCATTCGATGCTGTAGATATGAAAAAGATCGTACTCATCGCGCTATTCCTGATGTGTATTGTCGGTAGTGCATCCGCTTACCAGCTCTACCTCAGTTGTCCGGAAACTGTACAGGTTGGTCTCCCGTTAAAATGTTCGCTTGACAGCAACTTCCCCGCCGGGACAACATTTGATGTTGTGGTTTACCAGTCTGGATACACAGCCACTCCTCTCAGACGCCAGTCGGTTACAATCCAGGAAAATCAGGCAACCCAGTACCAGATATTTGATACAAAGGGATTGCCTGGTGGGCAATACAAAGTGGAGATCCAGTTCATTGGTCCTGATGAGGGTCGGCTTTCATCCGACTCGGTAACTACACAACTGCCCAGATTTCTTGACCGTTCGAATGAAATAACCATCACGTCCCCGATGACCCAGACTTCTGATGAACCCCTCAGGATTGAGGGTTCTATAGTAAAAGCGGGAAATGAAGGTGTTCAGGTTGAAGTCAGTGGTCCGGATGGTGTTATTTTCGGGCCTCAGTGGATAGGAACAAAACTCTATATACAATCCGGGGCGGGAGAATTCACGCAACAGGTTTCCGTTATCAAGCCCGGAGATTATGATGTTACTTTTAAGGATGCCAAGGGCTATATCGGTGTGAAGACATTCAAAGTTGTCGCACCCGCAACATCGGTACCGACAACAGTACCCACAACCGTGGTTACAACACGGCCACCGACAACAGTTCCCACCCCTCTTCCTACAACAACGCAATCTCCTCTTTCTCCTCTGCCAATTGTAGCAGCTCTCTCTTTGGTGGGTTTACTTTCGGTAATCGTGACGAAAAAGCGCTGATAAAAACTCTTTTTTTTAGAAAAGTACTACAATGCAATACTTGAACGTTCACCTGGATTTCATACCGGATCCCCAGCCTATATTATTGCATCAAATAAATGAGAAATTCTCTGGTGGTAGTTAGTATTTCATTTTTTTCCAGAGATAGACTTCGTACACAAGCAGGACGAAGATAACTATCGTCCCTCCGAGGAAAAATGCAAGTGCGATATCCGGCAACGCTGCACCAACAGATTCTCCGGAACCCCCGGGGATTGGACCTGGTGTGAAATGTGGAGTTGGAGGGGTTGTGATGTTTGCGACAGCGATGTCAGAAATCCCTTTGGAACCAGTGGCCATCACGTCTGGAGCCGGTGTGATATTCTGCCACAAACCTTCGGATGCAGACGTTACCGGTGTTGTTCCATATTCATACCCGGTCATTCGCGGTGCCCCGTTCAGGCTGCTACCGGCCATGATACGCTGACCGAGAATCGGGGAAAGGATTGCAATAACCAGTGAACCGAATATGACTATCCCGAAGAGGGATGCGTATTTCAGCAAGAGTGAACGGACGTTTGACTTGCGGGGAGCAACAATCAGGAGCTGGTTTGTAACAGCGTAGATCTTAATTTCCCGTCCTTTAACACTGTATTTTGTTTCAGCGACCGTGATCAGGCCCGCATCGAGCAGGTTTTCAATATGATATTTTGCGGTTGTCAGAGGTATAGATAGCTGGTCGGTAATCTCGGTCAAGCTCTTCTGGTTCTCTGCAAGCATCTGGAGGATGTCGCTTGCAGTCTGGCTTGCCATTGCTTTTGAAATTTTCTGTGCTCTCTCATCGCCAGGTTCAAGGATTACAACATTATCAGCCATGCAGCGCCGCAATTATCCGTTCGCGTCCGACTTTTAAGGCAAGATCAAGCTGGTTTGCATCCGGCCCGCCACCCTGGGCCATCGCTGGTCTGCCGCCCCCTTTGCCCCCGAGCAGGCTGCAGACCTGGGTAATGATTTCGCCCGCGTTTACCCGTGTATCCGCGGAAGTGAGTACAACCCGTACAGTATCACCCGACCCGGCAAGGAGTGCGATACCCCCTTTATCTGAAATGGAAGTAGCAAGAGCAGCGAGTCTCTTTTGCAGGAAGATCAATACGCCTGACAACAACCTCTACACCACTGATTGATTCAGCGACAAGTGTCTGCAGTTCCAGTTCCACAAGTCTGGCACTCATCCGGTCGATATCTTTCTTTTGTTCCTTCCATTCGTTGAAGAATCGCGAAACGCTCGAGGGAAGATTGTCAGGTTGTACCGAAAGGACATCAGAGGATGAGGCAACAATATGCTCCAGATGCTGCATATAGAATATCGCGGCAAGACCTGCAGCAAATTCGATACGCTCAATACCATCCTGAATATGTTCTAACCGTATGATTTTGATTACGCCGACTTCACCGGTGTTCCTGCAGTGAGTGCCGGCACAGGCTTCGATATCCCCGGCGACTTTTATCACACGGATGTCCCTGCCAGGAGGCACCCCTCCCTGGTAGAGGGAAAAACCATATTTTTGTTCGGCTTTTGTACGGTCTTCAATCGAAATCTCAACCGCCTGGCTGGTCATGATCATCCGGTTTGCCTCAGTCTCAATTTTGATGAGTTCATCGGGAGTAATGTGCTTGAAGTGGCGGATATCTATTCGTGAACTCTCGCTTCCTTTCTGGGCCCCGGCCTGGTGAATATGCGCTCCCAGCACTTCTTTTGCGGCATGGAGGAGAATGTGTGTTGCTGTGTGATGGCGCATCAGCGACCATCGCCGTTCCTCATCCACCATCCCTTTTACTCGTTCACCCCGGTGAAGTACTCCTCCCGTAATGTGGTGGAGTATCACCTCGCCGATCTTTATCACACCGTCGACTCTTACCATGCTGTCGGAACTGACCAGGGTACCGGTATCTGCGGGTTGTCCTCCGCCTTCCGGATAAAAGAGGGTCTGGTCGGTTACAGCGTAATCATCAAAAAAGTCAAGCACGACAGCTTCGAACTCGATATCAGATGGCTGCTCGTAATAAAGTTTTTTTGTCGGGGGCAGCCCGTCAACCCGCCCATTATACTTCGAAGTTTTATCCTCGACAATCTCTTTTTTTGACTCGGAATGCATGTCCGCTACCATTGAATAGAAATTGTCAGGCAGGTCAACAACAGCACCTTCTTTTGTTGCAATATCCCTGACCATCTCCGGCTGGATGCCGTGTGAGTCATAGAGCGTGATGATCTCGGCAAGCGGGACCCGCTGGCTCTTTGCTTTGTATGACTTTGCAATTTTCTGGACAATTCTTGTGCCGCGTTCGAGAGTGGATGCATACTTGTCGGTTTCCCGGTCGAGAATCTCGCGGACTACAGAAATATCCTGTTCAAATTTATTCATGCCGATGATCTTCATCTGCTCTTCAACCAGATCCGCAAGAGGGTCCTGTATGGTGAGTTCGTTCATCATCCTCAGGGTTCTCCGGATCACAAGACGTGCAAGATAACCTTCACGGACATTGGACGGGACAATACAGTCTCCGAGCATATACGCAAGACAGCGGGTGTGGTCGACAATGGCGTACACCTTCTCAATGGGTGTAATCATTTTATCGAGTTTTTCAGGGGATACATCAATCGCCGCTGCCACTTTCTTGCGCAACTGGAACAGATTGGTGCCGGAGATGTCCATAAGACCGGCGAATTTTGCATTCAGAGCAAGGATCTTGGTGTAATCCTTATTGTCAAGCATATGCGAAAGTCCGGCGGAACTCATAACCCGGCTGACCATTTCAGGGAAAACGGCATCATAAATAGTTGGAGAACCTTTCGAAGCCCAGACCAGTCGTTCAAGTCCATACCCGGTGTCGACAATCCGCAGCTTCATCGGGTAATACATCTCTCCATTCAGATCGTAACCTGTGCCCGTGGTCTTTTGCCGTCCGAGGCTCATAAAGACAAGTGTTGCAATTTCCAGCCCGCCAATGAGGACTTCAACACTCGGTCCTGCATTGCCACCGCCGATCCATGGGTGTTCTTTATACGTGACTTTGGTGATATCCCCACCGATTGACGCGATAAACTGGTCACAGAGCTCGACCGTGCGGTCTTTCCAGTAGATTTCTTCTGTCGGAGTGTTGAAGGCATGGTGAGCCATCATCTCAAACGTGGTGAGATGCCTGCCTGATCTGCCAACGGAGTCGAGATCGTTAAGACGGATGCATGGCTGGGATATGGTAAGTGGATTTGCGGGGGGTGGGACAATCCCGCCGGTCACGAACGGCTGGAAATCGAGCTATCGATGCGATAGTAAGGTAAATATCATCCCGCCAGCGGGCAACGACCGGGTATCGCTCCACGCGTGTGTGTCCATTCCTTTCAAAAAAAGAGAGATAGGCTTCACGCATGCTGTCCAGAGTATGGGTTTTAAAGACAGGGTTACCGATAAAGTTATAGGGTTCGCAGGGGGCGTCCCCGCAGATTTCACGTAAATGATCGCGTGTCCAGAACGCGGAGCCGCAACTTTTACAAATCTTGCGTGTCAGCCCCTGTTCCTTAAAATATTCGAGCTGGTATTCTTCTTCGAGCATGAATAATCACTTAATAGTCAGTACAATTGATTACGAACGATAATTAGTCTATTGTTCAGGCTTATTTTTCCATGTATCCTGGTACCAGGAATCTATCTGACTGAATGTTCCGGTTTCCTGTGCGATCCTGACTGCCAGCAAATGCCAGCAAGTCCTGCCCCGATAGAGAAAATCACTGCAGGAACAGAAATCTTCATCAACCACATATTCGGCAGTCCTTCCTTCCACGACAAAAAAATCCAGGTATTTTTTGATCTTGCCCGCGTCAAGTGCCACAAGAGCTTTTTTACCCCGTGTTCCGAGAACTTCTTCTATCTCAAGACGGAGAGAAGAATCAAGAACCTTTTTTTCGGCCAGACGCTGCCAGAGATCGATCATGGGATGATTTTCTGGAGTGGCGGGTCTTCAATATACTGCCAGCCTTTCCGTCCGGCAAGCCGCTGCATCGCCGGGGCTTCCAGCACATAATGGGTCGCTTCGATGCAGGGCAGGGGAGCATTTCGTGCTACCGAATGCTTCATCTCGGCAGAAAGGAAAGAATCCGCACCATTCGCTTTTGCTTCTTCAAGAAGTACCGGATCAAAACCACTCCCGGCAACAATTGCAAGCCGACTTATTTTTTTTCCCTCACCCCAGAGCCGGATATCCCCTCCCAAACGCCGTGATATTTCCGTTATTGAAAGTGTGGAAGTACCAATGCAGCCCAGAGACATAGGTGAAATATCACGGAGCGAAAGGAGTTCTGCGAGTGCATCATTGACCCCTTCGGGTGCCCGGTCGAAGTTCGTGTGCATTACATAAAGGTTCATTTCAGCGGAAAGCAGGGCGCGCATCAACCCGGCAAGCCGTCCTGTCATACTGGTGACCGGCGTCCATAATGGTGTATGGTGGACCACCAGCATATCGGCAGATGCCAAAATTGCTTTGTTGATAACAAGGGGTGTGGCATCCAGTGCGCAACACACCCGGGAAATCTCCGGTCTGCCTTCAACAACAAGCCCGATTTTTCCCGCATCGAAATCTTCAGCAAGGGAAGGCGGAGCGAGATGCTCCATCTCTTCAATGAAGGCACGAACATGCATAGACAAATATCGTTCCAACAGTTTAAAATATCATATATTACCTCTGGTAATAACAATTAATTTAAATATGCATAAAAACGCATTTCTGGATATGCACAAGTCCATCGATCAGATCAATGAGCGGATCCGGGACGGTACAGTGCGTGTAGTCACCGCTGAAGAAATGCCTGCAATCGTTGCCGAACTGGGTGAGGAGGGAGCGCTTAAGGAAGTTGATGTAGTTACAACCGGAACATTCGGGGCCATGTGCTCATCAGGTGCATTCCTTAATTTCGGTCATGCCGAGCCTCCCATCCGCATGGAAAGGATCTGGTTGAATAACGTAGAAGCATATGGAGGGCTTGCGGCTGTTGATACCTACATCGGTGCAACACAACCGTCCGATACTCTGGAAGAGAAATATGGCGGTGCGCATGTAATCGAGGACCTTGTTGCAGGAAAATCAGTAGAACTCCGTGCAAGCTCAAGAGGGACTGACTGTTATCCACGGCGGACGATTAATACAGATCTCCTCCTGGAAAATCTCAACCAGGCAATCATGTGTAATCCGCGTAATGCCTACCAGCGATATAATGCCGCAACCAATTCGACAGATCATATTCTGCATACGTACATGGGAGCACTGCTCCCCAATTGCAGCAACGTGTCTTTTTCGGGAGCCGGAACGTTAAATCCGATCTCCAATGATCCAAAACTCCGTCTGATTGGGAGTGGTGTTCCCATCTTTTTGTGCGGGGCACAGGGCATGGTTATCGGTGAGGGAACCCAACACTCACCTGCCGGGGGATATGGGACCCTGATGGTGACAGGAAACCTAAAGGAGATGTCGCAGGATTACCTCAGGGCAGCAACGATGACCGGATATGGTGTGACGTTATATGTCGGACTCGGTATCCCGCTACCTGTTCTGGATCTCGACGTGGTACGGGCTACTGCGGTTCGTGATGAGGACATATCTGTTGATATCATGGATTATGGCGTGCCAAGCCGGGATCGTCCTGCTATCAGGAAAGTGACATACGCCGAATTGCGGAGCGGGGTTATCGAAATAAATGGCGAAGAGGTGCGGACTTCTTCCCTCTCTTCCTTCAGGAAGGCCCGGCAGGTGTCAAAGGAGCTGAAATCCTGGATTGAACGTGGGAGCATGCAGCTTGCGCTCCCCACCCGGCCAATTGATGCGAAAAAATCGGCAAAACCGATGCACCAGATTTCCAAAGGCCCAAGGGTGCTGGATATCATGGACAGGCAGGTTGTCAGTATCGGGGAAGATGAAGAGATCACTACAGCCGCAAAGAAACTTCTCAAAGGCGATACGAACCATCTTCCGGTTATTAACGGTGAAAATGTTCTTGTTGGCATCGTAACAACGTTTGATGTATCCAAGGCTGTAGTAAATCCTGGAAAGGCACACTTCGTGAAAGATATCATGAAAAGGAAAGTAATCACGACTACCCCGGATGAAGCGGTGGATATTGTCGTACAGAAACTTGAACAGCATAATATCAGTGCGCTTCCGGTCATTGACAGTGGAAACCACGTGATTGCCATACTGACAGCAATGGATCTTGGAAAACTGTTCGGGGGAAGGTGGCTGAAATGAAACTGCTGGTGAATTTCTCTCGCAAGAAAGGCCAAAAACCCATTATCGCACAGGTCGTGCGGGATACCGGTGTCTTAATCAACGTTGAGCGGGCTGTTATCGATTCATCTGAGGGAGAGGCGCTTATAGATGTGCCGGATGACCAGTGCCGTCTTGTCTGTGATTCGATGATCAGTCTCGGTGCGAACGTGCGGATCCTTGAACATGGCATCAGTATAAACGAGAGTGAATGCGTGGATTGCGGTGCATGCATCAGTATCTGTCCCCGTGAGGTGTTCTCGATGGATAGTGACTGGAAACTGCAGCTGGCAGAAGAAAAATGTGTGCTCTGCGGTAAATGCATTGAAGCGTGTCCGCACCGGGCACTCTCGCTTCCCCTATGATCCGTGCACCCTTTGTCTTCCGTGAGACTATAGCAACAATCCTTGCCGATAAGCAGGAGCATGTTGATGCGGCAAAATCCGGCATGCTTGCGGCACGACAGGAACTGGAAGCGTATATCGCCCGTGATCCTTTTTTCCTTTCAACCCTCGATCCCTACAGGCCTGATTCTGATGATGGAGTTATTCTCAGGATGACAGATGCAGCACAAAAAGCCGGTGTCGGTCCGATGGCGGCAGTTGCAGGTACAATTGCCTGGTCTGGTGTTGAGGCAATGGCAGAAGCCGGGGCAGAGTTCGGGGTGATTGATAATGGAGGTGATGTTGCTCTCATATGCGACCGGCCAGTCCGGGTAGGAGTGCATGCAGGTAATGCGGTACTTTCCAACAGGATTGCGTTTATCATCCCACCACAGGAAAAAATACTGGGAATCTGCACATCATCAGCAACTGTCGGACCATCCATCTCGTTTGGGATTGCTGACGCTGTTACCATATTCTCGCATGATGTTGCGCTTGCCGATGCCTGGGCAACTTCGGTCTGCAACCTGATCCGCCCTGATGACCAGACCGTTCTTGACCAGATAAATCCTCATGAAGTCACAGGGGTTTTTGCAATTATGGGAAAAACCATGGTAAAATGGGGAAACCTCCCGCCACTGGTGTCTGCAGTGGTTGATGAGAAGCTGATAAGTGCAGGAGACCGGATATAAATCGGTTGTTTTTAAAATTATTGTCTCAGTACGGGGGATTTTCAATATATTTCAGCCCGTCAGCGTACGCTCTTTTGCCTTTAAAGGTGACAAGTGTATTTTCACCATCAGAAACAATGATTACGGGCTCGTTATTTTTCACGGCAAAAATTAACTCAAAGAGTTCAATTTCATCAATCTTCACGCCCTTTATAAGTGAAGACGCTGGTTCCAGTTCAAGCCGTTCGCTTATCAGTTCATCAGGAAAAGTGCGGAAATAATAATAGAACACCTGATACGAATTCAGCAAATCGGAGACCAGTAATTCGTAACGTATCTCAGAATCGAGTGAATCCAGTCTGGATGCAAGGCAGGAAACATCCTCTTCGCATTCTTCGAAGAGATGATCTGCACGTGCAACCAGTTCAGGATAGGGAACAGTGTGTTCTTCAGAATTCATTGCCAGTCATTGGTCGCGGAGACATAAAAAAAATGGCAATGAAGACATATTTCTTACCCCACAGGACAAAATGCTTATTCACCACCATGAGGAATGAATAAAGGTGAAAGAAGAGGATGCGGACTGGCTGATATATCACCTCATTGTGAAGGAACCGTCAGTTTCGGCTGAAAACCTGGTTACGGCAACTGGCCTTGATCCTCGTGCTGTGGATGCATCTCTCAAACGTCTTGAACGGTACCTTCTGATCGAGTATGGGGAAGGGAAAGTGCGGGCGCTTAGTTTTGGGGAGGCTCTCATACGCTGCCAGGTTAAATATTCAAAGGATCTCCCGTACACCATCGAAAATGGTGTGATTAAACAACGGAAACCATAGTATGCCAGGAAACGAAGTTATCATTCTCCGGATTGGACATCGCCCTGAACGCGATCAACGGGTGACCACCCATGTCGGTTTAACAGCCCGTGCGCTCGGTGCGAAGGGGATGTATCTTGCTGCGGCTGATAAGGGTGTTGTTGAGAGTATTGACGATGTCGTCAGCCGTTGGGGGGGGGATTTTTTCTGTCAGGACAATGTGAAATGGCGCTCCTCAATCCGTGACTGGAAGGCCCAGGGAGGCTCTGTTGTTCACCTTACCATGTACGGACTTAATCTTCCTGATGTGATTGACCAGATTAAGACATGCGAAAAGGTTCTCGTTATTGTTGGTGCAGAGAAAGTACCCGGTGAGATTTTCGGGCTTGCAGATTTTAACGTGGCAGTCACCGGACAACCCCATTCTGAGATATCAAGCCTTGCTCTCTTTCTCGATCACTATTTTTCCGGACTGGAACTCAGGAATGAATTTTCCGGAGCCCGTATGCGTATTATCCCTTCAAAAGCAGGAAAGAAGACGGAGGAGATGTGAAGGGGGGGGTACTGGTTGTCGGATTTGCAACAAGGCATGTTGCGCAGTCTGCTGCCCGGGCAGGATATGATGTATGTACGATTGATCATTTCTGTGACCAGGACCTTTACTGGTATACAACAGACCGTGAAAAATTTGAAGATCTTGCAGATATTCCTGAAGCAATAGAAAGGATATGCAGGCGTCATACGTTTGACTTCCTTGTTGTAACTTCCGGTGCAGAAGACCTTCCCACCACACTTCACCTCTGCGGAACCCCCAAAGAAAAAATAGGACGTTTTCTGGATAAACTGGAAACCCAGTATTTTTTTGAACATCTGAAGGTTCCGGCTCCCCGCCTTCTGACAGATGGGGAATATCCTGCCATGATCAAACCCCGGCGGGGTGCCGGCGGTTGGCGGAATGCCATCGTTCAGGATAAAAACGGGCTCTCTGTTTGGGAAAAACTGAATCCGGAAACGGCCTTTATACGGCAGGAAATTGTTGAGGGTGTGCCTGCAAGCGTTTGTTGTGTCACCGATGGCTTACGTGCGCGGGCAATTGCGGTAAATGAACAATTTTTACGGGGGACGGAAGGGCCCGCATTTGGATTCTGCGGGTCGGTCACGCCGTTTGATCATCCTCTTGCCCATGAGATGGTAACCCGTGCTGAACAGATCGCCGCTGCCAGCGGGTGTATCGGAACAATCGGGATCGATTTTGTTCTTGGCAGTGATACTGCCTGTGCTATTGAGGTGAATCCCCGTTTCCAGGGAACGGTTGACAGTATCGAAATGGCATGCGGGTGTAATATTTTCCAGTATCATGTTGATGCCTGTACCGGGATTATTCCTCCCTTTTCACCGTCACCCCGGCAGTTCGCAGTACGGAGCATCCTCTTTGCCGACAAGGATTTGACTATCACTTCGGATCTTAAGCACCTCGCATCCTATGTAGCCGATATACCGTGGCCGGGAACTTCTTTTGAAGCAGGTCAGGCACTGGTCAGTGTTTATGGGTGGGGACAGACACGCGAAGCTGCATTTTCTTTGCTGGATAAACATATTAGCACTGTCCGACAATACATACGGTGATGGATCCCATAGACGACATGCTGAATGATCCCGCAGTACGTGCCTATCTTCATCGGCTGGTAAAAGATGAAGGACTCAACCTCATCGAACGGTTCCCGCGCGAAGGGGAGTATAGTGATGAAGATCTTGCTGCACGCACAGGTATAAACCTGAATTCGGTAAGACATACGCTCTATACCCTGTATGAAAAAAGGCTTGCGGAATATCACCGGATCAAAAACAATGATACCGGCTGGCTGACATATCTCTGGCAGCTCCGCACCGATCATATCTATGATGCAATCCGGGAAGATATGGAACTCGTGCTGGAGAAACTTAAACGGCGTGAGAAATATGAAGAAGAAAATGACTTCTTTATCTGTAAAGATTGCCAGGTTCTCTTTACTTTCCCTCAGGCCATGAGCTGTGATTTCAACTGTCCAGGTTGCCAGAAAGCAGTAACGCATTTTGATAATGACATGCTTCTGCGCTCGCTCAAACACCGTATAAGTGATATCAAGAAATCACTGGGTTATGCGTGAACAACCCGATAAAAAATTTGAGATACTGCTGCGTGAAGCAGGATGCAGCGAAAAGGTTGTCGCTCATTGCCGTGCGGTGAGGGATGTTGCGCTGGAATACGCGCAGCGCAATCTTCTTGTTTCCGTGGAGCTGGTGCATGAAGGAGCGATGCTCCACGATATAGGGCGAGGGATAAGTCATACAATCCAGCACGCCCAGCGCGGAGCAGATCTGGTCCGTTCTTTGGGGTTCAGCGAAGAGATTGCACGTATTATTGAGTGTCATACCGGCGCCGGACTTACCGCTGATGAATGTACCTGTACTCAGGCTGTCTCCCCGCGAGTGTCATACCTCAGACCACTGAAGAGAAAATTGTCACTCATGCCGATAACCTTATTGAAGGAAGGACAAGGGTAACTATTGAAGCTAGTATAGCATCTGCCATCCATCTGCCAAGAAAGGTAAGACAACGGATGTACCGTCTTGCGATGGATGTCGAGCTGCTTTGCAGCTGAAAACACACGCTCAGGAAAAATCATCCGATTTAAAAAAGCCAGAAAAAGGAACAAACATTCAGATTTTTTAGTTATCATCCCGAAAAGTACTGGTTTGGGAACAATTTTCTTTCATATTCTCATCGGAATTAGTAACTGTCCGGAGGATTTCGGTCCGATCGCTTCTCCCAGGTGAACTTCGGGGAGGTGGACAAAGCCATGCAGTCAGGGTCCGCTGGGGCATACCGATTTATCCCTGCTCTGATCCGATAAAACTTTGGAAAGGGAAAAGAAAGGGGACAGTTGTTTTTAAAAGATGCCGGAATCGCCTAGATGATGACCTGTTTTACCTGCGGTAGTGCCCGGATTTGTTCAATAACCCCAACCGGCATGGTTTCTTCAATAATAATAACAAGCCGGGGTTCTTCAGAAAACTCAGGATCTGTGACGAAAATCTGCCGGATGGAGACGTCATGACGGGCAAGAACCTGAACCACAGAACCAACAATTCCCCGCTCACTTGCATTTTTTGGAAGAACCGTAACAACAGAAAATCCTAAGGATTCTGCTACTTGGGAGAGGTCTGGAGTTGCCCGCATATTCAGGAATATATCGCGAAGGAACGGGCGCTCGAGGATTCGGTGTGCTGTAGAATCCACAACCCGTCTATCCGATCCGATTGCTTTAGCCACCGCAGTTGCAGGTACCTCTATACCATTGCAACTTATCCGACCGTCTTCGGTTACGCCAAAGCCGTTCTCGAGCAGGAACCGCACCACGCGGCTCTGCGAAGGTGAGTCAGTGAACTCCTGGATGATATCTGACCACATACTCACCACTGGGTATGACGTATATATATATACAGCGATGCTGCTCTGTCGCCATTGTTGCTGGAGAATAATCTTTTTGATGAGAGATTTTACTAAAAAAAACTCATCACGAATAAAACATGATACAATGATGATTGTATTTTTTTTATTCTGTCGGGAATTCAACTTGCATAACATTTTATTAGATAGACAACCTCTTTGTTATGGCACAACGCGAGGGTAGCCAAGCCAGGTCAAAGGCGCTAGGTTGAGGGCCTAGTCTCGTAGGAGTTCTTGGGTTCGAATCCCATCCCTCGCATTCTGTTTTCAGGGGCAAGGTATTTTAAAATCAACACACTTCACCTGTAATTACTGCCGTATTCCCGGAAAGCAGGGAGCTGGTGACAGGTAAGAGATACGGCAAAAATACATCCTTATCTGGTTTTGTTTTTCTTCGGTATGATCCAGAAAAAATGTAAAACCCGGTGTAACCACATTTTTAAAAAATCATCAGGAGATCCTGTTTTTTTTTAATTCAATAGCATCCCATAAATAAAGCGGGTGACAACTATTCTTTACCATTGCAAAGAAGATGCGTATTGGACAAAGAAGGGTATTTTCAATCATCACTGCATGGAAATCTCCCTTTTAATTATAAAACTGACGCAGGAGGGATTTAGCCTTGATGCAGATCTTTAAAACAAAAAAAGAGCAGGAACCAGCCATCACCGAAGAAATAGACGTGATTTGCGAGGATGCATGGATACGGTTATTCGATCCTTCAGAATCCGAACTCGCGATGGTTGCTGAGAAATGTTCGATTCCTCCTGAATTTTTAAAGGCAGCCCTTGATGAAGAGGAACGGCCACGCATTGATGCGGAAGATGATGTAGTCCTGATTGTAATGGATATTCCGGTGATGACTGAATATGAAGAGATCAAAACCTTAACCACGCATCCCCTGGGAATTATCATCAGCAAAGACTACCTGGTCACGGTCTGCAGCCGGAAGTCCCAGGTCCTGAATGATTTCGTTTCCGGAAAGGTACGGCATTTTACTACCGCAAAACGAACCCGGTTCATGTTCCAGATCTTTCACCGGAATGCTACTTATTATCTCAGCCATCTGCGCCAGATAGAGAGATCGATCTCCCGTATTGAAGTGGAACTTCACCGGTCTATGAAAAACGAGGAACTCTTCCAGATGATGGAACTGGAAAAGAGCCTGATCTATTTCTCAACATCGCTCAAAAGCAATGAAGCGGTGCTGGAACGCATTCTGCGCTCAAAGCCGCTGAAAATGTTCGAGGAGGATGACGAATTATTAGAAGACGTCATCATCGAAAACAAGCAGGCAATGGAGATGTCGCAGATTTACCTGCATATCCTGAACGGGATGACCCAGGCTTTCGCAACCATCATCTCCAATAATCTCAATATTGTGATGAAGTTTCTCGCATCGGTAACAATTATTATCGCTGTACCGACTATGATTGCAAGTTTTTATGGTATGAATGTACTGAACCTTCCGCTATCTGACAAACCTCTTGCTTTTGAAATAATCTTTGGATTTTCGGTTATAATTTCAGTAGCGATGGGCCTGTTGATGTGGAAGAAGAAAATTTTTTAAAAAAAACACACAGTCCACTGTGAAAAATCGTAAAAATGATAAGAGTGACGCTTCGCTACAAGTTCGTCTGGGCGATGTTCATGAGTCCTTGGTCTGGAGCCCGTCCTCCCATCAGGGAGGCTATCATAAAAATGTGTACATATCACCTGGATCGGGTTCCCTGGTCGCTGGCAAAAAAACACAGTCCGTTGTGTATTTTTTTTAAAAAAAGTATAGAACGCATTTTTTCTCGTATACAATTACCCGATATCAGAACAAAGGCTCGTCAGCGGGATGTTCCCTCTTCCTGAACTACCGTTTTACCCGCATGCATAAACCGGTACGAAACCCTGAGGGTAACACCGATGATGAGTACTGACGCCGTGGCAGCGATTATCTTCACCCACTGTTCAAGGGACAAAGGTACCGTCCCGAAGACAGCCCCCCCGTACTGGATTATTAGTACCTGAGTGACCACTACTCCACTCATGACAACAAAGAATGTCGGGTTGCCACGGAAAAAGGAGGGCATCTTCCCGTCGAGTGCCCGGCAGTTGATGCCATTCCAGACTGCGGCGATGATGAATGCTGCAAAGAACACCGTATTGATCTCGGCGGCAGACGTTCCGCCCAAAAAACCGGTAGTAATCTGCAGGATTCCACCAAGAATCAGGAATAAACCCGTGACAATTATCGATGTCCACATGAACGGAGTGAGGATATTTGCATCATGAGGGATTGGACGACGTTTCATCAGATCTCTGTGCGGAGCTTCAGAACAGAGAGCAAACGCGGCAAGGGTATCCATGATGATATTGATCCAGAGGATCTGAATTATGGTGAATGGCTCAGGATACCCCAGAAGCGGGACAATGAACAGCAGCATACATGCACAGAAGTTTATCGTCAGCTGGAAGAGCACAAATCGCTGGATATTTTCGTATAGTGACCGTCCCCACCACACAGCACTGGTGATTGATGCGAAGGAATCATCAAGGAGGATAATGTCACTTGCCTCCCGGGCTACTTCAGTACCGGCGATGCCCATCGCGAGGCCCACATTGGCGTGTTTGAGGGCGGGGGCGTCATTTGTCCCGTCCCCCGTAACAGCTACCACAGCCCCGGTCTTCTGGAGAGCCTCTACAAGAAGAAGCTTGTCAATCGGTTCTGCGCGAGCCATCACATCAAGTCCCCGTGCTGCAGTTACCTGTCCTTCAGTATCAAGAGACCGGAATTCGTGGCCGGTCATGACGCTGCCACCCTGCAGAATTCCGGCATCCCGGGCAATAGCCTGAGCAGTTACCGGATTATCGCCGGTAACCATACGGACCCGAATCCCCGCATCCTGGCAGCAGGATACGGATTTTACAATATCATCCCTCAAAGGATCGCGGATGCCGACATATCCATCCCAGATTAGACCCGTTTCGGTTTCATCATTGTTTATTATCTCCTTGTGGGCGAATGCAAGGGTCCGCATCGCACAGGCTGCGAGACTGCTGACGCCGCTGAGATCCGGTTTCTGTTCACAGAATGAGGCGAGGATTTCCGGGGCCCCTTTCATAAGAAGCCAGGATCTGCCATCCATCTGAATTACGGTTGACATTCGTTTCCGTTTACCATCAAAGAGAAATTGTCTGGTTGAATGCGTTTCTGCCCGGATCTGCATGTAGTCAAGATCGTGTTTTTTGAGCCAGCGGAGCAATGCACCTTCTGTTGAGTTCCCGATAACAATTGTCCTGTCCTCCCGTTCCTGGAGATGTGCGGTACTGTTCACGGCAGCATTCAGTGTAATCCATTCTGCAGGAGTTATGGGGAAATACCGGCTATGCGCCGGATTCCCGGATGACCATGCTTCCACCTCCATCTGGTTTTTTGTCAGTGTTCCGGTTTTATCGGTACAGATTGTCGTGGCAGAACCTATTGTCTCACAGGCAATAAGGCGGCGGACGAGGCAGTTGGCCCGGGTCATCTTCTGCATGGCAAGTGACAGTGAGAGTGCAACACTCATCGGCAAACCTTCGGGAACAGCGGCAACAACGATCACGACTGCGAGCATGATATAATGGAGCAGGTGGTTTGCCGAATCGATGTTCAACCCGGTTACATCCCCAAAGATTATGCCCCGGATGAGCAGGGCACTGCATATAAGAACAGCCATTGCATACCCGAATTTGCTGATGATCCGGGCGAGATCTTCCAGTTTATGTTCCAGCGGTGTCTGCGTCGCGTGGTCAATACCAAGGGATGAAGCGATTACACCCATCTGGGCAGAATCACCAACCGCTGCGGCGATCATCTGTCCTTTTCCTGCAGTCACAAAAGTGCCTTTCAGGACACGCTGCTGCACATCTTTTTTAACCGGTTCACTCTCTCCGGTAAAAGCAGATTCATCGGCAAAAATATCATCCGCAGATCGAATCCAGCCATCAGCTGGTACCGCGTCTCCGGCTTCAAGGAGAATGAGATCACCGACAACGATATCGCGTGACGGAACAGCTGCGGGATGACCATCCCGTACTACCTTGACCGCCATATCATCCCGGTGAGCATTGAGCACTTCGAATTCCCTGCTACTCCGGTATTCATTGAAAAACGAGATACCGGTAGAGAGCAGGATTGCAAGTATGATGCCGATCGTGTCTAAAAATCCGCCTCCCTGAATGACTGATACAAACAAAGAGATGGTGACTGCAAGAAGAAGGATTTTAATTATCGGGTCATTGAATTTTTTCAGGTACTGTTTCCAGAGTGGTTCCCTTATCGGGGGAGTCATCTCGTTAGCGCCGAATTTCTGGCGTAACTCCGTGACCCGGGAAGTTTGCACACCTGAATCACCGGTGATATCAAATATTTCCTTAAAAGACAACATGCTGATAAAATCCTGAGTTGAACCCAATGATTCCTGAATCGCAGATATACTTTGCATGTCCCAGAAATATATTCTCGCATTCAGGAAAAAAAAGAAGGTGTCCGCTTTTTGGCCGTGGTTTAAAACTCAGATTCCGGGCATGGCGGGGTTGTTTTAAGGAAAAAAGTTACGTGTCATATCATTCCTTTTTTGCCGGTTCATTTGTTTCCCCCGCCATGCCTGTTCTGGCAGATCGTATCACACCGATGATAATGGATCCCACGGCAAGAAGGGAAATTCCTATGATTGCGTAGATGATAAAGTTGAAATTCTCCTGAACGAGCGGAAGACTGCCAAAGAAATATCCTGCAAGCGTAAATGCACAGATCCACATGACGGCACCTATGATGTTATAGGTGAGGAACCAGCGGTACCTCATATTACCGACACCGGCAAGGAATGGTGCAAATGTCCGGATGAAAGGGACAAAGCGGGCAATCACGATTGTCAGACCTCCGTACCGGGTAAAATATTCTTCTGTTTTTTCCAGGTGATCCCTTTTTACAAAACTATACTTCTTTTCCAGCACTTTCATCCCAAGTGTATGCCCTATCCAGTAATTTGCAGAGTCGCCGAGCACAGCCGCAACGATCAGTGTTACGATCAGGAGTTCCGCATTGAGGTATCCGGCTCCCGCAAGTGCACCGGCGACAAAAAGAAGCGAGTCCCCGGGGAGATAGGGAAACACTACCAGACCCGTTTCACAGAAGATGATTGCAAACAGGATCAGGTAGGTCCAGACACCGTATGCCTGGATTATTCCCGGCAGGTATTTGTCAAAGTGAATAACGATATCGATGAGGGAAAAAAACAGATCCATTTCCTGATATTTGTGATGCCGGAAGCGATAAAGAATTCCTTTGCTAATAGATATACTCCGGAAAAAAAGGGGAGCAGCAAGGTCAGAACCATTTCAGGCTATCATATACGTAAAGAAGTAAAAAATCATCAATGGCAGGAACAGCAGGAGATATACAGCCCGGTTCCACTTCCAGACTGCAATGCCATCCATTGTTTCAATCGGCATCAGACTATAGACTGCGGTGAGGAGGTTGATGGAAAAGCCCACACCTCCTGCGATCGCCCAGATGCCATCCAGCTGGATCAGGGCAAGGAACACAATCATAAGGATAATACTGACACAGGGTCCGGCTACCATCTCAATACCCATTTTATGCCGTTCATCTTCTCCCTGCCTTTTCACAAGATTACGGTACGACTGGGCAAATGCGTTACCAAACAGCCATGCAGTGAGGAACATGATGCCTGTTCCCAGCCACCAGAACTGTGTGTCCGCGTCATGCCCATGTCGTGTTGCGAAATAGCGGTGTGCAAAATCGTGGAGGACAACCGATATTACTCCTACGATGATGTAGATGAGCACATTCAGCAGGGTGAGCTCAACGCGATCGGCAAGGATGAACGCGAGAGCAACCATGATCACGGCAGCTTCGATAACAATGATTTCTATCGCCGAAAGTCCTAAGAAATGACGATCCCGCTGGTGTACTGTAATCCCGGTCTTTTTAACCTCAGCCTCACTTATTTTCTCTACAGCATGCTCTCCCGCAAGATCCGCGAAAAACTGGACAATCCTTGAACCAACGTGCGAGAATGCACTGATATTACTGACCAGGAGATTGATGAAAACGACAGAAAAGCTTGTCAGCACTGCAGCAAGCGCCATGAACTGCGGGGGGATAAATTCGCTCGTCGGAAGGGTCTTTTCAGTTGTTCCTTTCGCTTCCCTGATCAGGCTGACAATCCCTTCCGGCCGGCTGTTGCCCAAAGGAGATTCCACTATTTCAGGCTGTGTCGGTGTTAATTGCGGTTGTGGGTTTCCGACACGAATATGGTCCGGGCGTGACAGAGAGTCGCTGCCAAAGGCATTTGCCACATACAAGGTGGTGGTATAACTCCCCTCTTCTGTATAGGTGTGTACAGGGTCTTTTATGGTGCTTGTGGCTCCATCACCGAAATCCCATGTCCATACAGTGGGATTACCCCAGGAGAAATCACGGAATCTGACGGTGAGCGGAGGATCGCCCTGCCGTGTTTCTGCAATAAATTCTGCGTCAGGGACTATACCGGTGTTGATTATACCGGATTTGGTGATATGCCCGACGCCAAATTCATTCCCCGCAGATAATGTGACGCTGTATATCCCTGCCTTTGTATACGAATGCACAGGGTTCTGTACAGATGCTGATGAGCCATCCCCGAAATCCCAGTTCCACATTCCTGGTTTACCTTTTGTACTGTCGATAAATGTCACCGTAAGTGGGATGCTTCCCTGGCGTGGTGATACAGAAAAGTCTGGTATGGGTGGATCACCAACAACAATAAAATCCGGCAGATTTCGGGTATCCTCGCCAAATGAGTTTATGACTGTCAGAGTGACCGTGTATCGCCCGTTTGCTGCATACGTGTGTGTCGGATTCTGTTCAACAGACGTTGTGCCGTCCCCGAAATTCCAGAGATATCGTAAAGGAAGTGTACCATCCGATCGATCAAAGAAACTGATCCGTAATGGGGCACTTCCTGATCGTATTGACGTATAAAAATCTGCAGAGGGAGCTGAAGCGACAACGATAAATCCCGATTCCGTCCCTTCAGGTGGAGCTGCAAATCCAAATGAGGGTATTGTTGCACAAACAAAGAGCAGGATTAACAGGAAAAACCGTACGTTATTTTTCATGGTACACCATTTTATACAATCCGGAAATTATTCCATAAACCCGGACAGGAATTTCGTAATTACCACGTCTCTCATTTTTTGTTGGTTGGGATAATAGAGATTGTTATTGGTACAGAAACAACGGTATTACCATCTACGAGTAAGGGAAAGGAACACAAAAGACAGAGTGGAGAGTAATAACCATACAGGAAATATGAAAAAAATTTGAATACGCATCGATATTTCACAACTGTATTCCTGATCGTCACCGGGAATGATTACTCCAGACCATACCATCGCGGTATATATCGGTATAAACCGGGGTAACAGGAAATGATCTTTTCTTGTGTTGTCATTCAAGTGTTTAACGGAGGATTCTTTTTAGAGCCTAAGAAATAACAATACCCTCCTGCCTGAACCGATCAACGATCTTTGTGTTCATGTAATCCTGGATAATGCTGTTATACATAAAACCGCTGGCATAGACATTAACCATAAATGTCAGGGATAATTTATCCATTTTAATGAGATAGACCGTGGGTTTTGGATCGGGAGCTATTACATCGCGCCGGTTTTTTACTGCTTCTTCGGTAATTTCCGAAAGGATATGTTTGACCTGCATAATATCTGATGAAGGTGAAACCGAGACCGGTATCTGTATCCGGACCTGGGGGTTTGGCAGTGAATAATTTCGGACAATACTGGTAGTAATTTTGTTATTTGGTATTGTAACAATGTCCGAATCCAGGGTAATTAATCTGGTGCTCCGAGGACCAATGCGGATGACATCACCGAGTACATCGTTGATGAGGACACGGTCGCCGACCTTGAAAGGCTGGTCGGTGATAATTACTGCGCCTCCGAAAAAATTGGAAAAAAGGTCCTGGGCAGCAAGGGCAATTGCGATACCCATAATTCCAGCGCCGGCAATAAGGGGAGTGATATTTACATTGAATGTTGAAAAAATATACATGAGACCCGTAAACCAGATGATCCATTTGGCAATCTTTTTGAGGACATCAACAATACGGTCATCAAATTCTGTTTCAGTTTTTTCTGCCAGTGCCACGCCATAAATCTTTAAAAAACCGTCAACGAAGGTAGCGAGTATCCACGTAGCTACAAGAATATAACTTGACACCAGAATTTTCGAATCTGCAATCCATTGAAACTCGGGATAGAGGTATATTGAGTGCCGTATGGCCAGAAAAAACGGGATAAAAAAAGCCAGCATTACCAATGGTCTTCCCAGGGAATGCACGATCAGGTCATCTATCTTCATTTCCGTCAGTTCTGACTTTTTTTTGAGCCAGATAAAAATAATATGAATGAGAACTGCGGCAATAATGCCGATACCCAGGTAAATATATGAATCAACAAGAGCTGGATCCATGCCACTAGTATATTATTCCCGAGAAGAACAATTTTCCTCAGGGAAAATATCCTGATACCAAATATACTGTGAATGTTGTTCTTCCGGGAGGACTTAAAAATAATTAAACAGTCCTCATACAGGAAAATACTCGTAATTTTACGATGAAATGCACTGTTTTTCAGGTCATATCCTTTATCCCGTTTCAAATCCCAGAATTGAAGAATTCATCCGAAAGGATACATTCCACACCTCTAAAACAGGCCGATTTTTTTCTTCATTTATGTTTTTCACCTCAATTCAGATTGCAACAGATGGGGTAGTGGAGAGCATCCCGATCTGTATGATAAAGATCGTAAGAAGGATCGTAGCAAAGCGAAAGACAATGAATGTGAGATATAATATGGCATGCATGGACCGGTGCCTCACCAGAATTTTTAATTGCATGAATATTTTTAATGCTATATGTTTCGAAATTGGTATCATCAATGTATAAACCCGACAGAGTACCTGCAAAATGTCTGAACTGCGGGATTTTTTTCAGCATCGACAGATCTGAATATAGTAATCGTACGCAGAAAAGTACACAACCGGGTTTCTTCCATGTCCGCAAGTGCATGATCGAATACAGGAAACTCACAAAATAGCAAATGGGATGAAAAAGTGAATACTGGAACTAAACACCCGAGGAACCAATACGTCAAATTTACGAGTACGTGAGACTGACACAACGGAAAGATATCATTCGTTTCGGATCACGATGGCAGTATATAGCAGATTTACATTACGAAAGCCGATGGCACCGAACAGAACCACCAATCCTCTGAATGGGGTTTGTACCCTTCATGGTGTCCCGCCTTGAAACCCTGGATTCCCAAGGTGAAATCATCACTAGCGAAAGAAAAAATCAATACCAATGTATTTGTTCCGGGCACTTCACAACGAGCAAAAACATGATATAACACCGGCTCGCATTTTCTGGTATGCAGTTCAGAATAACGGTTATTGGAATAATACTTCTCTGCAGCGCAATGGCCATAGCCGGGTGCACAGGTTCGCAGACTTCTCCTGGTGTAACCACTCCGGGGTCCGGAATACCGACCGCATCTGCGACATCCGCATCTGGTTCACCCTTGGGAGTTCTGACCACCGGGCCAACGGATATTGTTCCAAGTTACAACATGGTCACGGTAGATGTAGGAGAAAAAGATTACCTCGGGATCATTCCGGTCATCTTCCAGGGGGGCATAGGAATGAATGGTGTGAAAAAAATTGATGTAAAACTCACACGAGCTGACGGGACAATCCAGACTGCTACGGTTGGGACGAGAAAAGGGGATGAAGTGGAACTTCAGGGAACCCGGGGCGCGGGATCCGACAGAGGCCAGATAGACCGCATCGAGGTATGGGTCCTGATTAACGATGGTCAGACCTACAAGGTAGCTGACGTTCTGCGTGAATACCGCTCGCGTGGATGATAAATCCGCCCCAAAGAAAAATATCCCCCATTTTTTCCCGGTAATTCTAATGAAAGTTAACTGGCGGCAGATCCATGCCGCACGGAACTCATATGCAGCGCTTTTGGCAGCATGCGGGCAGGAAGGATTCGTTCTCAATCCTGTCGACAATCCTGCAGATGATGTCACATGCTACAGTCTCAACTCTGTGAATGAATCCCAGTACATGGCAGAGATTTCCGCTTCGGAATCCATCACTATTGTTGGCGGCCCACATGCATCTGCATGTCCGCGTGAAGTGGCAGCGCACGCAGATTATGTGATTATCGGGGAAGGAGAATTCACACTTCCCCGGCTTCTTTCACAGATAGAACGTGGTGGTGATAAGAAAATACCCGGTGTAGCCACTGCCCGTTTTTGCAAACCGGCAGATTCCTGTGTTCTTCTTGATGCATATCCGGCATTTTCGAAAAAAAAAGGATTTGTAGAAATTACCAGGGGCTGTCCGTTCTCGTGCGGGTATTGCCAGACACCACGCCTTTTCGGCCACTTCATGCGTCATCGTTCAATCGATACTATTGTTGAATATGCAAACAGGTACGAGCATGCCCGATTTGTATCCCCGAATGCATTTGCTTACGGTTCTGATGGGATTCATCCGCGGTTTGAAAAAATTGAACGGCTTTTCAAAAAGCTGAAAAACTCAATCTATTTTGGTACATTCCCCAGTGAGGTGAGACCGGAATTCATCTGTGAGGAATCACTATCCCTCATTTTACAGTACTGTTCCAATACAAAACTTCATTTCGGTGCGCAATCGGGAAGTAACTCTGTCCTTGAACGGCTTCAGCGGGGCCATACGGTTGATGATGTCATCCATGCAGTCGAACTCTGCACAGAGTTTTCGATAACCCCGGTCGTGGATTTTATTGTCGGGATTCCTTTCGAAACAGATGAAGACCAGATGCTGACCCTGGACCTGATACAGTGGGTAGCACGGTTTGGTAAAGTGCACGTTCACCGGTTCATCCCGCTTCCCGGGACATCACTTGCGGGTACCACCGCGCGATCACTCCTGCCGGAAACAGAAAAAACCTGCGGAAAACTCGCTTTATCGGGCAAATTAACCGGCTCATGGAATGATCCTGAGATAAGGTTTTTTAGACACCCTTCAAATGATATACCATGAAAGATGTGCTATTGATAGCAGATCTCCATGGTCAATTCGGTAAAATTGATTCATTTCTGGATTTGAATCCGGAAGCGGTATTTATTGCAGGTGATATCACCAATATGGGTCCGGTTGACACGGTCGATGATGTGCTTTCGCGCATCGATGTGCCGTGCTTTGCAGTGCCCGGAAACTGCGACCCGCGTGAGATCATTGAAACAATCGAACACTCAGACACAGTCTGTCTTCATGGTTCCCAGATTAATCTGGGAAAGTTAACGATCGTAGGTATTGGAGGATCAAATCCCACACCGTTCGGAACACCGTTTGAGATGACCGACAAGCAGATAGATGACGTTTTACATCGTGCAATGAAAAAGATGGAAAAAACAGTTCATAACGTCCTTCTCACCCATGCTCCACCCTATGAGACGCTCGATAAGATTAATGGTGAACATGTGGGCAGCCAGAGTCTTCGTCGACACATGAAGTCATTTGACCTTGTCTGTTGCGCTCATATCCACGAACAACGCGGGGTCATGGATATTGACGGGGTAAAGGTTATCAACCCCGGTGCCGCAATGGACGGTTACTGTGCAATGCTCCACTTTGGAACAGAGGCACGGGATATCAAGGTTGAATTGCTGACAGTTTAGACAGCAGCATTTCAAGGTAAGAGGTGAGTATCGGCTCACCTTGTATACCAATTTCTTTTGAAATCTTTTCGATTTGTGAAGAGGCATCCGTATCATTTTTCTCTGCCATTATTTCTATCTCTGCAAACGTTCCGAGTTCATCAACGGAGTCCAGCGAGATCGCAGCGTTCCTGAACCGGTAGTTCTCTCGCCACTTGTTGACTTCAGCTGTTTTTGTAAAACCGAGCCGGTCAAGCATCTGTTCAAAAACCTCACCGGATTCCACCGCTGTCGAAAGTTCTTCACGAGCCTTGAGACCCGAAGCTTTGATTTTCGCTCCTTTATAGGTAACAACGGCATGATCATTGGTATATCTCACCCGAACAGCCTCGTCGGTCATGCCAAAATCGCGATGCGGAGCATTATAGTAGACATCGTGTTCATGTAATCTGCCGCACGGTTGCGCATTGAGCCTGATTAACTGCTGGCGCAGAGGATCGAGCGACGAAACCCTGACTTTTAATTCAATTTCGAGCATGATTATGCCACACGTTTATCTGTTTTCGTTGCAATTTAATATAGTCAGGTGAATTATGGTTATAAAAAATGGAGATTTTATCAAACTGAGTTATTCTGGCAGTGTTAACGAAACTGTTTTTGATACCACTGATGGTGCAGAGGCAAAATCTGCCGGTATCCATAGCCCGAATGCCATTTACGGCCCGGTTACAATTTGTGTCGGCCAGAAACATGTAATCCTCGGCCTGGATGAGGAACTTGCCGGAAAGAACGCCGGCGATTCCGGAGACATTATTGTCCCTCCTGAAAAGGCATTTGGTGACCGTGACCCCAAGCGCATCCAGTCGTTCCCAAAGAACCAGTTTAAGGAAAAACCGGTCCGCGGTATGCCCGTAAAGATGGAAGAAATGGGCGAAGGGACGGTTGTTGATGTTATCGGTTCCAAGGTAATCGTTGATTTCAATCCCCCCCTCGCCGGACAGACCCTTTCATACCATTATACAATTGAAGAGGAAGTTGCTGATCCTCTCGAGCAGCTCAAGGGGCTTGTCCGGTTATATGCAGGCCGCGAAATGGAGATCGTATTGGAAAATGGGAAAGCAACCATCACGCTGCCCCCGGGTATCAATTATGATCGCCGGTGGCTTCTCTGGAGGGGCAGGATCATTCACGAAGGCTTCGAGTTGATTGGCGGTATTGCAGAAATTATCCTTGTTGAAACCTTCAAGCGTCCGGAAAAGAAAGAGGAATAGTTTTCCTTCAAAAAAAATTTTCCAAAAAAATCTGTTTTTACTGATACTCACTGGAATCATCCTTAAAAAACCAGTGTTTTTTGTTTTTATTTTTTAAAATGAGCATTGGGTATATGCAGGGGATTATATCGTCCCCATACAGTACTCAATTGCTCTCAAAAATCTCCATGGAATTGTATCCCTGGTTAAAGAACTATTGCGAATCAGTGATTTTCTTTTGTAACGGGGTGAAAAATCATTCCCGGTCGCAATAAAAACCGATCTGGTCCGGTGCGGATTTTTCCAGCCTGACAAATTACCCCGGGGTTTGGATTTTTCGGCTCTGTAGAATTCCTTTTATTCTAACATAAAATAAAGGGGACACATGCTTTGAAGGAGGGGACACAGAGCCTGTCCCCCCGGACCGCCCCTGTGCAATGTGATAGTGCCGTTATTACCTTCCCGGGGGTTATCGCATTGGGGGGAGCCAGGTGGCGGGGGTGAAACCCCCATGAACGTTCGAGATTTTTTTCAAACATTTCGACAGAGCTAATTTTTCTTAAAGATTGATCTTAATTTGATACCTGTATTTGAGTTTGAGAAAAAAAATAACAGACATTTAAAACGATTTTTTAAAATAATTGCTCTGCATAGTCAATACTATGAAAAATAAAACTCTGCTCGTCTTCAGCCTGGTTTTGGTTCTTCTATCCTGTGTTTTTTTTGCAGGGTGTGAAGATAATTCCAGCACAACGAATACCACAACACAGGTAACCTCTGCACCTGGGAGTCCGAAATATGTAACCGGTGATATTGTGCGAAATCCTGCGTATGATACAGCCTGGTTAATTCTTGGATATAATTCTTCTGCCGATTCTTACCAGAGGGCGCTGATTTATCCTAATACGGATGGCAGCTGGGGTTATCGCACGAGTTCCACTTCCGATACGGTAACACGGGTCGTTTTTGAGAAAACGAATACAGAAAAAATTACCAATAAACTCCCATCTTCAATAGTAATACGGCGGCCAACAACGGTTGTTACAACCAGGACTGTGACCCCCACATCAACAACCGGCAATACAACATCAAAAACAACAACAACGACTACCTCTGTGGCCGGAAAACCCACTTTCAAGAAAATTATTCCTGATGAAGGTACGGCCGGAACCACAATCACAATAAACTCGCTCACGGGTACTAATTTCAAATCCGGTGCTGTTGTGCAACTTGCAAAAGAAGACAACCCAAACATCACGGCAACAAATGTGGATGTTCAGTCCCCAACCCTGATGACGTGCACGTTTGCAATCCCGGTAAATATAACTGCCGGTGCATGGGACGTTGTCATCACAAATCCGGATGGCCAGTTTGTGAAATATGCCTATATATTCACCCTTCACTCTGCTGTTGATACCTCTACTACAACATCATCTTCCGATTCAGGAATTAGCAGTATTACTCCTGTAAACTCAAGGCCAAAGTATTTGGAAATGGCGATTACAGGTTCGAATTTCCAGATAGGTGTTAAGGGTAAACTGGTAAAAAGTTCCAGTACAAGTATTGAAATTCTCGCGAATGATTGCAACCGTAAGAGTGAAACGCAGGTAACGTGCTGGTTTAACATTCTGGATACCAGACCCCGGGGACTCTATACAGTCATTCTGACAAATCCCGATGGCACAACTCGTTCCCTCACTGATGGGTTTGAATTGAAAGCATAGAGGAAAAAGAGTATTGGCATATGGTGAGATGTTCAAAAAACTTGAACGATTACAGAGATTCACATCCCTTACTTCGGCTCTCGCATCCCAGATAAATAAATTATAAAAAGGTAATAACAGAACTATTATAGAGCGCAGGGGCAGTGAGAGGGGACAGGCACTGTCTCCTCCTCATCAGTATAGTGAAAGAGTATTCTTTTTTTTAAAATAATACCCAATGGACTCTGTGTTTTTACCAGCGACCAGGGAGCCCAATCCAGGTGATATGTATACATTTTTTGTATTAGCCTCCCTGATGGGAGGACGGGCTCCAGACCGGGACCCATGAACATCGCCCAGGTGATCCACTTGTAGCGAAGCGTCACTCCTATCATTTTTGCGATTTTTCAGAGTGGACTGTGTGTCTTTTTTAAAAAAACCAAGAATTTGTTTTTTTTTCCAATTTATACCCAATGGATTTCTGATTGTTATGATCGGTTCACAAGACGATATCGGAGCAGAGCTGCAATCCCTCCAAGGGCGACCAACCGTTCACCAGGTTCAAAATCAGAAGATAGTACAATAATAGTTGCCTTCATTGACTCTGCTTTCTCTATAAGGCGGGTGATCTCCTCATCCCGCAGAAGTGTGTCTGCTATCAGGACCTGTTCTGCAGCCCCGAATTCAATGGCTTCATGAACTTCTTTTCGACCATAACCCACCGACCCCTCCTGGGAAATCCTGAGAAGCACTTCATCCATCATTTTAACTTCCCGGGCAAGCTGGAGGTCATCAATGAGTTTCTCCAGGGCTCCCTTGCCAACAATCTCCTGAACTGCCCCGCGTCCGATCCGCCGCGTTTCGACCACGATCGTTTTATTCATGTCAGCACCGGGCCGGTTTTTGGCATATTTTACAAAATCATCTTTTATGAACCCCGGGCCGGCGATGATAAGCGGGCCGGAAATATCAGAGATATGGTTAAACACCTGCTCGAAAAAACCTGCTCGGGAATCCGTTTCAGCGCCCTTGCCGCTGCCCGATGTGACGGTGACAACACTTTCCGGGCCGTATTGCCGCAACCGGAAGAGTTCTGCTTCCCCTTCCTCAATTGTCAGGATATGAATTACACCGTATACTGATGCCTTCACTGCTCTTTCTATCCGTTCGAGGTCGATCGGACGCCATTGTTTGATAACCGATATTTCAAAGCCGGTTTCAACGTTGATAGTGTGATATGCTCCGGTATCGACACCGTGTTCAATGATGCCGGTAAGCCTGAGACGGACACCATGTTCGGAAAACTCAACCCGATCGATCCTGACACCCAGCCGGACCGGTCGTTTCTCTGCTTTTTCCGGCCTGATTTTATCAGAAGAGGTATCCACGCTCCTGAAGGTTGTGGCAAAGACCAGATCACCGGCACTGATGAGGTGCTGGATGTGCCAGAGGTCATCGATACTCTCCGGGAACAGCCGGATTTCGCCATACCTGTCCTTTAATTCACCATATTCAGCCTTCATGATCACCTAAAATATCCGATCCGCCGGGAGGAACGAAAGCTGCTACCTGATCGGTGTTCAGGACTCCTTTGAGTGCCTTTACTTCGTCATCAGATATTTTTGTTTTGAGAATACGCAGCACTTTTTTTGCCACGTCATTGGGTTCGAACTGTCCCGGTTTGAGTTCGATAAAGGCTTTTGTTTTTCCTTTTATCGCTGATGGCGGACCACCAATTACCGCTGCGTGAGGTTCGAGCATGAGCCCGATTCCAACCGCGAGTGGGATGTTCCGGTAATAGGTGCGTTCCCCGCGGACAATAAAAGAGCCCCTGGAGACAAATTCACCGGATTCCGGAGTCTTGCTGACCTGAGCTGGAAGGGCACTGTATACATCGGCGGAGAAGTGCCCGCTTCGCCATGCTCCGGAATAGGATGCAGCGAATTGTGCCACCTCATCCATCCGCCCGGTTTTTCCTTTGACGATCACAACACTGGCCCCATGCACATCGGCATGTACGAAAAGGTCCTGACCACCCATGTATTTTTTTACCAGTTCCTCATTCTGCGATGCATCCCTCCCTCCAAGCACAACAACACCATCGCTTGTCACAAACCAGCGGAAACGGTGGTACCATAACTTCTTCATGAAAACAAATTCCCTCCGCACCTCTTTTTTCTTTGGCGGGGCTGTTTTCATCGCTTTGAGTGCACCTTCTTTTTTCTTCCGGAATTTTTTTATCACATCATAATATCGGCCAGCGTTCTGCTCTATTCCTTCATGGACAAAAATTTTTGCCCGCTTGCCAATATCGATATCAACTGCCGCTTCTTCCGGATAGAACGCGACAATCTTCTGGGCATCAGGGGAATTGCTCTGCCGGGTTATTTTCTCTATCTCCTGCCAGGAATGCGTTTTACTTGCCAAATCAAGTGAGCTGATGACATTGGTGACAAACTGATAATTTTCATAGAGAGCAGCAACAAGTGCTTCTGTTTTTTCAATCTTGTCTTCGAATTTTTTTATTGCGGATTTCTGGTATTTCAGTATCCTCTCTTCCCTGGTAAGTTTTGATTTTCCTTCAGCGGTTTTTTTCTCAGCTTTTGTCAGCGGATAAAATACTTCCAGTGCTTCTGAGAACGTTTGAAAATGCTGGACGTCATCCCCGTTCCGGATTGCAATGGGTTCACAATGTTTTGCATAGATGACTGGTTCTGGTGCATTGATGACCCGGAAAAAAAGGTCCTGAACTGCCGAATAGATTATTTCAGGATTTACCGAACTGGCAGGAAGTGTTTTGTCAACGCCGGATCTCTCACAGACATACTCGGCGTAGGTGCCACCGAGCATACAGCCAATCGCAAGGCTCCGGACAAGGTCACGATCATCGTTCCTGATTATAGATGCAAGATTTTCTACAGATGCAGTGGGATCTGTTGCCCCAAGGGTATAGGTGGCACGGGGAATAATTTCCCGGTCCTTGAACCGGTGGTGCCGGAGAGGTTTGATGATGGTGTAATCCTCCTCAGCAAGAATGATATTTCCCTCATCAAAAAGTTCGAGGATGAGACGATAGATATGGCTGCCTTTTCCGATATCAAAAATCATGATACGCTCAAGACCATGCTGTCGGATGGCGAGCACCTTGCCCCCTGAAAGGTACTTGCGCAGAAGCATTGCAAACTGTGGTGGGTTTTTCGGGGGTTCCGGCAGGTCTTTTACCAGATGAGCTCTTCTTCCCGCTTCAATAATCATCTGGTACCGTGCTTTATTCTCCCCGTTCAACCGGATACTCAGTGTCCGTGTCTCGTACTGGTAGGTCTTATCTATCCAGAGCGGAAGCTTCTTTGACAATTCTGAAGTGACTGCCTTCACATCGATTCCGCTCATTCCCTGTTCGGACGCCATAAGTGTACCAAATTACATATGGCTTGCGCACTAAAAAATAAGACTACTGGTGGAACTGCATGAGCGTTGAATTGACTGAAGAAATGCCTGTCCTGACGAAAAAACAAAAGACCAAGGCAGATAAACAGGTGGAACATATTGCCCGTATTAACCGGACGCTTGTCGCATCCCTGCTGGGTATTTTTACCGGGATCCTGTCATACTGGTCCGGGGGAATACCCAATGCTGCCGGGCTTCAGGACAATGGATTTCTGGCGCTGATGCTGATGCTTGCAGGAATAGTAATCCAGAAGCACATCTTTTTATTCCTGGGCATGGACACCTCAAAACTGGGTGCAAAAGACTGGTTCTACCAGAGTTTCATGACCTTTGCCTTCTGGTTCCTGACCTGGACTATCCTGTTGACCTCATTATCCCCCGTTTGAAATAACCAACCCTTTTTGCTGATTTCCATGAGAATTGCGATCGTACACAAAGACCGCTGCCACGCAAAAAAGTGCGGAACGGAGTGTATACTCTATTGCCCACGGGTAAGGACCGGGGACGAGACTGTCATCATTGGTGAGGACGGAAAGGCACTCATCTCTGAGGAGCTGTGTGTCGGGTGTGGTATCTGCATCAAGAAGTGTCCCTTTGGTGCGATCGATATCGTAAGCCTTCCCGAAGAGCTCGAGCACCCGACCCACCGGTATGGCAGGAACGGGTTTGCCCTGTACGGTCTCCCCATACCGGTTGAGGGAAAGGTAACCGGAATACTGGGGGCAAATGGTATCGGCAAGAGCACAGCAGTCAAGATCCTGTCCGGGCAACTCCGCCCCAATCTCGGCAATTTTGACAGCGAAGTCGGGTGGGAAGATATCTTCAAGCGATACTCCGGTACCGAGCTCTTTGACTATCTGCAGACCGTTTCAAAAAAGAGCTTAAAGATTGCTTCAAAACCACAGTATATCGATTATATCCCCAATGTTTTTTCCGGAACTGTCAGGACTTTGTTAAAAACTACAGATGAACGCAATAAACTTACAGAAATTACTCCTGTACTCAAACTTGATGCGATTCTGGACCATGATATCAGCACGCTGAGCGGGGGCGAACTGCAGAGAGTAGCGATTGCGGCGTGTCTTGCACGGGATGCAGATCTCTATTTTTTTGATGAAATAACACCTTTTCTGGATATTTACCAGCGGATAGCCGCTGCCAAACTTATCCGGGAACTGGCCACACAGCGTCCGGTGGTCATCGTTGAACACGATCTTGCAATTCTTGACATGCTTGCAGATACGGTACATGTAGGATATGGTAAACCGGCAGTCTTTGGTATCATCACCCGTCCCAAAGGAGTCCGTGTCGGAATCAACCAGTATCTTGAAGGTTACCTTGTAGAAGAGAACGTCCGTTTCCGCAATTCACAGGTAGTGTTCGAAAAACGGTCTCATGATAAAGGATCGCACCGGGAGGCCCTTTTTGAGATCCCTGCAATGACCAAGAGCTATGAGGCTTTTCATCTGACCGTGAATGGAGGAACAATCAGGGCCGGAGAGGTACTGGGAGTTGTTGGAGCCAACGGAATGGGCAAGAGTACGTTTGCCAGGCTCCTTGCCGGTATTGAAACCCCGACAACAGGAAAGATCGAGACCTCCCTGAGGATTTCCTACAAACCCCAGTACATCAAGGCCGATACAACCGATACCGTTGAAATGTTCCTCCGTCAGCGCACGACAAAGTTTGATTCCTCTCTTTACCAGCATGAGATTATTGAATCACTCTCCCTTGAAGTAATCCTCCAGTCACCCGTGGATTCATTATCCGGCGGAGAACTCCAGAGGGTTGCAATAGCAGGGTGCCTCTCACGGGATGCCGATCTCTATATCCTCGATGAACCCAGTGCCCATCTTGATGTTGAACAGCGGGTCAAAGTGACACGGATGATCAAACGCCATGCTGAAGGCAAATCTGTTGGGATCATGGTAATCGATCATGATATTTACCTTGTTGATATGATCAGTGAGCGGATACTGTTCTTTGAAGGGGAACCGGGCCGGCAGGGCACTGCTGCAGGACCGTTCATGATGCGGGAAGGAATGAACCGTTTCTTAAAAGCGCTCGAAGTTACTTTCCGCCGTGACCAGAGTGGCAGGCCCCGGATTAACAAACCCGGATCATTCCTTGACCGTGAACAAAAAACACTGGGCGAATATTATTACTATTCCGCTGACGAGTGAATATTTTCACTGGATTACTTTTTTAAAGCTGCAGAAGACCTTTCTCTTCTTTGAGGGATTGCTCTATAGTTCTTAAAAAAAATACCGTAGGTTTATCTCTGCTCCGTTAAGTTCTTTTTAAAAAATGAAAAAAATGGTTTTGTAGAAATGTTTGAGAAAACTTAAATGCTCATGGGGGTTTCACCCCCGCCGCTTGGCACCCCCAAATGCGATAACTCCTGAGAATGTTATACAGCACTATCGCGCAGCGCAGGGGCGGATAGGGCGGACAGGCACTGTCCCCTCCTTCATATTCTTTGCTTTAATTTTATACTCTGATAAAAATGAATTCTACAGAGCCAAAAAAATCATTATGAACGGATAGGACCAATAATGTCCGAATCACCCCTGCAATGTACGGTGACTGGCACAATAGACCCTTGCCAAATGGATAAAGTAACTGCAATTTTTTAGATATTCTCTCAGGAAACTCTTCTTCCGGTTTGAAAAAAAAGAAATCTTTCAGATATTCCAGACTATATTAAAACCGTTCAGGTTTAAAAAAAATTACTTGTCTTTTCTGCCTGCTTCATATTCGACAAGAACCGGGGCGATTGTTTTAGTGCCAATTGATCGTCTCACAAGAACGGTTAATTTGCGGCAGTAGTGAATATGCGCCATCTGGAAACTGACAATCAACCCGAAGCAAAAGCACGTGATGCTGATTAAGGTATAACTTATTACGTCAACCATGGTCAATTCCTCTGGTATTATGTCTCCCGGGCAAGTTCATCAATGATCGGAATCACGGAGTCCACATCATAACATTGCCTGGCGATTTCCATGAACCGCCGGTTATAATACATTTTCAGGGCCTGGTAGCCTATAATTGTCCCGATTGCAAAGGTCATGATACCGATACCAATGTAAATCAACAAATCTGTGAGCATGTCTGCCATAGCACTTCTCATTGTCTTTTACGAAAACAACCAGATAAATATATTGAATGGTTTTTGTTGCGATCCACACAAGGTATGGATATCAGTTTGTTATATTTTTATTTTAACCTGAATTTCTGCGGATTTCCGATTTTTCGTGAGACCTGGACAGACCTTCTTTCAGACGGGATCCTTAAAACCGGCAGATTTGTCCTGTATGCAAGTCACCAGATATATTAAGTAATATCCCAAAAATTGAACATAAAATGAATCTGATTGATAAATTACGAGCAGTTTTCCGGTGACAGACAATGAAAACTGAAATGCCCTTATCAAAACCCATACGACTTTTGATCAAACAGACGGAAGATATTCTGGATACAGACGTCTCCCTTTTACGCAATCCTGATGCAGATCCAAACGGGACCCTGGTGGATATTTATACCTATAATACCGAAAAAAATATTATTATTTTTCCCGCGCATTACATGGGACTTTTAAAGGATTTTATCATTGCCAGACATTGCGTGAGCCTGCTCATCAAAGGAGCGGCGGCAAAAAAATCACACTATCTTGTCTGTTCCTTTACCGGGGATTCCTTACACCGTGGGATACACCAGATCTATATTGATGCTCTCAAGGACGAGGCTAAAAAAGAGAAAAAACTCCCGGTCCAGAAACTTATCCGGATGCTCTCTATCCTGTATATGGACTTTAATGATGATATCAATGAACTACCCTGGAATCCGATAACAAATGCCCGTGTTTATCACCAAATGCCCCAGATCAGGAAGACCCAGCTGTATTACCTCATGAAAGAGGGGAAGAAGGACATGGATGAAATGATGGAGTATGAAGATGTCATTCCCCGGCGGTATTTTGTTCTTAACAAGTCGATGTTCTATGCCCGTGATCTGTACCTGGCAAAGATTCTCCCTGCAGATCAGCTGATGCCGGTTATTAATATCCCCCAGATGAAGAAGTTCAATCATCTTGAAGTAAAAGAAATGCTGACAACCCGCTGGACACAAACGTCGTGGTACCAATCCAAGGTTTTTGGTGACAACATGCTGGAGATCATGGAGAAGTACCTGCAAAAAATCGACTGGAATGCAGAACCAGATCTTGATTATTTCCATGAAATCTACCAGATTGGCGTCAACATGACCAATCATTTTATCTCTTATATGTCGATGAAAGGCTGGTTTGTCTGGGAATCCCCGAGACATCTGCAGGAAGCCCGGGAAAAAAAAGCACTCTATGAGTATGAGGCATTAAAAAAGATCTTTGGTGATCTGATTGATAAATCATCATTTGACAGCGAAACGGGATATATATAAAGCGCATGTGCAGAGGATCAACAGGTAGATGTGTATGACAACAGCACAGGAAGTTGAGGGTCTGTTAAAGAAGGGACGGGCATATGCCGTACGGACAAAATACAAGGAGGCACTTGCCTATTATGATAAGGCTCTGTCGCTCGCTCCCAACACTGCTGAAGCATGGTATCTCCGGGCCGCAGCGTTTATCGAAACCGGCAGGAACGAAGAGGCGCTCAGGGACTGCGAGCGGGCGATTGCACTCAACCAGAATTATGCTGGTGCATGGTCCAAGAAGGGACACGCACTGTACAATCTCGAACGCTTTGAAGATGCAGTATTTGCCTGCACCAGGGCACTTGCCCTGAACGGAAATGATGCCTCTGCCTGGTATATCAAGGGAGTCTGTCTCGATGAACTCGGGAGAATTGACGAAGCCCAGGAAGCGTACGGCAAATCCCTGGAACTTGAGATTATTCTTGATATGGAAACTGAGAAGAAGAAATTCGGTAAATGAACCGGTCACTCATTTATTATGCCGGTACCCATTCTCCTGGGAAACAATCGATAAAAACCTCAGTTTCCACGACTCTGCTATGCCCACAGGACAGTTTATCCTGAACGTCTCACGAACGTTCCGGGTTAGTCTCCGGTGCATCTCCTGCCTTTTTAAAAAAACCTCCTTTTTAGGATTGTGCGCAGCGGACCTGAAATGTGCTGTGGAATTGATTACCTGAAAGCCGGTTTCTGATACCTGAACCATGGCTTCTGCAACTGTGGCAGCGTTTCCCTCTATTTTATTACCTGATCAGGTAATATGAGATCCACATGGAACTCCCGGAACTCCGGACCTGGATTATGTTTTACTTAATTTCGTTTGTGGGACTTCTCTGGGCAGTCTTTCTTTCCGTACAGGGGGTCATGCTCTGGGTAAGCCTGTTTCTGGTCATAGTTATTGTCGGGATAAATTTTTTCACGGTATATAATCAGTTAAAACTGCGTGCAGCCCGAAAGGAGATGCTGCGGAACCTGGTACAGGGATTTGAGCGGGGTCCAAAGGAAGAGGAGGTTGAAAAAACCTGAATACGTTATCCTTTAATCCTTTCTGATAAAAATTTTCTGGATTGAATTGTGGGGTATGAACAGGTTTTCGACCTGCCTGCCAAGATATTCAGTCTTGCCCATGATATAGAAACCCCCGGATGTGAGGGCTTCATGGAACATTTTTGCCAGTTCATCTTTCTGCTTTTCATTGAAATAAATGGTGACATTCCGGCAGGTTATAAGGTCCAGCCATCTGGAAGCGGGAACATCGCTCATCAGGTCATGCGGACGAAACCGTATCAGTTCTTTTAAATGGGGTTTTACCTGGAAATTCCCATCGGGAAGTCGGATGAAGTGACGGTTGATCTGCGGTTCAGAAAGTTTAACCATTGCTTTTGGAGAATAAATGCCCTCCTGGGCCTTTGCAAGCACAATTTTGTCAATGTCTGTTGCGATTATCCGGGCAGAGACCGCGCTATTCTGTGCCATAATCTCGGAAAGGATAATCGCAATGGAGTATGGTTCTTCACCCGTGGAACATCCGGCGCACCAGATGTGCAACCGTTTTTTCTCCTTAAATAAAGAGGGAAGTATCTCTTTTCTTAAAATCTCATACACTTCGGAGTCCCGGAAAAATTCAGTAACGTTTATGGTGAGTGCATTCCGCAGGTTTTCCAGTTCGGGGGGGGTTGCTTTCAGATACTTAAGATAATCATCATATGATTCACTGTTCGTTGATCGCATCCGTGAAAGAAGCCGGCGCTTGATATAGTCTTCCTTGTAATTGGAACACTGGACACCCAGTGTCTGTTCGATGAACCGTTTAAGAATTACAAAATCATCCATGATATTCCTGCAATATCTTCCCGGAAACTCCTGATTCAAAGATATAATAACTTCATGGAATTAAGAGTTTTTTTTAAAATACAAGAGATGGAGTATCTGTCTGGTTAATTCAGGTTGAACTTCTCCATCATCTTCCGGCTGCGATCTGCCATCTCCGCAAGCTCGGTCGATGCGCTTGCAATCTCTTCAGTCGAAGCACTGGTCTCCTGGGCAAGTGCGGCCATATCCTCCATCCGCTCCTGGTTTTCCCGGGTCAGGTCAGTGACGGATTCGATACCTGACATGAGTGTGTTGGCTGCCTCCGCTTCGTCTTCTGTTGCTTTTGTGATCTCCTTGACACCAAGCGTTACGATGTTTGCCTCGGATATGATCAGGTTGAGCGATTCGACGGTCTTATTGACACTGTCGATACCTGCTTTAATCTCTTCAAACGATTTTTTCATGGAACCCGCAGTCTGGTCACTCTTTGCCTGGATAGATTTGATGAGGGTCTCGATCTGGCTGCTTGCTTTCTTGGATTCACCGGCAAGATTCTTGACTTCACCGGCAACCACTGCAAAGCCGCGCCCATGTTCACCGGCCCGGGCAGCTTCAATTGCCGCGTTGAGTGCAAGAAGATTCGTCTGGTTGGCAATATCAGTGATGAGGTTTACGATTTTTGAAATTGCCCGCATCTGATCGTTCAATGCAGTGATATCATCAACGCTCTGCTTGGAGATCTTCTCAACATTCTGCATTTTCAGCGTTGCAACTTTGCCGATATCTGCTGCCTGCACACCTTCTTTGGATGCTTTGTCAGCATGTGTCATTACCTCGTGTGATGAGCTCGCAATCTCCTGGATGGATGCAGAAATATTCGAAATATCCGTGGATATTTTTTCAACATTTTTTATCTGCATTTTTGAATTGTCAGCTGCCTTCTGGGAAGATATTGCAACCTGTTCGGTTGCTTTTGCTATTTCTTCCGTGCTTCGAATGGTATCATTGATGGTCACATCGAGCTTAACCATTGATTGCATAAGGTCAGACAGGACGCTCCTGATCGCATCCATTGCTGCATTATAGTCAGTTTTCAGTCTGACGAGCGGATCGGCATCATCAATGCTTACCCGGTAGGTAAGGTCACCGGATGCAATCTTCGAGAGAGCGGTCTGAAGTTCGGATGCACTTGAGGTAAGAAGTTCAGCGTTTGATCGTGCCTCGTCCATCATCTCCTTAATCTTTCGCTTCCTGCTGGCGTTGTGTTGTTATGTCATTATAGACGCAGACAATTGTCTGGAGCACTCCTTTGGGGTCTACCATCGGAATGCCGTACTGGTGGAGAATATGGATCCCGGTCGGGAATTCAATTTTAATCTCGCCAAAACTCCGCTTTTTTTCCTGGAGCACTTTCTTAAGCCCTTCTCCGTGTTGCTCCAGGATCCTGAATTCTTTTGCACTCATGCCCATAAGGCGTTCTTTGGAAAGACCGGTGAGAGCGATGTATGCATCATTTACCATAATAATCTTAAACGAAGTATTCATCAGCATAATTGGCATGGGATTCTGGTTGACGATAATATCAGACCGCAGCTTGAGGAGTGCAACCTCATCCATCTTTTTAAGCAGATCCTGCTGGCTCCTGCGTTGATCGGTAACCTCATTATAGACAAAAAGGAGGTGCGAAATGTCATTATTTGAATCAAGAATGGGCATGACATACTGCTCAAGAATATGTATACCACTGGGGAGCTCAGCAGTAACTTCGCCAAAGGCACGCTGTTTTTTCCCGATTGCTACTCGTGCACCATCACCTTTCTGTTCAAGGATTTTTACATCCCGTAAGCTCATCCCCATAACCCGGTCGCGGGGGATACCGCTCATTTTCGTATATGCTGAATTTACCTCAACAACGATGAAATCCGTTGTTGTCATCAGCATCGGGATGGGATTCTGCTGAACAATTGTTTCAGAACGCTGCCTGAGTTGTTCGATCTCTTCATTCCTTTTCTTCTGGGAAGTAATATCACTATACACAAAGAGCAGGCTGGTAATCACATGGCTGCTGTCCATTATCGGAATACAGTATTGTTCGAGAATACGCGTGCCCGAAGGTAATTCTACCGTCACCTCGCCAAATGAGCGCCTTTTCTCCTGAATTGCTACCTTTGCCCCCTCTCCCGTCTGGTTTATAATCCTGAAATTTTTAAGATTCGTCTTTACGAGATCTTTCTCACTTATTCCGCTCATCTGGATATATGCGGGGTTGGCTTCAGTAATCGTGAACGAGGGGTTGGTAAGAATCATAGGGACTGGATTCTTCCTGACCATCATTTCAAGCTGGTCTCTGAGTTCCGCGATTATCTTTTCATAATTACTGTAATCTATGCTTTCTTCCGGAAAATCCTGTTGTCTTTCTTCTGGAGAAACCTGTTGGGGCACCTGAGTACCGGCACCGGTAAATAACGCTTTTCTCCCGGGTAGTTGTGTCATATCCCTCCCCTCGTCAATTGTTCATCATGAGTATTTTTTGCCATGTAAATTCCTGAGGTTTACTTTTTTCCCACTTCTTCAATCACTTTCTGCATATCGATCCAGATGATGAGATAGGTGCTTTTCTTATCTGCCTCATCCCGCTTAATCTTGATGATGCCTTTTACAAAACCAGACACTTCAGATGCCAGTCCCTCACCGAGACGTTCGACATCGGTTTCTGCGACCTGGAGGACACCTATTACATCATCGACAATTATCCCAACATTACTTCCTGATACCGCTTCAGGAACGAGCACGATAATCTTCTGATTATCGCGTAGATCATGATTTCCCAGTCCGAGCATGGAATTGAGGTTCATGATGTTGGTAATCTCCCCGCGAAGATTAACTACACCTGAGATGTAATGGGGAGCCCGGGGAATGGGGGTAATCTGAAGCATCTCGACGATTTCACGAACAAGATGTATATCGAGAGCATAGCGCTCACCACCCAGTATAAATTCCACTACTTCAACAGTTGAAACCATACCTCACCTCAGACTTGAATCGATCCATTAACTTCTTCAACCGGTTTGCCAGTTCAGCAAGCTCGGCAGATGCACTTGCGATCTCTTCGGTAGATGCACTTGTCTCCTGTGCAAGAGCTGCCATGTCCTCCATCCGCCCCTGGCTCTCACGGGTTATCGTGTTCGTCTTTTCTATTCCGTGAACAACGCGGGTTGTAGCCTCTGCCTGATCTTCAGTTGCCTTTGTAATTTCGCTCACACCCTGTGCGACCACATTCGATTCGGCAATAATGCGGTTAAGGGCTTCAATTGTCTTATTTACGCTCTCGATTCCGGCTTGAATCTCAATGTAAGAGCTTTTTATTGCAGCTGCGGTTTTGTCACTGTTGTTCTGGATAGAGCTGATAAGACTCTCAATATGGTTGGTAGCGGTTTTCGATTCTCCGGCAAGGTTGCGCACCTCACCGGCAACTACCGCAAAGCCGCGCCCGTGCTCACCAGCCCGTGCAGCTTCAATCGCCGCATTGAGTGCAAGCAAATTTGTCTGGCTGGAAATGTCGGCGATCATCTTTACGATATTGGAGATCTCTTTCATACGGTCATTAAGCGCGGTAATTTCGTTTACACTTTCCCCGGCAATTTTTTCCACCATGGTCATCTTGGCAGTTGCGATTTTGCCCAAATCTGACGCATTGTTCCCTTCCATCGCCGCCTTCTTGGCATGACTCATCAGGTCCTGCGATGTACTGGCTATTTCTTCGATAGATGCGGAGAGATCGGATACCTCTTTTCCAACCTTCTCTATCTCTTCAAGTTGCTTTTTTGCTCCATCAGCTGATTTCTGCGTCCCTATTGCAACCTGTTCGGTGGATTTGGAGATTTCCGTTGTACCCCGGCTGGTATCCTGCGTTGTGACCTCAATTTGTTTCACCGATTTTTCCAGTTCTTCTATGACTTTTTTAATGGAATCGACAGAAACATTGTAGTCCTTTTTCAGCTTGATTAATGGATCTCCGTCAGCAATGGGAAGCTGGGTTGTGAGATCCCCTTTTGAAATCCGCTCAAGTCCGCTTTCCAGGACAGCAGCACTCAACGAAAGTGCTTCTGTTCTCTTTTTGGATTCTTCCATCAGCTGGTTGATCTCTTTTTCTTTTTTAATCCGGTCTGTGATATTGCTAAAGACGATGAGCAGGCTTTCAACATGATCTTCGGCATCAAGAAGAGGTATGTAGTACCATTCGAGTACGAAGGTACCGGAGGGGAATTCTATCGTTGACTCCCCCCTGCTGCGTTTTTTGGATTTAATTGTTCCTTCGACTGTTTCGCCCTTGTTTTTAAGGTACTTGAATTCCTTCATCGACAGGGATGATGCCCTCTCCTTGGAATATCCCGTAAGTTCCAAAAACGCCTGGTTACAGATTTTTACCGAAAGGTCCGGATCGATCGTGAAAATGGGATATGGATTCTCCCGGATAATCCTGTCGACCTGCTTCTCCACTTCTTTTACCGCTTCTATCTTTGCATGAAGCTCGGTCTGATCGATCCAGATATAGAAAGCCCCGTCGACATCGCCGTTTTTATCCAGGATAGGAATAGCATTCAGGGTCAGGTATTTTTTAATTCCGTCAGGAAAGGTGACAAGACAGCTGGTAATTGAAAGTTTTTTGGTCTCAAAGCAGGCGTAGAAGTGGTCTCCGGAAAGCACAGTAATATTAAAATCACTGAGTTTCTTTTTTAAGAGTTCTTCACGGGTATCACGCCAGACCGTTTCATAGGCTTTGTTGATATGAATCCTGGTCTTGTCCTTTCTCAATATGGCAATCGCCATAGGATTATATTGGATCATCACATCAGCACGATGTTTTAGCTCCTTTGCTATAGCAGCCTTTTCAAGCGTCCTGTTCAGCATCTGTCCTACTGCTTTTAATTCAGTGTCAAGTTTACCTTCATCGACACGGGCAGCGAAATTTCCTTCACTGGTTTTCCTTAATATATTTTCAATCTCCTTTAATTCCATCTCATCACCTCATCTGCAATGGTTTTGTATGCAATCCCGGCACTGCTGCCCGGAGCAAAATGAGAAATAGGCAAACCTCGCTTCTGTGCTTCGTATATAACCGGAGAGTACGGAACAGTGTACACGCTTGGAAACCTGTGTTTGATCTCATTGAGCGTGACAAGCAACCGCGTCTGTTCTTCTTTACGCTCTTCTTCAGCCTTCAGGGTTTCAGGAGATGCTTCAGGTGGCTTGTAAAAAATGTTCCGAATCCTGGAAAAAAAATCTTTGCCCTCTTCAGCTCCAGGTTGTGGACATGATCGGACTAAACCCTCGCCCCAGCGGCTGACAATTGCCATTTCCGGATAAATCTCTTTCCCCAGACCTTCTTTAATGTCAGAGAATATTGTTGTGAGTGTTGTAATCCCGTTGAGTGCGAACGATCCCGAATCAAGGGTTACTACTACATGGTCCGCCGCAAAAAGGCCGTTGATAACAAACTGACCTAAACTCGGTGGCGTATCAATAAAGATATACGAATATTTATTTTTAACATTTGCAAGAGCTTGTTTTAATACCCCGGTGGGGAACTCTGCGTGATAGAGATATGGTTCGGCACCAACCAGATCAAGGTGCGCAGGTGCAAGATCAATTCCAGAGGCAGTTTTTTTAATAATATCCTGTATTTTGACCGTTGGAAAATCGTCTATACCACTCATAAACACTTCGTACATGGAACTGCCCGAAGCACTGGGGTCGACACCGAGCCCGGCGGTTGCATTCGCCTGAGGATCGCAATCAACAACCAGTACTTTTCTCCCGGACTGCTGACAAAAGCCGGCAATATTCAGACAGGATGTTGTCTTGCCTGTACCACCTTTATGGTGAGAAAAAGTAATGATTGTAATTTTACCACCTGATTCAAATTAAAAATTAGGTACATATCCTTTAATAAGTATTGTTTACACATGTGAAAATTTATTATTATACCTGATAACCCGGTGTAGTAAACCTGTTTTTCGCACAATGGGGCTTGAGGAGTAAAATGGGGAGTGTGAAGGTTTTTTAATCCTTTCCTGTCCAGTATTGTATGTGGAATCCGGTGACATCCTTACCCTCATCGTGGGCATAGCGATCGTGATCTTCATAGCAGTATTAGCAAATCCTCCCGATCTATCTGAAAAACCGGTATCCTCCGGAATAGCAGTACAGCCTGCAGGGATAGTCACGCAATCCTCTGCTCCTGATATGACAACACTTCCTGGCCCTTCCCCGACGCCCGGTAAACCTTTTAAGGAAACGGACCTGTATCGCATATTCTATACCGACAAACCCTTCACCTACCCGGTATACAGAATGCCGGAAAACATGGAGACCTTTGGAGCATCGGAAATTCCCTGGAAGAACCGGGAGTGGGTGCCTTTTGCCGTGATTGAGGAGAGCCGGGGAGGTCTGACACAGGTTTTTTCCGTACCTTATCCGGTTTGGGTAATAAACACTACCGTCATTGCAGGATATCACCCCCAGTACAGCAACCTGCGATTTGCCCTCTGTTACGCAGATACCGGCGGCATCATTGAAGGTGAAGAAATCCTGAACCAGGGAACTTCATACCGTGTTGTCCAGACATCAAATACTGATATGTATTTAATTATTGCAACTCAGAATCTCGACCGTTTTCGGATATACCTGGAAACTCCTCGATCATATTTTGATGCGTATAATTCCTGATACTTTGGCTGGGTAATAACAAAAGTGTTTTAATCCACAAAAATTTTTAAATAATTATTGGAAAATGTCAGAAAATCAGACAAAACATTTCATTATACAGAAATTTTTTTAAACCCGTTCAGGATGAGAACTTATATTGTCCCTGGGGAACAAAAATTTCAAAGCGTATTCCTTTTTCAAAGATACCGTTTTCTTTTATCGAAAGACCGGTAATGGAAAGGATTTCACGGACAAGGAACAATCCATAGCCGGTATTTTTTCCAAATCCCCTCTCGAAAATCTGCTCTTTTTCCTCATCCGGTACTCCGATCCCATTATCCTTATAGATAATAGAAAGACCTGAATCACCCTCGTGGAATCCGATATGGATACGGGTAACCTTTTCTCCATGACGGAGGGAATTATCGATCAGGTTAAAAAAGACTTTTTCGATCAGGAAATCTGTATATATTTCCAGGGTGTTTGGTTCAACAATAACTGCTGTCCCGCTCAGATCTATCGTTGTAAGCGCTTTAGTAATGGTATTATTAATCCTGTTCCACTGTGGTGGCTGCACTCCGATATTCTGGTAGTCACGGGTAAAGGTGATCTGGCGGCGGATGGTCTCAGCAACCTGTTGTTCGATACGGATTAGTTCTGCCATTTTTTCGTCGTTCTGCATTTTTTTCATAATGCCAAGATACCCGGTCAGGGTGTTGAGCTGGTTTAGCACATCGTGACGGGTGACGCTGTTGAGCAGGATAATCTGTTTATTTGCCTTTTTTATGGCATCTTCTGCTCTTTTGCGTTCCGTAATATTCATATCAGCCCCCCGGTATCCTGTGAGATTCCCGGATTCATCCAGAATTGGCGAACCGCTTTTTTCAAGGATTACTATACTGCCGTTTTTGTGAATATTCTGATTGAAAAAATGTTGAAACGGCTCTTTTTGTTCGATTATGGCAAATGCCGATTTTTTCAGATCCTCCCGGACATTCGGATCAAAAAGGTCGTAAAAATATTTCTTAAAAACCAGTTCTTCAGGAGAATACCCAAGAATCCGTTCCACCGCATTACTGCTGTAGCGGTACTTGCCATCTGCATCCACTTCCCAGATCCATTCTTCGGCGTTCTCGGTGACCTGCCTGAACCTGTACTCGCTCTCCTGAAGTGCGTCGTTTGTCTTTACCAGTTCAGCAGTCCTCTGCCGGACCTGCTCTTCAAGGTCCTGCTGGTATTTTTTCATTTCAGTAATATCTTCAAGGATTATAACGACAGCCCGCTCACCACCTTCAAAGACAAACGGGATAAATTTCATTTTGAAGAAACGATCTTCTTCAAGGGCATCGAAGTGTACATCAAACGATTGTTCCTGGCCCTCGAGTGCTTTTTCGATAGCATCCAGATGTTCCCGGGTAATATACCGGGCAAGGGCAGAGTGTTCAATTTTTTTACCTTTCAGCTCCTCTTTTGATACATGGAAACAGTCAAGAAACTGATCGTTTAATTCCTGGATAAAAAGATCATTGTCGAGGATAAGGATCAGATCCGTGGCAAGACTTAACAGATTGGGTAAAGTCAGCCTGTGGGTGAGATAGAATAATTTTGCCGGCCCAAGGTTCCTCATATCTGCCTGACCCGACATAACCAGAGAATTGAGATATTTGGCAGCTGTTGCGCGGTTGACTTTCAGCTTCTTGGATACTTCTTCAATGGACAAGCCTTTTGGGTTGATCTTCAATAAATCCTTTATTCGTTCCAGCTCGCTTTCCCCTTCCATGAGATTATTACCCGATAGAATTTTATGGTGATTGAATATATAAATTATTATTACTCATTGCTTTTAATAAATAGTTACAATCAACAATAATAATCATCACTATAGGATTTGTTTAAATACTATTAAAAAAAGTAGTAATTACCACAATTTTTCAGGCCAAAAAAGAGGGGGGTATTGTGGTTCCGGATTTTTAAAAGGAAGTGAAGTTGTGAGTATAAAAGCACAAAATACAGGGATTCATGGAAAAATTTCATCCTGTATTTATTCTGTAAAAAATAATCTGATGGTTCATTTCAACAGGTTAAGTATTCTTTTTTGCAAGGCCCGGGGAATATCTTGCAATTACAACAATTTCTGCCAGACAATGTTTGGATTTTCAAGGATTAATTCAGGAATAACGAAGGAGAGGTGGAACATTCCATGATAACAAGGATACCAATGATCACGTTGTGCAGCGTAACGACATACTGGCAATGGTACGGATTCATGACATTACTTCCAGGAGAGATCATAGTGCGAGCGCCGGTAAAAGAAATGGTTTTCCCGTGTGCGGATACCCGGAGAATGCAGGTTGCCGGTTGAAAGGGATCGTGCGATATGCAAACGACTGGCATCACTTTTGAAACGGAAGCGAACCGGATGAAATTTACTGAGCAATTGTCCTGGACTGATATGGCTTCTGACTGTACGGGTCGCAGACTGAATATCGATGCAGCACTGGATTATTCTCCGGGGTCTATCATCAGGGAGAATATCTGATTATTTTACCAGGGGAGAGAGAAATGACGTTTAATAATGATATGATTCCGAAAAAAAACTCACTGGGACGGTTTCTGATTTCTGATACACCTGCAGATACCGTTAATACCCGCCTTATTTCAGTGCTCTATCTTGATGATGACCCCGAACTGATTAATCTGATCTGTATGTATCTTGAAAAGACCGGAGAAATGATGGTCGATACATCAGGATCAGTCGAAGAAGCGATGAATAAAATGAGGTATATTTCCTATGATGTGATTGTTACTGACTACACCGCCAAAGGAAATAACGGAAACGAGCTCCTGCGAGATGTCCGGGCGAAGGGAGAAAGGATTCCCTTTGTGTATTTCGTAGTGTTCAGGAATACTCAGTATGATGACGAGGCAAAACAGTTCAGGCAGGTTTCAGTCATCGAAAAAATGGGTAATTCCGGTGCGAATTTCTCTAAACTCCGCCAGGCAATTCTTGACTCAGTGAAGGAGAACAGGATCAATACGATAGTGCATACAAAACAATATGGCGTAAGACCGGATGGGTCGGCGAAATCATGATCCCGTTTCTCTATGACGATGATAATCGCTGTCTTCCTGAGGTCACAAAAGTATTTCTGGAATCGCAGAAGTGAATTCAAAGTATCTCAAGTATCATCGGTAATGGCAGGATGCAGGCAATATTGTTTCGGTTCAGGATATCCCTCAGGTAGTATCCCGAATTTTTAAAGTGAAAGATGCTAAAAAATTTTTACAGTCCCTTTTTTTTAAAAAACGACTTTTTATGACCTCCCTGATAATTCCATTTTGATACTGTAGTCATATAACGCATGTCAGCATATCACGCAGGAAAGTCTGTGAACTGGCAGGTTGGTTTTTAAAAATATCTGTCAACTTTGGGAAGTGTTCACTCTATTCATGTTCATTTGCGATCAGGAACATGCAGACCGACCGCGCCTCGCATACCAGAACCGGTCATACCTTTTAATATCTTAGCATGCCATTTTTCCTGTATGCGGGGAGAGAAGCTTTCTGATGCCATTACCTATAACAAGCTGAACCTCTTGAAAAAGGATTTTTTTGGCTATATTGAACGCAATACAGAAAAAGTTGATGCGAACCTTCCGGTTTTTTACGGACATGTGATCTCCACACTCGAGAATTCATTTCCCGACATTCCCGATGAATCGTATGATGATTTTATTGACTATATCACGTTTGAAGTGCTGGATGCAAGCAGGAACAGCGGTGATTTTGAATATATCCGGAAGGTCATCCAGAATGCCATTCGTTTTAAAAAGAAAAAAGATGCAGAAGCCGGTGTCAATATTGTCGTTGGACTCAAATTATTAAAGGTCGGGGACTATCCTCATGCCATTGAATATCTGAAAAACTATCGTAATCTGGATGCCAAGATTGGCACAGCGCTGGCACACTGTTATTATACTCTTTCCCTTCGAGAGTTCAGGAGTGACAATGAGTCTGCCGAAAACCAGCGCCCTGGTGAGATGGAACTTCTCGCACGGGAAACCCTGCTGAATATTGCTCAAACCTCAACACCTATAAACAGGCTTAAACAGCTGGAGCTGGAAGACCCGTCATTTCTTGAGAAGTTTTTCTGGCAGATGATTTTTTTGGGTCTCGAATGGTTCCCCAGTGAGAGATGGTTTATAGAAATCGGGTTAGAAAACGCGGCTCTTGCCAATGATACCGAGATGAGAAAGCGGTTGCTGGATATAAGTTCAGAGCGATTTTATAATGATTTTCATTTCCTGCGCGTGATGTATTATTATTACCTTGATAACCGGGATGCTGGTGGTGCTGCAGGTGTACTCAACCACCTTATCAGGCAGTATCCCGATAATCTTGAACCTATTTATCTCGGGCTCAGATTCTCCCTCCTGACGAAAAAAAAGATTACCTATCATAGTTTCAGGAAACTGGCCAGCACAAAAGGGATGCCTGAATACATACTATCCCTCTTTGATATTGCCTTTGATCTTCTCAACAAGGAAAAAACAGATGCATTCAATCGTATTGCAGACCTCGAAAAAGAATTTCCCCATTTACAATACTACGCGACCACAATCAGGTATATTGCAGGTGATTTCTTTTCGAGTGATGAGATGCAGAAAAAAAAGGCTCGAAAAGCGCTTCTGGATTCTATCGACCAGTATTGCCTTGAAGACCTTAAAAAGAAAGGCAGTCAATCATCATCAGGGTGACAAGCGTCTGGAGTGTATTAATTTAATATTCGCTCTCAAAGCACGCGCATAAGGGAACGTCCTGTTGGTAGTATCGGTGGATGTTTCCGGTAATGGTTACCGTGGAAACCCCCGTAAATAAAATATGATATGAAACTGGAATTTCCGGTAGTGTTCAGAGATCGGTTGTAGTCCCGTCTGCCCGGCGGATGGATACCTTGCCCTCACTCGACGGCAGGAATGTGACAGATCGGCCTACCTTGCCTCCGACATCTTCAGCGGCAAGGTTAACATGATGCTCTTTTAACAGCTTCCTGACCTTTTCAGCATTTCTCTCACCAATATTGAGATTCGTTCCGAAATATTCAAACATACATGCCCCGCCGGCAATCTTTGCCGTGATGGACCGTGATTTACAACCAAGGGCAAGGAGCTCTTTTACCAGCAGCGGAACTGCAGTATCCGCGTACTTTCCCGGTCGATCACTTCTGCCGGAACTTTCCGGAAGCATGATGTGCACCATTGCACCCAGTTTCAGATTTGGATCATACATGGTCAGCCCGATACAGGAACCCAGACCGATGGTCATCATCGGGAAGGAACCGATGCTGTACTCACCTATTCCTATCATTGAAATCAGTTCATTTCGTGTGGGTGGGTCGGGCATAACATGCACAGCCGTAATCAACTGGTCTTCATCATATTTTCAAGGAGGGTAATGATCCTTTCAAGTGTGCTTCTCTCCGGCATCATAATGATATCACTATCAATTTTGTACTCTGCGCAGACAAGTTCGGTAGAGAACAGTAATACCTCATTGGTATCTTCCTGCATCTGGGCAATGAGAGACTGCATGGCCGCGTGCGCCATATCGATAGTCAGGGCCGGGGGCGATGGAAGCATCACAAAACCGAGAAGTTCTGCGGTGGCGTCTAGAAATGCCGATACCATGATATTACCCACTTCGAGGAGTGCACTCTCGTCCATTTCACTGAGCGGGCGGTTGGTCTCCGTAGTTCCGAGCATTGTATTCGTCATGCGGATTGCGGATTCCCGTGTGATGTAAAACAGTACAAATCCACCATGCGCTATATCGCCCTGGAGCTCGAATGCCACCATAGCCGCCGATTCTTCACCCATATAATTTCCCAGTTGAGCAAGATCCACTACTTTAATTGCAGGGACGCTCATCTCAATTGTGCTTCCCAGCATCAGGGAAAGGGTGGTTGCTGCATGTGCAGCTCCGATATTTCCCAGTTCCTGAATTGCATCTGCCTGTATTGTCGATAATTTCATGATATTCTCCTATACTATTGTGTTTACATCGATAACCGGAATGACCCCGCCATCTCCGAGAATGGTCACACCGCTCACGCCCCGGGTTTTCCCGATAAAACCGCTCAGGGGTTTCACGACTACTTCCTGCTTTCCTTCTACAACATCCACCGGAATACAGCACTTCCGCTTCTGGTATTGCACAACTATGAGAACCTCACAATTCCTGGATTCTCCTACCATCTCGTTCAGCCAGAGGAGCTGGAGCACCTCATCGCGCATGAGGATTGCTTCACCTTTTCCTATCTGGTGGGTTTCATCTTTTTTAAAATTCGCAACTTCCACAATGCTGCTGATGGGGATACCAATCCGTTTGTCATTGACCCGTACAATCATCACATCAACAATTGCCATCGTCGGTGGCAGGAGCAGTTCAAACCTGCTTCCTTTACCCGGAGTTGTTTCTACCCGTATAGTTCCTTTCAGTGCTTCGATGGATCTCTTAACCACATCAAGACCGACTCCCCTGCCACTGATATCAGATATTTTATCAGCAGTGGAGAAACCTGGCTGAAACAACAGGTCAATTGCCTGTTCGGTAGTGAATGTTTCTGCCACTTCAGCAGTAACCAGACCTTTCTCAATACCTTTTGCCTTGACTTTATCGACATTGATGCCGGCACCGTCATCGATAAGTTCTATGATTACATTATCCCGGTCACGGTGTGCAGCGAGTTTGACAAATCCTTTGCGGGGTTTTCCGGCTTTTTCCCGTACTTCGGGAGATTCAATGCCATGATTTACTGCATTCCTGATAAGGTGAAGAAGCGGATCGTTGAGCCCGTCCATTACGCTCCGGTCTAATTCAGTTTCTCCCCCTTCAATGAAAAAATCGACTTCTTTACCATCATACTGGGCAACATCGCGGACAACCCGTGGAAGCCGGTTAAAGATTTGATTTAAGGGGATCATCCTGATATTCATCATCAGGTTCTGGAGATCGGAGACTGACCGGTCGACCATTCCGATGGCTTCATCCATCTCCTTGATCTTGTGCTGCTCGGCAATCTGTTTCAGTCTGCCCCGGTTAATGACGAGATCTTCAACCAGATTCATGATGTGGTCAAGCTGATGGATGTCTACCCGCAGGTTTTTGATCTCACGGGTTTTATCCGGTATAATGGACTGCTTTTTATCGGTTTCCGGCTTTTTTGTATCTTCGGAACCCTCCACCGCTGGGAAGGTTGCTGGCTTTTTCACCGGACAGATCAAAACTTCGGTGATCTCGGTTCCGGAAGCAGCAGTTTTTAACGCCTCTTCGCCGGCATCACTTGCGATGATAAGCTCAAGCCGCCCCTCAAACTTTCCTTCCTCAATTGCTTCCATGGTCGGCTTAACGGCATGAATAGTTCCCATGGATTTTAAATTTCCCAGTGCAAGCATGGCACGGACATCTTTCATTATGCATTCACTTGCAACGGTGATTTGCATCTCGTATTCCACGCAATTCTCTGCATCTGTACCCGATATTTCCCCCGGCGGCTGTGGGACTTCTGCCAGAATGACAGGTATTTCAGTCGTTTTTGCTTTTGGTGTGCCGCCGCATTGTTCAATCCATTCTTTGAGGGCTGTGACCTGTTCATCCGGGTTTTTGGACGAAGAATCTCCACCCTCCTCAATTTCATCCAGCATCTGCTCAATGAGATCGGAGCATGCAAGGAGCAGGTTGACCAGTTCCGGTGAAATTTCTGCAGTACCGCTGCGGATGAGCTGGAAGACATCTTCCATTGAATGACAGAGATGCTCCATATTGGAAAAGCCCATTGACGCAGATGCCCCTTTCAGGGTATGGATAGAACGGAAGATCTCATCTATGGCGTTCTGGTATGAGCCCAGTTCAAGGAGCAGGAGGTTTTTGACCAGATTTTCATGGTTTTCCCGGGATTCTGCCACAAACAACCCGCGATATGCCTCAAATTCAGACATGAGTTCCCTCCATCATATGCACAACCCGTTCTATCTCTGCTGCGAGTTTTTTCAATGGGAGGACGAGATCAACGGCATCATTCTTTATCGCGGATCGTGCCATCCCGTATACAAGACAATCCTTCTCATCACAGACAAGGCTCACACCCCCGGCTTGTTTTACGGATTGTGCACCCATACCGGCATCATTTCCCATACCACTTAATATAACTGAAACAACGTTTTTTCCATATACCTGAGCAGCGGATTCAAAAGTTTTATCCACCGCTGGCCTGACGCCATGAACGGGGGGTGAAGAAGAATGGACAATTCGTCCTGTTGTTTTGCCATCCGCTCCCATCACTCCGGAAATAATTGTGTGAACGCCGGCTTTCGAAAGCAGGATTTTTCCTGTTTCAAGCAGATCACCGTTCTGGGTTTCTTTGACCGGCATATTGGCAATCCTGTTAAAACGCTCGGCAAGTGGTGCGGTAAAACCGAGAGGCATATGCTGGGTGATAATAACACCGGCAGGAAGATCAGGGGGTAACATGGATAGCAGTGTATCAACCTGCTGGGGTCCACCGGCTGAAGACCCGATGAGAACGACCCGATCAGCCGGGTTATGGTGAGATGGGATTATTTTCCGATAGGTTGCCGATGAGGGAAGGGTGGCGAGGTGTTTGACCTTGGAAATTAATTCTTCACCGATCTCGCGTAACCGGGGAAGATCTGTTGGTTTTAGCATAAAATCATCCGCACCAAGTCGGATCGCCTCATGGGTCATCTCGGCGTCTTTTGAAGTAAGAGAACTCAGCATCAGAACTTTGGGAGACTCCTTTATCTTTTTGAGTTGCCGAAGGACCTCAAGCCCGTTCATTTTAGGCATCTCAATATCAAGAGTAATTAAATCCGGATGGTTTTCCTTGATCTTTTCAAGCGCATCCAGACCATTCGATGCCGTACCTACTATTTCAATAGAAGCCTCTTTTGACAGAATATCCCGGATGACCGTGCGCATAAACACGGAATCATCAACAATGAGAACTTTCACCATAACCGTCAGGATGCAAGCACATTTTTAACTTCTTCTAATACTTTCGGGGCCTGGAATGGTTTGATAATATAGCCTTTCGCACCGCTTTTTATGGCAAGTTTCACCATCTGTTCCTGTCCTACGGCAGTGCACATTACAACTTTTGCGGCCGGATCAAACGCTTTTATTGCCTTTAATGCTTCAATCCCGTTCAGCTTTGGCATCACGACGTCCATTGTAACGAGATCCGGCTTCAGCTCTTTATATTTTGCAATCCCCTCCTCTCCGTCACCAGCTTCACCGGCAATTGTATGACCCCCGGAGAAAAGAATATTTTTTAACAGCGTTCTCATGAAGAGAGTATCATCCACAATCAGAATTTTTCCCATCGACAATCAACAAACTATTTGGCAGATTTCTTTAAAGAAGTATTGGATATAAAATTTAATCAGGATCTAGTTAGTCTGCGATTTTGTTGCATCAGAAATAAACCGCACTCCTTTTGTGGTAAGCTGTATCTCCCTGCGTATGACTGCCACTTCGCCAAGACCGAGGTTCAGGATTTTATCATAGATTAAGTCCAGCTGTTTGTGAGGTATATTGAGCATATTCTCAATTGCGTGCGAGTCCATACCGGAATAAACGAGCATAGCGACCTGCTGGTCGATACTATCCAGCTCGGTACCTTTCATGTCCATCCCCTTTGTTGTATCTTTTAAGAAATTGTAGAGTACCTGGAGAGTGGATAACGGGCAGAGCACGAAAGATGATGATACCTCACCTGATTCAAGGTGATCGATTCGGATGACATCAGTAGGTTTGCCCTGGACGTCCCGCTTGGTGAGTTCAATGGCTGCGACATCATTAACCGGGACACATACCTGTTTTGTGGCAGAAACGAACCAGATTCCTGACCGTACCACAACAACACTTCCTTTGTCCCATTGCGCATCCTTGATCATTACGCCGCCCCGGATTGCCGGAGACATGAAATATGCCATGAGACGGTAGGCATTGCAGGATCCCAGGATGAGTTTTTTTAATATATGCAGTACCTTCTCAACGGACAGGATTTTGTACACGGTTTCTGCATCCGTTTTTACGGTAATTATCAGGACGTTTTTCTTTTCTGCAATATCGGCAATGGTCTTGAACAGAATTTCTTTGGAAACCGGAGCAGGGATTGCAATCCGGTCCTCCCCGATACCCAGTTTGACGACGATCCATTCGTTGTTGTGCTGGATTTTTACCGGAACTTCTTTCATGTATCCTCACGGGCTTTTCTTTTTGATGGAATGATTTCCTTTTTGATAAACAATATTATCAGCAGGATTATTTCGCTCCTTTTCCAGGAGGGATTGCTTTTTTCTTTTGGTTCGGGACTGATTTCATTGTTTCGTATACCCCTTTCAGTTCATTCTCAATATCATCTGCCGGGGCTTTAAAATCTTTCAATTCTCTTAAAAGACTGATATTTTTTTCTTTTGTTACACGCTTGACATCCGAAGCCAGAGAACTTAACAGGTCTGCATCGCTTCCGGATGCTCCACCGGCAAAGGAAGCCATGTCAGCCTGGGTGGAGATATTGTTCTCTGCCATATCCAGATCTTTAGGTGCATCTGATGGAACCCAGTCGGTTGTTATGATTGTTTTTGACGGGGAAGGCGATGAAGCACCAGGTGGTGAAACGGCTGGATTTTCTGTAACCGGTGACGGGGTGCCGGAATCCGGCGGAGCTTCTTCTTCAAGATCAATATCAAGATCAATATCATCAAGACTCAGGTTATCCAGTTCTCCAAAATCCCCATCAATGGATTCCCCTCCTTCAAGACCTTTGAATTCTTCAAGGCCTTCCGCATTATCTTTGAGGATGTCATCTGTTTCCGAGCTGATATCCAGCGGGGGCAGAGTGATATCGGGCTCAGCAATTGCCATATCCGGGCCACTCATGGATACTACCGGAGAGGGTCCCTGACCGTGAGACGATTCTGGCCGGGGGCTCTCCTGATCATCCAGTCCTTCCAGCAGGCTGATATCAAATTCATCTCCCGAAAGGGACAGGAAAGGATCCTGGTCTTTTGCATGTTCAAGCGGTCCTGGTCCTGCGGTACCTGCAGGAGGAGTAGTTTTTGAGTTGAGATTATTTCCGGCTTTTGCAAGCGCAGAGCCTTTGACTTTCTCACTAATCGTTTTATCGAGCAGCTCGTTTATGTGGTCAACTTTTTTCTCGTGTCTGCTGCGTTGTTGAATGACAGTTCCTAAAGAACCAAGTGATGAGATAAATGAACGCAGATGCAAACCAAAACCGGTTTTATTCACCTTACTTATTGGTTTCTCCTCTTTTTTTGCCGGAGAACCAGGCTTTTTGTCCGGTTGTGCAGGTTTTTTTTCAAAAAATTTCATATCATCCAGTCGCTTCAGGATACCCTTCTTTTTGAGGTTCTGCAGTTTTCCCCGTGTGAAGACTGACCTGATTTCGGCAACCGTTATCGCACCAAGAAGCAGGAGTATCACAAACCCGACTGCCAGAATAATGGGGATCATGAGGATTAACGGTACATCAACCAGGATCATGACCGAACCGGTGATAACAATCACGGTAAAGAGGATAACCCTTCGCAGACTCTCTTTCATATGAGATACATCCCGACTGCGCCCGTAGCGGACTTTCCCATATTTGTCAGCCCCTCCGGGCTGAAGAACATGTTCACTCCTATGGGGGCGATCAATAGTATCAGTCCTGTCAGCGTACAGAATAACGCTGCATAGAAATAAAACATGTACCGGTCCCCTCCACCTACAATCCGTGCCGCGATAATATTGGATACGGTTATGATTGTAAGCGATATTACAACAAAATTACCCATCTCCTTTTCGGGAAAATTGGTGAACATCGACATACCCCCAAGGGCACTGCCTGCAGATACCCCGCCTGCATCCACCGCCCCCGCGGCAGCAGTCGTTGCTGAGAATTTATCCATCATTGCAGAGACAGAGCCGGTAAGGGTCAGCATAATATGGAACAGGACGACAAAAATCCCTACCATTGCCATGTGCATTGGTGCAAGGAGCACGATAAAACTGCGGGAATGCATATCCTTTTTCTCCCGCAGAAGGGTCTGTTCGAGAACTGATGATCCTACGACCGTCCCTATCGGTTCCGGCGGACCCCCCATAATCACCGTATCAAGATAGATATTGAGATATTTGTAGATGAGGTTGCTTCCCGAATCACCAATAAATTTATCCCAGATCTGTTTATTATCAAGGCCAAGGTTCATCTGGGAATAGACGGTATTCACGAGAGGTTCAAGAGCAATGAGAGATTTTTTATCAATTGCCCCAAGTGCATGCACCGCGGTGGTGCCCTGGCCTCCCATTATAGACTCCCAGGCTCCTGATAAAGGTTGAAAAATCGCTGTCACGGAGTGTGATATTACTGTCATCAATAAATCCGATGATACCAAGGGGTGCCATAAGGATGCCCACCAGCAGGAAAATCAGACCTGCGTTGATCCCAATGAGCGTCATTACGATAATCGCTCCCAGGGTTAGGGGGACAATAATCCTCTCCATGGCATGTATTGTCTGCTGTTCCTTGGACGCTCTTTCAGTCAGCCCGTGAGATTTCGGGTCATCCGGTACTGAGGTGTACATGAGCAGATTGCCAAACAAGCAGATCGTGAGAACAATCGCGTAGGCCATGTTGAGGGTGGCATCCAGGCCCTGGGGGGAATAGATGGCAATGGAGATCATTATGGTAACACAGATAACCGTCCCGGAAAGGAGCATAGCGATATAGGCATCCCCCCATTTTTTGAGCATCTCGAGTCCCTGTTCTATCTGGCTGCGGTATACACTCCTGACGGTAGAAAGTTCATTTTTTAAGAAATCATCATCAGGGACACCAGAGTCAATGGCGTTGGCGTACCGGTTCAGCATACTTTTAAGGATCTGATTATGGGTTCTTTCAGCTACTATTCCCAGAGCCTCTGAATAACTATAACTCCATTTTTTGACAAATGTATCTACTTTGGTAATATATTTTGCCGAAATGTACTCCTTACGGTTGGATGCATAGGCAAAGATTTCGGGGCGGGAGGCGTTTGCAAGGGCAAGTGACGCCATGTAGGTGTTCAAAAAAAGGAGATCCGCTCCCATCAGACGGTCTTCAGTAACCTGTGAAATCCGCTCTTTTAATGCTTTTAGATGAGAAGCAAACGGGATCGTGCGCTCTTGTGGTTTTTTTTCCTGATCCGGTATGGCGTTTTCGTTATCAGGCGCCAATCGTGAGCAGCCCCTGTTTCTTGATCTTCGTCATCATCGAGAACAGGTCCCAGAACTTAGTGTATCCTGCTTTGTGGAGCCGTTCAAGAATTTTGGCACGTTTTTCCACTTCTAGATAGATCTCTGATTTTTTGCTGTCTGGCATCCCGAGCATGGTAGCGATTTTATTTTCGAGTAAAAACGAGCTGCCCTTACCTGACCAGATAAATGTATCAGTCACCGGCTCCCACGTAAACATTTCCACAAAGGTAAACCCCTGGGTTTCCGCGTTGTACCCTACCAGTTCGTTACAGCTGATCATCCTTCTTACCAGCTGACCATCTGGTCGCTTGACCGCACTCTGAATAACGACAAGATTGAGGTTATCGACATAGGTCTTGGGAATATTGATGGGATCCCCACAGAGACGCTGGATGAGTTTTTCTACGGATGCCGCATGGAATGTACTCATAACCGGGTGACCGGTCTGCATGGCACCAAAGGCAACGGCCCCCTCAACACCACGGATCTCACCGACAAGGATCTGGTTTGGACGCTGACGGAGGGCAGCTTTGAGCAGGTCAAACATGGAAACTTCCCCGCTGGCACCTCCCCCCTCCCCTTTTCCCTTGGCGAGAGCGACTTCCCGTATCCAGTTACGGTGAGGAACATTCAGTTCCGGGGTATCCTCAATGGTAACGATCTTATTTTCCGGGGGAATGAATCCCGTGATTGCATTCAGGAGGGTGGTCTTTCCGCTTGCAGTTTCTCCGGATACGAAGAGCGACATACCGTATTCCACGCAAATCCAGAGATATGCAGGCTGACAGGTAATCAAGACCATTGCTTTCGATAATATTGAGAATACTTAATGGAACATCGTTTACTTTACGGATTGTGAAGTTACTGCCGTGCCGGCTGATGGCAGTACCATATACGATATTGATACGGGACCCATCAGGCAACGTGGCATCAACGACGGGACTGCGGTACGTGATGGGGCGTTTTATCCGTTCTGCGATCTTGACGACAAATTCATCCAGCTCGCTGGAGACTTTGAACTCAATGACAGATTTTAGTCCTTTGAAAATTTTATGTTCAATGAAGATCGGCCCGACACCATCACAGGAGATATCTTCAATATACGAGTCGGAAAGGAACGGTTTGAGTGGTCCCATATCGATTTTATCCCGGATCAGCAGGTACTCGATTGCCCGGTATTGTTCATCAGTTAGGATCACTTTGCCTTCAGGAGTAAGGGGGACCTGGAACTTCTTTTTGGTATCTTTCATTTTTTTCTGTGCAGTGAAGTCCGTGTTTAAAAATGTCGTGAATTTTGATTTAAAATCCTGCTGACTGGGACCTCCTCCGGTAAGGAGGGAAATATCTTTTCCTTTTGGCAGAATAACACTGACTGATGCCAGCATTTTCCTTATAACATCAGCCCGTTCCTTATCAGAAATCGGATCATCTTCGAGCGCGTCAATCAGGTCAATGAGTTTTGTCTCAATTTCCGGAATGATCAGCTCCACGCTATGGAGAAATGAGGGTTCGATAGGGATGTAAAAATTCCGTACATCATCCGGGTCCGGAAGAATATGGACAAACGTGGTATCATTAACCGGATAAATAATATTCGGACTCTCCATCTTCCGGAGATCTTTTTTCAGTTCCGAGAAGAAAAGCGGAATTCCATACGTGTTTACCGGGAACGTGTGAAGGTATTCGAGAAGGTGGGGACTGGCTTTAACATACTCTTTGGCGTTCGCCGGGAGCATTTTATAGAGTGGACTTGATTCAATATCATTATAAAAATCAACAGTTGAATCGATTTCCTCTTTTTTGAACGGGAGGTTAACAGCAATTGAGAGAGTACCCATATCAGACCTTCGCAAAACTCATTGGGATGACTTTCATCCCATAACCGGGATGGACTTCGAAACTGACAACGTTTCCGGTAGTCTTATGTGCACCACGAACCTTGATGACTTCCATCACCATGACATACTTGTTCCCGACGAGGGCTTTTTTCATGTTCAGGTGGGCATCACAGATTGACCGTATTCTTACGAGAGTGTCTTCCTCGAATGCATATGTGTGCAGGGTTACCAGGACCGTCTTGCCATGATCGACCATTGATTTGCAGTTTGTAAAGAAGGTAAGAATATGGTCAGTCTGTGCATATTCGGTAAAAAGGGTCAGTGAATCAACAATAATAACCTCGGATTTGCTTTTCTCCATATGACTGATAAGACGTGCGAGAATTCCTGCCATCTCTTCTTTTTTCCATTCAAAACCGACAACGTGGAGGGGGAAGACTTTGAGGTAACCCCATGAGAAATATTCCGAGATATCAAGGCTCATGGATTCCATCTGCTTGATAAAACTCTTACTGGTATTCTCTGTAGTGAACAGATCGACAGACAATCCCTGCTTCATCGCCCCCCAGATGATCTGCTGGGTAAGGACGCTTTTCCCGGTATCATTTTCGCCTTCAATAAGTGTAAGGGATTCAAGTGGGAGTCCATCAGCGATTTTTTTATCCAGTTCGGTATTACCCGTCGAGATAATTCGCCGGTCTTCCCCTCCCATCAGATCAGAAATATTTGCCATCGGACTCCTTGTTGTTATCAGGGATAAGTTGTCTGTGCATTAATCCCATTGCTTGTTGTCATCTGAAACCACTCCGGGCTTGCCCCGGTAAATGTTGCCCAGACCCACATCTTCTCACCGGGATCCAGTTGTCTGGGATGGATGGTGTCCGGGACAAGTTCACCGAAAATGCACCAAGTACTTTCCGTCCCGCACGTGCTGCTATACGTCAGATGCTGGTATCCTTCGGAATCTCCGTTATTTCGTATGAGTACATCCATATGAGTAAAGTCAGTTATCATCTCGTTGCCATTATTCGTCACGCTGAAATTCAGTCCCTGTCCGGACAGGTTTGTCTCGGTTTTATTCAGGGCGATGCTGGTTCTCAATCGTGCTTCGTTGAGCTGGGCGACATTTTTTTGGGCATTTGACACAGTTTCAGCGGTTGTGAGCGTGCTTCCTACGACGATATATGCGACAATAATCAGGAGAAGCACCCCCACCGCTGCCCCGATAATTTCTGCAACAGCCATCGCCGATCAGCTCACCGTGAATTCAGTTGATCTCCAGGTGCCCGAAGGGAGCGCAAACTGGAAATATACCTTGTTTCCCGTTGAAGGAATTGTTGTTTTGAGGGTAACTTTCACGGTTTCACCAGCATCCCAGTAATGATTGCCATTGAGATCGTATTCCGGACTTGTGAATGTCTCGGTCCACTGGTTATCTCCCAGGCTGCCGGAAGTATGAGCAAGATGCTCGAAATTTCCGGTTGCTCCCCCAAAGACATCGGCCCGCTGGATATCAAGAGACGATATTGGCTCGCCTCCGGTATTTTTTATCCATATCTGAGCGGTACCTGTTGACTGGGATGCGTAGGTGGCAATAATCTTAAAATCCGTGCGGATCCTGACATCTGTTTCATGCGTGGCTGAAGAAAAAGTTCCTGCCATATTGGAGATGACCGGATAAATTGCGTTAATCAGCACTGCCGATGCGACCACTGCAGTGATCAAAAACAATGCCGTAGTAATTGAATCGGCAGACATTGATCAGATCCTATCCGGTAAATTCATCCATTCTTCATCTTTTTCTTTCTTTATGGAAGATTTTCTCTCACCCATAGAGATGCGGGAAAGATCGATTCTTTCCTCTGCGCTTCGAATATGACTGGCGGGTAAACTCTGGCGTTGTTCCATCATAACTTCTATCATATCGCGGTCAAGCGAAGTATCGTTTGGTGAAAGAATCCTGTTCAATGCATAGAGTTCTGATACAAACTCATCGGGACCGACTTCATGTTCTTCTCCAAGGTTTGCCGGCATAAGACGCGAGATTTCACGGATCTCATCACAGGATTCTTTTGTGATATATCCCATCGCCCGGTAAGACTCAAGGATAATCTCCAGCCGGTCATGTCCGACTTTTTTGACTGACTGCTGTGTCCACTTGAAGAGTTTGTAGACTTTCTGGAGCCGGAGTTTCTCGCTTGCCTGCTCGGTCTGGTTCTCGTAAACCGTTTTTGAAGGCGACTGGGTCTGGGATCTCAGGATAGCAAGCATCTGTTCATCCAGCATCCTTTTACTCTGTTCGGTTGAAGATAATACGGGCTCAGTTTTACCGGGCTGTGATTCTGTTTTATTTTCAGTTTCGCTTTTTGCTCTTACCGCATTAAACTGTAATTCGCGTTCTTTAATTTCTGCTTCACGGGCTTCCAGTGCAGCTATCTTGCCCTCGTGTTCTTCAAGCGCTGCAGCTGAAATTCCTGCTGGTGATCCGCCAGGTGCAGGGTTCACTAAGGTAAATGGATTTTCCAGTTCATTCATCCGTTCCCGGATATCCATCAGAAGACGTTTGATGGAGGTTTTGATAAGGTCAACCTCCCTCTCCAGGTTCTGGAGCTTTACTTCCGGATCATCTTCTGATGCGGCAGTAATAATATTGTCAACCTGAGATTGATTTACCGCCATACTAGATCAAATAATTATATTTAATTCAATGTTAATAAAGTTTTTGTTAAAAAAATAGCAATAATTATAGGTTATCGCAGAAATTAAAAAAAAAATTACCAGTTAATATTAAACAATGTATACAAACTCTGTTTTTATTTTATTTGTTTTTTCCGGTAATTTTTTCCTGGAATGCGGTAACAGAATATAAACCTGGATTTTATGTACAATAAATTATCATTATCCGGTAGATGAACTATTCCCTGACCTCTGTTGCTTTCACAACCGGGCTTGGATTTTTTATTTTAAAAATTCCTGTTTTTTGATTTCCGGTTCGGCTGGTTGTTGATCCATAATGATATATTTAAGGGATAATCCGGATTTTGCATCAATAGTGTTATAGACCTTAATGATAAGTATCTATTACTATAAACCGAGCATTCCAACGTGGGAGAAGAACTAAAAAATGGTTATGGATGATTATCAGACTTCAAACCTTAGACAGGCAAAAGAATTATCATATGTCATTTTAGGAGATTTGGAAATCAACCAGCTGCCCATATCGCAGATTTTAATGAAGGCAAAACGACTTGCCCGGATGCTGCACGATTCTGACGCTCAGAAATGGCTGGATTATGAGATTATGGGTTATCCTGTAGTATTTGATCCGATTGATCTTGGTTCCTGTAAAAAATATTACATGAGCGACCGCCCGGTCATCCGGGACGAAAAGACGCGTCGCCCCCACTCCATCGGTCTTCCTCATCTGGAATCCTATATCAATTCGACTAAAATCGAATCTGTATCAAAAATCGGGGCAAACGAAAGCCAGAAAATGCAGATTCTGAATAAACATCATGAGCTGGTCAATGATTTTGAACGGCTGAAAACTACGATCCATAATTATGTGACAGAAGTTAATATCTCGCTCTCCGTAGGCGATTTTGCTGAGGATATTTTTGAAGATACGCGTCTGGCTGCAGACAAATTCATCAGGGAGAATTGTCCCCGGGCTGGCGAGCAGCTCCTTGCAATAAACGAGAGAATGAAATATTATGATCCGGAGTCCTTTTCGCAGGCACTTCATGCGGTACAGAAAATCCTGGGAACAGTTGCCGATACTGTTGTTCCGTCGGCTGAAAAAATATACCTGGATAAGAAAGGCCGGGAACGGAGCATGGAACCCCACCAGTACCTCAACCGGATTTTTTCGTATATCGAACAGAATGCAAGAAATGATCCGTTATTATTCATGATCGAGTCAGAAATGGCATATATATTTGCAAAATCAGAAAAATCTCATGAAAAAAATAGAGCATTACATGAGCGTTTGTCCAAAGATGATGTCGAGCTGGCAATAATTCATATGTATTTAATTATTTCTGAAATTGCAAAAATAAAAAAAATCGAAACAATTTATCTCAAGACTCTCCCTGCAGAGAATTTCAATTCCTCTCCCAAATCTTCTTTGGACATAGAATGATGATGATAGTCCTTATCCCGTGATCTTTTTTCGCATGATTTTTAAAAATTACATTGCATGAGCATAATTGTTATTGGTAATTATACCTCAATAATTCATGAGATAAATGGGCCGGGTCCCCGTAATCTATCGGGTAATTCGTAATAATTTATCAAAAATATTGGCTCTGTAGAAATGTTCAAATAACTCGAACGTTCATGGGGGTTTCACCCCCGCCACTTGGCTCCCCTCAATGCGATAACCCCCGGGAAGGTAATACCAGCACTATCACATTGCGCAGGGGCGGTCCGGGGGGACAGGCTCTGTGTCCCCTCCTTCAAAGCATGTGTCCTTTTTATTTTGTGCTAGAATAAATGAATTCTACAGAGCCAAAATATTCTCTTTTGTCATCTCATTTATTAAAACAACAGTAATTGGCGAATCCTGATAGTTCCATTTTTTCTTCAGGAACGAATATTTTTTACCGCAGGATACTTTCTTTATTGAATTTTAAAATTTTTAATAAAAATTAAGATAAACTACAGATCATTGATTGAATAGATTTCCTGTTGGACGAAAAAAGAATTGTTCAGAATAATACATTGGTAACGGTTATCGTTGCACCTGTGGTCTTTGAAAATGGCAATGCAGCACCAACCGCAGGCCTGATCTCTAAATTTATTACGGTATTTGCGGGAACCGGTGTAACATTGAAAGCAATTTCAATCTGCTGGTTTTGAACCATTGAATCGAGACTGGAACCTGCACCGCCTTCTTTGGCAGTGAAAACTGTTTCAGAAGAAGTGGCACCCTGGGTAAGGATTACCGGGGAAGTGGTAGGTGTGGAAAAAACGACTTTTAATTTTGTTAAATCAATTGGCGGAGCACCCGGAGCAAGACCGATTGAGAACCTGATTTCGGAAATAGTGGCATTATCTGTTGAGAGTCCATAGACGTTACCAATCAACAGGAGATTTGTGGTCGATTGCTCAACGCTTTTATATACGGTTTCCTGTGCCTTCTGGGTTGTGAAAAACCCGGCGCCAAGTACAACATAGGAAAAGACAGCAGCGACGACAACAAACGCGATGAGTACAATCGCTGCTTCAAGACCGGTGAATGCATCTGAAGAATTAGTTACCATTGTAGAAAATCACCTGAGCTATTGTATTTTTTGAAGTGTACTTTTATAAGAGTATCCTTTTTAAAAGCATCAAACCGGAATTTATAGAAAATAAACGAAAAAATGTAGTATCAGCAATTACTCTCTCATAATCTTTGCCGGTATTTTGTTCTGGATGCATCCCGGTGATTGCACGTGATCCACACTAACATTTAGTCATAAATGTGACGTGATCCCGTATGGATTTTCATGAAACAATGAAGTTATCCGGAAATCATTTGATTTCATATTTCATCGATACAAGTAAACAAACGAACCTGGATTTACCGTGAATTATCCGGTAATCGTCAAATAAAGATCCGAATATTCAGTTAAACGCACTTGGATAATGGCGCGGACGAAAAAAAGGAGAGATTAATAGAGTACATTCGTGTTGGCGATCGTTGCAGGAGCAGTCTTTGAGAATGGTAATGCAGCACCAACAGAAGGTCTCAATTCCATAGTCATTTTGGTATTCGCTGTTACCCCGGCTACCGCAAATGCAACTTCTACCTGGTCATTGGGATTCATTGAAGTGACAGCTGTAGAACCTATTTTAGTGCTAAAAACTGTAGCACTCGCAGTAGTTCCCTGGGTGAGGATAACTGGGGTGGTGGTAGGTGTGGAGAAGACAATCTTCATCTTGGTCAAATCAATAGCCGATGCACCGGGAGCGAGACCAATAACGAACGTGATATTGGTTATACTGGAATTATCCGTGGACAGACCATAGACACTACCTATCATCTGGATGTTTGCAGTCGACTGTTCAACACCTTTGTACACGGTCTCCTGAGCCTTCTGGGTTGTAAAGAACCCGGCTCCGAGTACGACATACGAGAACACTGCCGCGACGACAACGAATGCAATAAGCACAATCGCTGCTTCAAGGCCAGTGAACCCTTTATCATTAACTTTAAACGAATTCATGAATTCACCTTAATTCTTTGGACCCTGGATATACCAACGTCCTTATTTTTCTAAATGATGTCATAATATAAAGTCATTCTCCTTAAAATCTGTCTTTTTTTTGAGATTTTAAGGTTATTTCAATAAAAAATCCAATAATTGCGGAGAATACTACGCTACGTTTTTATTTTTATATTCACTTTCGGTACCTGATAAAAATATAATTGATATATTCCCTGTTAATTACCTATTCCCGCATGTAAACGAGTATTTATGTTAGGAAACCAAAATATTTTTGCCGTAAACTCATGGATAAAAAAGACTGTTATGTATGCAATCGGAGCGCTGGTGCTGATACTCATTATAGCACTGGTTATAAAACCGGTTGTGACCGGACAGCCGCTCAATTTAGGTCTTCCTGTTACTACCTCACCTTCACCGGCATCGCCGCCGACAACACCCGAATCCGTCAATATCAGTTACCGTGTTGTTTCAGCAACCTCAACTCCAGTCCCGACAACGGTTCCCACGTGGGACAAGAATGTTAAGGTGGTGGAATTTGTTGATCCTTCATCCTATGGTATTTCACTGAACCAATCACTTCCGAACAGCACACGAATTGACAGTGTTGGTCGTAACACCAGCAGAATACTTTTTGCAAAGATATCGGGGCAATACAGTGCTACGACCCAGGTGATTTCAATCCCGTTTCCCTACTGGGAACTCTGGTATACTGTTGAACCTGCAGGAAAGATGGGTGGGAAGGACCAGAAACTGAGTTCTTCAACTGTTGATGGTGGTGAGGGAAGCGGGATATCCCATTCTGTTATCCAGGGATCATTTTCCGTAATAACTCCGGTGTTTACTGTCAAGGTGATGGATGCTGACGATCCTAACCGGATTGTCAGAACCATCACGCCCCCCGGGGGTCTTGATTCTACCTTGTGGACTGAATCCGATCCCCGTCCCTGGAAAGAGAAATTCTTCGAAGGCCGGAAAAACTACTTTTTCATTATCAGCACCCAGTCTCTCGACTCCTACAGTATGGAAATACAAATCCCGGAAGAATATATAGGCCGGTATTAAACTCAAACCGATTTATTCTACGATTCCGTACTCCTGAATAGCAAGGGATTTAAAAAAAATCAAAAAAGTATTTTACCTGCTCAACAGAGTGTCAGGAATACAGCTGGTTAAAAAAAGCACGGTTTAATCGATCTTTCTTTTTCCCATAGATTCAATATAGACAATCTCTTTTCCGACTTCAACAACACCTTTCTTATCTTCAGGAATGGGAATTTCAAAATTTGAAAAATCTTTCATGTCCATCAGTTGTGCCGTGTTGCCGGCAATAGAGATGACCTGGCCACTCTTGCGCTCAACTACGGGAACATAAGCTTTTGCTGATACCGGTGAAACGACAGATCGTTTCACACCGTCAAAGATACCTACGGCATCGATCCGCGCCTTTGCGGCACCATGTTTTCCGGGCTTTGATGTGGCAATACCGAGCACCCTGCACGGCTCGTCTTCGATAACAACATAACGTCCCTCTTTGATTTTCCCGATTTCGGTCTGCTCTTTCATGTCATATACACCTGAATAACCACATATCGTAAACGCGGTAGTAATTTATCTCCATTGCATTACATAAATACAGCGTGTAAATAAAGGAAGTGTTCTGGATCTTATGGAGTTTCTTTCTGCATGTAATCAGATGGCGGAGCTTGTTGAAGAGAGCATCCGTGACCTTGTAGGAACTCCTGAAGGTGGAGAAATTATAAAGATGGGTGCTGATCTCACTCCAACAAAAAAAATAGATCAGGTCGCAGAGGATTGTATTGTCACGTACCTGCAGGAACACCCTCTCTGCTCTCTTCTGGTCAGCGAAGAGGCAGGGAAGATTAGATTTGAAGGTGATAGCGGGACCATCTTTCTTGATCCGGTTGATGGAACATTCAATGCCGTAGCCGGTATCCCTTTTTATGCCCTTTCGATTGCATATGCCGAAAAAGGTGTGGTACAGAAAGCATTTGTCCGCGACCTTGCGAGCGGTGAAACATTTACCGCAGAAAAAGGGAAATACGCGCGATGCAATGGCAATCCCATACAGGTATCGAAAGTCTCCCGGCTCGATGAATGTGCGATGAGCATCTATGGGAGAAAATTCGATCTCACCAGTATGATACAGCTCGGGCAGAAGATACGACGCTGGCGCCTGTTGGGGGCATCAGCTCTCGAACTCTGTTACATTGGCTGCGGAAGGGTCGACGGGTTCGTAGATCTCCGGGGGACGCTCAGGGTAACCGATGCTGCCGCCGGGATGCTAATCTGCAGTGAGGCCGGTGGGAAAGTGACGGATCTCGAGGGAAAATCAATCCGTTTTCCTAACGAGGTAACGATCGGGCGATGCATTATTGCCACCAACGGGTTGCTGCACCACAAGGTGATCGAGTACCTGCGGTGACGGTCATGCGGTTTCTTCTCGTTTCACGTATTGATATCCAGGGAGCACTGGAATTTGCAGAAAAGATCAAAACTGTTCTGGAAAACGAAGGATCAGAAGTTTTATTCGAGAACGACACCGCAAAATCTCTCGGAACTGCAGGATCTTCCATTGCAGGTGCAAACGCAGATGCCGTAATTATTGTCGGGGGGGATGGCACTATCCTCCGTACGATCCAGCAGATGACCGCGCCAATCCCTGTTCTTGGTATCAACTGGGGTGAAGTTGGTTTTCTTGCGGATCTGGAACCCTCTGAAGCACTGGAATTTATTGAAACCCTCCCCCGTGGATTCGCTATTGAGGAACGGATGAGGATCTCGCTTTCAAATAAGAAAGCCTGTTTTGGGAACGCCCTCAACGAAGCGTTGATCGTTACTACCCGGCCGGCGAAGATGCTAAAATTCTCTGTAATTATTGATGGAGTCACTACGGAGCAGTTCCGCGCTGACGGTCTCCTGATCAGCACGCCCACCGGCTCCACGGCCTATGCAATGAGCGCAGGAGGACCTATTGTCGACCCGCGAATACAGGGTTTTTTACTTGTTCCGCTTGCTCCCTATCTCCTGTCGTCACGGCCACATCTCATCAGCAGCGACCGGAACCTTGAAATCCTGCTGGAGAGCTCAAAATCAGCCAATCTTGTCATTGATGGCCAGAAGACGGTCGGGATGGGGACATTTATGGCAATAACCATAAAAAGATCCGAATATCCTGCACTATTTATCGATGTTAAACGGAATTTTTTTGAAAAAGTGGACAAAAAACTCCGGAAGCTCTGAAATATCTGATATCATTCTTCGAAAATGATTGTTACTAAAAAATCTCCGGTGTGAGGAACAGATTCCTCTTTTACTGATGGATCTGTGAGTAATGATTTATTCCCGGAAATTATCCGGTATTTTATGGTTTATTGCAACATTCCCGGTATTTTCAAAATAAAAGACTTATCTTTAAAGCCGATCCAGTACTTGACAGGTGGAAGTGTGCAGGTTTCCATGAAACTCGAGATGAAGGACTCTCCAGGTCAACTGGTAGCTGCCCTCAAACCCATTTCTGAAGTAGGCGGAAATATCATCGCGGTAATTCACCAGCATGAACCAGACCTTGATAATGACACCCTGAATGTGCAGATTGTCCTTGAGCTGCCAAAAGGGCGTCTGGAGAAACTTGTCACCCTTCTGAAGGAACAGGGAGTGCGAATACAGCGAATTAATGAGGAACGCCTTCTGTACAAACGGACGGTGATTATGATCGGGCACCTTATGCACACCGATCTGTCTGACACGGTAGACCAGATTGATAATACCGGTTTTGCCGAAGTCTGTGAGCTTTCCATGAGTATGCCAGCCGTGAATGAGCGCTCCAGTTCGAGAATAACCATAAAAGCGGTCAGTAAACAGGACATGGAGGCGGCTCTTGCAATTCTTCGTCGTGTTTCAAACAGGAAGTCCCTCCTGCTTATAGAACCCCTGGAGGAAATAGCATGATGAGGGTGGCAATGGTCGGGTTGGGATCAGTTGGCAAAGGAGTTGCCGGCATGATTGCAAAAAAGGATCTCGGCATTACCCTGACCGGGATTGCCGATTCGAAAAGCGGGTGTATGGATCCTGACGGGCTGGACATCGAAAACATCCTTTTAAAGAAGAGTAAAAAGGGGTATTGCGGGGATCAGAAAGTATCAGCTTCGGATGTGATTGAGAATGCAGAATACGATGCACTCATCGAAGTGACCCCCACCAATGCGCTTACCGGTCAACCCGCGATTGGATATATCAAAGCAGCTCTTTTACACAAGAAGCATGTTGTGACGTCAAACAAGGGACCGATTGCCCTTGCCTATAAAGAACTCCGGACGATGGCAGAAAAGCAGGGAGTTGCCCTGCGGTACGAAGCGACTGTAGCAGGTGCTATCCCTGTTATGCATACCCTGGAACACGGGCTTGCCGGTAACGAGATCCTCGCCCTGTATGGTGTGCTGAATGGTACCTGTAATTATATCCTTACCCGGATGGCAGCAGAGGGACTTACGTATGAACAGGCATTGCTGGAAGCCCGGGAGATGGGCTATGCTGAAGCCGATCCCACCTATGATGTGCAGGGAATTGATGCAGCAATAAAGCTCGTGATTCTTGCAAATACGATATGGGGAAATAGCGTAAAATTAAAAGATATTGATCGTACGGGTATCGATCTGCTGACACCCGATGCATTACGGTTGGCGGACAGTCAGGGATGCACGATTCGCCTCATCGCGGAAGCGATTCCGAGGAAACATATACTTCGGGTATCACCACGGATCATCGAAAAGAATCACCCGCTTGTAGTAGAGGGCACGCTGAACGCACTTACGCTGGTGACTGATATGGCAAAGGAAATTACCCTGATAGGCAGGGGCGCCGGGTCGACGGAAACGGCGAGTGCGATTATCGGCGACCTGCTTTTCATTAAAGACCGTTATGTCAAGCGTGCTTGAGCGCCGGCGTGAGTATCTGCGGCTGATGCGGCAGTTCACGCTGGATAAAGGTTATTTTACGATCACTGATATCCAGCATGCAACCAGTATTCCCCGCACTACAGCGCAGGACTGGGTAAACCGTCTGCTCGGCGAAGGCTGCGTTCTTATGCGGGAAGAGAAACGCGGGAGAAGTGCGGCGCACTATGTCGCGTTTAGTGCGATGCCATCGAGTACCTGCCGCCGGATTTTTACCACGATCGATGAGGATCACGTAGAAATATATCATGACTGTATGAGCGGGGCCTGCGCAGCCTTCTGCGGGTATCATCACGCACTGGCAGGGGGTGTACTGAACAGCGTTGAGCGTGACGGCACACTTCTCAGAGAAAGTGCCCGGCTCGGGACGCACGAGGTTCGTGTCGGGCTCTCACCTCTCCCGGCCGTTGGGGTCACCGGCATAGAACGGGATGGGGATATGGTAATCCAGCATATCCGATGCATCGGTGGTCCGGCATATTCGTTATCGGATATGATGGCACGGGCAGAAGGCGTGGTACAGGTTCAGACCCGCCAGGCCGGCCCGATTGTGGAAGGCAGTGTCCGAACGCTGGCGCTGATGCATGTCACTATTGGTATTGATGATACCGATTCCCATGAAGGAGGGGCAACATTTGCTCTTGCACTGGCACTGCTTTCGCATGTAACCCGGATCAAAGGGGTTCTCCCCATCAGCCACCATGTTGCGATGCTGAACCAGGACGTTTTTGCAAAAACTGCCGGCAACTCAGCGAGTTTTATTGAAGTGGCAGTCATTCCTGAAAATTTTTCGGATCTTGAAGAAAAGATAGTACGGTTTGTTGCAGACGAGTCTCTTTCCCGCGAGTGGGGGATTGCTATCCGTCACGGACTCCAAATTCCCGATGGTCTGAGGGAATACGGGAGGCTTGTCCGGGAAACAGTAATCTCAAAGACGATTGCAGAAGCGACTGCAGAGCGGTATGGCATCACCCTGCATGGGGGTAATGGCATCATCGGGGCTCTCGGGGCTGTCGCCCTCGCGGGACTCCCCCATGAAGTGCTCCTGGATCCGACACGGGAAATCCCGTAATACCAGAAAATCAATATTGGTTTTTTTTCCGGTAATCGTGGTGTCCGATGTGATGATCCAGTTACTGACATTCCATTTTTTTATTTTTCGTAGAGAGAGTAATTCTTTAGCAATCCTGACCCTGCTGTTGAAAATAAGGTATCAGGAGTTAAAAATCCTCCAAATACCTCTAAAAATCATTTTTAATGCGAGAAGTTTTCTCCATACTGGAGAAAATTGTCTCATTTTTACTATATCACTCAAATAATTGATTTGAACAAAAAGAAAAGTTTATATACAAATATTATTAATAGGAATAGTATACATTGTCATGTCCAACGTGGGCATTGTGAAGGGTGTTCAAAAATTATGGTAGTAACAAGAAAGAATGATGAGGCAGTATCACCCGTTATCGGTGTGATCCTGATGGTCGCTATCACAGTGATCCTCGCAGCGGTTATCGCTGCGTTCGTGTTCGGTATGTCCGGGAATATCCAGAAGACCAAGGTTGTATCGGTTGGGTTGACCAGAACATCTGCAACCAATGTTAACGCAATCTTCAATGGAGGTCAGGATGCATCATCGACATATAATATTACATTCACTGGACCTTCTGTTACAACGGTGACAATGGGTACCGGAACGTCAAAGATTGCGGTTGGATGTGTTACAGCAATTACTGTATCAGCTTCACCAGCTCAAATTATTGCCGTCGGATCATTCTCTGATGGTTCGCAGCAGATTGTGCTTGACACAACAATCTAAATTTTTCTTTTTTTTGCATTCATTGCATACTTCTCATAAGCTAATCCATATTGTTGCACCGCTCGTTTGAGTATTTTGATCATTTTCTTCTCACCGCTTCTCAACTAAATGAATGCAGGGAAAGATACTTTTTAAGAATAACCGGAACAAAAATCATTGAAGGTTATTGCCATGCCAGAGAAAAAACATGAGAATATTGCTTCGCAAATCCTGAATCCAAAAGACCTCATCACCTACCAGGAAAACTCTGTGGTAAGCCGGATGATCGTGTACAAAAAAAGCGGTACGATCACACTTTTTGCTTTTGATGCCGGTGAAGGATTGTCAGAACATACCGCACCGTATGATGCAATAGCCATGATTATCGATGGCGAAGCAGAGATTTCGGTAGAGAAAACACACCATCATCTGCATGAAGGCCAGATGATCATCATGCCGGCCAACAAACCGCATGCGCTGCATGCAGAGCAACGGTTTAAAATGATGCTGACGATGATTCACGAATAAACTGAAACCTCGCTGAATGGTGAAATAGTGCAGTTTCGTTCGGTCAACTGCCGAGAAACCCTTCCATGGCAGCACTATCATCCTATTGATGAATGCAGTGGTAACAATCCCGATGCAAAGCTGATTATTACACTAGTCTCAGGCAATCAATCGGATGTTGCTTGTTACAACATACACATACAGCCAGATCAGATACATCAGGGCGAAAATTATCAGTCCGTATAATGTCTGGAAATTCAGTTTTATCCAGAATGGTTTTTTTTCCGGTTTTCGTTCGTTAATGAACACTACTGCGCCTTCCACCACAACAAACAACAAGATGTATGCGATAATTTTTACAATGCCGTGAAAACCCGGGTTTGTAACGAAGGGAATCATATAGGGATTTTTTTCAATATTGCCCAGTTGCAGACCAATACTTGTTGTCAGGATATCCAGTCCGAATAATAATCCAAGAATAATCCAGAGAATATGACGATGATATTTTTTCACGAATGAATAAGGATTCTGAAATTCATTTTCTTTGTTTTCCTTGATATCATTCATATATGCTGAAGGCTCTCACACCATTTCTGATAAATAAATGCATCGCGCCAGCGCATGGCATTCTGTTCCTGAGAATGGTGAACAGATCAGTCTTTTCTTTTTAGGATTATCCAAAAGAAAAGATTGGCTTTTTTTTCGCTTACGCATATCTATTTCTTAAATAATACACTCTCACGTGTAATTTTTTGTAAAATTTATCTCATCTGATTCTTGGATAATCTCCCATTTTTCCCGGCGAGAGTAAATGTATTTGTAACAGAGTTGTCAAGGGTAAGCGGGGCGGTTCGCACCCCCGGGGACACACTCTTATTCATATTTCCCTGACAGATCCACTATTCGCATCAGAACGCGTCATGAGCTGCCGGGGGGATTCCAGAAGGACCACGAAGCCCCCCTTTACGCTCTCCATCCCCTGGGGAGGAGGGTCCGCGTGGCAGGCCAGCCCCCTCGAGAGGGGGACGTGCAGGTATCAGAGAATATCAGCTGATCCAAGGGCACGTCCAAAGCGGAGCGGAGGCGTATCATGACCCCTGAGAAGAAGGAGAACGTGATTGACAGATATTTTTTATTTTTTTTACCCGTCGGCCGCTGGTTATTTAAAAAAAATGCGAGGAGCCGGATTCGAACCGGCGAACCCCTGCGGGAATGGACCCTAAATCCATCGCCTTTGACCTGGCTCGGCGATCCTCGCACGATTGTTCTTTTGTGATTTCATGGGTCTCCGCGTGAAGTTTCTCATCTGACCCCAAATCCCGCTCCTTTGATGTGAGGGGATACCCCGACCCTGTAAAGAGATCTGCTTTTTTAGTTGCGAGTATTGATCTCCGATGATGTTCCGGTTGTATCAAACCCGCGTCCTCATTACATAGGTGCGGGGAAAATATGAGCATATCGCCTTATTCCGAGGGATTTTTTAGTAATTTTGCTCCATTATTGCCCATGAAAATCCTGGTAATCAGGAAAACGCGTAACGGTTCAGTATCATAACCGGCAGATGATGGAATCCTCAGGGACTGGTGGTGACAGGTGCCGGCGATATCGGTCCGGGTGACTCTGTCAAAAATCCCGATTATAATTCCACCCTGGTCACCACACCGTGGATCTTGTCCGACGGCAGCTTGTAGAACTGGACCATGGACGGGGTCAGGCGTTTTATTGCTGCGAAGATTCGCCAGACCGGATGGGTGGTCACAATGTCTTCCATGCCATAGAAGATGGTCTTTTCATCAATCTCGGCTTCTTTTAAGATTGCACCGATATCGACAATTTCCATATACCCTAAGTATATCTCAAAAATGGAGAGTCCTTTTGCAATCTCGCGGGTGACGCCCCATGTCACGCCAAAGGGTTGTTCCGTCCGGATGATGGACACGATAATATTATCATCATAAATAATGTTGTTGGTAAACATTATCCGGGGGATATACTGGGGTACCTTGCGGAAGTCGCGTGCGAAAAATAATGCAGAACCTGATATCCTGTTAATGGAAGTATACACTTCATCAAACTGTTTTAAGAAATCGTCAATGGGAACCGGTCTCAGGGCTGCGGCGAGTTTTTTCTGGCCGTATACATAGATCATGATGATTCCCAGGGGAATGGATGCAATAATTAGCGACCAGTAACCCCCAAAGGGAATTTTACTAAAATTGGAGAAGAGGAACACAAGCGTGATAAGGAACACGACAATAGCAATAAGTGTTTTTATGAGTTCACCGCGGAGGATTAATATCCAGAGGATCATGATTCCGGTGATGGTCATTGTTCCGCAGACTGCCAGTCCGTATGCATGCGTCAGGTTATTGGAACTCCGGAAAATTGCAATAATTAACAGGACAGCAAAAAGCAGCATCCAGTTCACGACATCAATATAAATCTGCGACCTGAGTTGAACCGAGGTATATTCAATACGCAAAAGGGGCATGATCCGTGTGGTGATTCCCTGGTAAACAATCGAGAATATTCCGGAAATCATTGCCTGTGAAGCGATGACAGTTGCAATAATGCTCAACAGAAGGAAAGGAATATACAATATCTGCACCTGGGAAAAAACCATCTCAAAAAGGACATTTTTTGTACCTGGGTGCATCATTAAGAATGCGCCCTGACCAAGATAATTGATGGACAGTGCGATAAAAACAAGGTACCATGAACGGACAATCGGTTCCCGGCCGAGATGTCCCATATCCGCATAGAGTGCTTCACCGCCGGTTGCACAGAGTATGACCGAAGAAAGAATGAAAAATCCCGCAATACCGTTCTGCAGGAGATAATTTATTCCATACATCGGATTGATTGCGAAGAGTACCTGGGGTGCCGCAAGAAGTGCGATGAACCCCGCACTTGCAAGCGATAAAAACCATATGACCATCACCGGACCAAATGCCCACGCAACCTTTTCAGTGCCCCGCACCTGGATTGAGAAAAGTCCGATTGCAATAATGGCAGCAAGAATCATGAGTGCGATCTGTGATATGTCCTCAAAACCGGGAATCAGCAGGATTCCTTCAACCGCTGAAAGAATACTGATAGCTGGTGTAATTACTCCATCTCCGATGAACAGCGAAATTCCGATAATTGCCAATAGGGATACAAATGCAACCCGGTTTGATGATTTCAACATGGGTAAAAGGATCTCTTTTAACACAATGGTCCCTCCCTCTCCCTTTTTTCCGAGGTGCATGGCAAGAAAAGTGTACTGGACGGTAACAAGAATAGTGAGCGTCCAGATAATGAGGGAGAGGATACCCATGATATTCTGGGGTGTCGGGGGGATGAGGAGAAAAATTGCGGTCAGGGTATAGATAGGACTAGTCCCGATATCACCAAAAACAAGCCCCATGGACTTGACGATTTCGGACATGGATACAGTGTGTTTCGGCATTCCTTCAATACCAATTAGTGGAAATACGAATAATCCTTTCTCTTTTTCTTTAAAACCAATGAATGAAAAAACGAGATTACATCTCTACCCGGGTTATAACTCCATGGATCCTTTCCGGGGGTAATTTATAGAACTGGACTACGGATGGGGTCAGTCGTTTGATTGCAAAAAAAAATCTGCCATACAGGGTTCGTTGTAATGATTTCTTCCATTCCATAAAAATGGTCTTTTCCTGAACACCCGCTTTATTCAGGATGTCCCTGATATCCGCAACATGGCAAGTGTATAATCCTTTCTCTGGTGAAAAAGGGATTTTATTCTGTATTAAAAGAAGGTTTCCCGCGCTTTTTTCTCTTCGACATACATCCGGTAACTGGTGATGATCAGGACAATAATGACCGGGCCGAGGACAAAACCTGCAAGTCCCATGGTGAGGATCCCGCTGATGATGCCGATAAACATGATTAACGGGTGAATTTTAACGCGCCTGCCCACGAGCACCGGACGGACATAGATCTCCGGTACGCAGGAAACGATCAGGTAACCCAGGAAAAATAAAATAAATACTCCCCGAGTATCGCCAATCGCGAAAGCATATGTACCAATCAGGACGAATGCAACCGATGATCCGAGGATGGGAATAAGCTCACAGAATGCAGCGAGGAATGAATAAAAGATAATATTCCCATATCCCAGCACGTAAAAAACCGGTAGTGCAATAAAGAATGTGAGGACAGCAATTGCTATCTGGACGATATATATTGCATACAGGGTATCAACGGTCACTTCGGATAATTTACTGATGTAACCTGTAAATACCACGGGCACGTGGCGCGTGAGTTTCATTTTCAGCTCCTCTCCCCACCGGAGCAATGAAAATAATGAAACAAATAACACGAGCATCTTGAATAATATAAGGGAGAGATTGCTGATGAGCGTCTTTTGGTAGTCCACAAAAAGAGCGTTCCCCTGATCAAGGATAGTTGAGAGGGTTGCCTTGGTAACCGGAATACCAAAATCCATGGGGTTGGTAGCAGGGTTGTTTAACCATATCCCGATGGATCCAAATAATTCTTTGAGTGTAGCGGCGTTTGTAGTCAGGACGTAAAGGGTAATGATGATCACTATCGCCAATGCAATGAAGACAGCGAGTGTCACAATCACAGCCGAGACACGTGGCCGTGCATATTTTGAAATGCGGTGGTGCAGCGGGAGGAGAACGATTGCAACTGAGGCGCCAAGGAGCACCATATCCATCACCAGCCAGAAAATCACAAACGCTATGAGGGTGAGTACAATAATCAGAACAAACGGGAACAGATCGGTCCGGTGCGATTTCATGATTGAATACGTAGTGTGCCGTACCAGAAATTAATAGGTGTGTTTTTTTTAAATGAAAGTTTGCCAAAAAGAGCGATACCCATAACAATATAAAATTACCAATCAGCTTGGATATCTGATGAAGAGTATCGAGCATATCGTCATGATCGCGCACGACATGGGGCTCATTTTTGAGTTCCTTGGCATCGCGTCATTGCTGCCTTTTCTTGTACTCGTCATTTTCGGTGAATGGGAAATGCTGCTTCCCATGGCCTCTGCCCCCCTCATGTTCCTGGTTTTTGGCGGACTAACCTCGCATATCTCGTATAAGGACCTCGAGCCTTCGTTTTCCGGTACCCTTCTCGCTGTTGCATTCTCATGGTTCGCAATTGCCCTGATTGGTGCACTTCCCTTTGTGTTCGGGTTGCACATGTCCTACACGGACAGTGTTTTTGAGGCAATGTCAGGGTGGACAGGGACCGGTTTTTCAATGATAACATCCCTTGACACTACTCCCAAAACGCTTCTTTTCTGGCGGTCATTTACCCAGTGGATCGGGGGTATCGGGATCATCGCTTTCGGGATTTCATTGCGACGGAAAACCCGGGTCTCATTGTTCCGGTTGTATCGTGCGGAAGGACGCGAAGAAGAACTGATGTCCTCGACTGTATCAACCAGCCGGCGGATGTGGATGATCTATCTTGTGTTAACGTTTTCATTCACCGGTCTCATCATGCTTGCCGGGATACCGTTATGGGATTCGCTGAATCTGGTGATGGTTGCTATTGCGACAGGAGGTTTTACGGTTCATACAGGTGGACTGGCATATTACAACAACCCGCTTCTTGAAATCCTGCTGATTCCGGTAATGTTTGCCGGTGCGATTCCTTTTAAGGTCTTCTTTTTCCTCTATCATGGGAAAATCCGCGAGATGTTTCGCGATAAAACCGTTAAAATACTGGTGCTGATAGCCCTTGCAGGATCGCTTATCACATCCTGGGACCTGTATCTCTTTGGCAATCTGCCGGTCACTACAGCACTTCGCCAGGGAACATTCACCGCTGTATCAGGTCTCTGCACCTGTGGACTGCAGAACTCTGATCCGCATCACTGGGTCGTCATCCCTATTGCCATTGTCGCGATGATGATGTTCATCGGTGGGGCAATGGGAAGTGCTGCCGGGGGAATCAAGGTAAACCGCGTAATGCTTGCCTATGAAGGAATAAAGTGGTGGTTCCGGCGTTTCTTTGTAAGCAGCAGGGTACTGGTGCCACTCCATTTTGGTGGGCGAACTCTCTCAAAGGAGATCTCAGACCTTGCGATCTCGAAGAATATGCTCGTTATCATTGTCTATGTTCTGACAATATTTGCTGCAACTATTGTTTCCCTGCACTTGTATATCACTTCGTTCAGGCTTGAAGAAGTAATCTTTGAACTTGTTTCTGCGCTGAGTAATGTCGGTCTCACTATCGGGTTCATCTCCGCAGCGAGTCCCCTTTCCATTAAATGGATTTTTATTATTCTGATGTGGCTGGGAAGACTTGAGATCGTTCCGGTGATAATTATTGCACTGGGTATTTTCAAAGGGATACAGGAGGATATCACAAAACAGAAACCGGCTCCTCCGGTGTACGATCATCAGGATATGTATTAAAAAAGATTACATTATCCGATTCCGCTGCCGTTTCCTGCCATACAAAAAGATTGCAACTGCAAGGATTAAGAGTCCTGCAACAAGTATCAGATTTTTTATTGCCTTGTCAATGACCCAGAGAATTAATCCTGAAAAAATGGTCAGAGCGGTGGGCGCTGGCGGGGATATCTCTTTTTGTGGGACAGGAGCTCGAATTGTTGTTACTGTTGCAGAATGTGTTGGAGAAACCGCCCTGGTGAATAGCGCGAAACAGCAGAAATGCGATGCATGGGTTGTAAAAACCCCGGTTTCCGGGTTAAATGTGGTGGGATTATCCTCCCAGGTTTCTGATGTGTGATTAAACGTTTTTACCCTGTATTCCTGTCCCAAGCGTACCTGCGGCAGAGAGAAATTGATCGATATTGATGGTGAGAATGTAGCCCCATCCGGTTGGATTTCGTACACCTTACCGGCAAAAGTTTCACCGGATCCCTCAGGTAAAACCGGTGCATCTTCAGCAGGAACAGCTTTTATTGCTATGGATGAGAGTGGTTCTCCCGCATGGTCTTTTGCGGTAACTCCTTGTGTGATTGTCAGAGCAACAAGTCCGTCAGTTGACTGAAGAGTGGTTTTCTGGGTTATGACCCCCAGACTGTTTGAGTAGAGCATGGCGGATGTTCCCGGATCGGGAAGGGCGGGGTTTATTGGTTCAGGTACGGCCGTGGTCTTTACGACCGCAGGTCCTCCTCCAGAACCGCCTCCGGAACCAATACGGCTTGTGACAGAAAGGGTGAAAAGCTGGAAAACGTTGCCGGAACCGGAGAGTTTTACCAGGGCAAAGGTGGACTGATACCCTGGGGATTCCGGGATATCCGCTTCGTAATAGTCAATACCCTCACTGGTGGTCACATATCGTTTTGACAGGATACCCCCAATCTTGTTTCCCGCTTTGTCATACCAGTATCCCATAATATAGGTTAACTCCCGGCCTTCAGCAACTGAAGCAGCAGGGCCTTTTACCCAGTCCTCGCTGACGCTCATATTTATGGTGGCGATTCCTCCATTTCCGATATTCTTCCTGGTAAATGTTGCAGTATACGCGATATCCCGTACAAGGGTACCGGAAGGCCACACACGTGATGCGATATCATCAAATACTGCACGATCACTATCCGATGCACCTTCGCGGGTTACGGTCTGCAATGAACCGGCTGAGGGGTATATCGTAGAATTAATCCGGTAACTGACTCCCCAGTTATTACCAATGCGGGGAATTGAGCCGGTTGTAGTAGCAGGGGTATCCTTCGAAGTTAAAAATATCCGTGAAACGTTTGCATAATAGATATTTTCCTGAGGATCTTTATTGATCCCCGTCTTATCTGATGATATGAAGGTAATATTCTGCCATCCATAATCCGCTGGCGGGTGGGATACAAGATAACCTGTTGGAGGATCGGGTGAAAATACGGGCAGCAGAGAAGCATTATACGTAAGGAACTGCCCCCTGAACCGGTTATCAACCGTGATACCATTTATTGGTGTTACAGCCGTGCTCCGGGCTCCCATGAGAGTCCGGATACTTTTTGTCGTCGTTGAATTACCATGTCCGTTTGTTGCGGTTAATGTGACCTGGTATTCTTCACTTGTTTCTGAAAAGGTATGGACAACAGGACTTCCTGTTGTTACCGGGCTGCCGTCCCCAAAATTCCATGACAGGGATGTCGGGGCTCCATAGGATTTATCAATGAATGTAACCGTAAGAGGTGCCAGTCCCTCCTCATGAGAAATGGTAAAATCTGCGACAGGAGGGCTGTTGATAAAGACGGTGTGACCCGGTGCCAATGTCGAAATGTTCCGGCATTTCGCATTGCCCGTAGTCAGCCTGATGGTATATATGCCATCCCGAATGAACGTGTGGCCATGGGTCGTAACTGAGCCGGATCATTTTCCCATGCAGATCCGTCGCTGAAGTTCCAGAGACGATAGGTTATGGTGCCGGGTGATGAGGAATCGGAAAATGTAACAAGACCTGATGGGGGATTCACGAGATTATCAGCTGTGAAATCTGCGACGGGACAGGTTTCTGGAGCACCAAGCGTCAGCAGGTAAATATCTGCATCGTATCCCCCGCTATATATTTCACGCCAGTCTTCCCAGACGATTCGATTACCATTCACCGCAGGCATATATTTTCCACCCGGTGATCCCGGTGTGAGCCAGCGTTCTGAATCATCGGAGAGATCGTAAAGATAGATATCAGTATAGGGGTTGCGGTTTCGGGTATCTTCCCAGACAATGTAATTCCCGGAAATTTGGGGACTCGTCTGGTCGAATTGAGAATCTGAAGGCGTTAATTGTCGTGTTTGCCCGGTCATAAGATTGAATAGAATAATTCTCTTATTTCCCGCTGCATTGAGGGTCTGCCAGACGACATTTGTATTGTCTATAGCAGGAGTAACCTCATTATCAGACGTTGAAATCCGTACAGATGTGCTGTCAGAAATATTATAGAGGTAAATTGAGGAGCTCAGGCCGCTCCAGTTCTCGTAAACGATATAATTTCCGGAAATTGCAGGGTTTTTTTGATCTTCTGCACCCGCAATTAATTGTTGTGGGGGTGTTCCGGGTGCCCAGGTCAGGTTATAATAAAATATATCCCAGTTACCGTTGGAATAATCCTGCCAGACGATTGAATTTCCGGATATTTTTGGGTGTACATTGTTTTTCGGGTCATCATAGTAGCCATCGGGAGTTTTTACCGGAATTGAAGCCACCTGGGTCTCTGTATTCAAATCATAAACAATAATGGTGTAATTGACCCAATCCAACTGATCCTGCATCCAGACAAGGATATCTCCGTCAATCGAGGGACCAGAATTCCACGTGGCGGATGGCGAGGGAACAGTATATTGATCCCCGGTTGCCAGATTCGTAATCATGATGTACCTGCTGCTCGATCCTGAAGCAGGATCATCATTGATGTCCTGTGTCGACCATGCAATCCGGTCTCCATAAATTGCCGGAGGAAAATCGAGTGTTTTGTAGGTATCAGTCGTTATCAGTGTTTCAGTTCCGTTAAGGATAGCAGAAACGGGAAAAATGAGTAGTAAAAAGACCGGGAGAACGAACGTAAAAAAAACTAAGGGGAAATGTAAATTGAAAGTTTTTCTTCGCCAGCCATCTACGTTTTCATGCATACATTGTTCCTGTACATGGATAATCAGAGCAGCACCCATGCATATCCGGCAAAATATTGTGCAAACAGATCGTACCTGAGCGCAAATATCCCGTCACTATTGCCTAAATTAATATTTCTACACCATAATGCTGACGTATAGAGAGAACCTGGAGGTAAACCCGTCGGGTCACCTTTGTCCTTTCCGTACGGGTTGCGCAGGACAACATATCTATCTGTCCAAGCCCCGGAACTATCCTTCTTCCCGGCGACGCCAAGCAGTGAATACGTGTGTTTTACAGTAATTGTGGAATCAGAATATTGTGAACCTGTGTCATATGTCCAGGCAACTGCGGGGCTTTTTATTGCACGATTTGTATTACTGATGAGATTAACACAGAATGCATCGATATTATTAAAGGCAGTATACGGCATTCAGAGGTGTTGCCGGGATCGGGCTCACCGCCATTCCGGTAAGCTGGTTCAGAATCGTAACAGGACTTTGCCATCCCGTGTATTTACAGTAATCTGGTCGACCGGACGGGTCGTCAATTTTATCCAGCCACATGTAATATGCTTTTTCATACAGCGCAGGCCAGATCTCGGTTGGTGTCTCTGATTTTGCATGGAGCAATTTCCCGGCAGCATCCAGCGGAGTCTTGCCTTCTAACTGCTGTGTTTTATTTGGATTATAGAATTTGAAACTGTACGTAGTGTTTCTTGGATCTTGTGTCTGAGTACTTATTTTCCCTTTCCATGCAAGGGAAGCGAATGCAGCAATCAATGAGCAGTTTTGGAGGTAATGACCCTGAACCGGATCATTGAATTCAGGTGTTCCGAATGTTCCTATAGTTCCTCCACTTGAATAATAATCATATTTTGATGGTTGAGGACAAGCCATAATTAAATACCCAAGCTTGTATAATTTCTTCTCTATATCTTAAATGTTATGTATAAAAAAATATTCAAGTTCATGATTTTTTACCAACAACGGATAAAAAAAACGAATCCGGAAAAAAAATAACCAGAATTTCACGTTATTATACATTTTTATCACATCTGAAAACGTGATCCCTGAAAATTCTGTCATTTTTTAAAAATAATCACTGCGCGATCTCTGGTTACAAATGTGATATCTTATATTCATCTGATCTGTACAATCTGGTTTGATATCTACAACCGGTTTTGAATAATGGGCGACGGGTAAAAATGCGTTTTAATCGTCAGACGTGTTTTTCAAAACCTCCTCTCATATTGCATAAGCCGTAAGGCACTATGATCAAATATTTTTCCACCAGCACCACCTCATTCTTAATCTGGATGAAGCGCATATAATGGAGGAATAACGGAGCATAATGGCAGAGGTTAAGATTGTCGGGACAGCACATGTCTCACAGCAGAGCGTCGATGAGGTGAGGGCAGCGATTGCGGATTTTAAGCCCGATGTCGTAGCCATAGAACTTGATTCTGCACGGTTTACCGCCATAAAAAAACAGGCGCGGGATCCTTCGGTCAGTGACGTGCTCGAAGTGAAGAACTTCAACTCGCTTCTTGTCCAGTGGTTGCTTGCCTATCTCCAGCGCAAGATCGGGATAGATGTCGGTGTTGAGCCCGGCGCAGAAATGAAAATTGCAATCGAAGAGGCAGAACAACGGGGTATTCCCATAGCACTGGTAGACCGGGATATCCGCCTGACACTCCTGCGCTTCTGGAGTTCGCTGGGAATTTTCGAAAAGATCAAGATGTTCTGGGCGTTAATTACCTCGATAGCTGAAATCGATAACGGGCAGGAGATCGATATCGAGTCGCTTAAGGAACAGAACGTAATCGATGCGGTTATGGAGGAATTCCGGAAGTTCTCTCCGAATGGTGCACGTGCATTAATCGATGAACGCGATGCTTTCATCGCCCACCAGCTCATCTTATTGAAAGTCCAGAGGCCAGAAGGACGCATCCTCGCTGTGGTTGGTGCCGGACACCGCCAGGGGATTTCAAATTATCTTGACAAACCAGACACGCTCCCTCCCTATGATCCACTCATCCGGGAACCCGCATCATTTCCCTGGGCAAAAGTGTTTGGATTTGGCGTAACAGCCATTTTCTTTTTGCTGCTCGCCGCTATTGCGTTTTCCGGTGTTGGTCTGGACGTGCTGCTCTATGCGTTCCTCTTCTGGGTGATCATTCATGGGGTACTTTCCGGCATGTTCACGCTTCTCGCCGGAGGGCACCCCTACTCGGCACTGACGTGTTTTTGTGTTGCATGGTTTACTTCGCTCAACCCCATGATCCAGGCAGGCTGGATTGGTGCATATGTTGAGGCAAAGGTGAGAAAACCACCAGTCTCTGACTTCCGGAAAATATATGAATCTGAGACCCTGACCGATATGTCAAAAATCCCGCTCTTCCGGGTTGTTCTTGTCGCAGCGCTCGGAAATCTCGGCAGTATCCTGGGAACAGTCTTCTATTTCATCTTCGTTTTCCCGGTGCTGGGAATTGATCCCCGTATCGTGATCTCGGCCGGACTCCACAATATGTGGGTATTTGCAACCGGGTGGATGTAAAAAAATTAACACTTTTTTACTTCTGCAATCTCTTTATCTATCCAGTCCTGGATGAGGAGTTTCATTTCCTGGTTATTCATGTCCGGAATGATAGCGGATCCTGATCTCAACTTCAAGCAGATCCAGGAGCGGCTGCACCGTGCAAAAATACGATTCCGTGCAGGTAAATCCTCCGGCTTTATCGATGTGGAGCATGATAAGCTCGTTCAGATGTTCGATCTCTCCGGTGAGATCGATAATGTTTTCCAGTGTCATTCCGACTTCAGGAGGTACACTATCATCAGCCATAGTATCATTGTTTCCCGGAATATCGCAGTTATTATTTCCATTCTGGTCCGGCATTTCGGTTCTCATCCATTGAATCATAAACCTGCCCGACAGCTTAAAAAGGCAGAGAAGAACAGGTGATTTACAAACCTCTTGTCCGTAAGAATTTATATTTTCTCTCAAGCAGTTCAGACCAGAAAGGTTAATTTCCTGAACGGTACTCTCCTCTTTAAAGCTTATGAAAATGTGATCCTATGTCAAGCGAAGCACTCCTCGTTATAGAAGGGCTCTGGTGGACTCCGGAACAAAAACCCAAACGCCCGTCAGTCCTGCAATTTTTGGAGGGACTGGAAAGTTACCGTGGGGATTTCAACATCTATTACGCGAACTTTTATGAAAAAACCGGTTTCCGCCGGGCACTTGAGGATGATTTGACAAACACCCGCGAAGACCGTCTGTTCCTGTATGTTGCTGCACATGGGACCGGTAAACGTATCGGGGGCTTAAAATCAAAGACCGGTATGAAACTTCCTGCAATGTTCAAAGCCGTGCGCAGTGCGGCCAATTATGCAAATATTGAAGGTGTACTTATCGGATCCTGCAGTGTGGGTAATAATATCAATGACTTCATTTCAACAACGAAAAATTCACACATCGCCTGGATCTTCGGGTATACCTGTGAGATAGGATGGATGGCAAGTACGCTTATCGATGTCTCAATCTTTGAACACCTGATGAAACTGAAAAAAAGCGACCTGAAAAGCAGGAAAAAGATCCTCGATGCCTTTGAAAAAGCCCTTCAGCGTTTCAACGGTAATTGTGTATTGTGCAAGGAAAAAGGAAAAAATATCCCGCTGAAAGATGCGATAACGCTTGTTGTGCAGCCCCGCAGTGCCGGGTACAAGGCACAGGACGAGACTGGCAACCTGATTGAAAAGCTTGGCTGGAACAAAAAATGAGGCAGGTAGCTTTTTTTAAAAAAAATAATATACAATGAACTGTGTTTTTTGCCAGCGACCAGGGAGCCCAATCCAGGGGATAGGTATACATTTTTTTACGATAGCCTCCCTGATGGGAGGACGGGCTCCAGACCGGGACCCATGAACATCGCCCAGGTGATCCACTTGTAGCGAAGCGTCACTCCTGTCATTTTTCGTGATTTTTCAAAAGTGGACTATGTGTCTTTTTAAAAAAATTGTGCCTTTACGCAAACATGGCGCCTTCAACGTCTTCTGAACCGCGGTGAAAGTCTATACGGATTTTTGTTATTGCTGACTGGAAATCTTCCTGCGTAATTGCAGGACGTTCCTTCCTGATTGCAAACATACCGGCTTCCATGCAGATTGCACGAAGGTCGGCACCGTTTTTGCCTTCTGTTTGTTTTGCAACTTCTTCGAGATTAACACTCTCATCCATTGTCAGAGCCCGGCAATGGACTTTTAAGATTGACAGGCGTCCCTTTTCATCCGGTAGCGGGATTTCGATAATACGGTCAAAACGCCCGGGCCGGAGCAGTGCCCGGTCGAGGATATCTATCCGGTTTGTCGCACCAATGATTTTCACATCGCCCCGGTTCTCAAATCCGTCCATGCCGGCAAGAAGCTGCATGAGCGTTCGCTGGACTTCCCGGTCACCGGAGGTATTTGCTTCGGTACGGGACGCCCCTACTGCATCTATTTCATCGATAAAGATAATGGTCGGGGCTTTTTTCTTGGCAAGATCGAACAGCTCCCGGACCAGTCGCGCACCTTCCCCGATATATTTCTGGACAAGCTCGGATCCCACCACCCGCATGAAGTGGGCATTGGTCTCGTGGGCTACGGCTTTTGCAAGCAATGTCTTTCCTGTGCCCGGAGGTCCGTGGAGGAGCACACCTTTTGGAGGATCAACACCGATCCTGATGAAAAGGTCGGGACGCTTCAGCGGCAATTCGACGGCTTCAACTATTTCATTTATCTGTTCTTCAAGACCGCCGATATCTGCATAGGTTTCCTGCGGGGAATCCACCAGTTCCATGCCATATATCTGCGCATCGAAACTGGAGGGAATAATCTCAACTATCGCCAGCGACTGCTGGTTGAGGGTGCAGCGGACACCGGGCTTGAGTTCCTCGGCATTGATGGATGGAGAACTCCGTACCATAAATCGTGGTCCTGCACTGCTCCTGACAATCACCCTTGATGAATCCACTACATCAGTGATTGTACCGATAATCAGCGGGGGGCTGCGGAGCTGCTCGCTCTCGCTTTTGAGTTTCCGTACTTCCCGTTCATACCGGATCTTCTGGGTTTCGATATATCGTTTGTCCGCTTCAACCTGCCGTAACTGTTCGCGGAGTTCGAGGTTGCGGGATTCGAGGTTTCCGACACGCTCAAGCATCTGCACTTCGAGATCGTGCTTGTCATTTTCTATCTGGCTCAGTTGTCCCCGAAGCTGCTCTGAAAGGGTACGGTACAGCCTGTAGAGCTCTTCTGGCGTCTGAGGATCCGGTGACTGGTGGAGAATGTCTCCCATTTTGTTTCTCAATTAGCTATATAGGGAAACTGCATATAAAGTGTTTGTGAGAATATGCAGTGCGAAATGTGTGGAGAAACGATTCGCGGCGCCGCGAAGTTAGTCCGTATTGAGGGCGCCGAATTGCAGGTATGCAACAGGTGCGAAAAATTCGGTACCGAAGTGCAGCAGGTACGGCGCACCGATATTGTGCGTCCGGGTGCTGCACCTCCCCGCCCGGGGAGATCTGCGACAGCAGCAGTGCCCGCTGAACGGAGAAAACGGGATCTCTTTGATTACATGGAAGGAGAGATTGTCGAGGATTATGCAGCCCGCATACGGAAAGCACGGATGGATAAAGGGCTTTCCTCAAAAGATCTGGCCATGATGATTAAGGAACGTGAACACCTTATCAAAAAGATCGAGAACAGCGAGTTGATGCCTGAGGAAGACGTGCGGAAAAAATTAGAGAAGGTCCTTGAGATACGACTCATCGATGCACCGGAAACGGAAGCAGAGAAAAAGGTGCAGAGTAAACTTACTCCCACACTGGGCGATCTTACCATCATTAAAAAAGTAAAGAAATAATCCTTTTTTTACGATCAATAACCCGCTGATATTTATTGGTATCAGGTGATTCATCATTGGTCATCCGGATGGGATGACATCTGGTTTTTCTATCATGTATTTCGGCTCTGTAGAAATGTTTTAAAAAACTCGAACGTTCATGGGGGTTTCACCCCCGCCACCTGGCTCCCCCCAAATCGATAACCCCCGGGAAGGTAATACCAGCGCTATCACATTGCGCAGGGGCGGTCCGGGGGGACAGGCTCTGTGGCCCCTCCTTCAAAGCATGTATCCTTTTTATTTTGTGCCAGAAAAATAGGAATTCCCATGAAAATTGAAAAATTCAGGTATGATGAGTAGATTATCCTCTCTGTTCTTCAGGTACGATGAACGCCGCCGCCCCCGGAGGGACGCCCCCGCGGCGGATCAGTACCTAAAAAATACAATTAACCTCCCTGTCCCGCCGTACCTCGGAGAGGCCCTGATGCGGGGCCCTTTGTATAGTATACAATTTTCATGGTTTGGGTGAGAACTTAGGTTCATGCCAGTTTCTACAGAGCCTGTATTTCATAGATTTTTTATTTTTAGCGGGATTTGGTGGTGAATTATGACTTTGTATCAGGTTTAGATACAATCAAAGCAAAAAAAAGATTTAGTGAACCTGGTATGGTTTCTTTCACGCCACTGAAGAGTTCCCTGGCATTCAGGTTAATTCTCCTGATGGGAATAGTAAGTCTCTTTGGTGATATCGTCTATGAAGGCAGCCGAAGTATCACCGGCCCCTATCTCCTTTACCTCGGGGCTTCTGCATTTACCGTTGCATTCATTGCCGGTTTTGGCGAATTCATCGGCTACGCAGTACGGCTGGTATCCGGATACTTTGCCGATCGGACACGGTCGTACTGGACATTTGTCATTATTGGCTACCTCATGATTGGTGCAATTCCCTTCCTGGTTTTTGCCCGGGCATGGGAAGCTGCTGCGGTGCTGATTCTCATAGAGCGTCTGGGGAAAGGGATCCGGTCACCGGCGAAAGATACAATCGTTTCCCATGCGTCTCACCAGATCGGGCGGGGGTGGGGATTTGGCATCCATGAAGCTCTTGACCAGATTGGGGCGGTTTTGGGTCCCCTGATCTTTGCTGCTTCGATTGCAGTGACCGGTGGGTACGAGCAAGGGTTTGCACTCCTCTCGCTGCCGTTTATCCTGCTCATTGCGGCACTGGTCCTCGCATACCGGAATGTTCCGGATCCTGCTTTGCTGGAAAATTACGAGAACACGAGGGAACCTGCGGATGCAGACCAGTTCCCCCGCCTCATGCTGCCCTATGGCATATTCACCGTGCTGACCATGGCAGGGTTCGTCGTCTTCCCGTTGATTGCCTACCATTTCAATGCAACATCAGTTGTTCCCGAAGTCCAGATCCCCGTCTTTTACGCGATCGCCATGGCTGCGGATGCTTTCTTTGCTCTTGCTATCGGCAGGTTGTATGATCGCAAAGGGATACGTGTTCTGCTCGTCGTGCCGCTCGTGAACATTCCTGTAGCAGTGCTGGTATTCTCAGGCGGGTATTACGGAGCGCTGGCCGGTGCCATTCTCTGGGGACTTTCAATGGGAGCACAGGAAACTATTCTCCGTGCAGCTCTTGCGGATCTCACCTCAATAAAAAAACGGGGAACTGCCTATGGCATTTTCAATACTCTCTATGGCGGAGCCTGGTTTGCCGGGAGTCTTGTGCTCGGCTGGCTCTATGAAATAAATCTTGATGTCCTTATCGGGTATTCCGTCCTCATGCAGATCGCGGCTTTTGGAGCATTCCTGTGGCTCTGGAAATCTGCTCACCCCATACTACGAAAACAGATCTAGTTTTTTACTTTTTCCGGTGACTATCAGGCCTCCGGTTCATTATCGTGAATGAAAATCTTCACCAGCATACTAAATTCAACGGATCTTTTAAGGAGAATGAGAAAAGATGAAAATTTGCGTCACCGGTAACCATGGAACCGGATATATTCTCTGTGTGATCAGGAAAAGACAGAGTTACGGTTTTTCCTTAATTACCATGATTAAGGGTTACTGACCCGGGTTGATATTTTTTTACCGGGTTACCCGGACAATTGATTGCGTTTAACGTTGTTTATGGTAGCAACCATGAATTTATATGGTGTAAATCCATTCAGATTAGCAATCTGAAAAGTACTATGTATCGTATACTCTATGTTGACGATGAATCCTTCCTGCTGGAGATCGGCAAATTATTTCTAGAAGAAACCGGGGATTTCACCGTATCGACCGCGCTGGGCCCTCCCGAAGCGTTGCTTTTGCTCGAACAGGAAAAATTTGACGCCATCATCTCCGATTACCAGATGCCCGGCATGGACGGTATTCAGTTCCTTGTAGTGGTGAGGGCACGTTTTGGATCGATTCCGTTCGTCTTGTTTACCGGCAGGGGCAGAGAAGAGGTAGTCATCCAGGCAATCAACAGCGGAGTGGATTTCTATCTCCAGAAAGGTGGTGATCCCGTAGCACAGTTTGCCGAACTCTCGCACAAGATCCGGATTGCGATAGAGCGGTATATTGCGGTGAAAGCACTTCAGGAGAGTGAAGCCCGGTCCCGGGCACTTATTGAGAACACATCTGACATCATCCGGATCCTGGATTGCGAAGGCCGGATCATCTTTGACTCGGCAGCGTCAGAGCGTCTGCTTGGTTATCCTCCCGGATACACTATTGGCAGGAGCCCGATGGAGTTCATCCATCCCGATGATCTCGGGATTGTAAAGCGGGAATTATCTGAGGTCTATAACAACACCAACTCCGGCATCCCTACCGAATTCAGGCTCAGAAAAGCCGACGGATCGTATGCGTACGTGGAATCCACCGCAAAAAACCTTATCGGAGTTGCGGGAATTGATGGGATCGTGATCGCCACCCGGTTCATTGATGAGCGGAAGCTGGCAGACAAAGCACTGCTGGAGAGCAGGCGGCAACTCGATGCAATGGCTACCAATATCCCCGGGGTTGTCTACAGGTTCTATGTGAACCCGGACGGGACAACCGGATTTGATTATATCAGCGAACGCAGCCGGCAGATCCTTGGTCTTGAGAATGACCCGGCCACGTTTTTTAATCGGTTATCGAAAGGTTTCGATACTCAAAACCGGGAACGGTTTCTTGACTCGGTTCAGCATGTTATCAATACAAAAAAACTCTGGAAATTTGAAAGCCAGTATATCAAACCGTCCGGGGAAAAGATATGGGTAAGTGCTGTTTCCAGCCCGGTAATGGAAAACGATCGGCTTATTTTCGATGGTGTAATCTTTGATAAAACCGACCAGAAAGAGGCTGATGAGTTCATCCGGCTCCTTGCGCAGATATCCGATGATGCCCCGGCATCTGTTACCGTTCATGACTTTGAAGGAAATTTCCTCTATGCCAATGAGGAAACATTCCGGCTCCACGGGTATTCCCGTGAGGAGTTCATGGCAAAGAAGGTCCGGGAGGTTGACGTACCGGAGAGCGCGGAGTTGATTGCTGAACGGATGCAGCAGGTTCGTGATTCGGGAGCAGCAGGTTTTGATGTGGAGCATTTCCGGAAGGACGGCTCTGCATTTCCTCTCCATGTAAACGTAAAAATCGTGGACTGGGGCAAAAAGAATGTACTGCCTGAGCATCGCAACTGATATCAGCGAACGCAAAAAAGCCGAGGAAGTGCTGCTCAAAAATGCCGAACAACTCTCTGCAGCAAATGAGCAGTTGACTGCAACTGATGAAGAACTCAAAGCGCAGTACGATGCACTCGCAAAGAGTGATCGAAAGATCCGGGAGAGCGAGGAGCGTGTAAGGCTGAAACTGGAGAGTCTCCTTACCCCGGACGGCGATATTGAAACACTGGGACTGGGGGATATTTTTGATCCACAGAAACTCCAGTCGCTTCTGGATGATTTTACCCGACTGACAGGAATGGCTACTGCCATCCTTGACACGAAGGGAAATGTGCTGGTGGCGACCGGCTGGCAGCAGATTTGCACCAGGTTCCACCGGGTTAATGCGGAGACTGCGAAATTTTGTGCCGAGAGTGATTTACATCTTGCAAAAACGATAAAACAAGGTGAATATATCGCCTACAAATGCAGGAACAATCTCTGGGATGTGGTAACACCGCTCTACATTGGCTCCGAACATATGGGCAATATATTCATAGGTCAGTTTTTCTATGACGATGAGATCATTGACGAATCTGTTTTCAGCAAACAGGCTGAAAAGTATGGTTTTAACCAAGACGAGTATCTGGCCGCTTTTCACCAGGTCCCCCGCTACAGCAGGGAAAAAGTCCATGAACTGATGGACTATCTTGTGAAGTTTACGGGCTTCATATCACGGCTCAGTTACAGTAATCTCAAACTTGCGCGGACGGTGACGGAACGAGATACCCTGCTCAATTCGTTGCAGAAAAGCGAAGGAAAATTCAGGACCCTGGTAGAGAACATCCCCCAAAAAATTTTCCTGAAGGACTTAAATTCCCGCTATCTCATGATTAATGAAAAATTCGCCCATGACCTCGGTATTGATCCCGGGGAAATAACAGGGAAAAAGGATACCGATTTTTTCCCTCCAGAACTCGCTGCCAGGTACCACGCAGATGACATCAGAGTAATGAAAACCGGGCAGACAGAGGAGTTTGAAGAGCGATACATCCAGGATGGAAGGGAGACCCTGGTTCACATGATCAAGACCGTGGTGCGGGATAAAGATGGCGAAATCATAGGTTTGCTGGGGGTTTTCTGGGATATCACCGAGCGCTGGCGAGCGGAAAAGGCACTTCGGGAGAGCGAGGAGTTCAACCGTGCACTCGTAGAGAACCTCCCCGATTATATCGTCGTATACGGACCGGACGGGAAGATACACTACGCGAACCCCCCCTGTGAGCAGCTTTTAGGGTATGAAGCAGGTATGTTAGTCGGGCAGCCTATGCTCCAGTTTGTTGCAGAGGAATATCGTAAAAAGGTTATCTCAAGTATAGCCGGGCGCAGGAAAGGGGACGAAATTTTACCCTATGTGATAGATATCCTGACACAGGACGGGACCCGGAGATCAGCTATCGTAAAAGGTACTCCTATCCGGTACCATGACACTCCTGCTATTCTCGTACTTCTTATTGATATCACCGAGCGCAAACGGGCTGAAGAAGCACTTCATCTGGCAAATAAAAAGCTCGCCCTCCTCGCAGGCATTACCCGGCACGACATCAACAACCAGATAACGGTGTTGCAGAGCTACCTTGCCATTCTGGAAAAGAAGCAGGGGGATCCCTCTTTCAAAGAGTATCTCCTTAAGGCCAGGACCGCTGCACAGCGCATTTCGTCTATGATCCAGTTCACCAAAGAATACGAAACGGTCGGAGTCAAGGCCCCCCTCTGGCAGAGCTGCCGAACAATCGTTGACACAGCACTCAAAGAAGCTCATCCCGGGCAGGTCACAAGGAAAAATGACCTCCCTGCCGGTTTAGAAGTGTTCGCTGACCCGCTCATCGTCAAAGTCTTCTATAACCTGATGGAAAATGCCATGCAGTACGGCGGGAAGATCACGATAATCCGGTTCTCTGTTGAGGAACGCGACAGGGACCGGATTATCGTCTGCGAAGACGATGGTGTGGGTGTCCCGGCCAGTGAGAAGAAGAAGATCTTCGAACGGGGATTCGGGAAGAACACCGGGCTTGGTTTGGCCCTGTCACAAGAAATTCTTGCGATCACCGGTATCACCATCAGTGAAACCGGGGAACCTGGGAAAGGGGCACGGTTTGAGATGGTGGTGCCGGAGGGGGCGTGGCGGAACGCGGGTAGAGGCAATACCTAACCGGAATATGGTTTATCCCCTTTTCATTCCTGGTTGATCTGTCCGGAAATATGCATCATGGGGTAGGAGTGATTCCTTCTGATTCGATGAAACCCGGGCTTTTAAATCGGATTTTTCGATACTGATTTTATTATTTTAATACCGGAATTTTTTTATACGGGTGTAAAAACGACATAAAACCCAAAGAATTATACCCGATTCTTTACTACTATACAACTAACCTCAGGTGCTCAAATTCATTCCCTTGCCGGGAATTTTTTGATCCGGGTGGTTTGATATAATTATGAATATCCCTTTGGGGAATGACCGCTGCATGTCTCACATTCCGCGTATCGCTATTTTAGCAGTAATTGCCGGGCTCTTCCTGCTTGCACTCTGCCAGCCGGCTTTGGCTGCACGCGATGTCAGGGTAGCGATTCACGAAATCCGGCCTTCTCTTTTTACCGATGAACAGGGAACGCCTGCGGGAATTTTTGTCGACCTGATCCAGGACATTGCCAAAAAGGAAGACTGGAATCTCATCTATGTTCGCGGCACCTTCCAGGAAAACCTTGATCGTCTTTCCTCCGGCCAGATTGACCTTATTATGGCGCTGACCGACACTCCGGAACGGGAAAAGGTCTACGATTTCAACCATGAAGCAGCTGTCTCATCCTGGACGCAGGTCTATGCAGCACCGGGAACAGACATCAATACCATCCTTGATATTGACGGAAAGTGTGTTGCGGTTCTCAAAGGAGATGTCAACGCGATCTCATTCCGGGATTATGCGACAAAATTCAATATACATCCCACGTACCTTGAACTAGGCACCCTGAGCGAGGTTTTCGAACAGACCGCTGCAGGAAACGCAGACATCGCAGTTGCGAGCCGGGTGGCAGGCCAGTATTATGAACAGAAATACGGTCTTTCCGCAACCCCCGTGATGTTCTTTCCCAATCCCCTTGGTTTTGCGGTGCCGAAAGGGAAGAACGGGGATCTCCTGCAGGCCATCGATCGCTACCTCATTCAAGAAAAGCACGACCCATCTTCATACTACAGCCTGACAATGCAGAAATGGTTTGGTGAAGAATCCGGCTGGGTTATCCCGCCCCATATCCTGTGGGGCCTTGGCATAACAACCAGCCTGGTTGCCCTCTTTTTCGTCATGAGTCTGATTCTCAGGCGGAATGTCAGGAGCAAGACTGCCGAACTTTTCCGGCAGAATGAGGAACTGCAGTCTGAGGTTGCCAGTCGTGCACGGGCAGAAACAGAGCTGGTCCGGAAAAATGAGGAACTGCAGGCTGCATATGAGGAGCTGACTTCGATTGAGGACGAACTGAGGGTGAATTTCCATGAACTTGCCAGAAGCGAAAAGGCCCTCAGCATGGCGAGGAAAAAACTGAATCTTTTGAATACGCTCACGTTCCAGGAAATCCAGAACGGAATATTTTCGCTGTCCGGTTTTATTGAACTTGCAAAGGAATCCGGGTGCAACGAGCCCGCAAAGACATACCTCGTGAGAGGGGCGGCAATCATGCGTTCTGTCGAAAGCTCCCTGCGCTTTGCGAAAAATTACCAGAATATGGGGATCAGCCAGCCCAGATGGCTGAACGTAAGTTACGTTTTTACCTATGCAATCTCCCATCTTGATTTTTCCCGGTATTCACGGACAATGAACCTTAATGATCTCGAAATCTATGCTGATCCCCTCCTTGAGAATGTCTTCTCCAACCTCATGGAAAATATCGTCAGGCACGCCACCGGGGCAACCATGGTCAGCCTGACCTGCCGGGAAACTCCGGACGGCATCACGATCCTGATCGAGGACAATGGCCCCGGAATTCCCGGAACCATCCAAGGAAAAGATTTTCGAACGGGGGTACAATGGCAGGGATGGGTCCGGGCTGTTCCTTGTCCGCGAGATCCTTTCTATCACCGGCATCGCTATACGGGAAACCGGCACTGAAGGCGTCGGGGCAAGGTTCGAAATCCTTGTGCCGAAGGGTGCATACCGGTTTGCGGATAAGGATTCGGTCTGAAGCCGGGCTGATCTTCGCAGGGGATTTTCTGGACAAGGAAGTGTCCGCCATCCCGTTCAGTCACCAGTGGCAAGTATGTTGATTTTACCGGGTCAGTGATTTTTTTTAGTTACCGTGGAATTTCGAATCTGCACTACAGAAAGGGAGCTTTTAGAGGCAAGCGAGCTCTACCGGGGTGTGGTGTGAGTTATTGCCGGTTCACCGGCAGGTCACTCATCATCGCGTGAAAACAGGTGGAACAGGGTATTGGCATAGAACGCATCCTTCTGGCTTTCCCTGACATAGATGAGGTAATCATCCCCGGCCATCCCGGTGGTATCCATACGGTACGACCAGGTGTTTTTTGATGACGTGTTCAGCCTGCACAACCGCGGTTCGCAGGACTGGATCGTGCCATGAGTCTTCGTTCGGGAGAATCGGACGGTCATAATTTCCCCGGAAAACAGCAAGGGTCAGTTCCCTGCCGCAAGGGAGATTGGTAGAGCCACTGATGATAAACGTCTCACCGGCAACGTGGTCTCCCACCGGGTCAATAATAATGGAGATGAGCGTGTCGTTTCCTGATGACGGATCCAGCAGGGATGGCCATATCGACCGGGAATATTCATCATTCATCATCTGTTCTGCCTTCTCCTGCCCGATCTCTTTTGCAAGGAAGGCCATGTATTCGCGGTTCACCTCAAGAAACTGCTCACGGGTCAGGGAATTTTTATTCATATCCGTGATATTGGCGCGATAGGACCGGGTCTCACCTTTTGAAGGAAGAGTTCTTTCTACAGTCACGATATTGTTGTCATCAGGAAGGGATTGATGCGGAGTGTCCGGTAACGGTGGGGTTTCTGCAGGTACAGCGTTTGTTCCGGATGGTGTATGGGAGGGTACGGATACCCCCGTGCACCCGGCTGCACTGATCATCGCAAGGACAAGTACCAGGGAAAACAGGAAATTACGCATGGTCTGCTTTTCTCCTCAGGAACAACGTTAAGGGTATATACCTCTTTTTGCATGTTAGTATCTGCCAAAACCTGGTCATCAAGTCGCACTGTGACAATCTTTATGAATTTATCAATATGCATTTTCACATGAATACCTTTTCAGTCTGGTATCCACTCCGGCACGGGCCGTCTGATGGTGAGGATTTGTGTTTTGTGGGGTCATGCCATTGGATTTTACATCGGAGATCCAAAACCCCGGGGCTGTCGGAAATTTTTTCAGCCAGGGTCTGATCGTTCCGGATCAGATTTGCGGGCAGGGTCAGAAAGGCCGGCTGAAATTTTCAAGATGGGCTCAAGGTTTTTCCTGTTCAAAACACGATATGCTCTGATGACATCCGATCCCGAAGCCTCGTGGAGGACTGCGCTCCACCTCGAATATTTTACGGTCACCTATAATATCCTCGAGGCTCTGGCATCCATATTCTTCGGTTCTGTGGCGGGAAGCATTGCTCTTGTGGGTTTTGGGCTCGACAGTATCGTTGAATCATTATCCGGCCTGGTCCTGATCTGGCGGCTGAACCAGCACGGGACCTCTTCACGCGAGGCCGAGGAGAAGACCGAGAGACGGGCCCAGCGGTTCGTTGCCGTCACATTTTTCTTACTCGGCCTGTATATCCTCTGCGAATCAGTCAGCAGGTTGTGGTTGCAGGAAATTCCCGAGCCCTCCGCAGCGGGTATCATCATCGCGATCCTGTCGATCATCATCATGCCTGTCCTTGCCCGGAAAAAACAGGCTATCGGGACCGTCATCGGCAGCAGAGCACTCATCGCGGATTCGAAGGAGACCATCGCGTGTGCGTTCCTGTCATTTGCGCTTCTTGCCGGTCTTGGGGCAAACTACCTGTTCGGGTTCTGGCAGGCCGATCCTCTGGTCGGGATCCTCATTGTCATCTTCCTTTTCCGTGAGGGTTACGAGGGACTGGGTGGCGGGCGTGGGGAGTGCGATGAGAACTGTGGCGGATGAACCCGGGGAATAGATAATCCGGGCTCTTACAGGGCTCTGATTACCTCCTTACGGTGCCAATCCAGGATCCTTTCCCAATGCAAGGATCTGTTCCGGCACAGTTGCCGGATCGGTCAAGGGTATGGTAAGAGAGTAGGGGATGTCACGGACATGCATAAAAAACCGAGATAATGATCTGGCCGGGATCACGTCCCCTGGACCATTCCTGAATCCTGGCAGATACCAGAGGTGCCATTCCCCGGGCGAAACTCAGATGGTGCTGCACTGTATCGGAAATTTGATGACCCGGTAGCCCATATCCGGCGCTTCCATGGTGCGGTGAACCAGGTTACGCTGGAGACCAGCGGGAAGATGGACCCGCAGGCAATCGCTGCCCGAATCTTTTCGTCCCTGGACCTTCCCCCGGCACCCATACCGCAGCTTGCGGCGATGACCAACACTATCATCCTTGCCCACCTGAACGCAGCCAGCCCCGATGCCCTCCTGCAGGAGTGATCCTGTCCCGCGGGCGGGGTATGGCCTACGTAAAACCACATCCCCTCATTTTTCTGATTGCAGTAACATCGCCAAATACGACCGCACCTGTTCCTGCCGGAGAACACCGGATTATTCCGGCCCTGATTCCGCGTTTTTGCGAATTATGACCGCTGGAATTCGGGGGGTGAGGGAAAAGAGGTACAACCGGGCCCGGTTCAGGCTCCGGTACAGCCGGGGAAGTGCAGGGGTTTTCAGGAAGGGGATATTCCCCCCTCACTTACCGGAATCCCGGTCACGTACGCAACTGTTTGTCCTGACTCAAGCCGTTTGCCTTCGCGGTCGATCTCTACCAGCGTGGACGGGGTGACAAGAAAGAACCGCCATGTCCCGTGCTTTGACCGGAGCCAGAGCTCGGCCGTGATAGCCGCGTCCCGGGCTATGATCCGGAGCTGGGCGATCTCTTCCTTGAAATCCTTAGCAAGCTGCTGAATGGTCGCGAGGATTGCCGGTGCGAACATGACCCGGGTGAACGTGACCGGGACTTTCGATATGATCGCGATGTCGAATACCCGCTCCGGCCCGCTCAGTGCCAGCTGGATGATGCCCCGGGCCTTCGCGATCGGGATCGCTTCCGCCAGGGCCCGGTGGGGGCGGGGACCGCGGGTCATGGGGGGTGCCCCGGTTTCATTCGGTTTTTTATGGGTTTTTTCATTAGTGTGTAGCCTCCATTTTACTCATACGTCTCCGGGCCCTTTGACAGGCAGCATGGTTGCGAATAGTTAAAGGGCTTTTCCTATAAACTGGTTTGAGCGGAAAACGGAGGGGATTGCGAGCGTCCCATTTGAATCTGGGCTATTCACCCGCGTTTTTTGAAGGTACATAAAATGTTCCTTTCCCGTGGATTTTTCGTTCCCATTTTCCTGTTCAATTATCCTGCTCCCTGTCATGGGTGTCCCTTTTGCTGAATGTACAGGTCAGCCATACCAGATGCGTTTGGCTGAATAAATTCCGGAATGCGAAATCGTGGATACTATGTATCGATTGGGAGGGAACGGGGCGAGAATATTTGCGATCGGTTTGGGGAAAATAGGATAGGGCTGGTGGGGTTTGGCCGCTCGGGTTTCCGGACAATTTCCATATTGGTTGTTATCTCGTGAGAGTTTCCCGCCCCAAGGTCTCTCATTGGCACAGTAGAGCAATGAGGCATCATTTTTTGTTAGTTCCTAAAACCGCCGCGGGGGCGTCCCTCCGTGGCGGCGGGGTTGATCGCGGTTGTGAATGAGGGCTCTCTAGTAATATTCTGAATATGGGCGCTCCGCAGGGGAATCAAGTAACAGAAAAAAAAACGTGCCGGCAATCTGTCCGGAGTCTCAAGATCCCGGTGCGTATGAAGAAAAACCGGGCGAAGGCCTGAGCCCACCGGTATGTTTCCGGGCCGGTAATTCTGTCCGGGAGATTGCCCGGACCATCTTCCACGGGTTTCCAGAAAAAGATTCTGTTGATTTTTGACAGAACTTTTAACGTATCCAGTTTCATAGGCTTTGCATGGATACCTGTCAGCCGATCCGGTTCACGTGCATTATGATCACTGTCCTCAGCCTCCTGATCATAGCAGCTGGCTGCACCGGGACACCGCCTTCCTCTCCGGATGTACCGGTACCCGGTTCTACGCAGGATCCCGAATCTCCCGGCAATCAGACCGTCTCCGGACCAGGGGAGAGTCCCGGTCCCGGTGCGATCCCCCCCAAATTGCCGATTCCCGAATCCCTGTTCCAGCCAATATATCCGTCGCAATCCGGGACCCGATGCCCGGAATCCGGTATTCCCTTGGCGAGAACGATTCCGGCAGGACGATCGTGCTCTCGATGGGGGACATTGTTGAGATTAACCTACGGTGGATCCCGGGGCTTGGCTTTCACTGGGTCGTCCCGGTCTCCGGGTGCGGGCTCGAGCTGGTGAATGCCGGTACCTATTCCGACGGTGGCGATTTCTGGAATAACACCGGCCATTACCGGGCCCGGTACCGGGCTGTCAGCCCAGGGACATCGTTCCTTGACGGGAAATTTATCCTCACCGATCATGCCGTAGAGGGAGATCTCTGGTTCAATCTTACTGTGATCGTGAAGTAGACCCGGCATAACAGAAGTCGGCCCAGCGAGGCCCCGGATTACGAACGAGCGACCCCCAGAAAGGGGTACCCCTCATGGCCAAGGCAGAGAAGGAGTGGTCTCATGCTGAGGGAAAAGGAGGGCCGCTCTGCTTTAGGACAATGTCCAGGGTGGCCCGCACCCTTCACTCCCTCTCTCTCCTGACTTATCGTAGGACACCATTGACCGTGCTACACCTTAGCACACACACTTAAATACCACACTCTCATACAATATAAGTATGCAGGACGAGTGCTACAGCATTCATGAGGGTTTTTTTGCCCGTGAAGGTCTTTATCTCCACTAGTTCACCCGCCCGCTGCATCAGTGAAATCGTTTCTGAACAGTCTTGAACGCGAAGACCGCATGGTCCCGCGTTTTTGGCTTTTTATTTTCAGCTTTTATTACCGGTATTATTTCTGGTATTGATCAAGCCCTCTGGTTTGCACATAAAATTACGTGCGAATGCAGGGGGAGGATGTTGTTGTTACTATGAGAGGAAAGGAAATCCGTCTGGAAAGAATCATGAACCGCAATACGAAAAAAACCGTCATCATACCGATGGATCACGGCGTCACCGAATGGGCCGATCCCGGGCCTCATCGATATGGGCCAGGCCGTCAACCTGGTGGCGGAAGGCGGGGCGAACGCGGTGATCGGCCACGTGGGGCTTGCGCTCCACGGCCACCGGCAGGGCGGCCGGGACGTGGGGCTGATCCTGCACCTGTCCGCAAGCACGATGCTCGCACCGGACCCGAACGAGAAGGTGCTCGTCAACTCGGTGACAGAATGCCCTGAAGATGGGCGCCGATGCGGTCTCGATGCATGTCAACATCGGGGCGGAGTCCGAGGCGAAGATGCTGCAGGACCTCGGGATGGTTGCGGTGGAATGCATGGAATGGGGCATGCCGCTCCTCGCCATGATGTACCCCCGGGGCAAGAACATCGCGACCTCCAACGATCTCGAGCAGGTGAAGCTGGCGGCACGGGTGGCAGCAGAGCTCGGCGCCGATATCGTGAAGACCGTGTATACCGGTGACCCGGAGAGCTTCCGTGAGGTCACCCGGGGCTGTCCGGTACCGGTCGTGGTGGCCGGAGGTTCAAAGACCGATGACCGCACAACACTGGAACTGATAGAAGGTGCGATGGCCGGGCGGTGCGGCAGGCATCTCGATTGGCCGGAACGCATTCCAGCACAAGCACCCGGCACAGTTCGTACGGGCAGCGGCCTGTATCGTGCACGCGAACAAGAGTGTGGAAGAAGCACTGGAGATACTGAAGGTGTAATACATGATTGGAAAGGACATCAGGATCGAACGGATAATCGACAGGAACACGGGGAGGGCCGTCATCGTACCGATGGACCACGGGTTCTCGATGGGACAGATTGACGGACTGCTGGACATGACGCAGGTCATCTCGGACGTGAGCAACGGGGGCGCAAATGCGATCGTGCTCCACAAGGGGCTCGTCAAGCGCGGGCACCGGAAGCACGGCCGCGACATCGGCCTGTTCATCCACCTCTCGGGGAGCACCTCTCTGAACCCGGACCCGAACGACAAGGTGCAGGTCTGCACGGTGGAGGAAGCGATCGCGCTCGGCGCCGACGCGGTCTCCATCCACATCAACCTCGGCTCGCCCAATGAGTCCAAGATGCTCGAGATCGGCGCCAATGTTGCACGGGACTGCAACCGCTGGGGCATGCCGCTCCTGATCATGAGCTACCCGCGGGGCAAGGGCATCGACTCCTTCTCGGCGCAGTCGGTCGGCCACGCGGTCCGGGTGGCAGAAGAGCTCGGCGCTGACATGATCAAGACCAACTACCCCAACGACCCCGAGGCGTTCAAAAAGATCGTGAAGGCCTGCTCGGTGCCCGTCTTCATTGCCGGCGGTGAGAAATGCGCAGACCTCGAGTCCCTCCAGATCATCCGCGACTCGGTCAATGCCGGGGGCGCCGGGGTCTGCGTGGGAAGGAATGCCTTCCAGCGCAAGGACACGAAGTCGTTTGTCCAGGCACTCTGCAACGTGGTGCATAACAACGTGGACCCGGCAAAGGCGCTGGAGCAGCACAAATGAAACAGTTCTGGGTCGACATCAGGCCATGGAACAAGGAGATTGCCACTACGGCAATCGAGAGCGGAGCGGATGCGCTGGTCGTTGACCGGGCAGAAGACGTCCGGAAGCTCGGGCGCATCACTACGGTTGCCCCTGACGGGGATCTCAGGCCCGGTAAAGATGTGGTTGAATGCACGATCACGGACAAGGCAGGCGAGAACAAGGCAGCCGAACAGGGAAAGCACATGCTCGTCATCGTTGCGACAAGCGACTGGACGGTTATCCCGCTCGAGAATCTTGTGGCACAGTCCGATAATATCATTGCGGTGGTAAAAGATGAGAAAGATGCTCAGATGGCACTCCACGTGCTTGAGAAAGGAACGCATGGCATCCTCCTGAAAACTGACAGTCCGGCCATGGTGAAATCCGTTGCAGCACTCATAAAATCACCTACAGGAAAGGTAGGTCTCGTTCCCTTTACGGTGACGAAGATCCACCCCGTCGGGATGGGCGACCGGGTCTGCGTGGACACCTGCTCCATGCTCAGCGATGGTGAAGGCATGCTGATGGGCAACACGTCGTCAGCCATGCTGCTTGTCCATGCCGAGACACTGGAAAACCCGTATGTCGCACCCCGCCCGTTCCGGGTGAATGCCGGGGCAGTCCATGCCTACATTCTCCTGCCGGATGGGAAGACCGCGTACCTGTCGGACCTCGCCATTGGCGGGCAGGTGCTGGTCTCCGATGGGAAGGGGACCGCCCATACCGCCATTATCGGCAGGACCAAGATCGAGCGCCGGCCCCTGCTGCTGGTTGAGGCTGAAGCCGGAACAGCAAAGGTCAGCCTCATCCTCCAGAACGCGGAGACTATCCGGCTGGTCGGAGAAGACGGGAAAGCCATCTCGGTGGTGAACCTGCAGAAGGGCGATACCATCATGGGGTGTACGCTCGAAGGCGGCAGGCATTTTGGCATGGCAGTGAAAGAGACCATCCGTGAGAAGTGATTCATGAAGGCAGGAATTATCGGCGGTACCGGGAAAATGGGGAGGTTCTTCAGGCCGGTTTTTGAGCGGGCAGGGTACGAGGTACTGGTTTCGGGCAGGTCGACCCCCCTGACAAATACCGACCTGGCAGAACAATGCGACCTGGTCATCGTATCAGTGCCCATCCACGATACGGTCCGGGTTATTGAAGAGATTTCACCGGTTCTGACAAAAGACCAGGTACTCTGCGATTTCACCTCATTAAAGACGGGACCGGTTGCAGCCATGCTGAAATCAGAAGCCCGCGTGATCGGGCTGCACCCGATGTTCGGGCCCACGGTACCATCGCTTCGTAACCAGACGATTATTGTCTGCCCGGCACGGGCTGAAGAACATAATATACAGACGCTCATCTCCCTTTTTACCAGCGAAGGAGCACAATGTACCCGGGCAACTCCCGAACAGCATGACCGGATGATGGCCGTTGTGCAGGGTCTCACCCATTTTGTGACGCTCTGCATGGCAGAATCAGTCCGGAGGCTGGGTGTTGATATTGAATCGACACGGGCTTTCACCAGCCCGGTATACCAGCTTGAACTATCGCTTATCGGAAGACTGCTTTCGCAGGACCCATCGCTCTATGCAGATATTCTGCAGGAGAACCCTTTTGTCCCGGAAGTACTTTCGGTCTGTACATCATCTGCAGAAACTCTCACCGGGATTGTGACCTCGGGGGATCCGGTTCTGTTCCATGAATTTTTCGAGGCAAACAGCCGGCATTTTGGTACCTATTGCGATGAAGGCATGAAAATAACTGATGCCCTGATTGAATATATGGTGAACCGATGACGATTATTACGCTGGGACCGGAAGGGACATTCTCTCATGAACTGGCCCTGAAACTGGGATGTACGCCTATACACCTGTCTTCAACGATCCGGGGCATCTTTTCTGCAGTTGCGGAGGGTGAGGAAGACGGAATAGTGCCGTTGGAAAATTCTGAAGCCGGAGGTGTTGGCGAGACCCTGGACGGGTTATTACGCTACCCGCTCTTCATCACTGCCGAGATGTACATGCCCATCCACCACCATCTTGCATCCCAGGTCTCTCTTTCCCGGTTGAGAGTAATCTATGCCCACCCCCAGACTCATGAACAATGCAGTGACTACCTCGGCAACTGGGGAGGCCCGGTCATCCATACCAGCAGCAATGCATCGAGTGCTCTTGAAGCTAAAAAGACCCCCAATGCGGGAGCGATACTCTCTGCATCCGCCGCCTCAATCTATAAAATGCCCATTCTCGCCACAAACATCGAGAACAACCCCTCCAACACGACACGGTTTGTGCGCATTTCCCGCACGTTTCCGCTTCAGGACAGGGCAGAAAAATGCAGTATTGTGATCGACCCGAGCACGGACCGCGCCGGACTCCTGCACGACCTGCTGGAAGTGTTTGCACACCGCAGGATAAATCTCACAAGGATTGAATCCCGCCCGTCAAAACGGGGCATGGGAAACTATGTGTTCTTCCTTGACTACGCGTGGTCGCCCGATACGGTTCAGGCTCTTGAAGAGCTCAAATCCTTAACAAAGGTAAAAGAGCTGGGATGCTACAAAAAAATCGGGGTCCAGCTATGAATGTTACCCTGCCACGGTTAAAAAACGTTGAACTGGCAGTTACCGCCCCGCCCTCAAAGAGTTACACTCACCGTGCACTCATCATCGGGGCTCTTGGCAGCGGTACAACCACGATTATGCAGCCGCTCTATGCAGAGGATACGCGGATTACCATAAACGCCCTCAGGATGCTCGGGGCAACGATAACAGAACAACCGGACCGGATTGTTGTATCGGGTTGCAATGGAATATTTTCCCCGCATGAACCGGTTACGCTGGATCTCGGTAATTCGGGAACAAGTCTGCGTCTCATGGCATCGCTTGCACTGCTCTGCAGGTATCCGGTAATCCTCACCGGGAGCCCCCGGATGCAGGAACGCCCGGTCGGACCACTTGCACAGGCTCTTTCTCTACTCGGGGGATCCTGCAGGTATTTAAAAAAGAGCGGGTATCCTCCGATCGAAGTAAGCGGGCACCTGAATGGAGGCCCGGTAACCATTGACGGGACGATGAGCAGTCAGTTCATATCTTCAGTACTCATCGCCTCGCCGTATGCAGGGACAGAAGTTGAAGTGATGACCCCGTTACCTCCCGCATCACAGTCATACCTTGATATTACCCTGGATATCATGCGGTCGTTTGGTGCAGAGGTAAAGCAGGATGGATATGCCCGGTTTCTGGTGAACAATCATGCACATTACACGGGACGGACGTACCGCATTGAAGGGGATTATTCATCATCTTCGTATTTTTTTGCCATTGCGGCACTATGCGGCGGGAGGGTGACGGTAGGAAATCTCGAGCCGCAGTCTGTCCAGGGAGACCGCAGGTTTCTTGATGCCCTGGAGCAGATGGGATGTTGTGTGACATATGATAAAAATACCGTGACGGTTGAGAGAACGGGTCACCTGCAGGGTATCTCTTTTGATATGTCTTCCTCTCCTGATACTGTCCAGACTCTCTGCATGGTGGCAGCAGTGGCTAAAACTCCTACAACTATCAGTGGAATCAGCCATTTAAAGTATAAAGAAAGCGACCGTATCTCCAGTACAGCAGAACGGTTACAGTCTCTTGGGGGAACACTCCAGGTACAGGACGACCGCATCACTATCTTCCCGTCTTCCCTGCACGGGGGGCTCATCGATCCGGGTGATGATCACCGCACGGCCATGAGTTTTGCCGTACTGGGTCTTGGGATCGGGGGAGTTACGATAACGAATGCGGAGTGCGTTAACAAATCGTTCCCGGGATTCTGGGATTTGCTTGCAGGAGTTATGAAATGAAAAGGATTGTACTAACCGGCTTTCGCGGGACCGGGAAAACCGAAATTGGCAAAGTCCTGTCCCTGCAGCTGAATGCACCCTTCATCGATACCGATGAAGTGATTGAGACAAAGACCGGCAGGTCGATTCCGGATATTTTCCATTACGAGGGGGAAGAGCGGTTCCGGAGCATCGAACGCGAGGTTATGGCATCGCTCCCCCAAAAAGATGTGATCATAAGTACTGGTGGCGGTGTTGTATGCGATCCCCAGAACATGGAACATCTCCGCCGCGACAGCAGCGTTGTGCTCCTGGTTGCCGATCTCAAGACCATTGAAAAACGGATCCTGAACAAGCCACGACCACCGCTCACCAGTCTCCCCTTAAGAAAAGAGATCGCTGAGATGATGGACCGACGGCGTCAGAATTATTATGCATCCTCGGATCTCTGCATTGATACCTCAGAGACATCGCCGTCTGAAGCCGGTGATAAAATTCTCACGCTCTTAAAAAACAGTGTTCCATCCCAGAAGCAGAGGGACAGTGCCCTTGCATTTTTCAGGACCGGTCGCCTTCCCCCCGCCCAACTAAAAAAACTGACTGATATCCTTACCGGCCCTGAACGTGACCCGGGAACACGGATCATGGGAGTTGCCGGTTACCCGTGTGCTCACAGCAGGAGCCCGAAACTCTTTAACGCACTCTTTGATTACTACCAGTTGAATTATCATTACACCTTGTTTGAGGATCCCGAACTTGACGAGATCATGGATATCGCACGGGGGATCGATGCAAAGGGACTTTCAGTCACGATCCCGTTCAAGAAGAATATCCTGGATTACCTCGATGAAATTGATGAACATGCCGCACAGGAGATTGGAGCTGTAAATACGGTGGTGTTTGCCTGCGGGACCACCATCGGGTATAACACAGACTGGCTTGGCGTTCGAAAACCGCTTGTTTCATTAAAAGGGGCAAAGGCTGTCCTTCTGGGAGCCGGGGGTGTTGCAGCCGGTGCCGCATATGCACTTACTGATCTTGATATGGATGTGACGATCCTGAACCGGACCCCGGAAAACGCACAAAAACTTGCTGAACGGTTCGGGTGCAGGTGGGGTACCTGGGATGAATTTGACCGGATTAAACCGGACCTTGTCGTGAATGCGACACCGCTTGGCATGCAGCCTGATACCCGGAACCCGTTACGTGAGGATCAGCTGCACAAGGAAATGACCGTATTCGATCTGGTATATACGCCTCCGGTGACTCCCCTTATTGAGGCAGCACGTGCCCAAGGGTGTACTACCATCAGCGGCCTTGAAATGTTTATAGAACAGGCCCGGGAGCAGTTCTACCTGTTCTTTGGCATTGACGTCCCTGCTGAAAAGATACACGAGCTGGTCCGATGAATTCGTCTGGCAGGAATTTCCGTATCACGAGTTTTGGCGAAAGCCATGGTGCTGGTATTGGTGTAGTTATCGACGGCTGCCCTTCGGGTATGGAACTGGATGAACAGGATATCCAGCCTTTCCTTGACCGGCGACGTCCGGGAACCTCGCCGCTCACCTCACCACGGCAGGAGCAGGACAACGTAGAGATACTCTCAGGGATCTTTGAAGGCAAAACCACGGGTTCACCGATCGCGCTGTTCGTGCGCAACCACGATCAACAATCGAAGGACTACGAAGAACTCCGTGACAAATTCCGCCCGGGCCATGCGGATTTCACGTACCGGGAAAAGTACGGTATCCGGGACCACCGCGGCGGGGGGAGGAGTTCCGGGCGGGAGACTATCGGCCGTGTTGCTGCGGGAGCAGTTGCAGCAAAGTACCTTGCCGCACATAAGATCACGGTATACGGTAAAATCCTGTCAGTGCACGGCAAAACAGATCCCGGAGAAATCCAGCATGAAATACTGGCAGCAAAAGAGTCCGGGGATTCGGTAGGGGGCATTGTTGAAATAACTGCCCGCGGGTGCCCGCCCGGGCTTGGCGATCCCGTCTTTGGCAAGCTGGACGCGCTTATCGCCGGGGCCATGATGAGTATCGGTGCAGTAAAAGGGGTCGAAATTGGCGACGGGTTTGCTGTGGCCGGAAAGTTCGGGAGCGAGAACAACGACCCGATGACAAAAGACGGGTTTGCGAGTAACCATGCCGGTGGTATTCTGGGGGGCATCTCTTCGGGCCAGGATATAATTGTCCGGATTGCAGTCAAGCCAACCCCGTCTATCGAAAAGACCCAGCAGACCCGTGACATCTACGGAAACGCGGTTGAAATATCTGTTAAAGGAAGACACGATCCCTGTATCGTCCCCCGGATTGTACCGGTTGCTGAAGCGATGCTGGCGCTGGTGCTTATCGATTGTTTGCTGGAACAGAGAAAGATAATGAGGTAAAAAAAATTGGTGAATTAGCATCAAAACTACTTTTTTCTGTCCTCGTTTCTTCCAAAATTGAATGATTTATTTTTTTTAAAAATGTCAAAATATTGTTAAGAATGGCAAAATCAACAAAAATTAATATCCTGATTTTTGTTCACCTGCATCGAAGTTAGATATTGCAACCTCAGCATTTGTAAGCATTATCCCGGCTGCCAACAATGAGATACCCTTTATCGGATGTTTGAATAATTCTCGTAAGTTCGATATTATCCCTATATTTCGGTCTGCAGAATGTAATAACAGGTTGTTCCCATATCAGAATTCCATCTGGATCCAGTTTTTTTACCATAATTTTTGTTTTCGCACCTTCAAAAGGATTAATTCTTTTTTCTCCTTCATCGGACTGCAATCCGGGACAGAAAAATCCTCCATTAACATCAGGGATACAGTGAGCAGTCGCATTCATGAGTGTCTGTATCTTCATGATCTTTCCTTTGTCGTCCAGACGAACTGATTCGAAATGGGCATTGGTAGTATTGAAAAAAATAATCGAATATCCATTTTTTATAACATTCATACTTGGCGCAGGAGATCCATCGTTTTTTCCGAGTGAATAATTTACAATTATTTTTCCACTTTGATCTAGTTGAATGGCGAATAACTGATTATTTTTTTGAGAGACGCCAAGATATGACTGGCCATTTTTCAGTTCTATAATAGGATATATATTCCCATAACCTTCAGTCCCATAAAAGTAATTCCACAATAATCTGCCTTCAGAATCCAGTCTGAAAAGAGATTGAGAATCTCCTGTAACAAGAAATCCTCCATCATTTGTTTCGATAATTGAATAAACCTGAGAATATTCTAACCGATCAAATTTTACAGAACTTTTATTCCATATCAAATTCCCAATTTTGTCAATCTTGCATACTGCACCACGACCTGATGATGCGGTTACAAAATCTCCGTTCTGCAACTGGGTAATTGCGTCATTAAGACAGCCCGATTCGATATAATCCCGTTCCCACACATTTGATCCATTGTTAGAGAATCGCATTAAACTCCACCGGTTCGTGAGATCTGTTTGGATCAAAATGCCCCCGTCAGATGTCGGGATCATTGTTCTCGCAGTGTCATCCCCTCCAATATCAATAACCTTCGACCACTCCAAAGTGCCCGTGGGAGTGACTTTTATCAAAATGATATCATGATTGGGAACGTAATCCTCTCCTAAACATCCGGTTAAAAGAAATACTCCCGTCATCAGTAATGATAGGGCAAATATCATATGGAACCGGGTCATAATGTTACCAATTTTTTCTGAGTGAAATTACCATTGTAATAACTAAAGCTATTTTTTTATGTCGTTTTTATTCGTCAATAAGATACACTTTGTTAATGATGTAAATATTTTTTGAAATATTATTCACTGGCTATATCAATCAGCAATTGACTAAATGATAACATTCTGAAATATATCCTGCATTGATAGATTAAAAAAAAATCATCCGGTTACCGGGGATTCCTGCCGGTCACTACAGGATTATCCGGAACTGATGACCATTCGGTAAATCCTGCCTCATACATGAGCACATCCGGATATCCAAGGAAATATCTGAGGACAAGAAAGACTGCTGTTGCCGTTCTTCCCGTTCCGCAGGAACAGATAACTGTTTTATCGGGGGTGATCCCGGCTGAGAACAGGAGCCTGCGTATCTCCTCTTCCGGTTTTAACCGTGTGGTATTGTCAGGATCCATCACCAGTGCTGACGGCAGGTTGACAGCACCGGGAATATGGCCGGGTTTTGGCCACGGGCCCTGACCTTCGTACAGTGATGACGGCCGTGTATCCAGCAAAACAACATCCGGGTCATCTTTCAGCCTGGTACATGCATCGTACCCTGCCAGGAAATCGATCTGCACATCCACGGTAAATGCTGAGGGGCAGGCAATCCCGGGATCGGTTACCACCGGATGGTTTTCTGATTTCCATTTTAAAAGGCCGCCATCAAGGATCATGACATTGCGGCATCCGAAGCGGGCAAGGGAATAGGCAACAAAGGTTTGTTCAAGCCCGTCATTCCCGGTCTGCGGTGATGTCTCCGGAGGTGAGGTATCCGAGTAAATTACCACCGGGCGGTCCTGCTCAACGCCAAGAGTGGAAAGAACGATCTGTGCTGTCTCAGGAGAGATCCACCGGAGGGGAAATTTTCCGATATGCATCCGCAGCAGTCCTTCATTCAGGTAGATGGAGCCGGGGATGTGATCGTGGATATAGGCATGATAGGACCGGCGGCAATCTATGATCAGGATTTGGGGGTCATCAAGATGATCTGCCAGCCATTCTGCAGATATCCAGTTTACCGTGCGGCAATAAGGATCAGGTAAATTCTGTCCGGTCATGCATGTTCATCCGTAAGGTGTAGTTTGTCCTGCATGTGTCCTATTTTATTGTAACCAGGTACCCTGGTTCAATAACCGCCGTTTAAAAATATAAAATGGTATATGCTGTACCGGATCAGCCAAAGAAAAAGGATTGGTGACTATGGACTTCCTTTCATCAGGACCATGAGCCGGATAAAATCTTCGATAGAATATTGCCCGTCAGCAGTTGCAGTTCCGGCACTGCAATAGACAAGCTGTGAACCAAACAGGGGAAGAATTGCACGGGCATACCGGAACTGTGTTCCCATCACACCGGTAACGAGCGGTTTTTGTATGGTGTGGGTAAAGGAAATCAGATCGATAATATCTTCCTCATCACCGGGTGTGACAATGATCTTTACCATATCTCCATACGTTCTGAGCTCACGCTCCAGCATGAACAGGTCATGAAGGGAGATCATCTCCCCGGTATGATGAGATGCAATAATTTTCTTTCCGGCTTCCTGAATCAGCGGGGCATATGAAGCAAACCGCTGCTCGATATCAATGTAATCAACAACCGGAACGATCGGCCATATCTTTTCAAACCATTCCTGAGCATTACCAAAAAATTGCCCCCCTTCCTGCGCAGAACGGATGGTGGCGATAACGGGTAATGAACACCTTTCTTTGCACGTCTGGACGAGGTTCCCAGGATCACCCGCCATCAGGTCAAACCGGAGTTCGACGATGTCTGCTCCCTGTTCCTGTGCATGGGATGCGTGAGCCGGATCCGTGAGCGCGGCAACAATCTTCATCTAAAACATCTGTTGACGTGCAGGATAAAAAAGATATACCCTTTTCATTCATGTTCCGTCAGGGAAAAAATACCCGTACTCCGGCTCCCGGTTGTGCCCGTTCTTTATTGTTCCGGAACCTACCTGTTTATCCTTTTTAAAACGATAATCCTGTCACAGATATGGAGAGCGGAACAATCCCCCACTACCTGCGGGATCTGGTCATGACGATTATCACTGGTATCGTGTTTGTTCTTATCCTGCCTCTTGCTCCCGCACTTCTCTTCAATATCCCTGTCCCGTCCACCCTTGCGCTTATCACCGGCACCCTGGTCATCGAATACGGCGCAGCTGCTCTTGGAGTTGGTCTTGGCCTGCCACCTCTTTACATCCTGTATGTCCTGACTGCGTTGCTCTGGGAGTCACCCTGACCCTTTTTGGTATTTTTGACCTGCTGGGCAAACATTCAGAACGGGTATCGCGGTTCCTTGAAATAGTCGTCAGCACGGGCAGGACGTTCAGTGTTTTTGAAAAAGTATGGGATTTATGGCCTGGTACCCTGTGTAATAACTCTTGGTTTTTATGTCTGCCCACCTGTTTCGTGGGTGCTGGGCTGGCCCCGGGTCAGGTCTGTTATTCTGATCATGGCAGGATATATCACCATAACGATTGTAACGATTCTTGCGACTTTAGGATTTTTCGCAATTGTTCATGTGTAGGTCAAGAGCGGGATATGCAGCCATCATCACAAATCCGGAAAAAACAAAAACTCCCTGAGCTCCTCGCACCGGCAGGTTCCCCGGAAGCGTTCCGGGCAGCAGTAGCTGCAGGTGCTGATGCAGTATACCTGAGCGGGAAGCGGTTTGGTGCCCGGAAATTTGCCCCGAATTTTACTGATGACGAGATCAAAGAAGCAGTAGACTATGCTCATCGAAGGGATGTCAGGGTCTATGTAACGATAAACACGCTCATTCATGACCGGGAACTAAAAGGCATTGCGGAATATCTCATCTGGCTGTATTCAACCGGTGCTGATGCAGTCCTTGTCCAGGATACAGGAGTGGCTGCCCTTGCCCGCGAAATTGTTCCATCATTGCCGCTTCATGCCTCAACCCAGATGACAATCCATTCGACGGATGGTGTCCGGTGGGCGGCAGAACAGGGTTTTTCCCGGGTTGTCCTTGCCCGTGAGCTGACGCTTGAAGAAATAACCCTTATCGGACAGGAAACTGCCGGATCCGGTATCGGGCTTGAAGTCTTTGCTCATGGCGCACTCTGCTATTGCTATTCAGGTCAGTGCCTGCTCTCATCGGTAATAGGGGGAAGAAGCGGGAACCGCGGCATGTGTGCACAACCGTGCCGCAAACCCTACACCATGGTATCTTCGGCTACCTGATGAATATGGCAGGCCGACCGGGATCCATGAAATACCCTCGTATGAGCACTACCTTCTTTCCCCAAAAGACCTTTGCACCTACGAGAACCTCTCACTGCTTGTCAATTCCCCGGTAGTTTCTTTAAAAATTGAAGGACGTATGAAATCTCCGGAATATGTCGCGATGGTTGTCAGCACATACCGGCGGGCCCTCGATGCGATTGCAGCAGGAAGGGCGTATTTATCGGATGAAGCCGTAGAGGATCTCTTCCTTGCCTTTAACCGCGGCCTGACGGCCGGATACCTTTTTGGAAAACAAGGTACCGGACTGATGGGAAGGGATGCCCCGGATAACCGCGGTATCAGTATCGGGGCAGTGAACCGGTACGATAAAAAATCAAAGACCGCATGGATCCGGTTAACCCGGAGAAAAATCCCCTCTCCCGGTGACGGGCTTCTCTTTTCTCATACGGAAAATCCCCGCTATGAATTTGGTTTTTCCCTCAATGCCGTCCCGGTAAAAAATGACGGGGAAATAGCAATCAGGGTTCCCCAACCGGTCGAACCCGGCACGAGGGTCTTTATCACTTCCTCCCCGGAATTTGACCTGCGGGCACGCCGGATTATCTCCCATCCGCCGCCCGGGTTACGACATACCGTTCCGCTTGATATCGATATCAGGATAGATACCGGAGGAAAGATAACAATCGCTGGTCTGGTACATTCCAGGATTGGGGGAGAGATCAGAGTCACCTGTCAGCCTGACGATAACCTGGTTCCTGCGCGGTCTCACCCGCTGAGCCGCGAACAGATCGAATTGCAGTTTAAAAAGAGCGGGGACACCCCGTTCTCTGTCGGGAAATTTACGCTTGAGTATAATGGGGGTGGTTTTATTCCCATTGCACGGCTGAACCAGATGCGCCGGGAATTCTTACACCGTGCTGAAGAGATGATGGCAGCCAAATCCCATCCATCCCCGGAAAGCCTTGCACTGGCACTCCGGCGATGGAATGTGCAAAAACCGCACGTTGTCCCCTCTCTCTCGAGTACCGCAGGTGGCGTGGCCTCGTCTTTGCCGGTGCTTGTGGTATATGCGGATTCAATTACGGGTGTGCAGGGAGCCGTTGAAGGAGGATGCGATGTCATCTGTTTTGAACCTGTGTTCACCTTAAAGGGCCGAAAATGCCAGATGGTTCCCGGTTTTACCTCTGTGGAATCACAGATTGTCGCTGCATCGTCCGTGTGCAGTGATGCAGGGATCCGGTTTATTCTCAAATTCCCCCGGATCACTAAAAACAACTACCTTCAGGAAGTCCTTCCCGTTCTGGCACAAGCTGATGGTAACATTGCAGGTTATCTGGTGGAAAATTACGGCACTGCAAACGCCCTTTTGCACACCCAACCACATGCTGCATTATCCGGAGCCGGGGGGCTCAATATTTTCAATCATGAAACAGTGTGTCGCCTCGCTCCCCTTTTTTCATCGCTTACACTCTCTCCGGAACTATCGCGTGATGAAACAGGTCTGCTGATCCGTGCCGCGCGATCCAGGGGATGCCGGACAGCATGTGCGCTTATTGTTCAGGGGAATAGTGAGGCGATGGTTTCTGAGGATACTCTTCCCCTGCAATGGTTACCGGGTAACGGGAAAAACCGTGATACGGATAAATTCCGGTTTTTTGGTATCAGGGATGCAACCGGGCATATTTTCCCGGTTCGCATCGATGGTGAGTGCCGGACGCATATTTACAATGCCTCAGAGATATGCCTTATCGATCATCTTCCGTCACTCATGCAGATGGGCATTGGCGAAGTGATAATCGATGCCCGTGGGAGGACTGGAACCTATGCCAGGGACATGACCGGTATCTACAAAAATGCACTGGCATTGGTACAAAATGGAATTAATGACGGTGATCAGCGGTTTGCGCCTCTTAAAGAAGCAGTAAAACTCTGTGCTCTGGGGGGGATCACTGCCGGGCACTACCTTCGCGGGCTGAAAGAATAATATACACTCAGTATCCTGTCCAAATGTTCATCATAATAGAACCTGAAAATGAGGATCAGAGAATTAATGTCAGAGTAGGAATGAGGAATGACTATGCCTTCACCACTGATTCTGATCAATACAAAAACCTTCAGGGAAGGGATGGGTAATCGTGCCCACATGATCGCAAACGCCGCACAACTGGTGGCGCATGAAAGCGGAGTTACCATCGGGATCGCACCGTCGTATATCGATCTTCACCCGCTCTGTCACCATTTCGCAATCCCGGTATACTCACAGCATGTCGATGGTTTTGCGCCGGGTGCTCATACGGGGCATATTTCTGCCGATGCAATCAAAATGGCAGGAGCTGCCGGATCGCTGATCAATCATTCGGAAAGGCGCCTCACTCTTGCCGATATCGAATCATCAGTCCGGGCTTTGCAGGCACAAAAACTCATTTCGGTGATCTGTTCGAACAATGAAGCCACGAGCGCTGGTGCAGCGGCGCTCGGCCCGGAGTATGTGGCGATTGAACCGCCGGAACTAATCGGAAGCGGTGTCTCGGTATCGAAAGCCAACCCGGATATTATCCGCCGATCTGTTGCGGCAGTCCATGCGGTAAATCCGTCCGTCAGGGTACTGACCGGTGCGGGTATCCAGTCCGGGGAATGTGTAAAGATAGCCGTGGATCTCGGTACCGATGGCGTGCTCCTCGCTTCGAGCGTAGTAAAGGCACCGGAACCCGCGACGGTACTCCGTGATCTGGTCTCTAAACTGTAACAAATTTTTTTTATCTGTAGAATTCATTTTATCGGAGTATGAAATTAAATGCCCGGAATATAAAGGAGGGGACAGGGAGCCTGTCCCCCCTGGCCGTCCCGGCGCTGCGCGATAGTGTTGTTTAACTTTCTTCATGCTTATCGCATTTGGGGGGAGCCAGGCGGTGGGTGTGAAATCCCTGGTGAGCGTTTTAATTTTAGGGTATAGTCACATCCTGGCGACTAAAAATCCCGGATTTGTTGATTATAAAAGGCTTACTCAGACGCTCCTGGGGACTCGCTTTTCAGCTCGTCCCCGCCGCTATGGCGTCCCCAGGATGCGATATAACGAGTTCGGTAAACTTACTCCGAATTTATTTATCAAAATCAGCGTTTCACTTTTTTTTAAATCATTCTGCTGATTGAATTATCCTTTTTTCCAGTCAATATTTTGAAAAAGGTGGTGGTTAAAATGACACTATACCCTAATTTTATGAGTATTTCCCATGAACATTGAAAATTTAAGGTATATGGTGTGGATTATCATCTTAATTCTTCAGGTACGATGAACGCCGCCGCCCCCGGAGTGACGCCCCCGCGGCGAATCAGTAACTAAAAAATACCATTAACCTCCCTGTCCCGCCGTGCATAAAGAGAGGCCCTGAAGCGGGGCCCTTCGTATATTATACAATTTTCATGAACCGGGGGAGAACATATAGGTTCATGCCCGTTTCTCCAGAGCCAGTTTTTTAATTTTTTTATAAAAAAAACACACAATCCACAGTGAAAAATCGCAAAAATGACTGGAGTGACGCTTCGCTACAAGTGGATCAGCTGGGTGATGTTCATGGGTCCCGGTCTGGAGCCCGTCCTCCCATAAGGGAGGCTATCACAATAAATGTATACATATCACCTGGACCGGGGTCCCTGGTTGCTGGCAAAAACACACAGTCCGTTGTGTATTATTAATAAAAAATAAGAATGGTATTAATTAAACTCCTGTCCGGCTCGTCCTGACAGGAACCATCTGCAGAAATTTCCTGACCTGTACCGATTACACAATCAACGAGATAAGGTCATGTTTTGTTATTACCCCGATGACTAACCTGCCGTCGATCACCAGAACTGCGTGATTCTGCTGGAGGATATTTATTACCGTTTCCACGTCCATATCCGGGGGAACCGTGGGAAACCCGGGCTCCATAAAGTCACGGACAAAAAATAGGTGTGTTTTATGCAGTCGCTGTTGTTCAATCGCCTTCACGATAACCGTTTCAGAAATGCATCCCACCGGGACTCCCCGTTCGATAACCGGCAGTTGCGAGATGTTATTCTTTTCAAAAATCTCAACAGCCCGGGAAATTGCATCCTGAGGCTGAACGGACAGGACTGGGGTGTGCATTATCTGTGCGGCACGTATCTTTTTTGGCTCGGCACTATTCAGGACCTTAATGATTTTCGATAAGGTACTTACCCGTGGATCTACATTTCCTGCTTCAATCCGGGCGACCATTGACTGGCTGATGCCGGCACGTCTGGCAAGTTCGGTCTGTTTCAGGCCAAGGGCTTCACGCCGTCCACGAAGTTCTTCCGGAATGGGGATATGCATCTGATTACTGATGGTGATAGAATAATATTAATTTTATGATCCTGGATGAACAGGCCGAATGACAGGAAATATCGGAAAACTCCTGATCCGGGATCGAATAATTACTTGTGCCACCTGCCCGGATATGAATCCTGGTAATATTTGTTGATATCCTGCAAAATTCTTTAAAGAGCAATGCATATAGCTATGAGCGATAATCCAATGTATCTGATATTGGATTAGTGTTGACCATGCACGAGTGCCTCACCATCCCTGACGATGATGAAGGGGACCATAGGTGGTCCTTTTCCAGTTCTGATTCTGTTCTGTTAACTGAAAGGGGAATTCCGATAAACCGGCATAAAAATTTTCTGTCCAACTCCTGTTCTGGTTTTTATTCACCGGAATTCGATGAAATACATCAGATAGTTACTCTTATTTCAGGAATCCGTGGTTATTACGGGCTGATTACCGGATGAGGACAAGAGAAATCAAATCAGTTCCTGAAAAATATTCTTCTGCAGCACTGCCTGCTGCCCCCGGTCTTACGTCCAATGACATTGTTCGGGAATCCGGACTACCTCCCGATAGTGCATATCACCGGAAAACAGCGGCAAAACAAAGTGGGAAACGGGATCTGAATATTATAAAAGACTCTCTTCTCACCGTAAGGCGCGGAGATACAATCCATGTCATCAGTGAGAATTATTCCTATAAAACCGAGGCCTATTATGCTATCCTGCACCACGAACTGGAGGGAACACCAGTACTCCCTTCCAGTAGTGCAATTCTCGATGCATATGTTGTTCCGGTATGTCTTGAACGGGCAAAACTGGCCGGTATCCCGGTGTGCACGTGGGGCATATCGCAGGTCTATGTCCCGCTCCCTGCAATTCTCTATGGGCTGAATTATTTCGCGACAACCGCAGACTACTTTGTCGTAAATACCAGCGAAGAGGCAAAAGAGGTAATCAAACACATCACGAACAAGGGTAAGTATCCTTTCTGCTACCAGAAGCTACCCGAATCTGCATCGGTTCATTCATGCGTCGGGATCTTTGGCAAAACGACCTCTCCCTGCCCCACAATCGCACATCATGCAAAGAGCGTGTATGAACACTTTTCGATCCCCTTAGTAACAATGGTCTTTGTAAAAAGTGGCGACCAGTATTTCCTTTCCTCCCTTGCCCCCACGAAATACTCACGGCTAGGCGCAGAAGAACGAACACTGCTTTTGGCTTACCTCTCCCACCAGGAATTCTTATGAGTCAGCTTGGTATCTTTGTTGACCGGAAAACGCTTGCGAATTCAGAACAGCTCAATGCCCTGATCCGGTGCCGGGATGTAGCTGAAGGTATGGGACACGATGTAGACTTCATCTTCCCGGTAGATATCAACAAGATACCAAAGATGGATGCACTGTTCATCCGGGCCCGGACGGACCCGATGAATATCACGTACGTTGCAGCCCGGATGGCGAGCTTTTACGGGATCCCCGCTATTGACGATTACCGCTCAATACAGATATGTTCTGATAAAATCAATATGTACTCTCACCTGATCAAAAACCACATCTCAATGCCAGGGACGGTCTTTTTATCAAAACATGATCTCACTATCGAACGTGTTGCGCACCTTTTCGATGAACTGGGTTTTCCTCTCATTGTAAAAGAACCTTCAACCTCATTCTCGCTCCGCGTTGAAAAAGTCCATGATATTGCTGAATTTTTCCGGGTTGCCCGCCGTTTTATCAGGTTATCGGACTGGATAGTGGTGCAACAGTACATCGAGAGTAAATATGACTGGCGGATCGGGGTTCTCGGAGGAGAGCTCCTGTACGTGTGTAAATATACGATTCCTTCTGACACGTTTAAAATCCAGGCATCGGTAAACGGGCATCTTGTGTATTGCGGGGTCGAAAGCGTCACACCCGACAAGGTGCCTCCCCATGTTATCAGGCTCGGTATTGATGCCGCACATGCAATCGGCAGCGGACTCTACGGGGTTGACATAAAAAATAATAACGGGGATGCGTATGTAATAGAGGTAAATGACAATCCCTCAATAGAGAGCGGTGAAGATGACTGTTATCCTCATGTTTTTGAAAAGATTGTATCGCATCTTTTTGCGAAGTGATATTTTTGACTGATGACTGGTTACTACGGGCTGAAGATATTTGTTTCCGGTGCGGGGGGCATTGTTGCGTTGATGCTCACCCGCCGGTTTCGGCATCCTGCTACGAACGGCTGACTCAGGCGCGGGATTATACCGGGTTCGTTTGAATTTACCGGGTATACCCGGCTGAAGACCAGAGAGAATGGTACATGTATATTGTCAGATAATGGCAAATGCGTAATTCATGCGATCAAACCGGAAACCTGCCGGGCCGGGCCGTTTACCTTTGATGTAAAAGGGGATATCGTTGAGATTTATATCAAAAACGAGTCTGTCTGCCCCATCGTGAAGCTGTTACAAGAGATCCCCGAAGCATACCGTCAGCAGTACGAGCGTGCGGTTCAGAACATTACCCACCTCGTACAACACCTTACTGATGACGAGCTCCTTGTTATCTGCCGGATTGATGAACCTGAAACAGAAAAAGTATCAGAAATCCCGCGAAAGTATCTGTAAAGTCATATGACCATCGGAACCGAACACGAATACTCGATTAATGATGCCAGGTTTAATGCTCTTCCTGTATCTGACCAGATTATAAAATCCATCTGCGGGTCTTTTGAATCAGAGATCCTGTTTGGTGATGTTAAACTCAGTAAAGAACTACAGAAAACAGTGCTTGAGATTATCCCCCGCACACCCGCTCACACTCTCGCCGATCTTGAAGGGCAACTCGTTAAGGGGATACAGAAATTTTATCACATGTTCCCTGAACGGTATATGCTCCTTGGTCTTGGGATGCATCCCACGCTGACCCTGGATCAAACTGCTGTCTGGGATCATGATGAAGGCGAATATTACAAAGCCTATGACAGGCTTTTCAATATTTTCCAGCATGGATGGCTGAACATCCAGTCCCTGCAGATTAACCTCTCCTATTCCAGCGAAAAGGAACTGGTCAGGACCTATAACCGGCTCAGGTCACTTCTGCCATATCTTATCGCGGTAACCGCTGCTTCCCCCATGGTTGAAGGGCATCTTACCGGAATTGCTGATAACCGGCTTATCTGGTACCGGGAAAACCAAAAGGAAATTCCCCTTATCTGTAACCGGATTATACCGGATAAAATCCGGAGTACTGGCGATTACCATGCAATGCAACAGGAGATTTATGAAAAACTTCGTGCCCGGGGTGCCGGTATTCTCTGTGAAGAGTGGGTGAACTCGGGCGGGCTTATCATCCGTTTCTCCCGTACCTGTATCGAGATCAAGGCGCTCGATGAGCAGGAGTGCATCCGTTCGGATATGGCGGTCTGCGCATTCGTGCAATCACTGCTGCGGTGCCCCTCGCTTCCGTTAGAAACCGACCAGGACACGCTGTATGCATTAACAGAAGAGGCAATCCAGCACGGTACCGCAGCACTCAGGCCGGAACTTGAACAGTTGTACGACGCAGCGTGGAGTCATGCAACGGATGATGAACGGGTGTATCTTCCCATCATAAAGAACCGGATCAGGCAGGGGAGTCTTGCAGAACTGTTCCGCGACCGGTTTTTAAAAGACGGGGAGATTTTTCCTGTTCTCTCCGATCTGGCGAAGTGCCTGAGGATGAACACTCCCTATCAGAGGTTATGAAACGGGACTATAAGATTTTTTTATGCCTTCAACTGCCGTTTGGAAAGGAAGCAGATAATATCCGGAATACAGGATTTTTTTTCTCATGTGGGCTCATGTAATTGCAGGAACCTTTCAGCAACGGCTGGAGACGAAATGATGTATTGTTTTTTAAAAAACCAGAACCCTTTTACCTGTGCATCTGCCAATGGATGATTGATGCTGGAGCTCCTGGCGCTCGCTATTGCCCCTGCGGTCTTTCTTCTCTGGTACGTGCTCAGGAAGGACTGCTATGAGCCTGAACCCAAAAGTCAGGTCGTCCGGGTGTTTTTCCTGGGAGCACTCATGGTAATTCCGGCAGCAGTAATCGAATATCCATTCCCCCCCGGTATTATTCTGTCCTCGGTTATTGCTCCGGTTGTCGAGGAACTGTTAAAATTTTCCATAGTCTTTGTTTTTGTATACCGTTTTTCTGAATTCAATGAACCGATGGATGGAATCGTGTATGCTGCTGCTGCCGGACTGGGATTTGCCGCAGTTGAGAATATTGTCTATGTACTTGAAGGAGGCATTGCTGTCGGGATCTTCAGGGCGATTGCCTCGGTCCCCGGACATATGATCTTCTCGTGCACCTGGGGTTATGCACTGGGGATTGCGAAATTCCGCCCTGAACAGGCCCGTGGAGGAATTATTGCCGCAGGTCTTGCCGCAGCGATACTGCTTCACGGGACCTTCAACTTCAGCCTTGAATATTTTGAGCTTGGCGGCCTTCTGTTTATCGTATTTCTCCTGATTCCATCCGGCTGGTGGTTTACCCAAAGAAATATCCGGATGGCGCATGCTGATCCGCAATCCGGATTTTCAAGACTGCAGAAATCTTCCTGCAATGGATCCGGTCAACAGCAGATCAGGAATCCGGAGATTGTGCCAGGAACTGTTCTGACTCTCCCGCAACCGAACCGTCAGGACAGTCCAATGCAAAAATATCAGAACCAGAACCCGAAATATACATCTCATTATTGTACTCATTGTGGAACGAAGTACCCTGACGGCATCAGGTTTTGTACCAATTGCGGTAAAAAGCTATAACGGATTCATCCTGATACCAATACCGGATCCCCCGGTGCATGTTTAATCAGAATCCATCGTGTGTGAGAATTCTGTGCTTTTTTCCGTTCCAAAACCTCATAATCCCTCAATAGTAATATCATCACCAGGAGTTATTGCCATGACCCGGAGGTTGCTTTCAGAAGCGGAAGGATACACAATCCTGAAAAAACACGGTATACCGGTACCCGAATATACCATAATCAGGACCCGTGAGGAAGTGGGCGAAGCTGCCGGTAAAATCGGGTACCCGCTTGTCATGAAGGTTATTTCGGCCCAGATCAGTCACAAGAGCGATTCGGGAGGCGTTGTCACTGATATCCTTTCAGCCGGCGATGCGGAGCACGCCTTTGATTCGATCACGTCTCAGGTGAAAGTATTCGATCCGTCCGCGGTTATTTCCGGTATTATTATCGAACAGCAGAAACCAACGGGACTGGAAATCCTTGTCGGGGGAAGAACGGATCCGACATTTGGCAAGGTAATTACGGTTGGAATGGGAGGTACCCTGGTTGAACTTATCAGAGACATTTCAATAAGGATACTTCCGGTCAGTCCTGAGGATATAGATGCCATGATCCGGGAACTCCAGGGATATCCTCTTATCCGGGGATTCCGGAACAAACCCCCCCTGGACAAACAGGGACTTATCACTCTTATTGATACGGTTGCCCGTTTTTTTGCTGACAATCCCAGGGTAGTGGAATTCGATCTCAATCCGGTATTTTTATATGAAAAAGGAGTCTGTGTTGTCGATGCCCGGATCTATGAATCTGATGATAGTGTTAAACAAAATAAAGAAGAAAAACCGCCCCTGTCACCGGACATTTTCAACGCGAAATCGATTGCGGTAATCGGGGCCTCCCCGGAACCCAATAAAGTCGGGTATGCAGTCCTGAGAAACCTGCTCGCATTCCCCGGGACGGTATACCCGGTAAACCCGAAACACAAAAAAATTCTGGGCCGGGATGTCTATCCATCCCTTGCATCCATTCCCGATCAGGTCAGCATTGCCGTTGTTGTAGTGCCGGCACGTTTTGTCCCGCAGGTCGTGCAGGAAGCCGGGGAAAAAGGCATTCCCCTTGTGATTATCATTTCATCCGGTTTCCGAGAGTCCGGAAAAGCCGGGTCGGACCTGGAATCCCAGGTACTGGAAATCGCAGAGCAGTATGGCATACGCATCATGGGCCCGAACTGCCTCGGGATTATGATTCCCCACAAGGGGATCAATACTACGTTTGACCCCATCTCTCCCAAGCCAGGCACTCTTGCGTTTATCTCCCAGAGCGGTGCGATTATCTCTACTATTGTTGACTGGAGCCTTCCCGAAGAGATAGGATTTTCCGCGGTTATCAGCATCGGCAACCAGGCGGATCTCAGCTTTGAAGATTTCCTGCTGTATGCAAGGGATGATCCCAATTCAAAGGCCATTATCCTGTATATTGAGGAAATCCGGGATGGACGAAGGTTTATGAAGATTGCCCGTGAGGTTTCACAAAAAAAACCGGTTGTTGCCATAAAGTCCGGTTCTTCCAGGATCGGACAGGAAACAGCTGCATCCCATACCGGATCTCTTTCAGGCAGTTATGAGGTATACATGACGGCTTTCTGGGAGTCCGGTATAATTCCTGTCCGATCCATGCGGGAAGCGTTCCAGACTGCCGAGCTCCTGTCCTCGGAAGGCTACCCGAAGGGTATCCGTGCCATCGTCATCAGCAACGCCGGAGGATTTGCCGTCCTGTCATCTGATTACGCAGAGCGGTTTGGCATCGAGCTCGTGGATTTCTCTCCACTCATACTCACGGAACTGAACGCGATTCTTCCCGCAGACTGGAACAAGCGTAACCCGATTGATATGGTGGGGGATGCTTCAGCGGACCGGTTTGCCCGTACATTTGACGTTATGATAAAAAACCAGGATGTCTGGGACATTGCTTTTGTAATCGCTGTGCCATCTGCAATATCTGATCCCATACGTGTGGCAAATGAACTGGTCCGGTTCTCAAAAAATACCCACAAGATGATTGTCGGGTGCATGATCGGCGGTGATTCCATGAAGACACCGCTCCGTATTCTGAGGGATTCAGGGATTCCGAATTTCCCGGACCTTGAGGATGCGTTCCGGGCGGTGGGGAATATCTGCCGGCATATCTGCTGGGAAGAGTTCCATGGGAAAAACTGCAGCCCGAAAAAGCGTCCCTGATCAATATTTTTGGTCTTTTGGGTTGTGATGGCATCACTGTGAAGGTGATGTCAGCTTCCTGTACCGGTTGAGGCCGGTTACCGAGCAGTTTTACGAATTTGTTGTCCTGGAGTGGATGTCCTTACGGCAGGAAAAACGACCCTGGGAGCAAGCATGCAGGGTATTTGATCTGGTTTGACGGAATGATATACAATTACGAAATAATTCCGGAAATCACAGCGTAATCTTTTTGAGGATCAACCCGTTTTTAAAGATGGTAATACCCCCACCACTTTGGGATACAACGATGCCGACCGTATTGGTGACCTGCGTTATTGCGGCAACAGAGTTATGGCGGGTCCCCATTCCCTTGGGGAGGGAAACATTGCTGGTATCGACTGTTATATAACGGCTCTGCGCACGGACATACCCCTCGCCATCGATGACAAAAGCCCCGTCAAGCTGGGCGAATTCCTTGATATTTTCCTTGATGTCCTGGTTTGTGACAATACGGGACTCAGGTTTCTGCCCCTCAAAGGCATTGATCGATATCTGTCGCGATTTTGTCATGACATTATCGGCATCGCCAATCAGGAAGGTAGTGCCAACGGGTTTGCCCTCCCTCCCCTCAATGGATATCTCGGTACAGATATGGAAGACCGTATCAAAAACTTCTTCTTTTACATCGGTATCTGCAACAACGATATCCTTCCAGGTATCGGTACTGATGCGGACTTCACCGTTTCGCTTTCGATCGGTGATATCGTTGCCAATGCAGAGAATTTCGATAATATGGCCTTTTTCATCGCGGATCGCCTTATTTATCCATGCGATCCAGACCCGGTCACCGTTGCGACGCACATTCTCGCTGATATTAACCGCATAGCCCTCGGCATTAAACCCGAGGTCATTTGCCATCATGGAGAGATCATGACCGGGGCGGGTCTTTGCGGGGACTATAGTGCCGACAACATTCTTGCCGATAATTTCATCGCTGGTATAATCGAAAAACGAAAGCGCAAAATGGTTGATAAAGGTAACATTTCCGGATGTGTCCATCCTGATGATGATGCTCTGGGTGTTCTGGAGCACTTCCCTGTACTTTGCCTCGCTTTCTTTGAGCGCATCTGCAATTTTTCGTTTTTCTGAAATATCAGTAACAATAAATGTACCGCCCTTACTGATAGTGTGAGGATCAACTGCCTGGACCTGAATCTGGCATGCAATTGATGAAGCATCTTTTTTTGCCAGCCTGCATTCCGCCTGGCCAAAACCCCGTGCGTTTCTTGTAAACTGGAGTTCATGGTATACCCGGTCGTAATCTTCAGGAGTCCTGAAAATTTTCTGCAATTCTTTTCCCACAAGATTCGACTCTTCGTACCCCAGCATTTCTGCAAATTGCTGGTTCGTCCATACAAAAAACCCGTTTCTGACCTGGAATACCCCCAATGGTGTGGCGGAAAGAATGGCAGTGAGCTGTTCGTTCTGCAGCTTGATCTCCCGCTCCGCTTTCCTGCGCAGCATGGTCTGTTTGATAACCGTAACCATTTCCATCAGGTTCTGGCGCATATCCCCGGTTGCAGGCAGATTAATTTCTGTACCATTCGCAACTTCCTGGACGGCTATTTTGTTGGCAGATCGGCGGCAGAGCAGGATAACCGGGGTGGTGTTCCCCATCGATTTGAGATATTGTAAAAAATCGATGCCATTTGTGTCAGACATGAATTCGATGCCATTTACTTCGGGTATCCGTTCATAGGAAACGATCACGTCATACGTGCGGCCCTTGATTTTCTCCATCGCCTGTTTTATTGAATGTGCCTTGTCAAGCCTGATATCTCCGGCTTTCTCCAGAAATGAGCGGATCTGGCCGAAAAGATCTGAGTTGTCGTCGACAAATAAAACAGAAATCATATATCCCCCGGGGGAAATCGCGGATTATTCACTCATATCAGGTAGATAGTTGTGTGATAAATAGTTGTCCGAAAATGTGCGGTCCGGAAAATTCTATTTAAAAGATGCGGATCCGGATGGCATTTAGTTACATTATTCCGGGACAGATCCTTCTTCCTCTTCGGATTCCTGTCCGGTATCATCAGCTTCAAAATTCCCCTGGTACATCCACCAGCCAAGAATAAGAATAACGGGAACACCAACAGGAATGGCAAAGCCTCCGAAAAACCGACATATTGCCGATAAGCAAAGTAAGGTTCCGCCACTGATAGTAAAATACGAGGCAGTCCTGATTTTTTCAAAATTTTGTTCGATACAGGCAATAATTGTGATATACAGCCCGACAAGAAGGATTACGGCTCCGGTTGTCCAGAATAATGCTGCTGCTATGTTATACCATCCTGTGTTCTGGCCAAGATAAATATAGAGAATATCTTTGTAACCGGGAATCAGACTCGTTCCATATTCTGATTGCTGATACCGGAAGAGCGCCCACTGGACATTGACCAGCAGCCATTCACCCCACATATAGATATTCAGTGGTATCAGGAAAATCAGGACCTGGGATAATAACAGCAGCCTGTACCTGGACATAGTAAACAGGATAAGTCTATTATTCAGGATACCTATTGAGCCTGTCGAAACAAAATTGACGAAATAATAAAAAGGAAAATAATTATTCTGTGTGCTGGACGATAGCCAGCTGGTACATCCAGTCCATGAGCGGATGGCATTCTTCAACAATGCATTCAAGTTCGCAGTTGATACAGGGAATCAGTTCATCTCCGGCAAGCAGGTCGGATGGATTTACCGGCATCTGTTTTGCACGCAGAAGATATGTCTTAATCCCGTCTTTTTTGAATTCGGATCGATCAATGAGACCGCTGTCTTCAAGCTTCTTGACAATCCGCGAACATTTACGACTGTCGACACCCAGTTCCTTCCAGAGTTCGCTCTGGAGAATACCTTCGGGTTTCGACTGAATCAGTTTCAGTGCTTCATCAACAGGATCTGTCATTCGTTCCCACCTTTCTGCCCATCAGATAACCGGTGCAATGGTAAGAATATTATTGCCCCTGATCACAACAGTCCCCAGGCTCCTTCCCCGCTGATTATCGACAAATTCAATGGTCTCGTCCATATGAATGTTCAGGTACTCATCTACGGCAACAAGACGCCCCTGCAGTTTCCGGCCTTCGTCTTTGATCTCGACAGATATTTTTGAATCAACAAGCCCGAACACTTTTTTTATCGGCAAAACAATTCCGTTAACCATCTGCCCTAATTTGGGATGTGAGATAATTAAAGTTTGCTCATTGCCCAACTCAGGGTGAATAATTCGCAAGAAACCTGTACGCACGAATATTCCTGAAAAAAAAAGGAAACTTATTTTTGGGGAATTGGCTCCCAGCGTTTTGCAAGTTCCTTTTCCACGGCGGGAAGGGTGGTATATTCCATCTCCCCAAGCGAGAGGCGGTGAGGCTCGAATGGTCCCTGCGCCCGGATGAGGTCGGCAATCTCATTGCACCGTGCCCGCACGCGGTCGAATCCAACATCATCAAACATATCTGCAGGACCGATGAGCTTCCCGTTACTGACCTGGAAACCCATGCAGATGACCCGTGGGGGACCGTCAAACCTGGTGCAGTTGGCATCGCACAGTCCGACCGGCATGAACGGCCCGTGGTGCGATCCACGCATCCAGCCTGCGACAAGTACCGGTGTGCAGAACGGTTCGATCACTTCGCCGACTGCAGGAAAACCGCTCTGGGCCCGGACGATCATAACCGGATCATCCTTACCAACGTACTTTCCCGCGATCAGGCTCAGACGCTGGGTGCTGGAAGCCGCAGCAATATCCCCATCGCGCCTGAAAACATGCTTGATCACGTACCGCGATGGCGCACCGATGTACGCGAGAAGATTATAGATCTCTTCGGGGCACCGGAACATGATACGGCGTTTTTCAATGAGATCGTGGACCTCAAAGACAAAGCCCTTATGCATCGAAGGGTCGATTACCAGTCCTGCCGTATTGAACGGGTCTGCAAAGATCTTGTAGAGGAAGAAGTTCCATGCACCGGGCTCTGTTTTGTCTGCCATGAACACAAGAACAGGATCACTTGCCCGTTCCTCAAACTCCATCTCGGCAACACCCGGGCCCATGCCCCTGACGTTACCGGAAAATGCATCTGAGAGCATATCCTGGCCGGCACCATAGAGTTTTAAGCTTTTTGCTATCCTGGTGCATTCCAAAAAGACATCCCATGAAAGTTTGTGAATCTTTTCATTATCCACTCCATGGGTATGCGTCATGATCAGTTCAAGGTCATCACCGCAATGGGTGACAAATGAGTCGATGAGAAGTTTGCCCTCTTCATCCTTGAGCATCTTTGCTGCCTTTTCCAGAAGTTTCGGGTGGGTGCGGGAGTGTCCGGGGAAACTTCCCACGTCCGCTTTAATGACAGAGATTGTGGTCTTCGGCATGAGAAATCACACTATAGAATCTCTTTGCCAGTGAAAAAAGTATCGTTGAATTTTTACTTCAGGACTTTTCTTACAAGGGTTGCAGACCCATACGAACTGAATGCCCTGAAAAATACCAGACTTTCAGCATATGCCATTGCCTGGATTGCCTGTTCGGTTGTTCCATCTACCGAATACAGCTCTTTGAAAAATTCTTTGATTGCAAACTTACAGTTGCCATCAAATATCTGGCTGTCTTTTTTGCCTGGATTTGCGGCGCGGTATTTCTCCAGTGTCCATTCCTGGATGTCCTTATACAATGCAGGTTCATAGACTTTCAGGGTATCAAAAACGACATCCTGCCAGAACGTCCCGACATTTCCTTTGATGATATCTCCTTTCGGGAAGTGCTGGTTGATAAGCTCCCGGGGAGTGCCGGTTATCCCGTGCTGGGCAATGCCCACATGAAGGTTATTTTCCCTGAGGGCACCTGCGACTGCTTTTGTCCGGGAGATATCGATGGATAGTTGTTCGACCACGTTCCCTTTTTCATCGTAGACATGTCCATGGGTACTCCCGTTGGCGATTGCAAGCACCTGGGGATATACTCCATTTTCATGTAATGCTTTGATGAATTCAACCGCTTCTTCGGGCCTTGTCAGTACCATGCCGTGGGTATCTTTCCTCCCGATCTCCCCCACTTCCACCTCCAGGCCGAAATCCTTTCCCTTCATCCCTTTTTTTATATGGATGGCCAGATCGGAGGTAGCCCGGATATTTTTATCCAGCTCCTGCCGGACATTTTTTCCTTCAAAATTAAAAAGGTGCGAAGCATCAATGGCAAAAGATGTGTATCCAGCGCTGATCTGGGCGTCAATTAACTGTTTTGTGCTCTCGATTTCTGCAGCATCACCGGTCTTTATGGTGATATGATCAGCGTGAAGAGCCCAGATATCAAATTGTACCTTACTGGCAGCTTCCTGCATCTTTTCTGCGAAATCCTTTGGTTTTAATCCGGTATATCCTCCTTTCAGGTCACATTCAGACCGTGCAAGTTCCATGATTACAGCAGAATCGGTATCTTTTGCGGCCCTGAATATTCCTTGTGCTACCGTGGCAATCCGGGTATTCGCTGCCATGATAATTGTTTTCTGCCCGGAAATACCGCGAAAAATCGTTGAACCCGGGATTGGACCATAGTTGTTTTTCATAACCTAATCACTCTTTGTTTTTACCGCCTTCAGTCATAAACTTTTCAATAAGGCTGATCTCCTTTTTGCCCCCGATATAGATGGGAGTTATCTGGTCGATTGCATTGGGCTTAATACCAAGAATATCGCCCCTCCCGTTACTGACAGCCCCCCCGGCTTCGTGGATTATCTTCCCCATGGGATTTGCCTCATATAACAGTCTCAGTTTTCCTTTTTCCTTTCCTTTGAACCCGGGATAGGAAAACACTCCTCCCTTATGCAGGATCTGGTGCACATCAGCAACAAAACAGCCGCTGAACCGGAGTTTATAACCAGCCTGTTCGAGATGTTCTATCCAGCGTGCGTGAGCCGGGAGATAGTCCTTTCTCAACGCACCCGGCGCATAAATTTTCCCTTCAGGAATCCTGATATCCTGTTGTTTTAAGACGAATTCACCGGTATCATCCAGAACGAATTCATGGACTCCTTTTCCCGTTGTCAGGGTCAGCGTAGTGAGAGGCCCGTACAGGATATAGAGGGCTGCAACCATATCCGAACCCTTTTCCAGGACATGTCCGGGATAGATACCGATAATCGAGCCAATACAAAGGTTCACATCAATAAGCGATGAGCCGTCAAGAGGATCGATAACAACCCCGAAATTGTGCTTTGAATCTTTTATTTCGATGAGGTGGTCCTGCTCTTCTGTTGCTATATAACTGACAAGTCCTGATTTACGGAGCCCTGAAACAAATACGGCATCAGCATACTTGTCAAGGGCCATCTGCTCTTCGCCAAATACATTTTTTGTCTGTTCACATGCCTGTGTTTTCATACAGGTAGGAAAAAAACCGTTCTTCACTTCCTGAACCTGTGCGCTCAGGAAGAGAATGAGCTCAGATAAATTTTTTTCTGTTCCTGCACCAATAAGAAAATCTTTCAGAATCATTTCCTGCAGCCTCCTTCTGTCGCAAAGAGCGTTACACCCCGGATTATCCGGCCGGATACCCTGATTTGTGTAGTCGTTTGATCCCGAGGTTTATCAATTTATCATATAATACGGGGGTTTTTCATCCGCAAGCGGTATGGGCTCCCTGTTCATAACATCCGTATTTTTTCCGGAGTCTTTCATTTTCAGATAATAAAATATAAATCAGGATATAATTTTCGATGCTTTGAAGAAAAAAATAGGTTTTTGCAGAGTTCTTTTATCAGGATATGAAAAAAACGGCTCTGTAGAATTCATTTTTATCAGAGTATAAAATGAAAGCACAGATTACGAAGGAGGGGACCGTGCCTGTCCCTCTGACTGCCCCTGTTCTGCGCGATAGTGCCTGTATAACCTCCTCAGGAGTTATCGCATCTGGGGGGAGCCATGCGGCGGGGGCAAAACCCCTATTGAGCGTTTTTTTGTTTTTTCAAACATTTCTCCAGAGCCAAAAGAACACCGCTTACATGAAGGAGGTGATTAGGTGATTGCGCCGATCCTCCATATCGTCCTTTCGCTGAGCGCGATGGTGGCGTATTACCTGTTCAGGAGTTATCGCATGGAAGGGGAGCTTTAATCGGCCGTGGTGAAACTCCTGTGAGCGTTTAAGTTTTAAACATTTTTTACCGGGCTAAACAGAGATCATTCAGATGGGAATACCAGATAAATTAAACTGATGAAAATTTGTTCTTCAGAAAAAATCATTTTGATGAAACCGGTAAATGCCGGTACTCGTTGAACGATTGCTTCTGATAACTGGAAAAAAAGTATACCGTATCGCTTTCACGAGTCTTCTTTTCCTGATATATCCGGTAATACTTTGAATGTCACTTCGAGCACCCCGTTTTTGCACGTGGTCTGCATTGAACCGGGATCTACCGGAGGTACTACAGCGGAAGTGTGATGTGTTGCCGTATCACCATCGGCATCGATAATGAGAACAGAACCCTCGAGTCTTATCCTGATTGCATCCATTGTTGCACCGGGAAGTTCAGCGATAACTTTCACCTCATCATCAATCCGGTGAACCTCCGCAACGGGTTCTGTGTTCCCTCGAATGGCGGTGTCCTGTACCCGTGCGGACTCCTCATTTACCGGCATAATCATGTGAAAGCTGAATGCCCGGTTTTCTCCTGCAGCGAAATCGCGGGTCATCTTGGCAAAAAGTTGGGAGAAGAGTGTATCCATCTCCATGAACATATCCTGCGGATCTTCGTACATTTTTTATCACCGGTGATTATTTCTGGTTGACCTTCTTTTCCAGTTCTTCGGTAAGTTTTGTGATCTCCCCGAAGTCTTTCTTCCGTTGATAGGTCGCGGTTCGGAGACCGGCAATGATCTTGTCGTCAATCTTTTTGGAAGACATCCCGGCACGGTTGAGTGAAGACAGGGCTTTATCAAGAATGGTGCGCTGGTCCTGGTTATACAGCATCTCCCATGCCTGTCGTTCGGAATTCTCAAGGGCGTCACGGTCCAGCGATCCCCTTACTTTGAGAACCGCGGCCTCAAAGTGAGCACGTGTCAGCATCACGTTCTTGATCGCGTCTTTGCGTTCCTGTTCATTCCTGGTACCCATCTGGATGATGAAATCACGCATCGCGGCCATCTTGGCTTCCCTGACAACGGCTTCAATGTCTGCCCCGACATATCCTTCAGTCTGTCTGACCAGAACATCGATATCAACATCTTTTGCAAGGATATCTCCGGTATCTCCGCCGAGATAGACTTCAAAGATCTTCGTGCGGCTTTCTTCATCGGGTGCCGGGACATAGATATGGCGCTCCAGGCGTCCCGGGCGCAGCAGTGCATCGTCGAGCATATCCGGACGATTGGTTGCTGCCAGAATGGTGACGTTTTTGAGTTCTTCCATACCATCGAGTTCGGTAAGGATCTGGCTGACGACACTTTCGGTTACATGGGATGAGCCCTGGTAGGTCCCCCGTTTGGGAACGAGGGCATCAATCTCATCAAAGAAGATGATGGAAGGTGATGCCTGACGCGCCTTGCGGAAGATTTCCCTGACGCCTTTTTCTGATTCACCCACCCATTTCGAGAGGAGCTCAGGTCCCTTCACCGCGATGAAGTTGCATTCGCTCTCGTTTGCCACAGCTTTTGCCAGCAGGGTCTTTCCGGTACCGGGCGGGCCGAAGAGCAGGATGCCTTTTGGGGGTTTTGTCTGGAGCCGTTCAAACACATCCGGGAACCTGAGCGGCCATTCCACCGCTTCTTTCAATTCCTGCTTGACTTCCTCGAGACCTCCTACCTGCTTCCAGGTCACATCAGGGACCTCAACGAGCACTTCACGCATCGCGCTTGGTTCGACATGCTTGCGTGCTTCGGCAAAATCCTCGTTGGTTACTTTCAGCTGGTCAAGCACTTCATCGGGGATTTCTTCATCGATCTTGATCTGGGGAATCACCTTTCGCAGTGCATGCATGGCTGCTTCCTTGACCAGCAATGAGATATCCGCACCCACAAATCCATGGGTTGAGTTGGCAAAGTCCTCAAGTTTCACATCCTCTGCAAGCGGCACACCCCGGGAATGGACCTGGAAAATCTCCAGTCTCCCTTTCTTATCCGGGATGCCGATCTCTATCTCCCGGTCAAACCGTCCTCCGCGCCGGAGTGCAGGATCAATCGCATCCGGCAGGTTGGTTGCAGCAATAACAATAACCTGTCCCCGCCCTTTCAGCCCGTCCATGAGCGAAAGGAGCTGGGCAACTACCCGACGTTCGACTTCCCCTTTGGTCTCTTCGCGCTTGGGAGCAATGGAATCGATTTCGTCAATAAAGATGACTGCCGGTGCGTTCTGCTCCGCTTCTTCGAATTTTTCGCGCAGTCCTTTCTCACTCTCACCATAATATTTGCTCATTATCTCAGGGCCTGAGAGCGAGATGAAATGGGCATCCACTTCATTTGCCACCGCCTTTGCGATCAGGGTCTTTCCTGTCCCGGGCGGCCCGTAGAGCAATACCCCTTTGGGAGGCTGGATGCCGAGGCGTTCAAAGATCTCGGGATGGCGGAGCGGGAGCTCGATCATCTCCCGGACAAGCTGCAGTTCGCGCCCGAGCCCGCCAATGTCTTCGTAGTGGATATCAGAGACTTCCTTTTTGCCTTCTTCGGGATTATAGGGTTCCTCTTTGAGTTCAATTTCAGTTTCGTCAGTGACGATTACAATGCCTTTGGGAATGACTTTTGCTATAACAAGGGTGATGGAATTGCCGATCACATCAATCCGCTGTGTCTGCCCTTCGAAAACTGCCCGTCCCCGCAGGACCCGTGAAAGGTACTGTTCACCTCCGACCAGGCGGATTGGCTGAGTGGGCTGGATCACCACCTTCTTGGCATATTCCGCTTCTGATTTTCTGATTTTCACCTTCTCGTCAATACCGGTGCTCAGGTTGCTCCGTATATTCCCGTCGATACGGAGGATTGCGTACCCGGTATCCTGCTGGAACCCGGGCCAGATTATCGCCGCGGCTTTCTTTTTGCCCTGTATTTCGATTACATCGCCGGAGACCAGCCCGAGCTTCTTCATAACTTCAATGCTCACCCGTGCAATGCCCCGTCCTGCATCCTCATGGGCTGCTTCTTTTACCGTAACTTCTGTAAAATCTTTTTCTGTCATCTTAAATTCCTCGTAAACTTCAAGGTTTACCATAAGTTAGTGTTCAAGATTATATAAATGTTTCTCCATACACCAGTTACCATTGTTACCCCATTTTTGTCACAGTAACGCATGAAAATTCAAAAAATTTTTCGTTAATCCAACTCAACTTTACTTGTTATCTTAACAAGCCAGATTTAGTCCAGAAATCAAAAACCGAGCCTTTATCTTGTCTTTACAGAAACGTGTATGCTATGGGTATTGTTAAAGATGCGAAAAACGGCATCGTCACCGAAGAGATGAAGATCGTTGCAAAACAGGAAGGAGTCACTGAAGACTTCGTAAGGCGCGGGGTTGCCGAGGGACATATTGTCATTCCCGTCTCTCCCTACAGGAAAGTCAGGATATGCGGGATTGGCGAAGGGCTGCGAACCAAAGTGAACGCGTCCATTGGAACATCAACAGATATTGTCAATATTCCCGAAGAACTCGAAAAAGCACGCCAGGCAGAGCTTGCCGGTGCTGATACGCTGATGGAACTTTCTACGGGCGGGGACTTTGTCGAGATCCGCAAACAGGTAATAGCCAATACATCACTGTCTGTCGGGTGTGTGCCCCTGTACCAGGCATTCATCGAAGCGGCACAAAAAGATGGTGCTGTTGTCAACATGAATGAGGATGACCTGTTCCGGATTACCGCAGAACAGGCCAAGCTCGGGACGAACTTCATGGCCATCCATACCGGTATCAACTGGGAAACGGTCAAACGTTTAAAGAACCAGGGGCGGCATGGAGGACTGGTATCCCGGGGCGGCGCATTCATGACTGCCTGGATGCTCCACAATGAAAAAGAAAATCCTCTCTATTCTGAATTCGACTACCTGCTCGAGATCATGAAGGAGCATGAAGTCACCCTCTCAATGGGAAACGGCATGAGGGCCGGTGCAATTCACGATGCCACTGACCGGGCTGCCGTACAGGAACTCCTGATCAATGCCGAACTTGCGGATAAGGCGCATAATGACGGTGTCCAGGTTATTGTCGAAGGACCGGGACATGTACCGATCGATGAGATTGCCACCAATGTCACGCTCATGAAACGCGTCACCAACAACAAGCCGTTTTACATGCTCGGGCCGATCGTCACCGATATCGCACCCGGTTACGATGACCGCGTCGCTGCCATCGGAGCTGCGATCTCATCGTCCCTTGGTGCGGATTTCATCTGTTATGTGACCCCTGCCGAGCACCTGGCCCTCCCGACACCCGAAGAAGTGTTTGAAGGCGTTATCAGCTCACGGATTGCCGCTCATATCGGCGATATGATAAAACTCAAAAAAACCCGTGAAGCGGACCTCGAGATGGGACATGCCCGCCGCGATCTTGACTGGGAACGCCAGTTTGCCGTTGCCATTAACGCTCCCCGTGCCCGGGCAATACGGAATGAACGAAAGCCGGCAGATTCCGATGCCTGTACCATGTGCGGTGATTACTGCGCGATAAAAATAGTGAACCGGCATTTTAAGTTTTAATCTCACCGCCATTTTTTATTCAATAATTATCCCGCTCCTGCTTATCAGAACATCAGGATTATTGGACATACGCGTCCAATGATATACCAGATACCATGCCGGACTCCGATATCCAGACCCAAAAAAAAGAATTACGTGATCATGCACGCACGGTACGGTCTACGTTATCCCCGGCCCAGATTGAAGAAAAAAGTGCCTGCATCTGCAGTGTCGTTCAACAAATCCTGAATGGAATCGATCCTGTCATGGTGTATGTTTCAAAACCGCTCGAGGTGAATACCAGGGACCTTATCGATTATCTCATCACCAGCAGGGGACGGGTAATTGTGCCGGTAATTGAAACGGATACACGGACCCTGCGTCTTTCCTATATTCAGAGTCCCTCTGTTCTGGTAAAAAGCACCTTTCACGTCCCGGAGCCGGTAGGAAATGAGATCCCTGCCCGGCCGGATGAAGTTCAAGCCGTCGTAGTGCCTATGCTGGCATTTGACCAGTCCGGCAACCGGCTTGGGTACGGGGCGGGATATTATGACCGGTTCCTTGCCGATGTACCTCATATCAAAAAAATCGGACTTGCATTCAGGCTGTATGGAAACCGGATGTATACCCTGCGAGCCCAATGATGTGAAAATGGACATGGTTGTAACTGAAGCCGGGATTTACCGTTGTGGCGGGGATCCTGCATAAGGTGCATAAAAAACCTCAGGCTGCAACTCAATACACTAAAATAACCTCGTTACAAAATACTAGGAACGGTGATTTCATTTAAGATAAATTTCGGAGGATTTGTTTCACTATCGACCATCGACTGGCGGGGCAAATCCGTGTGCACGGTTTTTTTAAGGGGCTGTCCGCTCCGCTGTTCATACTGCCAGAATGAGGAAATACAATCGGGTGAGGACTGGCGCGAAATACATGAAATTTTTGAGATGATAAGTACTTCATCACCATTTATCAGCGGGGTTATTTTTTCCGGGGGCGAACCGACCATGCAGAAGGAAGGATTGATTGCCCTTGCGCACTATGTAAAAAAACTGCACCTGGCTGTCGGGATCCAGACAAATGGTTTTTTTCCTGATACGCTTGAATCATTACTGTCACAAAATCTGGCAGATAAAATTGCAATTGATTACAAAACAACCTGGGAAGGATATTCCGGGATGACCGGAGGCTATTACCCGCACGTCAAAGAAAATTATGAAAAAAATGTGCTAAAATCCATTGGCGTGTGCAAAAAAGCATATGAACTAAAAACGCTGGAAGAGTTTGAAGTGGTTTTCACGATTTTTTATGAGAACCAGGAATACCTTTTGGAAATTTCGAGAAAAATCGGGGATGTACCGCTTGTTCTTCAGCAGGGTGAGCATAAAATGCCCGTACTGTACCCTGCATCACCGGGAATGACCGATGGGGAATATATTTACAAAAAACAAATACAAAAGGAAAAGCATCCGCCACTGACACTGGATGAAATTAAATCAATTGCTGAGAAACTGGAAAAACCAGTTCGTATCCGGACAAAAGAACATGGAGAGGTAAGGTATGAAAGTCATCGGCGTCGTCGGGCTTCCCGCAAGCGGTAAAGGCGAGTTTTCAAAGATCGCTGACGGGATGGGCATCCCGGTGATAGTCATGGGCGATATGATCCGGAAAGCCGTAAACGAAAGCGGACTTGACCCAACCGATGCAAATCTCGGGGCGGTAGCAAATAAGCTCAGGCAGGAACGGGGTATGGACGCAATCGCACATCTCTGTGTTCCTGAAATACAGCGCCAGACTGCGCCACTCGTTCTCGTCGATGGTATCCGGGGAGACGCCGAAGTAACACTGTTTCGCAGGGTTTTTCCAGGATTTACCCTGATCAGTATCGATTCTTCTTTCGAAACGCGGCTGAAGCGGATTAAGGCACGGGGACGCTCAGATGATTTTGAATCAGCCGATGAACTTCACCGGCGCGATATACGTGAGTTGGGCTGGGGCCTGCAAAAAGCAATGGAGAATGCAGACATTCATATCAGCAATGAAAAAACACTTGAGGACTTTGCCTGTGACGTTCACCGGGTTCTCAGAACCGACGGGGTGTGAGGTATGAATATCCGGCCATATTTTTCATCATCGGCAAAAGTCTGGGACGATATAACCTGGGTCTATGGTATTGAAGAAGCAGGATATTCAGGCTGGGAGATTGTCGGCGATGGAAATTACCAGCTTACCAGTCCTGCATGTTTTTCAAAAATTGAAGAGGTAGTCGCGAGCACGCACCTGGGGATATCGGTACATGCACCGTATGGAGACCTCAACCTCGCTACGCTGAATGATCCGATATGGCGTGAATCGATCCGGCAGATCTGTGCATGTATTGAACGTGCATCAGCTCTTACTGACCGGGTTACCATACATCCCGGGTATCTCTCTCCCGTGGGCAAACTGATGCCCCATAAAGTGTGGGATCTCCAGAAGGAAGCGCTCCGGCAGATTGGAAAATGTGCACATGAACACTCCGTGCTTGCATGTCTTGAAAATATGATCGGCGTGAAAGAATTTCTCTGCCGGCTTCCTGAAGAGCTCATTGGTATGACCGAAGGGATCGAGGGGATCGGCATGACCTTTGATTTCGGACACGCAAACACCATCGGGAAAGTCCCCGATTTTCTTGCACACGTAAAAAAAGCTCATCATATCCATATTCACGATAACCATGGCATGTCCGATGAACACCTTGCACTGGGAGACGGTACTATCCCGTGGAAAACCGTTGGAAAAAGAATCGCCGACGACTACCAGGGAGTAGTTGTTATTGAAGGAAGATCCATTGAAGAAGCAAAGAAAAGTCTTGCAGTATTCCGGAGATATTTTGTATGAGCGGTGAAACCCTCCACGTTTACTTTCTCGGAACCGCCGGGGCGCTTCCCACACCCCTGCGAAACCCCTCCAGCATTATGGTTAAGCGTGGTTCTGATACTCTTCTCTTTGATTGCGGTGAAGGCGCCCAGCAGCAGATGATGCGTTCGCGATGTGGGTTTACCGTAGATGCAGTTTTTATCTCTCACTGGCATGCAGACCACTTCCTTGGCCTTTTCGGTCTTGTCCAGACTATGTCATTTAACGGGCGGACCGAACCACTTATCATATACGGCCCGGAGTGGGTACATGAATTTGTCACCATCCTCCGTCTGGTCGCACGCTACAATCTCAAATTTTCGCTGGAATCTGTCGAGATGACACAGGGCTCATGGGTGCGCTTTGAGGGATATACGGTTACGGCGTTTTTCGTAAAACACGGGATTCCTTCACTCGGGTTTGTGCTTGAAGAAGATCCGAGGCCTGGCAGGTTCAACCGGGAACAGGCCATCGATCTTGGCGTTCCGCCCGGTCCGCTCTTCGGACGACTCCAGCGCGGCGAGGTTATCAGGCTGGGGACGGGGGATGATTCCCGTGAGATCCGACCCGAACAGGTTATGGGAAGTTCACGACCCGGTCGTAAAATTGTTTATACCGGTGATACCCGGGCTGTTCATATGAATATTCAGGAGATTGCGCATGATGCCGATCTTCTCATCCACGATGCAACCTATGATGAATCTGAAGCAGAACGGGGAGCTGAGTTTCATCACGCAACTGCTGCACAGGCCGGAGAGGCAGCCTCATTTCTCAATGCACGTACCCTGGCGCTTGTCCATACCAGCTCACGCTATCCGGATGCGCAGGCACATATCAGTGATGCGAAGAAAAAATTCTCCGGTTCAGTTATTGCCCCCAATGATCTGGATATGATTGAAATTGCTTTCCGCGATGAAGTCTGATCGATTCCGTGACTATTAAAAATTATCAGGTCTGCAGAATTTCTTTTATTATAGCACAAAATAAAAAGGACATATGCTTTGAAGGAGGGGACAGTGCCTGTCACCTCGGGACCGCCCCTGCGCAATGTGATAGTGCTGGTATTACCTTCTCGGGGGGTTATCGCATTGGGGGGGAGCCAGGTGGCTGGGGTAAAACCCCCACTGAACGTTGAGAGTTTTTTTAAACATTTCTCCAGAGCCAAATTATCAGGTCTTCAAAGGACACAGGTACTCTCTTCGCCCACTCCTCTTCTGTCGTGAAATTTTTTAAGAACAGGATACGTTTTCGTATCCTTTACGAAATAACCCGAAATTCATGGATATCATCGGGAAAAAATGTATGGGGAGCGCTTTTTGGAGGTCCGGGGCTGTGTTCATCAAAAAAAATGAATATATTCCATTATTACGGGTGTCGTATACAATGAACTTAAACGTGACAGTTCCTATTACTAGTATCAGCTTTGTTTCGTTATGCAACGTTGTGGCTGAATGAAAATTACAACAATGCAGACAATAAGTTCGCTTCGCTGTGTGTGGTGAAAAAAATATGGAAAATAATGATGTGATTGTCTATCGGTTAGGTGCAGGATGCGACCTTTCCGATATCGAAGAAGGAAAGATATACCAGGCAAAAGTCCAGGGTTTTGCTACGTTTGGGATGTTTGCCCAGATGAATGACCGTATCAAGGGTCTTGTGCACAAAAGCAATGTCAAGGCTGAACATAAGGAACGGGATCCGATTCTTGTAAGGGTCAGGCAGATCCGTCCGAATGGAAATATCGATCTCGAAGAGGTACAAATCCAGGTCTATCAGGTGCAGAATATCGATCGCAAGTCTACAACCATAAGTATCGCCGAATTATCCAAAAAGGTTGGAAAGACCGTGGCAATCGAAGGTGAGATCGCTCAGATCAAACAGACGAGTGGTCCTACTATCTTTACGGTTGTTGATGAGACAGGCACCCAGAATGCAGCGGCTTTTGTGGAAGCCGGAGTCCGGGCATATCCGGAAGCCGAGCTTGACAATATCGTTAAAATCATCGGCGAAGTAATGATGCGGAACAACCAGCTGCAGATTGAAGTTGATTCCCTTTCAGTCCTGACCGGTGAGGATGCAGCAGGTGTTAAGGTCCGGATCGAAAAAGCGCTTGATGCACGATCGGAACCGGAAGATATCCCGCTCCTTGTACAAAGTGATGTGATGGAAAAACTCCGGCCGGAGATGAAGAAAGTCGCAAAAATTATCCGGAAAGCCGTGTTCACATCGCAGCCCATTATCCTGCGCCACCATGCCGATGCGGATGGGATTTGTTCTGCCGTGGCAATTGAACAGGCCGTAATAGCACTTATCAAAGAAAGCGGGGGTGACTTTGATTCCGACTATTATCTCTTCAAACGTGCCCCGTCAAAAGCACCTTTCTATGAGATTGAAGACATTACCCGTGATCTCGACTTTTCGCTCAAGGATCATGTGAGGTTCGGACAGAAAATGCCGCTGGTACTTCTTACCGATAATGGTTCTACCGAAGAGGATGAACCTGCCTACAAGATTGCCAGCGTATACGATATCCCGTTTGTCGTGATTGACCATCACCATCCGGATGCAACCATTGATAAATATCTCAAAGCACATGTCAACCCGTACCATGTTGGCGGAGATTTCGGGATAACTGCCGGAATGCTCGGCACTGAAGTCGCACGGATGATTAATCCAAAAATCGAACGTCTTATCCGTCATCTCCCTGCCGTAGCTGGTGTAGGTGACCGGAGTGAAGCACCCGAACGTCAGCTCTTCCTCGATCTTGTCCAGGACCAGTATCCGGAGTCAGCATGCAAGGATATTGCACTCGCCCTTGACTATGAGCAGTTCTGGCTGCGTTTCAATGATGGCAGGGAGATAGTCAAGGATATCCTGAACCTTACCGGAAACCCTGATCGCCACAGGAAACTTGTAGCGCTTCTCGTTGAAGGAGCAAATAGTATGATCGAAGACCAGATGAGCGCCTGCATGCCCCATGTCGTCCCAAGAGTCCTTAAAAATGAAGCACACCTCTTCTTAATCGACGTAGAAATCCATGCACATAAGTTCACGTTTCCGCCACCCGGAAAGACTTCCGGTGAAGTACATGACCGTCTCTGCAGACAGAATGCAGGTGCACCCGTTGTCACCATTGGTTTTGGTCCGGACTTTGCCGTACTGCGTTCACGTGGTGTGTTCATGAATATCCCAAAGATGGTCCGGGAACTCAGAAATGAGATACCCGGTGGCGGTATCAGCGGTGGCGGTCATCTGGTGGTCGGCAGCATAAAATTCGTGGAGGGGATGCGCGATGTGGTCCTTGAAGCACTTATCAGTAAAATATCGGATGCAGATGTGAAAAAATAAAAATTATTCTCAATATTTTTCCAAATAATCACTTAAAATCCTCCAAAAATGTCAACAGAACCTGCAAATCAGGTTTAAAAAAATCCGCCCAATCCGCATGCCAGATATATTTTTCTGGCCAGATTCAAAGTGCAGTAAAACAAAAAAGACCGATTCTTTAACCAAAACAATCAGGTAATTATATATACTATTTGTTCTATATGTGATTTAAATGCTGAGGCACAACATGTCAACATCAAAAAAATTACGTGAGACTTATAACGAGACCCAGCACAAAATTGTCCTCTACCTGAGCTCGGGTATAACCAAGGGTAAGCACTACTTCAAATCAAAATATATTGCAAAAGAACTTGGGTTATCCCCAAAAGAGGTAGGAACAAATATGGCGATTCTTGCAGATATCTGCAAGGAACTCGACATTATCCGTTGGAGCTATTCGAACAGTACAACGTGGATGGTCACGTCCCGGGCGATTTAATCAGATCGCCTATTCATTTCTCCTTTTTATTATGCCTAAAATTCTGGAATTTGAAACTGAAGTTGAATTCGTTGCTGACATCAATGACTTCAAGGATTGCCTGATGTCCCAGGATCCCACTCAGGAAACTCCGAATGCTCTCTGGTTTAACATCGACATTCCGAAAGGACATTCGGTCAAGGCCGGTGATCGTGTTCGGGTTACTGTTGAAAAACTTCAGGACCAGTAAACCCCCAGCACGTTATCTCTTTGGTTTTTCTGATTCACCATTCGCATTTCTCTGCTGAAAGGCAAATCTTTCGTGGGACATTAGTCCTGAAGTCATCATGGCAGAATATACCGGGATACGGATGTGCCGGAGGGCTCGCTTTAAAAAAATATGTGATATACTAAAAATCCGGTATCTTATCGTGGCTTAACCGGTATATTCTGTTGAGTCGGTATATTTTTTTAATACACTGTCAACGATGATTAATTAAAAAAATCCAGTAGATCCTGATAGGAGAAATTGGGTCCATTCAACACGATCGATGTCAGGTCAAAAATGGGGCAATTTGCACCCCCTACTTCGCATAATAACCTGATATCTTCATATTTTACCATCAGAACGAATCTATAAGCCATCTAATGGGATTCCAGACACCCGTCACGCTCACCATGCCACCATTTGAGAGATTGGGAGGGAGCGTTGGCAACAACCACCCTGAGCGGGGGACAGGCAGGTATCAGAGCATCTCAGTTGATCCAGGTGCCCGTGCGAAGCGAAGCGGAGGCAATATCATGCCCTCATGAGGGGAGGGAGATAATGGGTGATAGATATTTTTTGGCTCAGTAGAATTCCTTTTATTCTAGCACAAAATAAAAAGGACACATGCTTAAAGGAGGGGACACAGAGCCTGTCACCTCGGGACCGCCCCTGCGCAATGTGATAGTGCTGTTATTACCTTGTCGGGGGGTTATCGCATTGGGGGGGGCCAAGTGGCGGGGGTGAAACCCCCATGAACGTTCGAGTTTTTAAAAACATTTCTACAGAGCCTATTATTTATATTTTTTAACCAATCGACTGTGTGTTATATGTTAAAAAACAATGTTCCAAAGTATTAAGTTTATAAAAAATTACAATTGATTAATGTCAGCACATTCGCAGATAATTCCGACCGCGTTTGCACTTCTGGTTCTTTTCTTATTTCTTTGCGGGTGTGTTTCAAGTAATGTCGGGGATATCAGTCTACACAGGAAGCGGGCTTTCAGCAACGATTAATAATCCCGGCCAGCCCGCTGATGGATTTATTCAGGTTACCATCTATAAGGTGAATGGCCTTGCACAGGATGAATACACTGTTGTCATGAAAGGGATGAAACTGGAGAGTGGTGAAAATACCGTCTTCATCCCGGTTACCCTCGAACCCGGGATCTATAAACTCAATGTATATCTTTTCGAGAAGGGTGAGCGAAAAACTGCAGTAATCCGCGATATTGAAGTGTGACTGAATGGAACTATTCAATAAAGACATGCTGGATGCAGCCCGCGGTCTGAAACCAGCGGATGTCGTAGTTAAAAACGCACATATTTTCAATCCTTTCACGTGCGATTGGGAACATGGCACTCTTGCGGTTAAAGACGGAATCGTGCTTGGTATTGGCGCCTACACCGGAAAAACTGAATATGATTTTGCGGATTCATATATTATACCCGGTTTAATTGACGCTCATGTCCATATCGAGAGCTCGCTCCTTATGCCCAGTGAGTATGCCCGCCTTGTCGTGCAACACGGCACGACCACGGTGATTGCAGACCCGCATGAAATTGCAAATGTTTCCGGTATAAAAGGAATTGATTTCATGCTGGGCGAACGGAAGGGTGCTCTTGTTGATATCCTGTATCTCCTTCCCTCCTGCGTCCCGGCAACCCCCCTGAGCATTGGTGGGGCTGTTCTGGACAGCGGGGACCTTACACAGTATGTCGGCCATGACGGAATTTTAGGGCTTGGCGAAATGATGAACGTTCCCGGTGTCCTTGCTGCGGACCGCGGCATCGGTGAAAAACTTCGGCTCTTTTCACTGCGTGATGGCCACGCTCCCCTGCTGAGTGGAAATGACCTCAATGCGTATATCCTTGCAGGCATGCAGAGTGACCATGAATCCACCCTGCAGGCTGAAGCAGAAGAGAAACTCCGTTGCGGGATGTATATATTCATCCGGGAAGGATCTACTGAATGCAATATCGCAGGTCTGATCGGGCTGGTGACTCCCTGGAATGTGTCGCGGTGCTCTTTTGCCACCGATGACTGCCACGCCGATATCCTTTTCAAAAAAGGGCATATCGACCGGTGTGTCCGGCGGGCTGTCGAATGCGGACTTGAACCCGAACTAGCCTTACGGATGGCAACGCTCTCTCCTGCAGAACGGTTTGGCTTGTCCGACCGGGGCGCACTGACTCCGGGCCGGAGGGCGGATTTCTGTGTTATTGATGACCCGCGACAGTGTAATATCAAAAAAGTCTTTGTAATGGGAAAAGAGATTTCCCCCTCGTTTCCCCGGGCAGCCCCCGCAGACTTTCATTCCCCGTTCCCATGCACAACCCCCTCACCTGATGCAATCCGCATCACCGGAAGCGGAAAAGCCCGGGTTATCGGGCTGGTACCTCACCAGATCATCACTGAATCCTTGACATGCCCAGTAACAACGCAGGGTATACCTGATTTCACGCAGGATATCCTGAAAGTGGTTGTCTGTAACCGGTACCGTGACGGAGAAACCGGTGTCGGGCTTGTCCATGGTTTCTCGATGAAACAGGGGGCAATTGCATCCAGCATTTCTCATGACGCGCATAATATCATTGCCGTTGGGACAAACGACCGGGAAATCATAAAAGCGATTGATACAGTCATCCGTGCCCGGGGAGCCATGGTTGCTGTCATGGGAGAATCCAGCGCCGTCCTCCCGCTTGACTGCGCGGGTCTGATGTCAGTATTGCCCTATGCCGAAGTGGTAAAGCGGCTCGGTGATCTCCATGCGGTCACCCGGCGCATGGGCAGTATCGATGATCCTTTCATGTACCTCTCGTTCCTCGCCCTTCCGGTTATCCCGGCATTACGGATTACGGACCGGGGGCTTTTTGATGCCACAGAGAGTAAGAATGTCCCGCTTTTTACCTGAAAAACACACAGTCCACTTTTGAAAAATCACGAAAAATGACAGGATTGGCGCTTCGCGACACGTGGATCACCCGGGCGATGATCATGGGTCCCTGGTCTGGAGTCCGTCCTCCCCTCAGGATGGCTATCGTAAAAAAAGTATACATATCACCTGGATCGGGCTCCCTGGTTGCTGGTAAAAACACACAGTCCGCAGTGTATTATTATTTAAAAAAAATCTTCATCAGGAGCAGGACACTCCCTGAGCCGGCGCCGGCCCGCAGTTATTGCATACCATGTTTATCCCGTCAGAATAGACAGCCCAAATATGATGTAAGGCCTTATTGCTGCTGCTCTGTTTTCAGTATCCATTCATTGGTTGTCAGAACCCGTGAGAAGCGCATCTGCTGGGTTATAAGGATTGCCCGGTGAAGGTCACGGTCACTGATACTTCCTGCAGAATTGGTAACTGACAGTGTTCCTGTTGCATCCGACAGGAAGTTCACTGCAAAACCACGATGAAATGCCTGCCGTGCGGTCGTATCGCAGCACATCTGGGTCATGTAGCCGGCGATGGTAACCTTTGAAATATTCCTCTCCTTTAACCAGCTCTCAAGGACTGTACCGGTAAAACTTCCCGGCAGGGTTTTTTCAATCAGGATATCTGCATGTCTTTGCTGAATCCCTTTGTGAAGTTCCCAGTGTTCCGTCCCTTTCCTGAAGGCCACTGCACCCGGAGCCGGATTGGTATGCTGAATAACAATGACCGGAACTGATCCGGCATGTGCCCGGTCCATGGCTTTGAGGATATTTTCAAAACTTCCCTGCGGATACGTCACCGGCATCGAACCGGTGAAATATTCATTCTGGACATCGATGACCAGCAACGCGTCATTCATATTGCATCGGCCTCAGTATCATTTCCAGGATTATCTGTTATTTTTACGTATTGTCCCGAATCCTGATGAAACAGACTGCCCGATTCCCAGATAATCGGGGATAAGGAGATTTGTCCTGAACGTTCCGGTAAACACCATGACATTTTCATGGTGAATCCGCTCCCGTCGGAACCGTACCCTGCACTCGCAGGTAAGCGGTTCGGGGAGGTCATAGTCAATGGATTTTGCAAGAGTTTTGAGGTTTGAGGTGAGGATTTTTTGCATGAAGGCATCCCGCTCCGTTTTTCCTTTCAGATCGTAAAATTTTTTAGCATTCTGCTGGTTCAGCGCACGCCACGGGGTCAGGAATTCATATGTGTGGGTTTTATCTGAGATGCCGAATGTCTCTTTTTTAATTTCTTTGTCCTGCCCTGTTATACTGCACGAATTTTCACCTATCAGGATCCTGTTCCCGCCACGGGAAATCTCCTGCAGGAGACCTGCACCCTGGCCGATCCCGATCACCATGAGTATGCTTTTAACCTGTTTACACTGCACAACCGGATAGCGATAGATAACTGTGTCAGTTGAATCCTTGTAAAACGGAGTATACTCTTCTAATTTTTTTAAAAAAAAGGAACGCAGGTCATCAGCTGACAGCTGGAAAGGATTTGACAGTTCAATGGTGAGCGTGAAGAAAGGGATGATCATGGAATTACGATAGTATATGGACTGGACTTATGATAATCCTGTCCAATCCCTTAATTCTATAACCCGGACCTGGAAAGGGCTGGAATGGGAATAGTCCGGTTTTTCAGATAATCCCTTGGTCCCGGAAATGGTAATGCGTCCCCCACAGTGTCTGACAATCCATCAGAACACGGGTATTCCTGTCAGCGCTGCAAGCAGGAGAATGATAACCGGCTGGTGTACCAGGTAAATAAGCAGTGAGTGCCGCCCCAGAAATGCCAGGGGCCAAGTAATAATTTCCGGTACCTGCAGAGGACTAAAAACTCGTACTCCGTCCGGGTAGAGATAAGCACCAAGTCCCATACCGATCAGCACAACACCAAACCAGGGAAAGAGCGGTTCATAATCTACTGACCAGAAGTCTGCCGGGTGAATGCCAAACGGGAGAAGCCAGAGCGGGCCATGTATGGATGAGAGTATATATCCGGTGAGAATACAAAGAACGCCAACTACAATATTTCTTTTTTTGAACCGGAAAAACAAGGGAGAGAGAATGACAGAAACCCCGATAAGGTGCAGGATCCCAAAAACAATGAACCCCTCGTGAAGGTACAGCCAGGTACACAGGGTAATAAGGAGCCCGAGAAGAAAGATGACGAGCCCGCGCTTCAAAAATTTCACACAGACCTGAAACGGGGATACCTGCGGAGGTATCCGTGACCGGCTGATTGTGAGTGAAATACCGACAACGACAAGAAACAGCGAGGCTGTTGCAAATGCAAAATACCTCCAGAAACCCTGCGAGACATCAACAGGATACATCCCGAAAAAGCTGATATCGAAAAGTGTATGAAAGAGCACCATCATGAGGATCGCAATACCACGGACACGATCAATTTCCCGGTATCGTGAAATCGGATCCATGTACAAGCATCGTCATTGTATTGTCATATCTGTTGTTAAAATAGCTGAATTTTTTAGTGTCTGCCACTATACCTTAAACCTGAACAACATACACCTTTTTATTCCGTTGTTGTAAGGTGAGGAACCATGGCACAGGAAAATGATGAACATATTATTGAGGCGATTGGCCGGAGCCGTATTGTCATCCGGAATGGCCGGGTAATCGAAGTCGGCGAAGCGCATATTACCGATTGTCCTCTGGCAAAACGGTTTGCGCACCCGATTCCTGCAATAACCAAAGATGCCATCCGGGAGAATATTGAGCACCGGATAAAAGCATTTGGAATGTGTACCAAAGACCGGGAAATCCTTGATTCCCGGGAATTTGTCGGGTTCGGCGCATCGGAATTATTAAGTTTTGGTCTTCATACGGGAATGATCGATGCCGCGGTACTGGTCTGTGATGGCGCCGGAACCGTCATTGTCACGAAACCTGCAATGGCGCAGGGGATCGGGGGACGGATGTCCGGGCTGGTAAAAACATCTCCTCACACATCGGTCATGGACCGGATTGAGCAGGGCGGCGGACTGGTGCTTGACCGTGAACATGCCCGGATTGACCAGCTGGCGGGAGTAGCTCTTGCATTGGCTGAAGGTTACCGGAACATCGCAGTTACCGTCGCCACGCCGGAAACCGCCGGATTAATTCACCGTATCCATCCGGATACCCTGATATTTGCGGTCCATGTGACCGGACTCTCTCATAATGAAGCAGAATTACTGGTCTCATCATCCGATCTGGTGACCGCCTGTGCATCAAAAACTATCCGGGAAATCGCCGGTGCCGGCGCACTCCTGCAGGCCGGTATTTCAGTTCCGATATTTGCCATGACCCGGAAAGGAAAACTGCTTATCCTTGAAAAAATCCGCCAGTCAGATGAACCGGTACTGGTCAAACCCACCCGCCTCCCGGCTCTCGGCGATAAGCAGCCAAGTCCTCTGGTGTAATGAATTCTCTATTTTTTTCCCGGTTCAATGAACTTTCTGGTGCACCAGCGCCGTTCTCTTTTAAAAATTCCTGAAATACAGAGTTATTAATACAAACAACTAACGCGTTTCACGTTTAATCACCAGACAAGGCGCATATCCATGACATATGACCAGAAGCGCTATAATTGAGTATACAAGATCATATATTAAGATTAATAATTTTACCAGAAATTCTGAATTGAGGAAGAGAGATAGCGATGAATGATCCACCATCAGATGTAAGTGAAGGTATCATCGATATTTTCATTTTAAGCGTAAGTGAGACAGTGACCTCGCTGTTTACTGAGCACCTGGAGAAAAAGGGATACCGTGTTACCATCTTTACTGATGGCAGATATCTTCTTGAGTCGCTCCGTGAAGGAAAACCCAATCTCCTCATCTGTGATACCACGACACTGGATGAAGAGGGATTTGAGATCTGTCGTCAGATCAAGACCGATGACGATTTCTGGGTAATCCCGGTTCTGATCCTGACGAGCGGTTCAAACCTGACAGACCTCCTGCAAATCCTGGACTGCAATGCGGACAACTTCATTACCCACCCGTTCGATCTTTCCTATTGCCTTTCAGTTATTGACAGCATGCTCAGCATTCCGGTTGAGCGGCAGACTCCCGAACAAATAAAAACACAGTTTAAGATCAGTCACAATGAACAGATCTATGTAGTTGCTGCGAACCGGAGGAAACTCCTTGAATTCCTCCTCTCCTCTTTTGAAATCACGGTCACCCAGTCATCGGAGTTATCCCGTATAAAATCTGAACTTCAGATCCTTTCTGAATCAGCAAATGTCCTTGAAGAACGTGTCAGTGAGCAGACCCGCGTTATCGAGAGTATTTATGCTACCATCCAGCAGAAAGAACAAAAAATATCAGCTTTAAATCAGGAAGTCGGGGGAGATAAAAAAATAATTGCACAAAAAACCGAACTGATCGCACATCTCTCAGGAGAACTTGATGATACCAGGACACTTCTTGCCACTTCTGAAGAAAAACTCCATACCAGTATCCAGGAAAGAAAGAATATCGAATCATCTCTCCAGTCTGAAATTTCCACTCTTCTCAGGCAGATCGTAGACTTATCGACAGAAATTGATACCACAAAAACAAGTCTTGAGACCGTTCAGGGAGAACTTGAAGATGAAAAAATTCATGGTACTTCCCTGGAATGTACCCTTGAATTACTGGTTCCCCAAAAAGAACAAGCGGAAAAAAATTTACATGCACTGACTTTTGAACATGACCAGCTGAAATCTGCATTTGATAAAGAGAAAAACCGTGCATTGACTGCAGAGCAGGAAATCGAAAAGATTAGCCAGGAAAAAACCCGCGCCGAACAGGTATTTACAACAAAAATCAACACTCTTGATGAAGAGATAAAACACCAGCTTGCGGACCTGGCCCTGATAAAGGATGAGCTGGAATCTGAGAAAGACAAGCGGATATCCCTGGAAAATACATCAGAAGCATTCCGGCTGGAAAAACTCAGCTGGAATCATCTCTCCAGTCTTTAATCAATCTCCTTAAAGAGCAGCTTGGTGATCTACAGGAAAAATATGAGAGCGCTCAGAAGGCACTTGAAGCTGAAAAGGGCAAAACAACATCCCTTGAGGAAAATCTTGCCAGTGTCATTGCTGAAAAGGAGAAAAATCTCCATACATTAACTCTTGAATACGACCAGCTGAAATCCGCATTTGATGACGAGAAGAGCCGTGCATCGACTGCAGAGCAGGAAATCGAAAAGATTAGCCAGGAAAAAACCCGGGCCGAAGAGGAACTGAACCTAGCCATTACGCGCCTGAACGAGACGGTAAAGCAACAGACCGGTGAACTGACGGAACTGAAATCCGCATTTGATGACGAGAAGAGCCGTGCATCGACTGCAGAGCAGGAAATCGAAAAGATTAGCCAGGAAAAAACCCGGGCCGAAGAGGACCTGAACCTAGCCATTACGCGCCTGAACGAGACGGTAAAGCAACAGACCGGTGAACTGACAGAACTGAAATCCGCATTTGATGACGAGAAGAGCCGTGCATCGACTGCAGAGCAGGAAATCGAAAAGATTAGCCAGGAAAAAACCCGGGCCGAAGAGGACCTGAACCTAGCCATTACGCGCCTGAACGAGACGGTAAAGCAACAGACCGGTGAACTGACAGAACTGAAATCCGCATTTGATGACGAGAAGAGCCGTGCATCGACTGCAGAGCAGGAAATCGAAAAGATTAGCCAGGAAAAAACCCGGGCCGAAGAGGAACTGAACCTTGCCATTACGCGCCTGAACGAGACGGTAAAGCAACAGACCGGTGAACTGACAGAACTGAAATCCGCATTTGATGACGAAACCCGGAAGCAGGCATTAACTGCAGAGCAGGAAATCGAAAAGATTAGCCAGGAAAAAACCCGGGCTGAAGAGGAACTGAACCTTGCCATTAAGGAACTGAACGAGACCATAAATCAGCAGACCGGTGAACTGAAAAAACTGAAAAACGAGCTCGAGGACGAGGCGCAAAAACGGATCTCCAGTGAAAACCGGGCTGAAGCAATCCAACAGGAGAAATTACAGTCGGAATCATCCCTCAGTTCCGCAATGATCACGCTCAAAGAACAGGTTGGCGATTTACAGAAAAAATACGAGAGTGCCCGTGAAGCACTTGAAACTGAGCAGGGCAGAACAAAATCATTGAAAGAAAATCTTGCCGATATTGTTTCCGAAAAAGAAAATATCGAAGACCTGCTGAAAACAGATCGTGATTCATATAAATCAACGTTTTTGCGGTTGAAACATGATCTCGATGCGGCAACTGCAGTACCTGCCTCTCTTGAAAAGGAACTTAGTGCGGTAAAATCGCAGAATAAATCGCTTTCGGATGAACTGAACCTGGCATATCAGGCCAAGGCCCAGGCCGCACAACAGGTGCATTCGCTGATGGAAGAAGTAGATCAGGCAAAAGCACAACTCGCTTCTGAACAGGGTCTGCACCGCGCAAAAGATGAGATCTCTACTTCAGATAAACAGAACGTCCAGCGTATGGAACAGGATCTCCGTAAATTATCAGATGAAAGGGCTTCGCTGGATAAAATACTTGAAAACGAACGCAGGTTACGACAGGATGCAGAAGCAAAAATACAGGAAGCGGCTCAGAAACAGGAACTTCTCGAACAGGAACTTCGTGCGATACACGATAAAACACACCATGAGGATGAAGGAGCAATAAAACTTCAGAACCTTGAAAAGGAGTACGGACTGGTCAGGGATTTGCAAAAATCGCTTGAAGCACAGGTCAATATCCTCAAAAAGGAAAAATTACAGAGTGAAAAGACTATCGGGGAGCTCACCCATGAACTCGGTCAGGCAAGGACTGCACTTGCTGATGAATGGGAGGATCATATGATCAGTGTTGCTGCTGCTTATAAAGAACGGCAACGGTTGCAGCAGTCCATGTCCCCGGCAGGAGAAAGCGAAGAAAAAAGCATGGAAGCCAGTGCCCAAAAACCAGATCTTCCGGTTGTTGTCGAACCGGCATCGCAGGCTCTGGTAGAGACTCCCCCTCATGAGATACAAATATCGCCAGTCCTGGAAAAAAATCTGACGTACCACAAACCAAAGACGGCCATTTCTGAAATATCCCCCAACGCGATTAACGAAATTGTCGATAATTTTGGTGAGGAGGATCTCTTTCAAAAAGGTGATGCTGTTGCAACAAAACCGATTGTTGCACCACAACCCGCGGGTGTCTCCGAACATGGCCCGGAGAAAACCGGGGAAAATTCATTAGAAGGATCTCCGGTTTCTGCAACAGAACGTGGAGAAGAGGAGTCGGGAGATGACGACCTCTCAGATGTGGATGAGGTCAAAGAAGAAGAGTACAGCACTCCTCTGCCGGATGATGCTGGTACGCCATTGTCTCATGGTTTTTTCTCCTTTGACCGCAGGCAATGGTTCGAGATCATAAAATGGGCCCGCCATTCGGGAGCACTTTCTCATGATCAGCGGATACAGGTCCTCAGGATGGGCCGTCTGATTCAGAAAAACAGAAAACTGACAAAAAAACAGGAAGACCAGGTCAATGAAATGATTGCGCTGGTCGAAGCTCTGGGTTACCGGCCGACCTAAAGAACACTTTTTTTTTTTAAAAAAAAGACACACAGTCCACTTTTGAAAAATCACGAAAAATGATAGGAGTGCCGCTTCGCTCCACGTGGATCACCTGGGCGATGTTCATGGGTCCTCAGTCTGGAGCCCGTCCTCCCATCAGGGAGGCTATTACAAAAAATGTATACATATCACCCGGATTGGGCTTCCTGGTCGCTGGCAAAAACGCACAGTCCGTTGTGTATTATTAAAAAAAAATTTCCTGCATGGATTTTTATCTGCGGACAATATTTTTATTGTGGTTCTTTCCAGAAAATCTGATTTTTTTATTGTTTTGTTGACCTTAAAAAAATTCGAATGTGACCTTCGCTCACCCCCTGGGGAGGCAACCCGGGCGGTGTATCCCCCCGACCCCTTTTTTGTAAATCCCGGTAACCATATCGTGGTAATCGCTATGCAGGGATACACGACTTGGAGGTAAAATCCAAAGACCCCCTGAAACGTTATAATTTATTTTTTTGAGCATTTCTCCAGAGCCTTTATGAGTGCTTTTTAAAAAAGAAAATCCCGCTTTTCCGGCATTTGAACCCCCGGTTACAGCACAGCCGCTTTTTTTTCGAAATGCAATGCAGCACTGCCTTGCCAGATTTTATCTATCCATGGGCAGAATTTGTAAATCAGGAAAGCCCCGATTCAATCCAGAACACCCTTTTGATCGGGGATTCCTTTAAATTTCCAAAAAAATTCAGGAAAAATGACAGCAGACGTACCATTAAGCATCTGCTCTCATATTTTCCCTCTCTCTCCATTTTTAAGAAACGGTTGTTTACCAAAAATCCCTGTTCCTGTCTACCCCGTAAAAACCGGTATTTATTATCGCAACCGAATAGCAGTTCTGAAACGTAATTATTAACAGTATATCCGTTTGCGTATCATATATTCCGGATACGGACCGTGTGAAAAAAAGCGGTTGAACCGTGACCATTACGCGGGTTTGGCGCTGATTAACCGGAATTAAAAATCAATAGTGGGATTTTATCATCATGCAAAACTTTTAGATCCGATCTGTTGTATGCAGCCAGAAACCGGCAGCCATATACAAAGATCCGGCAATCAGGATTCCACAAACGATAATAAGGACCCCGCCATATTCCCCGGAAACAAATGCAGCATATATCAGTCCTGCAACAAAAAATATCCCGTACAGGAGAACAACACCAGCCAAAAAGAGCCCGATAATGCCGGCAGCTCCGGTAAGGACCAGATCATCCATAGTCTATGGTGGATGTTTTGTCTATAAACCGTTTAGGTTTTTATCCAGTCTATCAAACCTCATTCAATATACTGTGCAAACACCTGATCATAGAGCCGATCAACATTTTCCCTGGTACGGGTGACCTCGGGAAATCCTGTGTAACAAGGCTGATGTGCACGCCGGATATCTTCGATAAGATCGAGATGGTACTGGCTCTGCGAATGGAACCAGCCCTTTTTTTCGTAATACCATGACAGGTATTCCTGTTCGGTCTGGCCCGGTGTCGGGATAAACAGGGCATGTCTCTTTCTGAGTTCTGCAATCTCCATTATGGAGGTGTATCCTGAACGGCAGATGATACATTTTGCCCGGTTCATCAGGCTCTCTTTTTCCTGTGTTGATGCATATGCCATAATCCTGCAATTCTCTGATTGTTCCTGCGTATCATGATTCCTGGGACTGCCAAGGAGAATGACTTTGGACCCATCCAGTTCGCGGATCTGGCTGACAAGGATTTCTTCAAGCCGGGTCCTCTGGGGTTCTGGTCCCGATATCATAACCAGATAATCAAGATCCTGACCGGTATCCAGCCGGTGGGTGCTTGTCAGGATTCCGGAAAAAAATGCTCTTTTTTTTGTTTCATCAGTCCCCGGCCGTGACAGTTTTCCGGCGAGTGCTTCCGGACCGGGAGGATTATCCGGGACAATAATCTGGAGGTATTTACTATGCAGGTGGCCGTTCATGGCAATGGCGAGGAGCTCAACAGGCCAGAAGATCATGGGGAGGTGGTAGTGGAGTTGGTGCGTGATAAAGACTGAAGGGACTTTTGAGGAATAGACCCCAAGACGGTTGTCACTGATGATCAGGTCGAACTGGTTTTTTGAAAGAATGGAATGTAAGTTTTTCCTTTCATCGGAAACAGCCTTGAGCATAAGCGGGAAGAATGCAACAAATTTTGGCAGAAAAAACCGGCTTGCGCTATAGGGAACGGGATAATCAGGAAGGGTGATGGACCGGCATTCCGGAAATTCTGCTTTTAAGACTGCCTGTGCATTCCCGCAGGCAGCAATCGTCACTTCATGGTGGTGATCAAGCAGTTTTTTTATTATCGGAATATCCCGGGTTGCATGACCCAGACCCCAGTTCAGCGGCGAGACCAGTACGTTTGCCATGCCTTTCTCCGTAGATATGGTAAGAGTTCTCCTGCCGGAGTATTGAATGATTCGGACTTCTCTTATTACAAACCAGTTTTTATAAAATACCTTTCAGGATCAATAAATTTTTATCAAATGTTCTCTTTACCTGTACCGCACAGATTTTTTAAGGAGAGGATTGTATTTACCACCCGTTACGAAGACTTATCCGCTTTGAAGCCTATGGCATTCTCTTCGTACTTGCGGGTGTCTTTGGTGCGCTGCTGACTGCGTTACCGGTAGATAGTACCCTGATAGTCCTCATCACTTTTATTGCCGCATCATCAGCCTTTGGTTTTGTTATCAATGATATCTCCGACAGCGCCCTGGATGCACGGTCCGTGAAACCCCGGAACCCGCTGGCGGATGGTTCCATGTCCTGCAGAACAGCATATGGTATCAGTGCACTGCTCCTTGTGATATCTCTTTTTTGCATGGCGCTGTTACCCCCGTTTCTCCTGGTGGTGGAATGTGCCGTGCTGTTTGTATTTATCACGTATTCTTTTTTTATTGAAGCAAAGAATATTGCCGGGCTCGATCTTGTGTATCATGCCCTTTTCCCCGCCCTATATGGATTACTCGGCTATATGCTCTATCACCCGCTGGATCTGACAGGTACGGTATTTTTTGTCCTGCTCGGGATATTTGGTGCAGTTGGCGAGCTGGGCAATGAGATACGGGATCTCGAAAAAGACCGGTACGAGCGGAAAAATACCGTGATAAGGATAGGCGAACGCCAGGCATTTTTCCAGATGACCGCGCTCATGGGTCTGGCATTTGTAATCATCGGTATTTTTGCCTGCATTGTCCCGGGTTTTTTCTGGCTCCTGCCGTTTGTACCGATGGGTCTTTTCCTTATATTTCCTGTCTATAAAGCAATGAATGATCCCGGATACCGTGAAAAATTTATTGATATAATAAACACGAGGGCAATAATTCTCTCAACTGCTATGCTCGTCGTCTATGGAACCCTGCGGTTAACCGGAAACTTCTGAATAGATCACGCTGGTAAAAAAACTATTTCACTTCGTTGCAGGGCGTTCATATCATTCTGAAAGTACCTGCCTCAGGAGTGGGCAAAAAAGAGAATATTATACAGGAATTCCGCCTGCCTGTGTCAGGATTATTATACCGGTATGAAATGATGTCAGGAAACCGGTGGAAATTTTTATTGTATACCGGCAGATAAGACCTCCGCGGTTATACCCGAACCTCAATGAAAATAATTAAGGGTATAGTCACAATCCAGCGACAAAAAATCCCGGATTTGTTGATTATAAAAGGCTTACTCAGACGCTCCTGGGGACTCGCTTTTCAGCTCGTCCCCGCCGCTATGGCGTCCCCAGGATGCGATATAACGAGTTCGGTAAACGTAACTCCGAATTTATTTTATCAAAATCAGCGTTTCACTTTTTTAAAATTTATTCCGGTTATCGAATTATTCTTTTTTCCCGTTGAATATTTTTAAAAAAGTTGGTGGTTAAAATGACACTCTGCACGAACTAAAAATCCGGATACTGCAAAAAACGATGAAAAAAGAATCTTTTTCAGGTAACAACCGCTTTTCTGAACCGCCACCAGGCTAATATGAACATAAGCGCTGTAAACAGCATGAGTCCAAGATAGGATATGAGTATATCATACGGGGTGTACTGGTAATGGTTTCCCAGAGCAATGAAATCCGGACCGATTGCAAAATACCGGATACCGGTGATAAGAAGCGTCATGGGATTATATATTGAGAGAATTTTGAGGAACTCCGGGAACGCATCGATCGGGTACAGGGCGTTGCTGGCAAAAAAAATCGGCATAGTTAAAAGCGTAGTGACACCCTGCAGACCTTCGGGACTTTCCATCGAAATAGCAATTGCAGCCGAGAGGAACAAAAATCCGAGTGCAAACATTCCCACAAACGCAAGGATGCCGGCAATCCCGATGACGATCTCCACCGGGGTGAAACCGGCAAAGAATGCTGCACCGATCAGGATACCAAAGACCATGATGATGACTGCCTGGATAAATGACTTGGTGACTCCCGAGAGCCCGATCCCGAAGATAATGTGGTTCCTGTTCATCGGGCTTGCGAGGATCTCACGCATCAGTCCCCAGTTTTTGTCAAAAAGGATTACGATCCCGCCAAAGAGACTGGTGAACAATGTGGTCATCGCGATAATCCCTGCACCCATGAACGTAAGGTACCCGACTACATGCATTCCCGGTGGTACCGGTATCCCAGCTATGAGTCTGTCAAAACTGCTGGACATCGCAATGCCAAAAAAGGCAAGCCAGAGTGCCGGCTGGAGGAGCGATGAGACCAGGAGAGTCTTAAACCGGACGAACCGGATCATATCCCTCCAGTAAATCGTGGTAAATCCCATGGGCATGTTATCGCCCTCCCGGACGCATGGTAAGGAAAGCAGCTTTCCCGGTTGGTTCGTCCCGGAGCTCTTTTCCGGTATAGAAAACAAAAACATCATCCATGGAGGGCTTTTTTAAGTTAATAGTCGTAGTCTCAATCCCTGCTTTCCGGAGCGTATCCAGTACTACCGGCAATACCTTTGTGCCATCCGTGTTTACCATGAGGACAAATCCTTTTGTCTTGGTCTTCACATCGCGGACACTGGGAAGCCCCATCAGGAGCCGCAAAGCGGCTTCATTGTTACTTGTTTCAAGGTAGATGAGATCCTGGCCGAGCGTGTTCTTGAGTTCCCACGAGGTGCCGGAGATGATAATTTTTCCCTGGTCGATAATGCTGATCCGGTCAGAAAGCTGATCCGCTTCATCCATGTAATGGGTGGTAAGGAAGATGGTTGTCCCCTCATCGTTCACGCCCTTGATATATTCCCACATCCGCATCCGGGTCTGCGGGTCAAGCCCGATAGTGGGTTCATCTAAAAAGAGTACTTTTGGGCGGGTCATCAGCCCGCGGGCGATCTCGAGGCGGCGTTTCATACCCCCGCTTAAGTTTTTTGTACGTTCATCTCTTTTTGCATCGAGCTGGACGAGGGAAAGGAGTTCATCGATCCGTTTTTTGCGCTCATCTGACGGCATATTGTAGAGCCTGCCATGAAACTCGAGGATTTCCCGGACGGTCATGTCGCGATCAAGGGTGATGTCCTGGAAAACAATGCCTATAGACTCCCGGACTTTCTGGGGTTCTTTTGTCACATCATACCCGGCAACATACGCATTCCCCTTTTGTTTTGCAAGCAGGGTGATGAGGACGTTGATTACGGTACTTTTGCCGGCGCCGTTTGGCCCCAGAAATGAGAAAATCTCACCTTTTTTAACCGAAAAACTAATCCCGTCAACTGCATTGAATTCCCCGTAGGAATGTTTCAGGTTCTCTACCTTTATTATTGCAGTATCATTGACCTGTATCTGGTCAGGCATGCTGTTGTACCTCCTCAATGAATTTTTCAACCCAGTTCTTCTCCGTGCATAAATGTGCGAGAACACGATCAGAAAGTGCCAGGATAAAAAATGGTTTATTACCTTTTTCATGATGAGCCCGGTGTGATGTAATATGCTCAATCGCATGGTCGAGTGCCGTTACACGCTCCTGCAGGCAGGTAATCGTTTCTTCGGGTGATAAGAGATGAAGGTGGGCCACCCCGAGATCGAACGGTGATGCAATCCGTTTGTGCTGTGAGAGTAATGACCGGACTTTCACTTTCATGAGGTGTCTGCCTTCCTGCGTATATCGTATACACTTTCCGGGAGGGTTTATCTTCCTGCTGCTGGCAGGAACTTGCAATCAGGTTCCGCCCCTCGAGCCGTTTTAATACGTAATAGATTGAAGAAAACCCGATATCCGTCCAATGACGCATCCCCCGTTCCTCGATGATCTTTTCGATGGTGTAACCGTAGAGCGGTTTTTCATACAGCAGGCCGAGGACGGCTGCTTCACGCTCGCTTATCTGCGGATCAGGATATTCCATTGTTATAATATTCTCAATGTAGAATATTTAAATGAAACGCTCCCGGTGTTTCCTCTCTGTTTTGAATTGGGATCTTGTAGTGGCGTGAATGATCAGTTTTAGTTACGATGGGCTGCTGGTGTTGTTTTAACGGTCGGAGGCGTGCTTGGAATATACTATAACTGAGAAATTTTGGCACAAACCATTGATTCAATTTATTTTATGAGTATACTATGGATGTATAATGAAGAATGTAGTTGACGGGAAAATGAGAAAACCAAAAAAATGCCCGAAATGTAATTCTACTGATGAAATAATTCCAATAAAATATGGTTTCCCTTCACCTGATATGCACTATGAATGGGCTGCTGGAAAAATTGAATTAGGGGGTTGCATTGTGGAACCTGGAAATCCCAACTGGCGTTGTAAAAAATGCAACCATAGATGGTAGTGAACATTGGCGTTCATATTCGTGTTCTGTTGACAGATCTCCCAGGCTCGTGCATGATTCAATTCATCAGCATCAATTTACAGACCGGGCAGTTCTGCCAGCTGATTGCATGCCAGGATTGAACTTTGTCTTTTGTGATTTTAATATGGCAGCACTTCAAGGCTTCATGACCATCAGGGCATTTCCGGGAAGGTGACTTCATAAAATGGCATTTTTTCTTGCTGCCATAAAAAATGTTTAACAAGTGATTCTGATGACTATACCTATTTGACTGGTGGCGACAAAGAATACCAGACAATGGTATACGAGCCTGATTTCCGGTATAAACAATGCCTTATCATCCGGAACGATGTGAAGATGAGCTGCGGCAAGCGGTGCGCACAGGCAGCGCATGCATCCATAGGTGCATATAATAATGCTGACAAATCCCTCCAGAAAGCCTGGCTTTCTGAAGGACAAAAGAAAGTAGTTCTCAAGGCAAATGACGAGCGGACGCTCTTTGAACTCAAGGTAATTGCCGAACGGGCGGGAATCTCTTCATCCCTTATCCAGGATGCCGGAATGACCGAGATCCCCCCGGGCACGATCACTGCACTCGGTCTTGGGCCGGCAAAGACCGAAGACCTCGATAAGATCACCGGCGCCCTCACCCTCCTATGAAACAGAGCACCTATCCTCTTGAACTCCTGCTCGGCATGAAGTATTACGCGAGTGATGCTGAAGGGATCGGGGGAAAACTCCGTACAGTCCCCGAAGATTTTATTGTTGAAGAGATACCGATGCCGGAAAAAGGGGGGACAGAGGGTCCCTATCTCATCTGCACGCTCACAAAGACAAACTGGGAACTCCAGCACGCAATCAAAGAAATTGCAAAACGCCTCGGCATCAGTCACCGCCGGATAGGGTGGGCAGGCACCAAAGACCGGAATGCCATCACGAAGCAGAGGATCTCTCTTTTTAAGGTGACCGCAGAACAGGTATCTGAAATACGGCTGAAGGATATTACCCTTGAACCGGTGGGTCAGGTGAATGAAGGACTCTCCTTAGGAGACCTCCAGGGCAACCGGTTTGATATTACCATTCGGGATGCAGATCCGGCAGACCTGGAAACCCGTGTACAGACAATTACTGAGACCATCCGCGAGGGAATCCCCAATTATTTCGGGATCCAGCGTTTCGGGGCAATCCGTCCGGTAACGCACCTTGTCGGGGAATGGATCCTGAAACGTGATTTTGAACAGGCAGTAGTGACGTATATAGGAAAAGAATTTCCCGGTGAACCCGAACATGTCCGGGCTGTCCGTACTGCATTTTTAGAAAACCGGAATATCCCGGCAGCATTGCATGACCTTCCGGTTCATATGTCCTATGAACGTGCGATGCTCCATTACCTGCATACACACCCGGGCGATTATCCCGGGGCACTTCTGGAACTGCCGCCAAAACTCCTGTCAATGTTTGTCTCGGCATTCCAGTCATACCTGTTCAACGGTGCCCTGAGCCAGCGGCTGGACGATGGTCACACCCTGACCGATCCTCTTGTCGGCGACCGCCTGATTTTTGCCAACGGGCGTATGGATACCGTCACCACAACCAACAGCAATGCCGTTTCCCTCCACATCCGGCGCGGGCGGTGCACTATTGCACTTCTCATGCCGGGCAAAGAACCGATTGAGCCTAAGAGTGAGGGAGAGCTGGCGCTCGTCGCCCTTCTTGAAAATTTTAACATTACCGCAGAGGATTTCAAATCCGCGTCAACGTTTGTACATACAAAATTCGATGGCGCATGGCGGCCAATCGTATTGAAAACTGAAATTGAGTCCGGACTTGACAAAAATAATATACGGCTGAAATTTTCATTGCCTCCCGGGCATTACGCAACTACGGTCTGCCGGGAGTATATGAAGGCGGACCCTGTCCAGATGATCTAGTAACGTGACTGTGCAATTTTTTTGGCACCATTAATCGCGTCATTCAGGTTTCCGATTTCATCAACGATGTGTAACCTGACTGCATCAGCACCACGGATAACCCTCCCGTCTTCGATGTCAGATCGTGCGATTGGTCGCTGGGTTATGACATCGGTGATGAAGGTCTCGAAACTTTCATTGACTATCTGCTGGGCGTATATCTGTTCATCCTCAGAGATCGGACGGGATGTTGTTCCCATGTCTTTTTTTGCGCCCGATTTAACAATACTGATATTATATCCTTCTTTTTCCATCCAGCGGCTGATGTCTGAAAACTTCCAGATGACCCCAATTCCGGCGGTGAATGTGTCAGGATTTGCGTAGATCCGGTCTGCATGGGCACTGACATAATACGCTGCAGATGTTCCCTGATCTCCCATTGAGACGACAACAGGCTTTTTTGACTTTGCATAATCAAGATCGCGGATGATTTCCTGGGCTGCTGCCGGTGTACCTCCGGGACTGTTCACCCGCAGTACAATCGCTTCAACCATCGGATCATCAGCAGCGTCCCTGAGCTCTCCGCCAACAACTTCACTGCCGATTGTTTCTGCATCCGATACCTCTCCGGTCACCATCGTTCCTTCCATACGGACAACCTTGACTCCGATCTGGTCTGCGTTGGAGAAGTAATATACCGCAATGAGCAGGCCGGTAATGAAAATGATACCGGCCAGGATAATAAAAAACCATTTTATGCCGGAATTATTCCGTTTCTGGTCTCCAGCCGGAGGTGTTGCGATCCCGTTCACGGTTATCCCTCTTGATACAGAATGTCGAATTCTGACACGAGATTGCTCCCGCACATGTAATAATTCTTAAGGTTCAGCCTGATCATCTCATCCTCGGAATTGATGTGCATTCCCCCGACAAGTGATGGTGTGTCAGAACCTCCTACAATAAATGGCAGGTGAATAAGCCGGATCTCGTCGACGAGTTTGTCATGGAGCATATGCCAGTTCAGGGTAGGTCCCCCTTCAATCATCAGCTTATGTACACCGAATTTATGTTTGAGTATTTTTAAGAGAAGGGGCAGTTCAACATGATTCTTACCGGCAACAATAACATGCGCTCCTTTCTCCCTGATAGCGGTGATTCGTTCTTTTGGGGCTGCTTCACAGACTGCAATCGCAGTAGGGGCATCAGGACCCAGTACATTTGCATCGAGCGGGAGGTCTGCCATGCTGCACGGGATTACGCGCAACGGACTTTTGCCGGGCACAATCCTCACGGTAAGAAAGGAGTTATCGATACGGATTGTATTGGCTCCGACCATAATTGCATCATACTCGGCCCGTGTCGTATGCAGAAGTATCTCGGTTTCATGTGACATGTATTTCATGAGGATTTTGGAAGACGCTCCTTTTTTGAGGGTGAGTTTTCCGTCCGCAGTAATCTCCGACATCATAAGTACATGAGGACGGTCCATAGTATCAGCCATTACAACTCCTGAGTACGGTTAGATTGGGCGGGGGATTTAAAGAAGTTGACGATGAAAAGCGATAAGGACTCCGGGCTGATTGTATGTCCGGTTACATACCAGGATACGTCCGGGCTGACTTAAAGACAATTAATATTAATGACCTGCATCCTCATGAAATAGGATGAATATTACTGCACTCCGCCCAAGATTTATCCGATATCTTGAGCCGGTTGCAGAGGTCTTTGTCAGGCTCAGGATCACCCCCAACCAGATCTCAATGCTTGCCCTTTTAGCCGGCATTGCCTGTGCGTATTTCTTCTTCCGGCACCAGTTTGTCCTGGGCAGTTTTGCACTGATCCTCTCTGCAATTTTTGATCTTATCGACGGGAGTGTGGCACGGAAAACTGATTCACATTCAAACTTCGGGGCAGTGCTTGACTGGATTGTCGATAAATATGTGGACGGACTCGTGTTGCTTGGTATCGGACTTTCCGGTATTCCGATAGTGAGCCAGTATATTGCGGTTCCTCCGTTCACCGATTTTGCAATTGTCGCACTGGCAATTATCGGATCACTGATGAATACTTTCATAAAACCGGTAGTCTATGCAGAAATCGGGTACCGGGAAAAAGTGGAAGGTAAAATTGATGATCCGCTTGAAGGTGTCGGATTTTTCGGTCGACCCGAAACATTTCTTTTCCTGATTGTCGGGGGCATCACGGGATTTATATTCGCCTCAGTGATCATTATTGCCGTTTGTACAAACCTTTCTGCCATGCAGAGAATTATGTATCTTTACCGAACACTTTCCTGATCTCACCGGTATACAGCTGGTAGAGGGTATCTGCAAATTTTCCCAGGTTTGGTGTAATGGTAAAAAGGCCGTAGGCAATGAGCACCAGGCAAACGAGCGCCAGCAGTTCAGCAATCACATTGTGTGCCCAGAAAAAACTTTCGTATCCCCACTCACCGTTGCTGGCAATTTCCGGGTAATAAGGAAACCATTGTTCGGTATAGGCAGTTATAACAAAGACGTTCCGGAAAATGTTCAGGATATAGATTGTCGGGGCTACGAGAAGGAACGCATAGATCTTCTGCCGGATCGTGGTCGGTACTGCTGCTGCAACACCCAGCATGATTGCAATGCTCTGGATACCGGTACAGGCAAGGATAATCTCGACCCGGAATGTGTTTCTTGAAGCGATATTCCAGTCCGCAAGGGTAACCGGGTAATGAAAGGCATTGAGCATCCAGACAACCTGCCCCACAACTATTCCGATGAGCCAGTCCCCCAGAGCCGGGATATATTCAAACGGGGCATAGATCAGGAATGCGACAGCTGCTGCACGTGAGAGGTGCATTACACTATCATTTTCAGCAAGGAGGTATTTTGCGGTAATGAACAGGAATGGCACGGACAGGACTGCCATGATGGGATACATGAAATTATTTAATGAGAAATAATACGGCAGCTCGGCAAACAGGAACAGGATAATGAATGTCCATCCGGTTATAGCTGCGTATTTCCGATGACGACCGGGTATGAGGAATGCAAGAAATCCAATACAGGAGATCAGGACCAGATACTCGATCATTATTAAAATATTCACCCGATACCAAAAAAAGGATTCTGAAGGAGCACAATATATGGTGGATTTTTATCGTTTTTCACACGATGAAACAAAATATCAGTGCAGATAAACCTGAATGATGCATGTTTTTCCCCGACAAGAGGGTTAATCTCCTATGCTTGCGCATGCTATACCGATGTTCTGTCCTGAGTGCAAAAGTTTGTTAATTTCTTCTGGCGGGCAACTGAAGTGCCGGAAATGCGGGTATATCCGGAAGATTGAAGTTGCTGACCAGATGAAACACGAGAGAAAGCGCAAGGAAAAGGAGATCATGATCGTAGATGATGAGGAAGAAAGGATAAAGACTATGCCTACCATCCAGATCAAGTGTCCCAAGTGCGAGAACAATCTTGCTATCTGGTGGCTCCGCCAGCTCCGTGCGGCTGATGAGAGCGAGGTCCGGTTCTTCCGCTGCACCAAATGTGAACACACCTGGCGACAATACGATTAACTAATTATGGTGATTTTTTCCATAATCCCCCATCACTTTTCCTGCTGATTTCATTGTTTTCTTCTTCTGAGCCCGACCTTATCCTAAAAAACTGTTATTATGTGCACCTCACAGGATTTTTTTTAGTTGTCGTAGAAACGTTGCAGGCTTCAACAGCGCGCCTTTTTTGCTTTCAACGGGATACGGGACAGCTGGAATTCGCAAATAAGATCACCATCCATTCCACAAATCAGGAATATTTTCATATCATGTATCTTTGTATGAAGAGAATTCCGCTGAAACATGCGCTCTTTCTCTATTATATGATACGGGGTCATCATTCAACCCTGGTGTCCCTCTTCATTTTATCATTTTTATAGTCACAGAATGAAAAAAAATCTCCGGTATACGTGCATGCCGATGACCTGCTGATAGACAGGACTTTGAAAAGTGCATCGAACACGGGGTATATAACCCACCTTTTTAAATACTGTTTTGTGACATTTATTAATATGAAGGTAGTAATATGAAAGTCAGACCAGAAGACTCCCTCAAAATTGAAAACATTGTTGCTTCTGCAAAGGTGACTGATTATCTGGATCTACCCGAGATCGCGTCCAGGATTGATGGTGCCGAATACAACAAGAAAAGATTTCCCGGTGTCGTGCTGCGGATGCAGGACCCCAAGATAGCCGCGCTGGTTTTTGGTTCGGGCAAAGTTGTTCTCACTGGTGCAAAGAGTATTGATAGTCTGAGCAAAGGGCTCAATATCCTGGGTAACAAGCTGCGGGAGCTTGGTATCGTAATCCCGAAAAAACTTGATTACAAAATTCAGAATATCGTAACCTCAGCCGATCTTGCAACACCTATCAACCTGAACAAGATTGCTGTCGGTTTCAACCTGGATAAGATTGAATATGAACCTGAACAGTTCCCCGGACTCGTGTATCGGCTGGATAATCCAAAAGTTGTAGTTCTTCTTTTTGGATCCGGAAAATTGATCATCACCGGTGGCAAGGAACCGGATGACGCAAAGAAAGCCGTTGTTAAAATCCTGTCCGACCTGCGGAGTCTGGGTCTGATCTGATGTTCATCTTAACAAGGTGATTAATTAATAAATGATAAAAGATCAACGTATCATTAATAATATTTTTAATTTTTTATTCATTGATTATTAGATTTAATATATAAACATTTTGTTAATTGACAAACAATAAGACTTTATATATAACAATAGTTGGATAATTATTATTGTAGATATTCGCACATATACTGGACGTGATGCATGAGAACCGAAAACGTGATGTATTTTACTGAAAAAGAAGAGGAATTTGCCAATCTTCTCATTGAGATTGGAACCAAGAGAAATGTTGCAAAGGTACTGGTATTTCTGGCAAACACTCCCGAAGCTACTTCACGTGCGATTGAGCGGGGAACGGATCTTCGTCAGCCTGAAGTCAGCATCGCTATGCGTTACCTGATTGAACAGAGCTGGATCAACAGCCGTGAAAGCAAAGCTGAGAGTAAAGGGCGACCGGTTAAAATTTACGAACTGGCCAAACCCATTCATGAAATCATGGACAGCATTGAAAAAGAAAAGAAGAAAGAAGCAACTACACAACTTGCCCTTGTTCAGAAGTTACGGGATTACATCAGCTGAAGTAATCACCCTGCACTTTTTTTGATTTCCAACGATTACGGTTGTCTTTTCTGTAAAACCACAGAACAATCCGCTGTCGACAACTCCGTTGATCAATTTTATTGATTCCTCGAGTTCTCCAGGCCGATTGATGTCAGTAAACCCGCAATCTACAACAAAATTACCATTATCCGTTATGACCGGTCCGTCTTTTTTAATACCTTCCCGGAGCACTGCCCTGCAACCCAGATCCTCAAGATGAGTTATGACCGGCCTGATGGCAAAAGGAATCACTTCAACAGGAACCGGTGCTGAAAAGTCAGAGACCATCTTTGGTTCATCGATAATAACCATAAAACGGAGCGCGGCTGCTGCAACGCATTTTTCCCTGGTAAGCGCTGCACCCCTGCCTTTGATAAGGTAAAGGTGCCGGTCAACCTGGTCTGCCCCGTCCACCGCGAGATCCAGTACAGGTTCCTCATCCAGTGTTGTAAGAGGGATGCCACATTCCCTTGCACGTCGTGCGGTCTGGTAGGAAGTCGGGACACCGGAAATCTTTAACCCTTCGCTAATCCTGCAGGATAACCGTTCGAGGGTATAAAAAACCGTAGAACCGGTACCAAGACCAATGACCATACCATCTTCTGCCATGTCTGCAGCACGGTATCCTGCTGCCCTTTTTGCGGCTGTGAGAGCTTCTGCTGAATCGTCCATCTACCAGATAGATATCAGTTTTTAATAATTAATACTGGTGATAAATGGCAGGGAAATTTAATAAAAAACCGGTCTGTTTATTTTCCGGATCCGGGATTGAAAATGAATATCTGTCCCAACCGTTTTTATGGTGGTCTTTTGCTGGAATTTTTTTAAATAATACACAACGGACTGTGTGTTTTTGCCAGCGACCAGGGAGCCCGATCCAGGTGATATGTATACATTTTTTTACGATAGCCTCCCTGATGGGAGGACGGGTTCCAGACCAAGGACCAATGAACATCGCCCAGGTGATCCACGTGTAGCGAAGCGTCACTCCTATCATTTTTGCGATTTTTCACAGTGGACTATGTGTTTTTTTAAAAAATGGATTCTCCGGCACCAAAAACAATTACGGGAAAAAAATTTCCTGTGCTTCTTTTTCTGCCGCGTATGCAGTGCAGTCGAGCGTAATGGGAGTAATTGAGATGTTTCCTTTACGGATGGCATGCACATCAGTTCCTTCTTCTGCATCCTCAAGGAGCGGACCATTGATCCAGAAATATGGCCTGCCCCGTGGGTCGAACCGTTTTTCAACACCGGTCTCGAAGAGCTTTCTGGCGAGCCGGGTGATTTCGTATCCTCCTTTCACGACGGAGGGTATATTGACGTTAATTACATCTGCATGAGGACAGAACTCCCGTTCCAGAATGCGGGATACAATATCGCGGACTACCCGCTTTGCGTCATCAAAGTTCTGCCCATGGTGCCGCGGGTCATCGAATTTGTCACCCTGGTCTTCAACCTGAAGTGAGAATGCAATACCTTTTGTTCCCTGGTTGGAACCTTCCAGGGCAGCCCCGACCGTCCCTGAGGTCATTATCGATTCAAACGAGAGGTTCTCACCGATGTTGATCCCGCTTACGATAAGCACCGGGTTGAGCCTGAGTGCATACAGCCCGATTATGACTGCATCAGTGGGTTTTCCGGCCACTGACCAGGCCGGGGTATCATTTATGATAATCCGGTTTGCCCGTAATGGTTCAAAGATTGAAATCGATCGGCCAACCGCACTCTGCTGGCTTGCCGGGGCAACAACGGTCACATCGGCAATCGGTGCAAGAGCTTCGTACGCGGCCCAGAGCCCGACAGAACTCACGCCATCATCATTGGTCAGCAGGATCGAGGGTTTCATGTGCATTCACGTATGACCGCACTCCTCAAATAGTTCACCGATCGGATAGGGTAATTTTCTTTCAGCGCAAAAGAGATGAGTAATGAAAGTCCTGCTTGCTGAATATGCCTCAGCTCATGATCCCCAGCTTGCTGCGGAAGGTGCTGCAATGCTCGCCGTCCTGAAACAGAGTTTTGAACGCTGCGGGTACGATGTAGTGTTGCCTGAAAACGGGGACTTTGGTGCAGAGATAGAACGTATTGCCCCGACCTGTACTATGGGACTTGTAATCGCACCGGACCATGTCCTCGCACGGTACACGCAGATCCTTGAGCAGCACACGCACAATCTCGGGTGCGGGTTTATGACGGTCGCTCTCTGTGCCAACAAGGTCGGGACGGAAAAAATCCTGCGTTCACATGGTATACCGGTGCCTGCTGAAGCATCCGCCGGGAAAAAGGTGATCAAACCCGTGAAAGGCTGCGGCGCGCAGGGCGTGAGGGTATCTGTGGATTCCCCCGGGAAAGATGAGTTCTCACAACACTATATTGAGGGGGAGCACTTTTCTGTAAGCATCGTGGCAAGCCGGGTAGTGGGTGATGCCTGCATGTATTTCTCAGGGAAACCCCCGCTGGTGCTGGCAGTGAACCGGCAGTTTATTGAAACAGGATGTGACGGAGCACTAATTTATCGTGGCGGTGAAACACCGGTGCATCCTGCACGCGAAAAAGAAATTATTGCAGTGGCCAAAAACGTGGTGGAGGTGCTGGGGTGCCAGGGATATTGTGGTATTGATGTGGTGGTCGCCGACCGGGTATATGTCGTGGATGTGAACCCGCGGATTACCACCAGTCTTGTCGGTATCACGGCATGTATGAAAGAAGAGATTGCTGATATCCTTGTTGCAGCATCGAAGGGTGGAGGGCCGGACCAGGTCCATCTTACCGGAAGTGTCCGGTTTGACACCAACGGAAAGGTCTCAAAGCTATGATCGGGATAGATGTCGGGGGTGCCAACCTCAAAGTAGTCAGTGACGATGGTGTTCATATCCATTACTGCCCGCTGTGGGAAAATGCTCCCATCACCACACTGCTGAAGCGGTATGTCACTACAACGGATAAACAGGCGGCTGTTGTGATGAGTGGTGAACTTGCTGACTGTTTTGACAGCAAGATGGAGGGCATCTCTTTTATTGTGAATGCGGTCAGGAACGCGTTTCCGTCTGCCCGTTTTTACGGCACTGACGGACAGTTCCATAACGGTGCAGTGCCTCAGCTGGCGGCTGCAAACTGGCTTGCCTCAGCCGATTACCTCCGGGCACAATATCCTGATGCAGTACTTCTCGACATCGGGAGCACGACTGCTGACATTATCCCGTTAGCCCGCTTTGAATCATTAAAGGGCCTCACCGATCTCCTGAGGCTCCAGAAGGGATATCTTATCTATACGGGAATGCTCAGGGGAAATGTTGCAGTCCTGCTGCAATCGGTCCTGCTGCATGGCAAAAAAACCCTGACCAGTTCAGAATATTTTGCCGGAAGTGCCGATGCCCACCTGGTACTCGGTCATATCACACCGGAAGATTACAGCTGTGATGCTCCTGATCGCAAAGAAAAGACAAAGGACGCATCTCTCAAAAGACTGGCCCGTGTTGTCTGTGCGGATCTTGACGAGATCGGAACAGATGGCGCGTACCATATTGCCGAACAGTTCTGGGAAAAACAGCGGGGTTTGATCTGCGATCAGGTGCAAAGGGTCGCGACTGATACTGCTGCGCGGCAGATACTTGTCGGGGGTATCGGGGCGCACCTGTTCTCAAAAGAACTGGGTGGGATTGATCTCACAAAAGAACTTGGATCATATGGTGATGCCCTGCCTGCATTTTCAGTACGGGAGCTGGCATTACGGAGCAGCTGTTCCTGAGGATTGGCACCGGACTGGTAGTGCATGAGCGCTTGTGTTAATTATCCCCCTTGTTATCAGCATGAGGTAGAAGTATGATAAAACCGTGGCAGATGAGCCTCATTCTTTTTATTGGATCCCTGGTGATTACGGTAATTTTATGGATGGCCGGCCTGCCTTTCTTCTTTGTCTTTCTCTTCCTTCCGCTCCTCCCCCTGTTCAGCCGGTCGGGGAGTGTGCGGCGCTGCCCGGTATGCGGATGGGAAACCACAGGCAGCGAGCGCTTCTGTCCCTGGGATGCGGCTCCCCTCTCCGAACCGGGTAGCGAGGTCAGCAAGTGAAAGGATCGAAACGGGCAGGTGTATCCCGAAGAGATCCGCAGTCGGAATATCCGGAAATGACCTGTGCATATAATTCCGGACAGTACCACGGTCAATGACTATATCGAGCTGCAGCAGGTTTGCCGCTACACGATTGAACGGCATAATTGTGCCGAGTGTCCTGCAGAGATCGATAACCGGTGAGCCGATCCTCGTATCCGGATAGAACGGCTCATCAGCAAAACAGATCGTGTTGCATTCCTGGCAGGAGAACCTTTTGACAAAAACATGTACCGGTTTGTGTTCATCGGCTTCCTGTATGACTGCAAATTGCTTTTTTTTCATATCATAACCGGAAAGTTTCCCGCCACACAACGGGCATGCATCCCGGTAATCAAAAATTATCCCGTCACATGTCACAAGACCGCTCTGGACAATATCCTTAAGCAGGGGTGGTATACGTAATCGTTTCATTCGTGTGCGCGACCGTGATTGTTTATTACGGGATATCAAATATTATAGATTAATTTTCAGATTTTATTAATCGGGAGCCTTTTTATTACATGATCCTGATAATTCTTGGAACCCACCGCTATTAATCACTTTTGGCACAAAATTCACTAGGTTTAAATAGGGTCAAACCAAAATTTTTTTGTTCGAGGTTAGAACATGGAAATGAACTACATACCAACCACATGTCCGTATTGCGGTACCGGTTGCGGCTTCAACCTTGTTGTCAAAGACAAGAAGGTTGTTGGCGTAGCACCCTGGCACCGCAACCCGGTTAACGACGGCAAGCTCTGCCCGAAGGGCAACTATGCCGCAGAATTTATTAACAGCCCGGACCGCCTGACAAAACCGCTCATCAAGAAGGACGGCAAGTTTGTCGAGGCCAGCTGGGACGAGGCATACAAGCTGATTGCCGAGAAGTTCAAGAAGTACCAGGGCGAACAGAGTGCCTGCCTTGCATCAGCCCGTGTCTCCAATGAAGAGAACTACCTGATGCAGAAGTTTGCCCGGGCAGTTTTAAAGACCCCCAACATCGACCACTGCGCCCGTCTCTGCCATGCATCGACGGTGGTAGGTCTTGCCGGTGCGTTCGGGTCCGGTGCAATGACCCAGTCGATTGCTGATATTGCAGACTCCAAGTGTCTTTTAATTATCGGCAGCAACACGTTTGAGACCCACCCGCTGATTGGTCGCCGCGTTATGCAGGCCAAGGCGAAGGGTGCGAAAGTCATCTACGCTGACCCGCGGTTCACCCCAACGGCAAAGCAGGCTGACCTGTACCTTCCGTTCTACTCCGGAACAGATGTTGCCATCCTCAACTGCTTCATGCACCAGATCCTGAAAAACGGATGGGAGAACAAGGAATTCATCGCCAAGAGGACCAAGGATTTCGAGAAGGTCAAAGAGATCGTCATGAAGGACGCCTATAGTCCTGCAAACGTCTCGAAGATCAGCGGTATCCCCGAAAAGGACCTCATCACGGCGGCAGAATGGTTCGGCAAGTCCGGCCAGTCCGCGGTTCTCTACTCCATGGGTATCACCCAGCACACGACCGGTGTTGACAATGTCAAGTCGATCGCCAACCTCCAGATGCTCACCGGTAACCTCGGACGGCCCGGCACCGGTATCTGTGCACTCCGTGGACAGAACAACGTGCAGGGCGCCTGCGACATGGGAGCGCTCGCAAACGTGTACTCCGGCTACCAGGCAGTCATCGTCCCGGAGAACAAGAAGAAGATGGAGGACGCATGGGGATGCGAGATAGCCGAGGGTAAAGTCGGCCTGACCGTCACCAAGCTGATCAATGTACTTGCTGACGAGCCCGGCAAGGTCAAGTGCGTCTATATCATGGGTGAGAACCCGATGATCTCCGACCCCGACCTCCACCATGTGGAGAAGGCAATGAAGAGTGCCGAGTTCATGGTAGTCCAGGATATCTTCCTGACCGAGACGGCAAAGTTTGCTGACGTTGTTTTACCGGCAGCCTGCTATGCCGAGAAAGACGGCACGCAGACCAACACCGAGCGCCGTGTCCAGAAGTGGAGAAAAGCCCAGGACCCGCCCGGCGAGGCAAAGGCCGACTGGCAGATCTTCTGCGAGCTGGCCAAACACATGGGATTCGAGAAACAGTTCCCGTACAAGAGCGCCGAAGATGTCTTCACTGAGATCTCCAAGGTTACCCCGTCATACGGTGGCATGAACTATGCACGGCTCGAGAAACCCGAAGCCCTGCACTGGCCCTGCCCGACAGCCGAACACCCGGGAACTCCCATCCTGCACAAGGAGAAGTTCACCCACCCGGACGGACTGGGCATCTTCACACCAATCGAGTTCAAATACCCGGCTGAAGTTCCGGACAAGGACTACCCGCTGATCCTGACCACCGGGCGCTGTATCTGGCAGTGGCACACCGGTACCATGACCCGCCGCTCCGAGAGTCTCGAACGCGAAGAGCCCACCGGCTGGGTTGAGCTCAACCCCGAGGACGCAAAAGCCCTCAATATCAAGGACAAAGAGATGGTCAAGGCCGTCACCCGCAGAGGAGAGATCACGATAGGTGCACGGGTCACACCCAACATCAAGAAAGGTGTAGCCTTCATCCCGTTCCACTACGTGGAATGTGCAGCCAACACGCTGACCAACAACGCACTTGACCCGGTTGCAGTCAATTCCGGAGTTCAAGGCCTGTGCTGTGCGGATAGAGAAGATTGCGGAGGCGAAGTAACATGGCAAAGAAAGGCGATATGCTCTACGCATGGACTGACGACGCTGACATCAAGAAGAAAGCAGAACTCGGTGGCGCTGTGACCGCACTCTGGAAACACGCACTCGAATCAAAGGTAGTTGATGCCGTCCTTGCTGTCAAGAAAGGCACTGACCTGTACGATGCCCAGCCCGTGCTCATCACGGACGCCAAGGACCTGGCCCAGACTGCCGGTTCACTCCACTGCGGCACACTCCTGCTCCCGAAACTTGTCAAGAAATACCTTGACGGCGCAAAGATCCAGAAGATCGGGGTCACGGTCAAGGGATGCGACGCAATGGCGTTCTATGAACTTGCCAAGCGCAAGCAGATCAACCTTGACAACGTGGTCATGATTGGTGTCAACTGTGGTGGCTCGGTCAGCCCGATCCTTGCCCGCAAAATGATTGCGGACAAATTCGGTGTCGACCCGGACAAGGTTCACAAGGAAGAGATCGACAAGGGCCAGTTCATCATCGAGTACGAAGGCGGACACAAGGGTATCTCCATCGATGAGCTTGAAGAGGCCGGTTACGGACGAAGGTCCAACTGCCGCCGCTGCAAGATGAAGATCCCCCGCCAGGCAGATCTTGCCTGTGGCAACTGGGGTGTTATCGGCGATAAGGCCGGTAAGGCAACCTTCGTTGAAGTCTGCAGTGAGAAGGGAGCAAACCTCCTAAACAGTGCCGTAAAATCCGGTATCCTTGCTACAGATGCAGCAAACCCCAAGGGTCTTGAGATCCGTGGCAAAGTTGAAGGCGCAATGATGAAGCTTGGCGACAAGTGGCGCAAGCATGACTTTGAGGCACTGGGAGAAGGAAAAGACCGGCTGAAGAAGATCATGAAAGAGACCTCCCGTTGTATCAAGTGCTACTCGTGTATCGAGGCATGCCCGATCTGCTACTGTGAGGACTGCACCACCAAGAACCCTGCATATGTCAAACCCGGGGAACTCCCGCCCAATTTCATGTTCCACCTCATCCGGTTTGCCCACATCGCAGACTCCTGCGTGAACTGCGGCCAGTGCGAGGAACTCTGTCCCGCTGAGATCCCCAATGCACTCTTCATGCACGCCCAGCAGGTCGAACTCGAGAAGATGTTCGGCCACGTGCCCGGCGTCAACATGGAACTCCCGCTCATGGCAATGGTCGAGGAAAAAGAAGAGCGTGCTCGGTTGTCCAATACCGGCAGCGACATGATCTACCAGAACGTGTTCAATCCCCTGCCCAAATAATCACATCTCTTTTTTTGGTTTTTTAAAATCCGGGATCCGGCAAAATTTTTCCCGCTCTCCGCAGATCTCCTTTCTTTCAAACGATGATGGTAATATGGCGGTTTTACCAGTATATTTTACCTTAATTTTTCATGGTTGGGTAGTTTCTTATTCTGCAGGAAAAAAAGAAGGTAACGGCACTAAAAAAAGCGATATCGGATATGTCTCTGCCCGCATAGTATCACGCGGATTATTGGCTCTAGGTTAAAAAGAGATTATCATTTCCAGTTAAAAACGGGAATCATCGGTTTTAAGGGATCCGGTTCTCCACCCAGTGCCGAAAGATGAGATGAAATGGAAAACGATCCTCCCTTTTCATTTTCATACGTTGTTACGACTTTTAACTCTTCTACCATGGTTGAGAGGGAAATCCTATGAGTTGCATCTTCCAGAAGAACGGGGATATCAAATTCGAGATTCGCCGGTACCAGGGTGACATGGATGTTCAGCGCCTTTGAGTTTCCTTTATTGGTGATGAGTACAGCCTTCGCATCATCGCTCAGGGAGACCGCAATCTCCGGCACACCCTGGGAATCCTGCATGATCAAGAATGACATCAGGAGTGTGATGAAGAGAATGAATGCGATTCCTGCAACGTAAATATTGACAAACAGGAGGATAATAGTGACGAGAATCCCAATGATTAGCAGAATTTTTATATTTTTATCCATAGATCCACTTGGCTGTATACCTTTTTTTGTCTAACGGTTTGGAATTATATTTGTTATGGAACGGATCTTTGATCCACCAAATGATTTTGGTTAAAAAGCAGCGTCTCTGAAGAGTTTGGAGATTTATATAAAAGACCGACACATTATCGACTGTCAGACAGACCAGAAATAATCCTGCTCTTGATTAATTACAGATTAGTAATTTTCTTTTTTCGGGCAAATCTGGAAAATAAGTATAATTAACCCTTAAATTTTCCTTCCGATCTCTGCAGGTAGTTTCCGGTAGTTGCGCGTTTGCCGTATTACATGTAATTGTGTCTACCAGAAAGAATATAATGAAGGATTTCAGTTCATAGAATAATTTTAAATTAGTTAAATATTGAAAAAAATTAACTATATATCATTAACAGTCATCTTTTTTTATTTTTTCTTGTGCCTGTTAATATCCCCCGATTGGCAAACAATCCGAAAATTATTAATAACTCTCACAAAAGAGTGTAAATTGACCTATACAAAAAAGTGATTTAATACGTTGCTGGTATAGGTGGAAACGTTTCAGAGGTGTTTAAGAGAATGGTGTTTCATCCTCCGGTAGCAATTACCGCAAAGGCAGGAGATGCAGGTAAGTACAAAGTTGGCTTGCCAGCATGGAACATGATCCTTCGTGGATTCATGTCAGGCGCATACATCGCTATGGGTGCCGCTCTTGCAACGGTGTGTCAGTACAGGAATCGTCTATTCGGCAGCGCAGATTACCGCTGATGCCGTACCTGGTGGTTTCGCGTCAGCTGGTATGTCACAGTTGATTCTGGGAGCCGTATTCCCTGTTGGGCTTATTATCACCGTGCTTACGGGTGCTGAGCTCTTTACCGGTGATGCAATGCTTGCCCCGATGGCTGCATTCATCCACAAGATCTCCTGGGCGCAGGTCATGCAGCCTGTGGGTCATGGTCTACATCGGAAACTTCATCGGATCAGTTGTATTTGCATATATCTGTGCAATGGTCCGTTTGTCTCCTTTGATGCAGCAGGTGTAGGAACCGTTACTGCATTTGGTTCGCGAGCGATCGCAATCGCAGGTGCCAAGGTAGGGTATGTAGGTATGATGGGATTCTATTCTGCATTCCTCAAAGCAATTGCCTGTAACTGGCTTGTCAACCTCGCCATCCTGCTCGGTATCTGTGCTGATGATGCAGTAGGGAAGTTCTTCGGTATCTGGTTCCCAATCATGGCCTTCGTTTCAAGCGGGTTCGAACACTCGATCGCGAACATGTACTTTATCCCCGCAGGTATCTTTACCCAGGGATTCGTTACAGATCCAACGAAGATCAATGCCAGCATAAACTGGGTCACCATGTGGACGGCAAACATTATACCGGTAACTCTTGGAAACATCGTCGGAGGTTTATTCTTCGTCGGTGTCATCTACTGGGTTGCGTTCCGCAAAGAGATCGCAGCACTGAAGTAGATTAACGGTCAATAATTCTTTCCGATGAAGATCGGAAATGTCGAAGTGAAGGTCTCAATCATCGCAATTGCGGTGTTTGTGTTCTTCACCATTTTTTTACTTATTGCTTCACTATACAGCCCTGAAGTCCGGTCCCAGCTTATCTGGCTCATCCCGGTTCTGTTCATGCTCCTTGTGATCCCCGTCGCTCTCAATTACATGAGCCGCAGCGAGTATGCCGATATCACTCCGGTCTATGAGTCGCAGGCAAAAACGGTACGGATCAAGCTGATCAACGAGAACATGGTCGGGAAAACCTGTCCGGGTTGAAGGTGTGGTGGAACGCGTGTATTTCCAGGTTCTTAAACCGCCCCCAGTATCTCTGTTGCAGATCGTTCAGGTTCAATCTCGGTCAAGATGTTTACCAGTCCTGAAGAAGATGTGAAGGTAAATGATGTTGTTGAAGTCGTCGGCCAGGTTATCCGCAGGTACATCGTCACCGGAGACCCGGTGATTAATTGTGTTTCCATCAGGAAAATGAAAAAATCATAATCTTATCTTCCTCATACTTCCTGTATTGTAATGACCTTCATGGTCCTATACGTGAAAAATCCTCCCCGTAAGGTATAATTCTATGGCAGATATTTCCCCAGATACCCCAAGACCAGAACATCAGGCAAAAGACACTTCATACGCCTGGCTGGAGCTTGCCGTTCCGCTGTTCTCATTTGGTGGCGCATTGCTGGCAATTATCTTTTGGATCAGCGGTGCTCCGTTCGACTTCAGGATCTCCATTGCAGGGTGTGTCCTTGCTTCATGGGCGCTCGCGTACCTGGCCTGGATCCGCCCTAAAAAAGATATCGTTGCACTTTCAACGCCAATTTATTCTTTTATCTTTATTTCTATCACGACAGATATCTTCTCAACGGTAGTTCTTGAGATATTGTATGCAGTAAGTCTTACCCTGTTACTCGTACGGTTGAAGTACCGTTTCGGCGCACCCGGTACTCCAGTGACCCGGGGAATGGAGCTGGGCGGCTCCTTAAAGACGTATGTCGGGCGGACCCGTGATGAATTCAGCACTATCCGTCCAGAAACCGCACATGCTGCAGCGCTTGCATTTATCCGGTTTGCCGAGGGTAATTATGAGCATGCAGAACAGATCTCGAAGACCGCACTGGTGGAGGAAGAGAACCCTGATTCCATAACATCCCTGATGCGGGCTTTCAGTATCATTACGGAACATTCTGCACTTCTGCACAATTCACTTCCCCGCCCGATGACATTCCAGACATTTACGAAAGAAGATTTCCCCCTGTTGGCACGGCAGCCGGTCCCGGTACAGGATGACGATACTGCCTTTTATGCCGCTCTTGATAATGCTCTCCTCATGGTATACAGCGCTGCATGGAGTGGATCCGAACAAGATCGCCGCCACCTGCTTGCCTGTCAGGTGTTTGCACAAAAACTCATGAGCTTGGATTAGACCCGACAGAAACATTAAAAAAAGGTTTTAGTAGAGAATACTGGTGCCACTAATCGTTGCGGGTGTTGTTTTTAAGAATGGCAATGTAGCACCCACGACCGGGTGAATTTCAATATTTATCCTGGTAGTTGCCGGAACATATTCAGTGAGGAAATCAATTTCAACCTGCTGGCTTGAATCAATAGATCTCACACTACTGCCGGCACCATTTATTTTGGCAGTAAATGCTGCGGTACTTGCTGTTGCATCGGTCCATGTCAGAACTATCGGGGTTGTGGTTGGGGTCGAGAAGACGATTTTAAGCTTTGACAGGTCAAGGGACTGGGAACCCGATACAAGACCGATCGAGAATCGTATTTCACTGATTCCTTTTGTCGTGTCATTTGATAATCCATAAACATTGCCTACCAGCTGAATGTTTGCGGTCGATTGCTCCACACTTTTATATATTGTCTCCTGGGCTTTCTGGGTTGTAAAAAATCCTGCACCAAGAACAACATACGAAAACACCGCCGCGACGACAACGAATGCAATGAGCACAATCGCTGCTTCAAGGCCGGTGAATCCGTCCTCGCTATGTAGTTTTGAATTCATGAATTCCCCTCAGGTTCAAAATGGACAATAATAAGCCAGTTCCTTATGTCACTAAATGATCTTATAATATATAATATTTATTTTTTTCAATAACACAAATTTATCGCAATTTTGAGGATTTTTGAGTTGAAATTGCATCGGACAGGTGAAACCCAGGGTGCTATCATCTCTCATGTCCAGACCGGGAATAATTTTATAAGGATGGGGAGTATTGTGAATCTCATGACAGAACCTGTTGATGCAGTACTGGCGATTCATAATGCATTCAGGAATGATATGGTGCGCATCGATGCAGCCGCCCTGGAATTGGCAAAGGGCAGGAAAGGTCTCGATGCTACTATTGAACGTTTCCGGTTCTTTAACGAAGTACTGGTCTGGCATGCCCATGGAGAAGAGTTAGCTGTCTTTCCCGCCCTCGAGAATGTCGCGCCCCTGGTTGCCGAAGCCTATGTGAAAGATCACCGTGGCCTTGACGCGGCATATAACGAACTGAATGTATCATATTCCGAACACGATCCTTTAAAAACTGCCCGGGCCACTGCAGCGTTTCGTTTTCATCTCACATGGCACCTTGACAAAGAAGACACCCATCTCTACCGGATCTTCAGGGAACGCATCCCGAAGCCCGAGCAGGGCAAGGTAATCGGCATCATGTCCAGCACGATTCCCAAAGAACGGTTCGCTGAACTGGTGGCATGGCTGTATCCCTTAATCGGGCATGATGATCGTGAGAACATGACCCGGATCTGGCAGATGGTGATGCCCGCCTCTGTTTTTTCCGGAGTAAAGGAACTGATCAGAAAGGCAGTCGGCAGTGACTGGGCCGAACTCTCGCGTCGCATCCCGGGCCTGTAATACAGGATCTGATAATCTTTTAGTGAATGTTGACTCTTCAGATCGAGTGCTATTGCCCGGGCTCCGCTCTTTTACCGTGAATTCACCATGGATGGTAAAAACGGGAAAATGAACCCATGAGCAATGGAAGTTTCATTTATCCGGTATGGGAGTCCCTGGTATGGATCGTAAATACTGGTGTCATCTTATTCAAAGAACATAAGGGTACCATCATGGTTTGAATATAACGGCAATGAATACATCGTGCATGTCTCATTTTTTGGCACTGAGCAAAATATATTTCTAGTTGAATATCATCACAAAGAAGATTGTGATCTTCATGATCGGTGAAATGATCGGCGAATTAACCGGAAAAATTGTCGGGCAGCGCATCATACGCCGCCACCACTCAGGCGAGCTGAAGACTGAAAGGACCATGGAATCAAAAGGAAAGATCCTTGGCATCGATGTAACCTTTATTGCCACGATCAAATCAGGGGAAAGACCCCAGGGTGGAATGTATTCTGAAGGGAATGGAATTATGACGACAACGAAGGGAGAGAAGGTGATTTTCCATGGATCCGGTATCAGTGTCGCAGGAAAAGGTGCAGGTATGAACATGCGTGGAGTACGCTATGCCCAGGCAGCGTCTCCATCCTTAAGCAGACTCAATAATGTTGCCCTTGTCTTCGAGCTGGAAATAATGCCGGACGGAACGTTCCGTGACAAATGGTGGGAGTGGAAGTAAAAGTACACCTGATCATGTTTGAGTCTTTTCAGGGTAAAATTCCTCATTTTTAAAAGTCATGTATTGTGGGTTCTCACGTACTTGCAGTAATCTTCGGAATGATGCAAACGTCCCGTGGTTCAGGGATTTTTATATGTCATGAATTGTCCGAAAAATTTTTTTAGAGTGTAACCTGTTCAGTCCGTTATGGTTCAGAAGCCCGTCTCAAGCCCGTCAGTAATTTTCGTTTTCTTTTCCCGGTTGAGCCCGTCCACATAATCCTCGAACTTATGGATCCGTGTGCTGACCGGGAACGGTATCCCGATGGTGCTGATGATTGCCTCTCCCTGGTCGAGAGTCTGGATCTCGATCTCCATTTTTGACAAATCCTGCTTTGCGCTGCCCATGATGATATCCCGGTCTCCCCGGTCGCCAAGACCCATGACAACAAAGGTGTTGATCTGGGCGAGCACTTTCTGGTCGATATTCTTGGGCTGCTGGGTGACGACGCAGAGCCCGACACCGAATTTTCTGCCTTCCATGGCGCATTCACGGAAGATCTGAGTACTTGAACCACCGGCCCCCAGCACCCTTTGTGCCTCTTCGATAGTGATGAGTACTTTTTTCTGTTCGGTGGGTTCTGTATCAATCCCGAACTCCTCTGCGGAAGTGCGGTGGGCCTGCATGATCCTCCGGGTGATCATGGAAAGGACAAAAAGTTCGCTGCGCTCACCCATCCGGGGAATGTCTATGAGAACCACTTTGTTGTCATGGAGGTACCGGAGAATTTCCGATACGCAGGAGCCTGATTCACGGAAGAATTTGCGGTTGCCGGTCACAATGTTCTTAATCCTGCGCTGGATGACCTCAAGGGTACCGGGATGGTATGATGCGAGTTTTACGGCAATCTTTGGGAATGGTCCGGTATACCGGTCTGCTTTCACCTCATCCTGGAGCGTCCCGACATTTGCTTTCAAAAAGAACGGGATTATCTCGTTTCCTGCAAATTCATCGAGCGATTCGACAACGTCCCACTGGGCTGGCGAGAGATCGTACAGCAGGCCAAGGTCAGTCATACGGAAATCATTGTAGTCGAGCCAGAGGCTGTTGAGGGAGTATTTCTTCCGGTCAGGTTCACTGATGGTAAAAACGGCAAGGCCGTCCATACCGGCACTGTAGTGGACAAGCCCGAGCGTCCGCTCCCCGGTGCTGGACTGCCCGCCCCGGACATATTCGCCATGGGGATCGACCATCAGGAGGCCGAACTTCTGCATCTTCATGCAGGAGGCACAGAAGGTTTTCATGAAATTGCTCTTACCCATGCCGGTGGTTGCAAATACGCCCATGTGCTGCGGGAGGACCCTGCTCGGGATCTTGACCGGCAGGTCCTTAAGGACGCCCTGCCCGGTCCTCATGACCCCGACTTCGATATCCCCCATGACTTTTTTGAGAAATGCAAAGTCCCCGGATTCGGGGATCGTGACGCCAGAGAATTTGGTCGGGACCGTGCGGGGTTTCCGGAAGATCCCGTTCTCATCGACAAACCCGAGCGGGACTGCAACGACCTCAATAAACACGTCTTCTCCAAGCCCGTAGAAGTGCTCACTGAACGGGCGGGTGTCCCAGCGTTCATCGGCAAAGTTGCTTGCATGGACAAGGTCGCTCACCTTTGCATAGAATGAATACCCCTTGGCAGTATCGGTGATCTTCAGGATGTCGCCGACGAACAGTTTTGCTGAATGGGGGATAATAAAGCGGTACGAGAGCACGCTCCTGCCAATCAGGCGGAATTTTGTGGTATCTGCTGGTTCAATATCGTTCAAACTCGCCATGTAAATCACCAAAGAGGTCTTCAAATGTCTTATTCTGTATTCCCTGTTTCGAGAGGCCGGCTTTTATGTCCTGCTGTACCTGCATCACCAGCGGCTGGTCAATAGTGACCGTGCGGTGAGCATCGAGAAGCGGGTAGGGATAGCCGGGGATCCTGCCATCACCGGAACATGCGGCGAGGGCATGCATGGTTGCAGCTGCGTCCTCCTCACTGGTCCCTTTGGGCAGTTCTATTTTCATCGGCCTGCTCACTTTAGGGTGGAGCGATGCGATGTAGATCTCGCCATGCCTCCCCTGACGGTACTCACTCTGGTCAAGGAGGTGGGGGTCAATCTTTGTCCACCAGGGGCCGGTGATGCCAGTCTGTTCCACAAGACCTCCCATCGCGGGGAGGAGCGGGTGTCCCCTGCCCCACATCGCACGTGTCCGCTTGACGACTCCCGCGAGGAGAATACCGCGTTCCCGTGCAGTCCTGACGATATCGGCAAGAACCGGTTCATGGTTCTGGCTGGTAACCCGCAGTGCACCGTCAATGAGGAGAAGAGCTCCTTCCGGCAGGATTTTTGCCGTCTGCAGGGTGACCCAGTACTCAAGGGTATCGCGGAGGATGGCCGAGGCCCGTTCGGGATCGGAGTTGTCGAGACCTTTGTGAGGCGGGACTCCGAAACAGTCAAGGTAGATTTCGTCAAATTCATGGTTCCGGTGGCCGGGACCAATGGTGACAAGGGTGAGGGGGGTAATGGAGCGGTTGGAGCGTTCCATGCCGTCAAACGTTGTCCGGGCGGCCCGGATTGCGGTGATGGAGACCGTTCCCCCCTCAGTGATCCATGCGTTGCTCGCATCGACCGCACTCACTATTCCTGAAGGGGCCGGGGAGATCGTATGGATATCATCCCGCGTAATCCCGCTGGCCCGGGCAAACTTTTCAACCAGATCGATGGGGATGTGTTCTGCGATCTTCTGAAGCGCCAGGTTTAGTGATTCCTCGTAGGATGTGCGGTTGTTCAATCTCCGGCCTCCCGTACCCTGCTTACCATGTCCGTTCCCATTTCAACCACAAGAGTATTGGCAAACTCTCCCTGCATTTCCGGGATATGCGAGATCAGGAGGATCTGGGGGAACCGCGATTCCTGTGTCCGCAGGGTTGTCAAAAGGCTGCTGCGCCGTTCTTCGTCCTGGCTTCCGAAGATCTCGTCAAAGATGAGGATCGTGCTCTCATGCACCTGGTGGAGTTCGGCCAGGTACCGGGAGAGCGCAATCCGCAGGGCAACGGCAATATCGTCCTGCTCGCCGCCGCTGAACCGCTCGATGGAATAGTCATTGTCAATATCGCGGATGAGGAGGTTGAAGTCCTCGTCCAGCAGCACCTGTTCGTACCGCCCGCCCGTGATCTCACCGATGATCCGGCTTACTTCTCCCTCAAGCCGGCTCCGTACTACCTGCATGAGATAGATCACGTAATCGGAAATGACCTTCCGGGTCAGTTTCAGGAGCTCAATTTCTTCTTTGAGGGCACCGGCCTGTTTTTGTAACAAGGCTATCTGTTCTGCGGCTTTTTTATATGCTGCAATCTTCTCTTCGGCAAAACGGAGGTCTTTTGTGGTACTGGCGATGGTGACTTCTTCGTTGCGCAGGTCTGCTTCGGTCTTTGCAACTGCTGCTTCCAGCTTTTTGGCCTCGGCAGGATCGAACGCTGCTGCCTTAATCTCACCGGTGAGTTTTAAGAGAGCGTCGTTCCTTTCCCCAATTCTGGCCTGGAGTTCGGCGAGCTGCTGTTTTGTCATGATCCCCTGCCCGATCTTTTTCCCCAGCTCACTATAACGGAGCTGCACTTTCTGGACTTCCGCCGTCTCCCGTTCGCATGCCAGGTACTCCTCTTCACAAAAATTCAGAATAGCAATGGATTTGGTGATGGTCTGGAGTTCTTTTTCCTTCTTTTCACGTTTTGCCTCAAGCTCGGCAAGTTCGGATTCCCAGGCGGGTTTCTGGCGGAGCTTGTCCGAGAGGAGACGGACCTGGACAAGGGACGGTTTCAGGGATTCAATGGCAGTCTTTTCTTTTTCCAGTTTTTCCTGCTTTTCACGGCCGGCAACCGCTTTATCGGTAAGTTCCTGCAGTTTTTTGGTAAACTCGGCATCGATGCTCCCGAAATGTGAGCCGAGTTTCTGGCGGCAGAGCGGGCAGGTGCCATCCGCCCCGGCATTCCGGATCGTTTCCTGGTCGGCCAGGATCTTCTCCCGCTCCTCCTTGTAGTGCGACTGCTGTGTAGCGAGCGTACCGGTCCTCTGGTTTATCTCCGCGAGACGGTAACTGACGGCTACTTCAAGCCGGTCCTCTGCAATTTCCTGTGCAGTGCCAAGGCCGGCCCGGACTCTGGCGATGAACTCTGCTTTCTTTTCTGCATCCGCATCCAGTCCCCTGATCAACGCCCGTTGCCGCTCTGCCCGGGCAGCAAGGTCGGCAATCTCCCGGCTGGCAAAGCCGAGATCAGCGGTAAGTCGGAGGTACTCGGCTTTTCTCTCACGGAGCCCGTCCAGCCGCTGCCGGACGGTTGTATAGGAACACGCGGTCTTTTCGATCCGGTTGTACTCGGCTTCCTCGTCAGCAATGAGCGCGAGTGAAGCTTCGAGCTTTTTTACCTGTGCACACTCCGTATCCAGTTCGTGCCGGAGCGCCTGCTGCTGCTGGAGAAGCCTTGTACAGGTGGTCTTCTTCTCTTCGAGAAGTTTCATATCGGCACCGAGTTTTGCACGGGCTGACGTAAGCGTTTCTTTGATTTTTGTATGCTCTGCAATCGTTGTATGGCACTGTGCAACCGATGCCTGCAAAGAGGCATATTCTGCCTCGTCCTGCTGGCCTGACATCGCAGCCAGCTCGCCCTCTTTTCGCTGGAGTTCTGCGGTTTTTGCATCAACCTTATCTTTTAAGATCTTCTCGCTCTCGTTTTTTAGGAAATCTATCCCGAGAGCCCGTAAGAACCATTCCTTGCGCTTGCCGGGCGTATTCTCGAGCAGGGTTAAGAGGTCTTTCTGGCCGGCGTAGATGGTATTTTTGAAATCCACCGGGCCCATACCCAGCGTCCGCTTTATTTCGGTCTCGACCTGACTCACACCCGTGGCCATCAGTTTCCCGTTTTTGTGAAACGTTGCATCGTGGGTTACGGTTTTTCCTTTTTTAAATGTCCGGAGCACCGTGCAGGTATCGCCGCCGATCCGGAAGTCAAGGCGTACCTCGCACTTTTCCCTGGGGGACGCAAAGGACGATACAATATAATCGGCAGCAATACCGGTTGCCTGCACGCCATAGAGCGCAAAGAAAATAGCCTGGACAATGCTTGACTTGCCGGTGCCGTTGTTGCCGAGGATGCCGGTGATGCCGTCCTTGAAGTGGATCTCCTCGTCCCGGAACCGCTTGAAATTTTTCAGCACGAGGCGGTCGATGATCATGATAGACCCCCTGATGAGAGAATTTTCAAGAGCGCTCTCGGGGGCTGTGCCCCCGCCGCTGGGGCAACCCCGGGTTGCGATGACGACGTATTACCCGTACTTCTGACGTACCAATCGCACTGCGCCCCGTCCCCCGATGGGGGACTGGTGGTGCAAGAGGGGGGCATCTGTATCCAAAAAACCGGGTAATATGCATCTGGATGATTTCTATTGAATACAGAATTCCCGGAAAACCGGGCCCGGTTTTGAATTGAAATCATTCAGCAGTCTCCCGGTGCTGGTCCATCACGGTCTGTAACACCTTATACCCGCATTTCCCGATGAACTCCTTTTGTTTTGCCGTGAGGTGCTGCTGTTGTGCGGCAAACGAGGAAAACTCCTGCAGGTAATCAATGGCCCGGACATCCTGCTGGAGCGGGACCGGGGACTCTTCATCTTGGCTCTTCACCCGGATCTTCAGTTCGAGCAGCTGCTCTTTTACCCCGGCAAGGGCTTTTGTATCAATCCCCTTCCCGTGCTCCCGGGACATGCCGTCAAGCGTTACCTGTGCCATCGCATACTTCGGCAGGTTCTTCTTTGTCACGCGGTCGATAATCTCATCCGTAATATCGCCCGGGTGCACTCCCTCACATCTGATTGTGCCGAGATCGATCATCGGTGTATGCGGGAGGTCCAGGTGGCAGCACTTCGTGCCGCCCGGGATCGACGATCAGCCCTCCCTTGGTATCCCCAATCTCACCGAACGTAAAGTATTCGGTGGAGCCCGAGTACCAGGCATTGTCCGTGATCTGGCACTGGTTGTGGTAGTGCCCGAGCGCAATGTAATCGAAGCGGTCCGAGAGGATCGTGCTGTCCAGCTCGTGCTCGGCAACGGTAGCAAGCCGCTTGTCCTTGATCGTAGTCGCCAGCCCGTGCGTCACCAGCACATTATGATATCCGCCGGAAGCCAGCTCGATCTCCTCAAATGCTGTCCGGTAATCCTCCACGCGGAGCATGTTGGGAATCAGGTGGAAGACCGTATCGCCAATCTCCACCTTCTCGTACCGGAACCTGTAGGCCGCTGTTATTTTCGAAGGGTGGTAGGTGAGGACTTCGTAGGGTGAGGTCGTATACCGCGTCTTGACCATGCTGTGGTTCCCGGCAATCACAATGAACGGGATCCCGGCAGCCTGGAGGCGGTCGAGTGCTTCGAGCACGGTGGTGTAAGCCCGGGTCTTGGGTTTGACGACATCAAAGAGATCGCCTGCATGGACAAGCACATCGGGTTTTTGTTGGATAATCTCATCTATCGCTTTGAGGAAATTGTCGTACACCTGCTTTTCCCGGAGGTTCATCCCGCTCTCGGGATCGAGGCGGTTGAACGCGGCTAAGCCTAAGTGGGTGTCGGCGATGTGGATGAGGTGCATCTATACTTCTGTATGGAATTTTATGGGATATAAGTGGAGGGGGGCGGGGTGAAACTGTTCCGAATAGGGTGGGGCAAAGACACCCGGTTCTGTTCTTCTCAACAGGTTTTTCGTTTACCTCATCGCTCGGTTTCTCTCTAACATTATCACAAAGACCCGCATCAGTCACATTTTCACTGCACCTGTTCGCACGAGACGGGTTTAAGGTAAAACAGCAGATCAGGTTACGGAATTCCGGGATTATTTCGCCGGTATCGGGTTTTATTCGAAAGGAAAAATGAGGCTAATGAATAAGTACATTGCGGGATTATTAAAAAAACATCAGAACTACGGAGTTTTGGATACGGATTGCGGTTGCTGCAACCGGTATCAAAAGCCGGAGTGTGTGATCGTGATACCGTACAGTAAGGGCTTGTTCTGAAGGTAAGCTTCGTACTCGCCGTATTTCAGAGGTTTTCCCGTGAAATCTGACCTTCAGCCATCAGGCAATCCACCAGGTTCTTCAGCACTGCAGCCTGTGCAGTACCATGCCCTCACTGCCGGACAGGTTATTGCATCCCTCGGATCGGGTGACGGGGGGCTGGACCCCGGGGAGGTTGAACGGCGCCTCCGTACTATACGGTCCAAATACTCTCCGCGAAGCAAAAAAGAGGAGCGTGATCCTGCTCTTTTTCCAGCAGTTCACCAGCCTGCTCATCCTGATCCTTATCATCGCAGCGGTCATCTCCGGGCTCTTTGGTGAATGGGCTGATGCAGTTGCCATCCTCATCATCGTCCTCCTCAACGGTGTGATCGGGTTCATCCAGGAGTACCGGGCAGAAAAAGCACTGGAAAGCCTGAAGCGGATGACCGCATCGCATTCCCAGGTTATCCGGGGAGGCATGACCGTAACGGTTGAGACCTCCGGGCTTGTGCCGGGGGATTGTATTCTCATTGCAGAAGGGGACCGGGTGCCTGCCGATGCACGGCTCGTGGAGGTTGTCGCGCTTGAAGCAAATGAGGCCACGCTCACCGGAGAGTCCGTCCCGGACCAGAAGGATGCTCACCGGGTCCTTGACCCGGGTACGCCCCTGAGTGACCGGGTGAACATGGTGTACCAGGGAACCGTGATCACCCACGGCAGGGGGCGGGCAATCGTTACCGCGACCGGTGTGAAGACCGAGCTCGGTCGGATTGCCGAACTGGTGGTGGATAAACCCGAACCGGAGACCCCCCTCCAGGAGCAACTCCGTATCCTGGCAAAGCAGCTCAGTACCGCAGCACTCGGGCTGGTGGCTCTTATCTTTGTCCTGGGAATCCTGCGTGGATACGCCCCCGTTGAACTATTCCTCATCACGGTCTCGCTTGCGGTGGCGGCGATACCGGAAGGTCTCCCGACCGTGGTGACGATCACGCTCGCAATCGGGGTCCAGAGAATGGCCGCACACCATGCAGTCATCCGGAAGCTCCCCGCAGTCGAGGTACTGGGAGCTGCGACCGTTATCTGTACCGACAAGACCGGGACCCTGACAAAGAACGAGATGACAGTCCGCAGGCTTTTTGTGAACGGGTCGTTCTTCATGGTTACGGGAGAGGGATATGCCGCGACAGGGACGATTCTTAAAGACGGAAAGGAGGAGACGGAAGCGGCTGACCGGAAAGCCCTTGACGCCCTGCTCACCACCGGGATCCTCTGCAATACCAGCCGGCTTACCCGGGATCCTGCAACCGGGACCGTGGAGATCGCGGGAGATCCAACGGAAACAGCACTCCTTGTCCTTGCAGAAAAGGGCGGGCTTGACCGCAATGAGGTGAGAATGAACTTCCCGTGCGGTTACGAGCTGCCGTTCGATTCGGTCCGGAAGATGATGACCGTCATCTGCCACGTGGAAGAGCACGAGAGGGCGTTTGTGAAGGGGGCACCGGAGATCCTCCTTGCCCGCTGTGACCGCATTCTCCAGGGTGGGACTGAACGCACCCTGACCGGCAGGGACAAGGAGCAGGTCAATGATGCGGTTCGCCGGATGGGGAGCGGGGCACTGCGGGTGCTTGCGTTTGCCTACCGGGACATCGTCACGGGAGATCGTGAAAAGACCGAGGAGCACCTGGTCTTTGTCGGGCTTGCCGGGATGATAGACCCGCCCCGCCCGGAAGCAAAGGAGGCTATTTTAGCCTGTCACGAGGCCGGAATACGGGTCATCATGATCACCGGTGACAACCCGGAAACGGCACGGGCGGTTGCCGCCGAACTTGGCCTTTTTGGTCCCGGGGAGGCAACGGTCGTGACAGGAGCGGACATGGAACACTGGTCCGAAGAGGAGTTCCGCACGTCAGTCCAAAAAGACCGTGTCTATGCCCGGGTGAACCCGGACCACAAGTTCAAGATCGTTCGTGCATTGCAGGACAGCGGCGAGGTCGTCGCGATGACAGGTGACGGCGTGAATGACGCTCCCGCCATCATCCGTGCCGATATCGGGATCGCGATGGGCCTCACCGGCACCGAGGTGACCAAGGATGTGAGTGACATGGTGATCATGGATGACAACTTCGCGAGCATCGAGCGGGCCGTGGAAGAGGGCCGTGTCATCTATGAAAATATCCTGAAATCTGTACGGTTCCTGATCACCTGCAACCTGGGGGAGCTTGCCGCGATTACGATCGCAATGCTGGCGGGACTCTCAAGCCCGCTCGCTCCCATCCAGATCCTCTGGATGAATATTGTGACCGACAGCCCCCCGGCCCTTGCGCTTGCCATGGACCCCCGTGATCCGGATACGATGAAACGCCCGCCGCGCAGCCCGGGACAACAGATCCTCACGTGGCAGTCATCAACAGAACTTATCCTCACCGGGCTCGTGATCGCGCTTGTCACGTTCGGCGTTTTTGCAGGATACCTTGCTGCAGGTCCTGACCAGGCGGCAAAGGCCGGAACAATGGCTTTCTCGATAATCGTCATCTCGCAGTTATTCGTTGCCCTTGCCTTCAGCGGTTCACGGAATAAATCTCTTATCAAAACCGGCATGTTCAGGAATACCTGGCTCTGGGTTGCCGTCGGGTTCGGGGCAGCCACCCAGTTCCTCATCACGGAATGGGCTCCTCTCCAGGCTGTCTTCGGGACCGTCCCGCTCGGACTTTCTGACTGGCTTATTGTCCTCCTGATCTCCCTTGCCCCGGTTGTTGTCGTGGAAGGGATAAAGCTGGTCCGGAGGAACCGCGGACCGGTGCCGGATATTGGCCGGTGAAACTTCGATGCCGGGATCACCGGCATACTGGCGTTCTATCAGGCTGGAAAGACAGGATGTTTTTTTCCAAAAAACGGCTCTGGAGACCCTACCAGTTCCCGGAGTTTTGTGACGGGTTGTAACCTGACATGGATGTGCGGGTGGGGGATTTTAATGGCCAACCGATGTGACCGGCAGAAGGCACCGGGTCTTTTTCGGGAAAATTACTTCCCCTGCCTGACCAGCCGGGCCCCGAGTTCGTACGCTTTCTTGCACTCCAGCGGGAACTGCTCCTTGTGCCGTTCCTTCTTTGCTTCCGGATCGAACCGGGGGGCAACATATTTGGAATAGTCATTGAACTGGAGCGTATCGGTGACAAAGAACGATTCGCACGACCCGAAGATCCTCTCCATTACCATTTCAGTACCTTTGACGTTCCGGTCAATACCCATCTCCTGCACCATCTCATCCGTTGCCCCGGCCGTGTAGATGAAGGCAGTCTTTATCTTTTTCCCAAACAGCGAGGACCGCTCCTCATCATAGACAAGGTACGGGTAGATGAGCCGTTCCAGAAAGCAGCGGGTAACGCCGGTCGTGATCCCGAGATAGATGGGCGAACCGATCAGGATTGCATCGGCTTTCTCTATCTTCTGAAGGACCGGCTGGAGATCATCTTTCACCGCACAGTGCCCGTAACTCTTCCCGCCATCCCGCTTGCAGGCAAAGCAGCTGATGCAGCCTTTGAAATCCAGATCATACAGGTGATACAATCTGGTCTTTGCCCCTTCTGACTCCGCACCCTCAAGCGCATGTTCAAGGAGTTGTGCCGTGTTCCATTTTTTCCGGGGGCTCCCGTTGAATGCGAGGAGTTTCATAGATGGCTGTTGGGGAGTTGGGGATAAAAAGGGTAAGGCAGCGGGAATGCTCCTGCATAAATGCTGGTTAACAGGCCCGGGTCTTGGGTTTGACGACATCGAAGAGGTCGCCTGCATGGACGAGGACGTCGGGTTTTTGGTGGATGATCTCATCTATCGCTTTGAGGAAATTGTCATAGACCTGCTTTTCCCGGAGGTTCATCCCGCTCTCGGGATCGAGGCGGTTGAATGCAGCTAAGCCTAATTGGGAAAAAATTCGAAAGTTGGAGGTGGAAGGGATTGTTATCCGGCGCGTTTATTCTATTACGTTTTCGGTGTAGAGCGAATATATTCTGACTTCAAGTGGCATCGAACTAGTGGATGTGATCCGGGGGATCATGATGTGGGGGTTGAAGTGGAAGATCGAAAATATTCCGTGCGGCGGGGGGATTGTAGCGTGTGTGTTTTGTAGAGATTATTTTAGAATATTTTTTTTCTTTAGAGAAGTAAAAGGGTTGATGCTCTTTGGGCTGCACCACTGCCGCGTGGATAATCCCCGAGTGGAGGGTGGGAATTATTGAAATCAACTATTGATAATTTCCAATATACAATTTCTGAAGACCGCAAAGACGATCCAGGATTTATCTCGCAGGAAATTAGCAACCTCTCGATATTTTTATACAACATATTTAAACTCATAAAAAATAACAACCTTGCCATATGAGTGTGGTAAACATGGGATTAGACTTACCTAAGATCTCGATGAAACAACTCGGTCATTTATGCTTAAGGAATTAGAACTTGACTAGAAGAAAAGAAAGTAAATCATTCGAATTATTTCAATGAAACCGAAAAAAAATCTGGTTCTCAAAATTTAAAGAAGCCGTTGAAAATCATGATGATGAATGGTTAGTTATTCAACTCAAACAGAATGAGTGTTTTTTATCGACAAAATCCTTCGTCACATCAACGGGAAAAACGTCTTTCAGAAACAGTACCGTATAATGCTGCTGAAACATTTGCAGAAGGTGAATTCAATCGTCTCTACATGAGAGCAGTTTGTTTGCGAGCGCTCGAAAGTTCAGGTAAGACCGTAGTAGTCTATCGTGGTAAAAAAGTTGAAAATCCACGCAAAGAATCTGAATCCAAAATTGGAAGTTATGCCCAAGCGAATGATTTGTTAAACGATTTAAGAACTTCACAAGGACGAGGAACGCGATTAGGAATAGGTGAACCAAATTCGGGAATCACCGTAAAATTGGATGCGAGAATAATATGAAGATTAAAACCGTTGAGATCAAAAATTTTCGTTCAATTCAAGAGGGAAAACTAGAATTTGATGATTTAACGGCAATAATCGGAAGAAATGGAACCGGTAAATCCTCATATTTACATGCTATAGAATTCTTTTATAATTTATCAGCTTCCGTAAATGAAGATGATTTTTTTAATAGAGACCTAAATGTTCCGATTGAGATTCGAATTACTTTTTCTGATTTAAAACCCGATGAAAAAGCGGGATTTTTGCCGTTCATCAAAAATGACTTTATTGACTGTTACAAAACGGTTTAGGGCGTAGGGAGAAATGTCCGATATTACTGCGCCTTTACCTCAAATATCAAAATTTTCCGAGATTACGACAAGTGAGTGAGTAAAAAAGAGAAAAGCACTATGTGGAATTCTTTGATTGGTAATGCCGAATTTGCTGGATTGTCGATAAGAGTGAGGAGTGCAGATGAAATTGAACCTTTAATGGTTGAATATGAAAAACTCCACCCTGAACTCACCGAATTGAAAGAACAACCTGTTCAATTTTTGGGTCCTCCGAATATTGGGGGAGGAGACTCGACAATCAGACGAAATATGTCCTTGTACCAGCAGTAAGAAATGCTTCCGATGAATTATCTGGAAAGAAAGGAGCAATTGATCAACTTCTCGATATGATAGTTCTGAGAAAATTGAAATCCCGAAAAGATATTCAAGATTTTCGTGTAGAATTTGAAACAAGGGCCAAACAACTTTATTGTTCTGAAAATCTTCCTGAATTACCAACATTAGGTGTGGCGATTTCACAGACATTGAGCACTTATGCCCCTGGTTGCCGACTTAATCTAAATTGGAATCAAAATATAAATGTGCCAGATATCCAACTCCCATCCCCACAAGTTACACTCATTGAGGATAATTTTGAGGGAGGAATTAGTCATAAAGGACACGGACTACAACGAGCATTGATTCTAACACTTTTACAACACCTTGCAATTACTAAACCAGAAGAACCCGAAAGCGAAAAGAAATCGGAAGACGGTGTTGTAGAAAAAAAGCGGAACTTCCTTTGCCTCTTCCGGGTCCAGATTTAATTCTTGCTTTGGAAGAGCCCGAATTATATCTCCATCCTTCTCGCGCCCGATATCTTGCTAGCGTATTTTCTCAACTAGTCGGATCTAAAAAAGGTATAGGCTCTCCCAATACCCAAGTGATATATGCAACCCATTCTCCGTATTTTGTTGACATTTCGCATTTTAATCAAATAAGAATATTGAGAAAAATAAACAGTCCCCCTCCAAAACCAATGCAGAGCCGGGTTTCTACATACTCGTTAAATGACGCAATCACTGAGTGGGTCGGCTATGTCGAAAGAAGATTCCAAAGATATAATTTCTAAAGGTTTTATTGCGAGAGCGATGCCCATAATGAACTCTCTTGTTAATGAGGGCTTTTTTGCTGATGCTGTCGTTATTGTTGAAGGTCTGTCCGATTTTGGGTTTTTCTGGACATTACAAGAAATAATGGGGAAAAACTGGTCCCACCTAGGGATAGTTATCGTTCCGGTTTCCGGAAAAAACAACCTGGACAGGCCAGCAATAATTTTCCGGGGTTTCTCTATCCCCACGTATTTGATTTTTGATGGAGATGTCAAACATAAAGGAAATGCTTCGAATGAAAAACAGACAATTTTATTGAATCGCAAGTATCTCCGCTTGTGCGGTGCGACTGAGGAAGATTTCCCTAAAACTCAAGTTGCACATAACTGGGCCGTGTTTAATGATTCGATAGAAAGTTGTATTAAGGAATCGATAGGTGAAGTGAAATTCAATAATATCCGGGATAAGACTGCATCGGAATTGGGGTATGAACCAAGTCAAGTAATAAAAAATATTGAGGGATCTTCACTATTCATTAGACATATTTATGAAGATGGTAGAACAGTTCCCGATCTCTGAAAAAATTATTGATAAAATCACCGCTCTTCATTGAAAGAAATGATCTCTCTTTTTAAAAGGATTCCATCCATTGAAGAATCGATTTAGGCTGACTACGGTTAATAATCTCCTTCGCTTCCCCTCTGGCTTCTACTTTAATGTTGACTCGCTTAAGGCCGCTCTTAGAAATATCTTCTGTCAGAAGACAGTTAACCTGCAAAAATTCCCGGATCTTTGAACTTATCTTGTGCCCCGAACAAATCAAACTGGATATTATTTCGTTTCAGAATCGACCATATCGGTGCCCACAGATAGAAAGCACCGGTTACCCGAACGGATTATCGAGGAGAAGGACTTTCGATGTGTTTGTATCATAACGGCCTACTACAATATTTCTGATGTACGACATCAGGGCAATCAGGAATATGATATACATGGTATTCTCCTGACCGTCGGAGACTTTTATCATGTCCCACCTTTGAAAGCCTTGAGCATCTTCTTCGATCTTACGGATTTTTACCTGAATCTTCCCCATCTCCATAACTCTGGCCACTAGTTGTTCGGGCCGGTAAGATTTCTGAAGTTCTTGCTGGGTAATTTTTCCGTCCCGGATTAATTTATTGAGATTTTGGATATAACGACGAACTTCGACCTGTGCACGATCATCCGGATAAATACATTCATCAAAATTAATTCGGATCATATCCACGTTTTTGTCGCCAATGTCAAGTTTTGACATCTGGGGAAATTCCTTGAGATAATCACGATAAATCCTGGCCATCCCAGGGCTTGGTTGACAATTTTTTCTTCTACTTCTTTGAGGGAGTCAATCGTTTTGTTATGAATTTCGATTTTTTCATTAATTATCTGGGAGAAATTATTGAGATGTTGTTGATTTGATTCAGCATCCTGAAGACTTTCGGCTTCTTTCAATCTAACCTGGATAATATTCTTGAACTCCGATGCAATCGGAACCTAGACACATTGTGAACCGCAGTCTCCTTGATATTTTCACAAAGTTTCTTGTTTTTCTTCACGAGCCGGTCGCATCGTTCCAGTTCAGTTCGCAATTCCTCCGGTCCCTGGAGCAAATCAGCGGGAGTGTACAATTGAATTTTTAAAATGATGATTTGCATCAAGAACCCTTATCTCCACAAATCCTTTTCCAATCGTTTTCCCTTCGGAAACTTTTTTCTGGTGCTGAATGATTGAGACTTACTATTTGCTCTTCGATTTTTTGGATACTGTTTTGTCAGTTCAGCCAATTCAGAGACATACTGTGTCGAATCTAAAATTTCAGATCCCGGGGAATAAAGTTCTCCCGTCAATTTCTGATATTGATCAATTTTTTCAATAAACCTCCGATATAAGATTTGATATTCCATATTTGCTTTTTCAAGAAGTTGATTCACTGTATTTCGCTTTGTAACAAGTTCAATAATTTTCTCTTGAAGTTGTTGAATAACAGTCATCAGAATTTGGGGGTATCGGGACTCTTGATGATGAGATCGGTTAGAGAAATATCCAGAATCATGGATATCTTGTGTATATCCGTCGACAGCAGACCGGTCAGACGCAATTGTTGATTCAATTTGGACAACACTTCCATCTGCATCATCAATTACTTTCTTCGCTGCTCTGTATCCTGAACGGATTTCATTGATGTCCCCCTTGAAGAGAGGGGCGCCCTCAATTCCGGCATATGGTTGATACTCTCGAATTTCGATTAAGAATTTGGATAAAATTTCGTTGGTCTGGCGGAACAACTCTCCCCTTTTTTGTGATTCCGTTTGTGACCTGAGGTGTTCTTGCTCCAATAACCGCAGAAATGTCTCTAATTCTTTTTGTTCAAAAATGATAATTTCAAGGTCTTTTTGTAGAGTTCGATGTGTATCTTCATTCTTCTTCAATTCCTGGAGAATGTGAAGATTTTTCTCTGTTAATCCGGTCCGTTCTATGATTTCTTCGAATTGAGTCTTTCGTTTTATTATAATTCGCGTGGGCTTCTTCTTTAGATTGTTGGTTTATGCACATCTTTTCCTCAAGCTCATTTAATGAATTAGTTAATTTTTCTAACTCGGCCCGTTTTACAGATTCGGTATCAGATGGAAAACGTTCCGAGAGCTCCGGAGAGCAAATTGATCTTGCGCAAAAGTGTGAATTGAGGATTCAATTTTTGTGACATTATCGCTAACGTGTGCCAATTCTTTTTGAATACGTGAAATCGTTTTATCCCTTGCAAAAACATCCTTCAAAAATTCTCTTTCACGGTGAGGAATGAAGATGTCCCCAAGCGTGATGGATCGATTCGAACGCAATATATCGAGGTTTACGATAAGAGGGGCTACATCTTGAATTTCTACGGGAAGAAGTGAAGGGAGTTCGAGTAATTTCATTAAAAAATTGGTCGAGAACGAGGATTGTTTTTGGAAGCCATGGAACAAGGTCAAGAATCTCATTCTTTTTTCTTCGGGGAGTTCTTTTAGGTATTCTGCCCCACTGACTGATTGAGGATATCGTTCTCCCATAATTTTGAGAGATCTGATGAAGGGTTCATCCAGTGAATAACCATATTGTTGGATGCTGTCAAGTTGTTGATTTAGTTCATTGTGTTTATTTTTGTGAATATTCAGATTATCAGAAAATTTCTGGATTTCCGTTTCAAGGAAAATTAAACAAAACTCCAAGGTATTTTTTTCATAGACCCCGAGAATATTTTGTGTCTTCTCCTTTCTAGACTGAAATTCCTCAAATTCATTTTTTACTCTATTGATTGATTCACCATCAAATGAGATCCGAGTTTTAAGTTCGTTTTCTTCTAGGTTCTTTTGTGAGATTTGATCTTTTAATTCATCGATAGCATCAGATAACTTCTGTTTTTCATTCGCCAATTGTATAAGATATTTTGTTAGGGACTCAATTTTATCTTCAATAAATAAACTCGCAGAAATCTGGGGATAGGTTTTATTTTGGTTCGAAAGTTCATCATGTTCGCCAATGATTTTTGAAATTTGACCATTTAATTTATCGATTGAAGTTTTATTCAGGGAGATTTGTTTCTGTTTACCCCCGATTTCTTTCAACTTTGATGAAATTTTGGCTTCTACATCTTTCATACTCTTTTCATCAGAGATTTTCCGGTCTTTTAATTGAGTTATTTCATAAGAAACTCTGTCGAAAAGTGATTTACCAAGTGGATTGAGTTTATCAAAAAGATCTCGCCTGCTTTCTTTTTTGTTTACTAAAATTTTCTCATTTTCATAGATTATTGCTTCTTTTCCCTTCAAGAGAAGATACTTATTGACCGCTTTTGAAAATTTCAAAAAATGATTCTGTTCATTGATCTCAATCTCAAGTGGAGCCAACTCTCGATCGTATTGATCCTTTAATTTTTTTGCTTGATTTACATGCACGTTTGCAATGTCCAGAAAAATTTTTTCAATGGAACGGCTGACATTTTTATGGAACAAATCAGCATCGTTTAACCTGTTGATTATTTCTTGAATTTCTTTTTCATTTTTTTGAATTGATGCTTCATAAGCATTGAATTGGGAGGCTGCATGATTTTTTCCGTCTCGGTAAGATTCGAATGCATCGATTAGGTGTCCATTCGCCTTACTTAAATTTCCGACTTCAGAAAGCAATTTTTCAAAATTGATGAGCGTGTCTTGTTCTTCCTGTAATTTTTTCAATGCTTCCTGAGATTTGTAAAGGGCATCCGCGATGGTGGAAGATTCATCGACTTTTTCACCGTAATTAAGTCGCTCTCGGTCTTTCAGACATTCCTCGATAGTTTTGATAAGGAGCCCGTCAATTAGATTCCTTGATGTTTTATAGTTAGCAAAATGTGGTTTCAGATGATTCTCGCCTTTGTTAATTTCCCGGATAAGATTCCATTCCGACTCAAGTAAGGAGTATAGTTTGAGCCATTCCTGGTATTCTTTTTTCTTCTCGGTTATACGGATATCATACTCAACACTTTTTTCCTTCAACATTGAGAGAGTTTTTGAATAGTCTTTGACGACGAATGCCTTATCTTCGTAATTACACAACGGTATACTGGCTATGTCAAAATTATTACTCTTATTGTAATTATAGAGGTAATTGAATGATTGAATTTCATCGGTCCGGGAATCATCATCCTGGGCAATTTTCCGCTTTGCACAAAATCCCGTCAGAAGATATTTTTTGTTGGATATACTTTTTTCTAACTCCCATTCCGCAAGGACGTGTGTTGTACGGTTGAGATCTCCACCACGAAACATATCTGTGAATGGATGATCTTTCGTTAAGGCAGCCTTCGGCAGAATACACTGCATGAGTAACATGAAAAGGACAGATTTCCCCCCTCCATTCACTAATTCAAAGGTTGTGTTAAACCCGTGAAAGGGCATATGAAAATCTTCATAAATATTATGCCCGTCATTGAATTGAGCATTGATGATTCGTAAATTACGCAGCTTGGGCATCTTCACCATCCTTTGAATCCGACAAACCTTCGATGAAACTGGAAATATCTGCCTGAATCTCGTTGCGATTATATGCTTCTGTGATAATTGCTTTACAGCGCCCGGTCAGATAGATCGCGTCATCATTCTCGACGACCAGGCCCTGCTTCTTCATGAATTTCACGATTTGGTTGACAACCGAATATTTTGAACTGGTTCCCTTTAGTCTCAGTTGCTCGGAATCATCTTTTCGTTCGGCCTGGGGAAGACTATTCCAGGAATCTGCAATCTGTTTGAAGTTGAAATGGTATTGTTCACTTGTTTTTTCCAGATTTTCGAGGGCCATCAGGGATTTTACCTTGCGGTCAATTGAATCGAGAAGATCCATTTTCGAAAGTTTTGCACGGTAGGTTTCCTGCGTTGCTTCTTTGTAAAATTCTGTGATGATAATATGCATAATGAAAAATGCAGTATACATCATGGTGTTATTACCAAACCCTGCTCCAAGTTCTCTCTTTATTTCAGTATTCGATAGTGAAAAAATCCGGTTGTTTATTCCCGGACTTACATAGATGGTCCCATCTTGTTCGCAAATTAGTAGGTCTAGTTTTTCGGCAAGAAAATCGAGCGAATCCCGGACCTCTGAATCCTGATCGTATTGCATAAATTCTCGGGGATGATCCGTTCTGGATATAGAGCCGGATTCTAAAATAATTGAAAGAATGTCAAGAGCTGTTCCGAGATTATTTTGTTCAATTTTCATTTTTTCACTCCATGATGAAGATCATATCGGTTACTAATACTTCATCGTTCCCACCGATTTTTACTAACGATTCCGGCTTTGAAATAATCTTTAGAGTGTTTTTCCCTTTGAAAACCCGGTATTGTAAGCCCACTGTAATGATTCTTCAATTTGATCTCGTGTACAACCAATGGATTGGAATATTTGAAAAATCGAAAATATTTTCATAAGGATTTTGAATTTTCTCCTTTCAGATCTTTTCTGGCAAAACAAAATTCAGAATTGTTGTTTAATTCGAGTAAAAATGGAATCAGATCAACATTTTTCATTCCTTCTTGTCCAATCGATCTCGATCAATTTCATCAAGATAACTTAATAGATCCAAAGGATTTTTTTGGGACATCGCATTCAATAGAATCTTTGCATACGTTGTAAAATTTTGAGCTTGACGTTCTTCAATTATCGATTCCATTGAAGTCTTTCCCATCCAGTCTTCCAACGATCTGGGAGTCAATAATTTCATTTTTTCTTCCTGTAATTATTTGAGGTTCAAAAATTTTCAGAAGATTAAATTTTTTTGGAATCTTTGCATGCAAAAGAGGGTGGATAGTGATAATGTGAATTTCGTTCGAAATATTCGTCCGTATATGGATTTCCAAGTGCTTCTTGGAATTGATATCTTTTCTGAAATAATGAGTTCAACCGAATCCGATTAATTCGTTCATAATCTTCCGGGAAATCAGTAAATTCATTAAGAAGTGCATTATGAATTTTATAACCATGTTCGACTTCAATCGCAATCTTTTTGATCACAATAAATTCGTCTTCATTTACCGCAAGTCTCAGAATTATTCGTGAGCTTTCTCCCGATTTTCAGAAAGACCTTTTAGAAGAATATTTACTTGGGTGAAAAGTTCGTTTTCATGCTTTAGTTGTGAAAGAACGTCATGGGAATATTTTCCGAAATCCTCAACGACATCGTTTCCCCCTGTTATGAGTTTTTCAAGAAGTTCTTCTTTCTTTTGTGTTTTCAGTTGAACTGCAAGATTTAATTCCCGTATCGTTGCCAGAGCATTTCTGAATGAACCGCTTTTTATTTGTTTCTCGAAAAGGATCAGAGTCATCGAAATTTTGGACTCTTCCGGTAGCTCTTTTGTACTGATCATGAAATCAAGACCCGTATCGGTAATTCGATAAGCGCTTTCCTTGACGTCAAATTCTACTAAATGAATGTATTCTTCGACGGTTTTCTGATGACGAGGATCAAAATACTGATATTGATACAACATTCCCTGAGTATCCGTCTCCAGCATTCCAAGAATTGATCTTGTGACATCTTTTACATCGAACGCAATTCCAGGATAGATAATTTCAAGAGTTTGTCGAATGTGCTCTTCAATTTCCTCAACAGGCACCGCACGGCCTTCGAGTCTGCCGTGTTCGATAAGGAAGGTAAGGATATCGATCGCGAGAAATGGGGCATCATACTCCAGTTTTTGGAGGTTAGCCGTAGTATAAATTCTAAAAAAAGGATAAAATTTTTTCAAATAGTCTAAACGTTTGTCAATTTCCTCATGGCGTTCAGAAAATTCCACAGTTTTTCAACTCCGATATATCCGATTTGTTAAGAATTTCCTGCGGGAGATATTTTCTCTCTGTAATGATTCTCTCAATTGTTTCTTTAGCTTCAGACCGAAAGAAATCAATGAAGGGAGATAATGAGGAATCCCCTCGTTTTTGGAAGGTCCTTAAGGGCTGTGCGTTTTCAGGGCCAGCTTTTGTGTATGATATACGTGTAAAACATTCTCAGCCGGTTTTATGTTGTAATGTGGGAATTGCTTTGTAAGAGAATTGAAGATGAAGATTCCTTCCTGGTCCAAATCCCCAAAATAGAAATATTTGTCGGAAGGTGAACCACCAATCATTTCAAAATATGCGAACTTCTGTTTTATTGCATGTCCTTCGCCGTAAACAACCAGATTCACATATTCCAACTCACCGGATTTGAGAGCATCTTGCAAAGTCCAGAAGGTATCTTTATTTTCAACGATTAGTACGGTCCGCGTTTCATGTCCTTCAAGCGAAAAAAAGTTTTTTTCGGTATAGAAGAATGGTTCATACACTTTTTTTGCTTGAATGTCTTCAAGCGATAGTTTGAGATTTTTTAAAATTGTTCTTCCATCAACCGCTGCATCTTGGGGCATTGAAATCGCTTTTTCATCCTTGAAGAGTATGTAGGATCGTTCGTTTACTGTAAGTTCTTCTTTATTTTTTTGACAGATCAATTCGTCAATTCGTAAAATAAAATCCCGATCTTTTGCATATTGTGCAGCATGTGTCGCATAATAATCAATTTTTATCGGAGAAGCCAGAGACAATAACTCCGCACGATATTCATTCGTAAGTGGGGAAAAAGTATCCTCAATGGAACTTCTGTGTATCGTATATTTGTTGGGGAGTCTTCCATATTGTTGCACAAGAGTCGCTTTTTTTAGAGGGATAAGGATATTTTCATCAATAAGACTTTGAATAATGTGGAGGAATTGTTCCTTGCTTTCATGATACAGATGAATGCTGATCCCTCTTTTTTTCAGCTCGTCATCTATTTCATGAATATTGATCCTTTGATTTTTTGTTTTCTGGAGGATTTCAATAATTATCTTTTTCATAACCGGGCCGGCTGTTAGTTTGTACCTCAGGATAATATTTGATAAAAATATCTAATCACAATTAACAGTGATCTTTGATTTTCCGGTTCCTCGTCGCCAGTGTTACACTCCCTCTCGTAAACCAAACTCGCTTGAAAATAGCAGAATCACCCCTCAGACTCCATCGCACCGCTCACCCACCGCACCCAGCTCATTACCGTAGACGCCCGCCGCCGCGCCGTCGTTTCATTCAACGCCACATACTTCTGAATTATCCGAGCGAGGACATCAACACTCAGTAAAGACAAATCCCGGCCCGAAGAATCAAACAGGGAAACAATCTCGTAAAATGACGGTCGCTTCAGCATTTGCTTCAACAGCAACAGATTCCGCCGGGAACGATTAATCGGACCGGGCGATATATTCACCCTCTCGGGACAATTCAAAATCGTGAGAACCAGGAACTCTTTTCAGCAACCCGAGATAGTACCCAGCATTTAGGTAATAATCTCCCTGGCGCTCATCGAAATCGAAAAATTCTGCAACGGCCCGATTGTTCGATAAACCTGCAGTATGGAAGTTGGTGACAATATCAATTACCTTGTCGAGATCGTTTGCCTGTGGATAAGGAACATCAGGCTCAGGCTCAATCCTTGATTCTGCTATAAGATGGCTCATATTCACTGGTTGCTTTGAAGGTTCATTGACTGTGAAACACTTGCTCTTGACCAGGCGTAGTTCTCCATATTCCTCTCCGAATGCGAATTGTAAAATATAGAAAAGTCCATTGGTATAGATGAAGAACAGGGGGACAATCTCTTTCGTGGATTTGCGAGACCAGTCCATGTATGGATAATACAGCTGGCGGATATTGAAATCCTCAACACGTCCGAGTTTTGCTTCGAAGATATAGATTTTTTCCGGGCTTTCATATCCTGCATCAACTTCAATCTGGACACCATCGATCTCGGCTCTATGATAACTTCCCGGAATCACTACAAGAAATTTTTCAGAACGCTGTCTTCCACGAATTGTCAGATTAAGTTCTTCCTCGTTGGTAAAGGTCTTGAGAAGGGATACAAGATTCGCGAAATCGATTGCCTGTGATTCCGAAGAAAGATTCCGCATATCGAGGCTTTGGTATTGCCGATAATCCTTCCCCGGCCTGTATTCTTCGGCGGGAATTTCAGCAATAATCTTGTCAAGCGGATAATATGTCCTCGCCAACTCATCCCGGAAAATAATATATTTCCCATTCTCAACAGGAAGGATAGACAATTTATTCTGTTTGAAAACATCAGGACGGGAATTTTTGGTATCCTGTTTTGCAAGGAGCCTAGGTTCCCGCTTGTCGCTCGCCGCTTTGATGTCATCTGCACTGACATAGACAAAACCGTGATGCTCAATCTCAGGAAGCAGATGAAGACGTTCGAAGATTTTCCCCCAGGCTTCGTCATTCTGTTTCATGAGAAAAACCACAGTTACGTTTTCTTTTGCGGATAATTTGTAATAATCAGTTCGTTTATGTTTCCTCTACGAGAGCCGTTACAGTTGATCATTCGCTTCGCGGGGACACGATTGATGTAATATTCCGAGAAGAGATCGTCAAAGAATGAATCGTTGGGATTTTCGTTCTTCGGATCGGAATTGCTTAGCATAATTTTCGCACCCTTCGCGTCGAGTTCCTTGAAAAACTCGACAAGACGCACCTGGTCAGACTCGTTAAACCCGTTCTTTGAATAGGATGTGAAAGATGAGGTCTGGTTAAGCGGTCTATATGGTGGATCGAAATACACGAACGAATGTTTATCGACAAATTTCCCACACTGCGTGAAATCACCGATAAGGATCTTTGTTGTCTTCAACAACGTCGCAACATCCTTCAGATTATCTTCATTCAGGATGTCGGGTTTCTTGTATCTCCCAAAGGGAACGTTGAACTCGCCTTTCCGGTTTACCCTAAATAGACCATTGTAACACGTGCGGTTCAGGAAAATGATCTGGGCAGTTCGTTCGATCCATGCGACGTTGTATTTCCTGAAGTTGATATCCGTGAGTTTCTGATTGAATGCATCCCGGATTTCATAATAGAATTCTTCTCTTCTCCTCTCGTTCTTGGCTAGATAGTCTGATTCGAGAGCTTCCAGTTGAGAGATTAATTTTTTTACTGATTTCTGAATGACGCGATAGGAGAGAATCAGTTCTTCATTAGCATCGCAGATGTAGCACTGATCAAAAGAGAAATTCCGGTTAAGATAAAAGAAAACTGCTCCTCCACCAATGAATGGCTCAACATACTTCGTGATCTTTTTCCCTTTCAGTTCTATTGGTAAACGTTTGCTGAACTCATCCAGTAACTGGGTCTTGCCTCCGGCCCATTTGAGGAAGGGTCGGGCTGCGGGAATGAGTTTAGTTTGCTTTGCCATGTTCGGGAGAATTTAAATGTGAATTTGTTGTTTACAATGTTTATCTTTCAAACATTATAGGATATTGAAATGAAGCAAGCGAAAGAACGCGATTTTTGTAGAAGTTATTAAATGAAAAACTATTAAGCTCCAATTTGATAGAAAAATAACCGATGATGAATGCAAAAATGTAAGGAAGGATTCTGCCAACCGCTCGCAATTAACGCTGAGACTTGACCTCCGAAAAGATGAAATGCAATCTAAGAGTTTTGCTTAACATCATCGTTATTAATTATTATTCCCAATCTTCAATAGTAGTATTCTATGCAAAATCAAAAGCCAAAAGGTTTTAACATAAATTTAGCCTTTTTTTTCATGTTTCTTTTTGCACTCGGTATTATTATCGGTATTTTTGCTGAACGTTCTTTTTCAATCTTGCCAAAATCGGACAATGAGAAGTTAGATGATGCATTCCAAATACTTGATAAAACGGCTATTAAAACCGCCGGAGAAGTGGAAATTAATTCAATAATAAATAGAACTTCCTATCTTGAGGGAGATCCGAAAAGACTGGCGTTAATCGCAGAATTGATAACTAAGGATTTTACTGATCCTAATTGGGGCTATCAGCGAAATGAAAACTATTTTTGTTATTACCCTAACGTTGATTATTATAATTACTGTTGCCTTCTTGGACAAAATGACGTTAATTCAACAGAATTGTCTCTTGAAAATTGCACGTATATGGTAGATAAATTAGGTCGCATACGACAATTTAATGTTGAATACGGAAATGGAATAGTGCTAAGTAAAGATCCATATTGGATTGCTTACCAAAAAACTGGAGAATGTCAAGAATTATCGTTTTTATTCAATAACATTGCCCTTAAATCTGGTTTCGAAACCAGAATTATTCGTTCCGATGGTATCAATCATTTTTGGAATGAAGTAAATATCAGTGGTGATTGGAAATTTTTTGATGTACAAAATTATGGTGATGTAAAAGGGTCGACCAATTCCTCTAATTGGTTTGGTAACACATCAGATTATGCAGATCAGTAGTCCGTATGTGAAATAATAAAAAAAGGTAACACTCCAGGAATTTTTGTTTATGCGGAGGGAAACGGGTATGGGGAAAAAAGGAACAAAGCATATGATCCAAGAAATTTGTGTTCTTAAAATCCAAGGTTTGCGGAAGCCACTGTAGGGAAATTTACATCTTTTAAGAAATATATGCCAAGTATAAATTTCTTTTTTCTAATCATCTTTTATCAGCGGGGAATTCCCTCTCCAGATTGCCGAATGCACTATGAAAAGACGCTTCCCATTGATTGAACATCTCCACGCATTCCTGCAATTTCCTGATCTTCAATTCCGATTCGAGCCGGAAAAACGGCCTTGTCACATCCTTCTCCGGAATTTTCTTCCACACAAACAATCCATAACTTTCCGCAATACAAGAATGATATTCCTTTCCCAGCCAGTCTATCTCGGAATAGAACTCATCAAACTTTTTTTGCAATGCTTTCTCTTTTCGCAATGTTTTGTCAGCGTTAAAGATCCGGTAACAGGAATCAACCTTTTTCCTGTACGTTTCATCGCGGATGATTTTCTGATAAAATTCCCTGAACTGGATAAGCAGGGGAGCTGCCAGATTTTTTAACCGGCGCTTCTGGTGATAGGCAGCGGCAGTCTCTTTGAGATAGTTCTGGTAATTTCCCTTCAGGACTTCCCTGACCCAGACCGCCAGCGGGATTTCCGGGTTATTGGTCGTGAACAGCGTCTGGTTCTTTGCATTCAGTCCGACACTCCGGATACCCTTTGCGATGAAAATATGATTTTCAGGACCTGTATCAAATATCGAATCGTCGATATAGGGGATTGTTTCCCCAAGCCGATCGTCTTCTTCGTTGAGATGAGAATGATACCAGGATGCAAAATCCTTTGATCTCTCTAAAAAGTTATCCAGTAACCAGTACGATTCAATGCCTTCGTTCCGGTATTTCCTGTCTCTCTCTTCCAGGTCATTCGGAGAAATGGTACTGATCTGTATTTCAAAAACAATTTTCCTGCCATCCCTGATTGCGTATACATCCGAGATCCATGTCCGGTCCGGTGCCGGGAATTCAACGTACGTCTCCCAGTTTTCGGATTTGCAGGTCCGGTATATCTGGTATTTGATTTCCAGGTGCTCCCTGGACTCCTCTGCATAATTGCATCCGGTATCAACCGCGTGGTAGAAGTGCTGTGTTCCCTTTTTTGATATCCTTAAATGTCCTGGCGCTCCGCAACAACCCATCGTTATGGTGAGTCCCTTTTTATGCCGGGATTTCAGGGTTGTCCATTCCTCTTTGGACAGGTCGGGGCCGATAATGGTTTCTCCATCAACAATTGCCTTCAGGGGCACAATGATCCCATTTGTTTTTTATCGATTAAATCCTGCCCGGAAAATTTTCAAATCCGAAAAGTCCCCATTCGGCCCGGGCTGACTCATGTGGTCACTTCACATGTTTCAGAAAATCTTCCTTGCTCGATATTTGCCTGCTTGAGAATAGAGATCAGAGTACCTGTGGCAATTTCAGGATGGTTGGGAACGGTGACGAGTCGCCGTGTCTCCGGATGCAGGAGATGGATATGGCTACCGGTCTGCCGTACAGGTTTGAAACCAAAAATGGCGAGGATTTTTATTATTTCAAGAGCTGACAGCAGAGGAATTTTTGACAAGATTATCCACTTCAATGTCAAGGTAGGTCAGCTTGTGGTCCCGGGGAGTCAGTTCGATCAGGAGCTGGTAATGCTCCTCAAGCCCTTTCTTGAGGTTTTGCACTGCCACCTCTTCTGACAAGCCCTGGTCGGCAACATTCGTGAGGAGATCGACTGCTACGAAATATTTTCCTTCCTTGTGGACTTCAATGAGGGTTTTCATGCTCTGGTACGATCTTTCGGATTTTGTGATGATAATAGTATGCAAATCCATGTGCAAAAGGGTACAATACAATGCTCTCGCATGAGTTGAGACCCATTTATGCCGGGATTTCAGGTGTGTCCATTCCTCCGGGGAAATGTCCGGGCCGATGATTGTTTTTCCCTCAACAATTGCCTTCAGTGGCACAATGATCCCATTTAGACTTTTATCAGTTAAATCCTGCCCGGAAATTTCCAGATACCAAATGTTAACTGATCCGAAGAAAAGAAATATTCTGATTTCTTCGAATTCAGTTGCTATCCTTCAACAATTACCTCAAATCCACCATATGCCATGCGCTTCACATCAAAGGGCATTGGTTTGCCCGTATTTTTCGGGTCGGCCATAAATGGATCTTTCATTACGTTGGCAATCACCTCATCGCGATGTGCCTTTGACGTGTACACAATAAAAGAAAACACCACCATCTCGCCGGCTTTGGCTTTAATCATCTTAGGGAACTTTATCCCCGTCCATTCGGGACTAAGGTCATCACCCACACACTCGAAATACTCAAGAGCACCATATTTTTTCCAGACCTTTGCCCCCATCTTCGCCATCTCGCGGTAAGCGGGTATGTTCTTCTCTGGTACAGCTATGACAAATCCATCAACATACTTCATTTTGGTCACCTTCTCCTGAACGCTTTTTCTTCGTTCATTTATCAGCGGCTATGATAAATTTAACCGGAAGTTTCAGATTTTGTGATTTTACGTATGAACATACCAGTTTTTAAAGCAGTGCTAAGATTCAGCAGTGAAAAAAAGAGGGGAAGTATGGTACAGGCCTTCTCGTAATCAATCACACGTGCTGCTGGATTCCTGAAGATATAGACCGGAGGGAAGACGGTACAATGCATCCGTTGCAGGAATGAAAGGTAAAACCACCTGATATTTGATTTCCGGTGTGCCATGCACTCCGGTTCGTAATTCCACATGACAGAGACACATTCTGCTTCAATATGAAAAGTTAAATACCACGATATCTCATGCAAACACGGGAGAAGATTGTATGGAAAAATCCAGACTGTTACTTATCGGGGGAGCCGTTGTTGTCGTAATCGTCATTATCGCTGTTTTAGTAACCAGTATGGGGAGTCCTGCACTGAGTACCAGGCCAGGTTACGGGCAGGGACAACAGAACGGACCAGGCCAGGCGCAAGGTCAGGGCTATGGGACCGGCGGCCCGGGTGAAAATATTCCGGTCCTGCAACCCATCCCGGATTCCACTCCTCTGACAACGAGAGAGTCAGGCGATATCCTGTTCATGCGTGAGGAAGAGCAGCTGGCACACGATCTCTACACGCGATGGTACGGTATGTACTCCATGCCTGTCTTTTCAAATATTGCAGCATCGGAGACTATGCACGTCAACGAAGTTCAGCTGCTCATTGAGCGGTACGGGCTGCAGGGCAACCCAATCGGCAACGCTTCCACCGGCTGATCATAATGCAACAATTCAATCCCTCTACAACTCGCTCACTGTGCAGGGCGATGCAAGCCTGACCGGTGCGCTCGAAGCAAGTCTTGCTGTCGAGGAACGCGATATTGCGGATCTCGATTATGCTCTTGCAGGTACTACGCGGGCTGACATCATCCAGGTCTATTCCAACCTTCGGCGGGGTTCTGAGAACCACAGGAGTGCCTTCCTCCGCCAGCTGGGCCGGTGAAGGTCCCGGTAGGTTTTTTCGCAAACCTTTTTACCGGGTTTCTCAAATCTTTTTTAGAGTCAAATCCTTCGAAAATACAATTCTGTCCCGCCTCCCGGAATTTCTTTGCCGTCTCCGGATCACGAACCGTCCAGACAAGGACCGGCAGCCGGAAAATCCCCGCGAAAAACCGTATCCATGGGTTGAGATACCGGTACTCATATGCAATAAAATCCGGCCTGCTGATGAGCGTGACAACCAGATTTTTCAGGAGAAAACGCTGGAGAACGGGGAGTCTTCTTTCCTTTCAGCCCGCCGGAGATCTGGCCGCGGATGTACGAAGGACGCTTGCGGTAAAACCATGCCAGAATCCGCGGATCAAAAGAGGCGACAGCAAATTTCCCGGAATATTTGTCGAGCTGGTGGCACAGGAGCTCTTCAATCTTGCCCGGTACAGGGATGGTGCTTAATCTCGATGAGCAGCCCCACCTGCCCGTTTACAGAATCCAGAACTTCTGCTAATGCCGGGATTTTTTCATCGGTTGAATCCAGCACCAGGTCCTGGATTTCCGTAAAAGTGCAGTCCTCAATGGTTTTATTATATGAGGTCATGCGAACAAGGTTGTCATCGTGAAATACCACGAGGACATCATCCTTTGTCGCATGAATATCAAGTTCAATGGTATACCCGTTCCGTATCGCAGCATGAAACGCTGCACAACTATTTTCCGGGACACCCGGACCATGGAATCCCCGGTGGGCAACGGGAATTGCAACCAACCAGTCTGAGATCCTTCATGGTACTTCCTGCCGAACTGAGTCTATCGTTTCTTTGGCAGGAGGCACATAAATACCTGATCGAAGGGTGCGTTCTTAATATTTTTCTTTTTAAAAGAAGGGAACGCGGTTAAAATTTTTGTTGAATCTTTCTTCTTCCCCGTTGAGTTTTCACCGCATCGCAGGCAGCATCTGAAAAAACAGAGATATTTATTCCTCAATACATGTAACGGCCTAAGGAGATGCGTTTTGCAGTATTTTTAGAGTGGAATTACCCCAGATTGTCCGGATTACACGGGAGATTAAAAGGAGGGTAAGGCTCCCGAAAATATAATAAGAAAAAAAGTATCCCTCAATCAGAAATGCAATACAACAGCATGCAGGTTCAGGTATTGCCAAAGACCAGCTGTCCTCCCTTCTCATCAACCTCGATCTCCTTGTCTTTATCCACGTTTCCTTCCAGGATCATTTTTGACAATTCATTCAGCAGGGTTTTCTGGATCACCCGTTTGATCGGCCGCGCCCCGAATTGCGGGTCAAAGCCCTGGGTAGCGATAAACTGGATGGCGTTCTTTGTTGCCCTGAACCGGATATTACTCTTCTCCAGCATTTTCCTGATGATCCCCAGCTGAAGCTCGACAACCGTCCGGATCTCGTCTCTGGTGAGCGGCCTGAACATGATGATCTCATCGATCCGGTTGAGGAATTCGGGACGGATGGTCTTTTTTAACAGTTCTGAACACCTGTTGCCGGGTGCGGTCGAATACCTCATCACGGTTTTTCTCAGTGACATGTTCCAGGTTTTCCTGTATGAGGTGTGACCCGATGTTCGATGTCATGATGATAATGGTATTCTTGAAATCCACCGTACGGCCCTTGTTGTCCGTCAGACGGCCGTCATCAAGCACCTGCAGCAGGATGTTGAACACATCCGGGTGGGCTTTTTCGATCTCATCCAGCAATACCACGGAATAGGGCTTTCTCCGGACAGCTTCTGTCAGCTGCCCGCTCTCTTCATATCCTACATAACCCGGGGGTGCTCCGACCAGCCTCGAAACGGTATGCCGTTCCTGGTATTCCGACATATCGATCCGCACCATATTGTTCTCGTTGTTGAAGAGGAATTCTGCCAGGGCTTTTGCAAGTTCAGTCTTTCCTACCCCGGTCGTCCCCAGGAAAATGAAAGAACCGATCGGACGTTTTGTGTCCTGCAACCCGGCACGACTCCGGCGGATCGCATCCGAAACCGCCCCGATGGCCTCATCCTGTCCCACGACACGCTTGTGCAGTTCGTCCTCGAGGGTCAGCAGTTTTTGTTTTTCACTCTGCAGCATCCTGCTCACAGGAATTCCGGTCCAGCGCGAGACCACGTCAGCGATTTCCTCTGCATCCACCTCCTCGTTTACCAACGCGGAATCCTTCTGCAGGTCAGTGAGTTTTCCTTTCAGTTCCACTATGGTCTTTTCGAGACCCGGGATACGGCCATAGCGGATCTCTGCAACCTTTCCGAGATCCCCCTTGCGTTCGGCACTTTCAGCCTCGAATTTCAGGGTCTCGATCTCATTTTTCCGCGACTGGATCTGTTCAACAAGATCCTTTTCAGACAGCCACTTTGCGTTTAACCGGTTTCGTTCCTCGGTCAGGTTCGCGATCTCCTCGTTCAGGGACGTTAACTTTTGCTGGTCTTTTTCGCGTTTTATGGCTTCACGTTCAATTTCCAGCTGGCGGATCCTGCGTTCTATGATCTCCAGTTCTTCCGGTTTCGAGTTGATCTCGAGGCGGAGTTTTGATGCAGCCTCGTCAATAAGGTCAATAGCCTTGTCAGGCAGGAAACGGTCGGAGATATATCGTTTGGAAAGTTCAACGGCGGCAATGATGGCCTCATCCTTGATTCGCACGTGGTGATGGGTTTCGTATTTCTCTTTGATTCCCCGGAGTATTGAAATGGCATCCAGCGTATCCGGCTCATTTACCATCACCGGCTGGAAACGTCGCTCGAGTGCTTTGTCCTTTTCAAAATATTTCTGGTATTCCTTTAAGGTGGTTGCACCAATGACATGCAGTTCTCCCCGTGAAAGCGCGGGCTTGAGGATATTGGCGGCGTCCATTGCCCCCTCGCTGGCGCCGGCACCGACGAGGGTATGAATCTCGTCAATGAAAAGGACGATCTCTCCTTCAGCCGATATCACTTCCTTGACCACGCTTTTCAACCTTTCTTCAAATTCTCCCTTGTACTTTGCCCCGGCAATCAAAGCTCCCATATCGAGGGCAAAGAGTTGCTTGGTCTTTAAGTTATCCGGTACATCACCGTCAATGATCCGGTGTGCAAGACCTTCGGCGATAGCAGTCTTTCCCACACCAGGTTCCCCGATAAGGATGGGGTTGTTTTTCGTTCTCCTTGAGAGGATCTGCAGCACCCTGCGGATCTCTTCGTCACGACCGATTACCGGATCGAGTTTCCCGCTACGGGCAAGATCATTCAGGTTCCGGGCATATTTGTTCAGGGCGTTATAGGTATCTTCTGCGTTCTGGCTGTTCACGGTCTCACCTTTCCGCAACTCGCGGATGGCTGTTTTTAAGTCTTTCTCCGTAACCCCGTTCTCCTTTAAGAGCCTCGAAGTGCTGTCGTTTCCGGAAAGAATTCCGAGGAGAAGATGCTCCAGGGCAACAAACTGGTCCTTCGATTCCCGGGAAAGTGTGGTGGCTTTCTGAAGGGCTCGTGAAGCATCATTTGAGAGGAACTGCTCCCCACCGGTGACTTTGGGATAAGAATCGAGGATCCTGTCGAGTGAAGGGGTAAAACTATCAAGGTTCACATTCAGTTTCTTCAGGAGGTAAGGAATAACGTTGTCGTCAACGATGAGCATACCTTTGAGTACATGCGAAGTCTCAATGGCCTGGTTCTGGTTTGCCGATGCAATTTCCATTGCTTTCTGAACGGCTTCCTGCGATTTGTTCGTAAAATTGTCGAAATTCATGGCATTGGCTGTTTTTAGTATTCCATGTCCTTAATTCACGTTACTATTTCGTAATAGCGCTTCTTCATACCAAATAGTTTGCCAATGGCGAAAAGCTGATTATGACAGAATTTATTACCCTGGGAGAAGTCGTGTAATTCCAATCCGGCTTACTTCTTGTGGGCTGGTGTTAGGAGTTCCCATGAAAATTGAAAAATTCAGGTATGATGAGTGGATTATCATCTCTATTCTTCAGGTACGTTGAACGCCGCCGCCCCCGGAGGGACGCCCCCACGGCGGATCAGTAACTAAAAAATACAATTAACCTTCCTGCCCCACCGAGCACCGGCGAGGCCATGGGGCGGAGCCCTTCGTATATTATACAATTTTCATGGTTTGGGTGAGAACATATCATGCCCGTTTCTCCAGAGCCAAAAAAAGTATGACAGGGCCATCCGTTCAAACCTGATCCTGATGCCTCTTCCAGATTACAATTCCCGCTGCCACAACGAGTGCCCCGGACAGAGCATACTGGAGCGGGGCGGGCCGTGGTGTCTGCTGGACCGGAGCAGTTGCAGCAGATGTTTCCCGGGGCGTCGGACTTCCTGCATCGGTGACCTTGAACGGGATTATGGTATACGTGTCATTGGTAAGCGTGTGATCGTTTGCCTCCTGATCGCTGATGGCGGCGATGAGTGCGTCTGCCGCATCGCTGCCCCGCAGGCTACCCGGGCCGGTGAGCTTGAAGACATTCGTGCCATTGTTCAGTTTCAGGTTGCGGACATAATCCCCGCTGACAATGAAATCGGACTGATTGTCTGCCATCGGGTGCTGAACGATGAGATAGTTCTGCCCTGCGGTAAGTTTTCCCGACATTGCCGCATCGGCAGTAAAGGTAAACGATGCACTGGAATTTACCGGCGTTTTTGTCGTATAGGCATAAGCATCGCCTATAATCCAGATCTGAACTTCCGGGGGAATTCCCTCTGCTATCCCGGTTACCGTGAACGGCTGCCCTTTTACAATGTCTGAAGGAGAGATCGCTGCGGTTATGAACGGCTTTTTCAGGGCCATCCCGACATTGGCCGCACCGGAACCCAGCTCGTCCTTCGTTTTTGGCTGGCTCGCAGCATAAACGCTGTATGTCCCGGCACCTAACCGGAGATTCGCGGTGTAAAAGAAATATTCCCAGGTTTTATCCGGTTTTGTTTTCACTACCGTAAAGGAGTCCGGGTTTCCGCTGACCACAGCCTTGTCGGGTGATGTGAGCTCCCCACCCGTTGCCGGAAGATTGGGCCCGGTCAGGAAAAGGTATACGGTATCTGCATCGGGACTCTGACCCCGCAGGACTACCTTTTCCCCCTGGTAATATGACGTATCTCCATCTGCGGAAATAGTGACTCCCGTACCTGCGGAAACGCAGGAGATCAGCAGGGCCGCCGCTGCCGATATGAGGAGCAGCAGGATCAGGTTCCGGTATGTTGACCGTGTGTTGTCGCCTTGGGTTATCATATGTAAATATATCAATATTTACAATATAAAATTATTCCTCTTGTATCCTGGCAGCATCATTTCAACGGGATTACCTGTCAGGTGTGGATCTAAAAAAAAGTTATGAGTGAGGTTCTGGTTCCGGGGATCCGGAGATCTGCCCGGTCTTTGCTGAGGTGTAAAGATCCAGAGCTGCAATTCCCCCAACCGTTGCCACCACAAACGCAATGCTCAACAGTGCGAGATCATAGAGAAGGGCAACAGCAATCCACGTGCCGTGGGGATGGAAGATGACCGTCTGGTAGGGAGATACTATCCCGGATGCTGCCTGGATGAGCAGGTACGTAAGGAACACACCGGACAGGATAACCCCAAGGAAGAGGGCGCAGGCAGCTGCCCCGGCCCAGATCTTTTTCATCATGGCAAACGATCCCACGACTGCTTCCCTGAGGGTCTTTTGCTCGAGTACGATAAGGGGCACGACAAACGGGGTTATGACGAACAGGAGCAGGGTGATCGCCGAAAAATGCAGGGTCTCCAAGACCCCGAATGGATATATCCATAACAGCAGCGATCGTCCTCCATAGCCCGGAATCTCGGTTACCATGTTCCAGTCGAGAGTCCAGTTGAAGGGGAACTGGGTGATCGTGCTGATAAAAAAACCGTCCCCGATGGTATAGAGGAACCCGAGCTCATGCGGGAACCAGATAATGGCAAAATAAACATACATCCTCTCAAGCAGCATGCCTGCGAGTGCCAGGACCAAAGACCATAAAAAGATGGCTTTCCGGTATTTTTTTGCTCCTGCAAGTCCCTTAAAGAACGAGGCTGAACCGTCTTTCTTTGACGGGATGCTCATAAAAAGGCCCGCCAGTAAGAACACCAGGCAGAACAGTGTTGCGAACCCGAGTAAAAAGTCCTGGACATACCTTACGATTATATCAGGTTGCATGATCCTGCCGATGTAGCGGAGTGCCCCCTGGCCGATGGCGTTTCCCGCCAGCACAAGCCCGGCAAGGAGCGTAAACCAGAGGAGCTGCCGGTTCCGCACCAGCGTCCTTGTGCCTGACAGGGCGGCCCCGATTCCCCGCCGGATCGTTCTCGGTCCGCCGCCCCGCCGTCCGGGCGCCCCTCATGGGCGGGTTCAGGCAGGTTAACAATATCTGCCTGCGAGGCATGGACCAACGGTGGTTTCCGGCACAGGCCAAACCAGTGTTCAGCAGGTTCGGATATCGCAGTCATTCCTCTTTCTCCCGGATCTTTGCAAGCAGTTCCTCTGCCATCTTTGTCGGGTCCTGGGTCTTTTCGAGTTTGATCCCCAGCTCGGCTGCGAAGTCCCAGATGAACTCGATGCATTTCGTGAATTCATCGCAGGATATGCAATCGCCGTCATGCTCGTACCAGACCTGCATGCCATGCTTCTCCGACACCAGAATATAGGCATTGGTCTTGAACGGGATCGATTTGCCGAACAGGACACCCCGCTTTACATCAATCTTTTCAATCAGGATCCTGTTTGCCTGTGCCATCTCGCGCAGCGATGCGTCGATCTTCTCGTCCATTATGAGGAGCGCCTGTGAGACACCCTGCCGTGTTATCCCGATAAGGTTTGCGATTGAGACATTTGACATCCCGCTGCGCCGCATCTTCCAGAACCTGAACTGCTTATCGTTCATGGGAAGGAACATATGTAAATGTATTGATGTTTACAATATAAAATAGTTATCTAACGCCTTTGGCCACGGTCGTGGAAACAGGTGATGGCGGGGTCAGCGGGCATATCCTCCCCCTGTACTCATGCTGATCACAGGATATTCTACCCGCTCCAGACTGCACCAGGGGGTGCCTCGTCCGGCGATATATCGTTGACGGATACCCCCCTCATTCATTCCCCGCCAGTCTCTGACATGTCTTCTGACATGGAGGAGAAACCTTCAGGTTTTTTTTGATATGAAACCTGCCAGATCCTGGTCAGACGTGCGTTTCCTGCCTCCTGCTCATTCGTTTTCGTCATTCGTGTCAGGAGAGGGCCCGAGCAAAAACCCAATCCACCGGGTCTCATCAAACAGTTCGCAGACCATCTGAACGCTGAGCGTTAAGGGAACTGCAAGAAGAACCCCGATTGCTCCAAGAATCCATCCCCAGAAAAAAAGAGAGATGAACACAACCGCAGTAGAGAGTTCCAGTCCCTGGCCTGTAAAGTGTGGGAACAGTATGTATTCTGCAAGGAAGTCCATCAGTGCCGATCCGGCAAGTACCAGGAAGGCCTGGAGAGGCCCGAGATCGAACCAGGCGAGAAGAATTGGCGGAACAACGGCAATCCAGAACCCGATATTCGGGATGAAACCGAGCAGGAAGGCTAAAAAACCCCAGAATATCGCATATTTTACGCCGAGAAGTGAAAGAATTACGGCCGTTCCTATACCCGTGACAAGATTGACTTCTGTCCTGATAACGAGGTAGTCAACGTTTTTCTGGGCGAGAGCAATGAACCGGTGTAAGTCACCGGGCCGGAGTTCCCCGATGATGATCTGCAGCTTTTGTGAGAATCCCTTTGCTTCAAAGAGTAAAAAGAGGGTGGTGAGAAAGACCAGGACCAGGGGACTTACAATGTCCCAGAGATTGTTCATAAAACCACGGATTTCGGAAGAGAATATCCGGATAAGGTTCTGGGGGGTCAGGGTTGACGGATCGATCCCGATAGAGATGAGAAACGGGCTGGCGAGTTCAAGGTCGCTCTCAAGTTTCTCCAGGTAGCTGGGAAGATCGGACATGGCCTGGATAAAGGACCCGGCTATCATACCAATGAAAACAGCAATGACGGCAAAGAAGGTAATCAGGGTCAGGATAAGAGCCGTGCGGGTGGAGAGACCTTTTCTCTCAAACCAGTGGAGGAGCGTGCCGAAGATAAGCGTAAGGTAGACCGAAAGGATGAGCGGACCGAGAACAGAGGATGCAGCCTGTATTCCGGCGAGGAGTAAAACTGCTGCAGCCAGGGTGATAAGGATTCCGGATATACCGGATACTTTTAACGGCGATTGAACAGGATTCATGGAATGTGGATTCCGGATACTTGTTTCTGGTTTAAGTCTTGCACAGGTACCCTATAAACGTTCTCCGGTTATCCGTTCTCTCCGGCACAAGCCCGGTATTTAAAAAAAACTGAAAGGTGTGCAGTCTGCTTCTTCATGGAATACTGTGCTGTACGGGAGATTTGACGTTAAACGTCAATCTTTTTTACATAATCCCCTCAATGGGGTTGTATCGATAAATCCGGAAAATTAAAAAAACCCTCTTTCTTCCCGTCCACCATCTCCGGCGCCCTCCTGGCGCAAGGGTGTCCCGGGTTGTGAAAATTTACCGATGTGAAATCCGCCCTCGCTGTAAAAACGATCAATACCAGGCAAAATATACTCTTACACCCGAAAATTTTGTCCTGTGAATACGGTAACTGTCAAAAAACGCCCTCCCCTCTCCGATAAATACACGGAGATCCTCTAAAACTCCCCTTTCCCCTTATTGATCTGCTTTGCAAACTTCGCGATTCCTTTCCACCGCTTCCGTTCGGATCGCACAAGCCCTATTTCGGCCTTCTCCAGCTCAAACGCAAGTTCCCGCATGAGCCGGTGATAATTTTCCAGCCGTGATGAAGAAAGCGTCCCGCTCTTTACCGCTTCCTGCACCGCACAGCCCGGTTCCTGCTCGTGCCGGCAGTCGGAAAAACGGCATCCTGGTGCCAGTTCGAGAATGTCCGGAAATGTTTCGGCAATACCTGCGGATGCCGTGCCAATGCCCACCTCCCGGAGCCCGGGGTTGTCGATCATGAGCGCACCGCTTTTCAGGATGAAGAGCTGCCGGACCGTCGTTGTATGCCGGCCTTTTCCGTCATAGTCCCGGATGACCGAGGTTTCCTGGACAGGCCGGTCCAGCAGCCGGTTTATCAGCGTGGACTTGCCGACACCGGAAGAACCGATGAGTGCAATCGTTGTGCCGGGGAGAAGGAACGGTTCGAGCCGTATGATCCCTTCGCCACTGATGGCACTGACGGGAATAACCGGAATACCGGATGCGACCGGGATAATTTCTTCCGTGAGCCGTGCCGGGTCATCCGCAAGATCGGATTTGTTGATCACGATCACGGGTTTTGCACCGGACGCATGGGCAATCGCAAGGTATCTTTCTATCCTCCGGGCGTTCAAATCATGACCGGTTGCCGTGACAATAAATACGGTATCGATGTTGGCCGCAATGACCTGGTCTGTGCCCTCTCTGCCGGAAGTTCCCCGCGTGAATACGGATTTCTGCGGCAGGATATCAACGATTGTGGTAGAACCGGCGTCCGGCTGGTGGAGCAGCACAACAAAATCACCCACTGCAGGAAAACGGCCGAGTTTTCGCAGGGCCCCGGAGATACCGGCTATAACGGAACCGCCATCGATAAAAACATCCCAGACCGTCTTTTGCCGGCAGGCCACGCGGCCGGGCACGTAGGGTCCGGTATATTTTGAGAATGCCTGTGTATATTCTTCTGTCCAGCCAGAGCTGCTGTAAGGTATATGAATGCGGTTCTCCGCATCCGGAAGAGGATTTGTTCATTGTTAAAAAACCTGAACTCTGGTAGAAAAGGTGGCATGTGATGTGTAAAGTGGTTTGTGGTCGTGGCGGGTCAGCTGCAGGAGATTTTCACCATCCGTGGAAAAAATACGAACAGGAGATTCCAGACAGATGATGCCGCTCACATAATTTCCAAAAGAGGATTTAAGAATATGTCCGCAATACACTACATACCGAAAAACCTGTCAGCAATGGGTGAGAAAAATATGAAAAAAATTAAAATAATGGGAATATTTGCCGTGCTCCTCGTAACAGCGGCGATTATTGCAGCTTGCATGCAGGTCCAGGAACCCGATTCCGGTGATGCCGTAATAACATACAGGTTTTACGGCGGATTTGTCATGCAGACGCACGCAATACAGGAACTGGTGGTTACAAAGGACAATGCAACACTGACCATTACTGCAGCTGACGGCACCATTACTGAGAAATACGAAAAAGACCTGACCCGGGAGCAGTTCAACGCGATCGTGAGGGTATTTTCCGACAACCACTTCGCCTCCTACGAGGACCGGTATGATGAGGGCCGGAACTACGTGACTGACGTTGGCTTCACGGATATAACTTTTGCCGTGAATGGGGCGACAAAGACCGTGACGACCTATAACGTTAACGACTACATGCCATCAGGTCTCATACGAATACGGCAGAAGCTCCAGGAGACCGTCGATTTCACGAGGACCCCTGATGAGAGCCAGATCACGGAGATTGCAGAGTCCTGGATACGGGAAGCGCCGACCTACAGGTATGATGGTTCGGGCCTCATCCTTGCCAATTATATCCAGCAGGAGACCATTCCGGTCCGGCACGTACTCACGTACACCTTCACGAGCAGTCACGCAGGCTATGGCGACAGGTCAAGACCGGTGATTGGCCAGGAAATCACGAATCATACGATAAAGATCACGATAGTTAACCTGAAAGTAGTATCAGCAGTGATTGATGGGAAATGGGACGAGATGAGCCAGTTCATGATCGGCTCTGAACTAACGCTCTCGTATCGCCCGAAGATGTGCGAGAAGACGCCATGGCAGGTCTGGGAAGAGAACTCCGGAAGAGTATACATACGGGCGCCGACCGATGAGGAAATCATAACGAGCTACTACCGCTCTGTTTATGGCATCAATGTCCGGGACATAAAGAAGGTCCAGCTCGGCCAGGTGACCTGCCAGGCCTGTGATGTCTGCCTGGAGACCTACCAGTTCGAGCTTGCCGTGATCGCAAACGAGATGCAGCCATTGCTCGATCAGGGATGGATGCGGGGTGGATGAGGATTTTAATTTTTCAGAAATCTCTGTTCGAATCAGTCATTCCTCTTTTTAAAAAAAGAATATCAGGCAACCTATAGTCAGCCACGCACCTCAGGTTGTAATAGATCCCTGATCGTCACACAGCCAGCTTTTCGGGCAGTTCCCGGGCCCAGGCTGCAATTGCCGTCCAGTCCCGGAAGTCACCTACGGGTGATTTTACTTTTTTTGTTATCCATCTCTGGAACCACGACAGTTTCGACGGGTCCAGCCTTCCGGCAAATAGCGTTTCTGCAACCGGCCGGAGCGGGTCGAGAGCGCCATGAAGCGCCTTTTCTGCCCATGCCATCCCTTCTTTGTCATTTGAGGCCGCCGCAAGGCAGACAACAAACGCGGCAACGGGCACCCGTGCAAGCTCCGTGGTATGACGTTGCACAAATTTTCCTATACCAATAATCCTGCCCATGTACATCGGGCCACCAATTACAACCGCATCATACCCTGCTGGAGATGCCCCCTTTGCGATTTCAACAGCGTCAGCGGTATGCCCGGCTGCCTGCAACTCCTGAGCAATCGCCTGTGAAATTTCTGCAGTCGATCCCTTTTTCGTTGCATATGCTACAAGAATACGTGCCATGGTTTTTCCTTAAATGGGGATTATGTGGTGAGGGATATTAAAAATGGCGGAGGGGGTGGTAGGCTTTGGGCACTGTGGTATATGCCCGGGTCCTGGGGAAAAAAGCATGTCCAGCCTGGTTTTTGGAAAATTCCTGGTCCTCTAAACAGGTGTTCCTTTCCCCTTGACCGTGCTACCTATCCAGCCCAAAAAAGGGGCTGCTGGAACACCGCTGAATTGCAGGGTTAAAATCCCCGCAAATCGGTCGAATAAGGAGAGAAATCAATTAAATCCGTATTTTTTCTCAGCGTGGACACAGTTTGGCCATCACCAGAAAACACCTTTGCCCGTTTGCCAAAAGGAGCGTTTTACGGGCTTGTTTTGGATGAGGTCGGGAATTATCCAATCCGGACATTGAAAAGAAAAGGGAATATAGGTTAGGCGATCCCAGTTTACTATAACCCATCGATAACAAAAGGCCGGATCGTAAAGGAGTTTTGGATTGGATCTCACCGTATTTTTCAAAGAGCAGGGAATTGATGTCTTTGCCGAAGTCAGCCTTGACAACCTTTCCGATGAGGACAGAGCTTCTGTAGTGCAATTTTTCCCGGCGGCCCGGTCCGTGATCGTTTTTGGCAGGGAAGTTCCGGTCCCGGTATACCAGATGCCTCCAAAGGAAAAGACCAGAGGGATGCTCCGGATTGCAGAGGTGCTGGACAACACCGCAGCCCGGCTCGCCAGTTGCCTTGAAAAAGAGCAGGTCCCGGCCCGGCCGGTTCCGCTGTACCTGCCTGTCAGAATTGCCGGGGGAAAAGTGCAGGGAGTGGTCCGGTTGAAGCAGGTCGCAGCAGCCGGGGGGCTCGGGTCACCAGGCAAAAATACCGTTCTTTATAATCCCCGGTTCGGTCCGCGGCTTTTGCTGAGCGGTGTTGTGACCGGACGCCATGTTCAGGAATCAGGGCAGGCCAAAAGCAGGAGCCGGAAAACAGGAAACCCCGGCCTGCACGGGATGCGGACGCTGCATCAAAGTATGCCCGGGGGGAGCACTGGGGCCGGAAGGCGTCGATGCGTTCCGGTGCCGGACCGTGAGTGCCTGGGTTCCACCCTTCCTTGTCCCGGCAGTGAAGTGGATGTTGGACCGGACATTATTATTGAAATGCATCGCCCCGCTTGCACCGTGGATCGCCCGGACGGCAACGATCCGGTGCAGCCTCTGTGTCACGGAGTGCCCGAATTTTTCCGGAGACATGAAAGAAAGGGAGAAGGCGCCTTCTTGAAATTTTTTTGGGAACCTTAATTATTCTCACTGAAGTAAGCCCCATCCCGCAATCTTTCTTAGCTGGTGGCGCCTCCGGCAATTCCGGTCCATAGTTTCACTTCCACAAGATGACCGGACAAGCTATTCCGTGCTGTTGCCCGGGAGTTGACCTTTCTGATAGTATCCGCGATAAGCCATGGCAGCGGATGCGACACAATTCAGCGGTGAAAAAAGAGACTGATATCTCAGCTCTTCTCGTAATCGATGACGCTTGCCACAGGATTCCTGAAGAGATAGCCGGAGGGGAGACGGTACAGTGCATCCGTCGCGGGGATGAAACCCCCTTTGGCGGTACTGGGATAGATGGTTGGTGTAACGCCGTCCATGTAGACTTTGGAGAACAGGTCCCTGTCCCCATAATTCGACCAGGGGATCTGGACGAAGGCATAATATATGTTTTCGAGGACGAGGCGATTTGATTCGGACACTATGTGCGTGTGATGGGATATTGCCCGGTTATATTTGTCAACTATACCCTTTTCGCCCGGATATGCTCTCAGTACGCTGCCATTCAGGTCGAACGTGAAGAGGACAGGGATATGGGTGAACGTTGTTATGGTCACGCCATCTTCGCGGTCCTTGACCGCTGCACCGGGAAGTGCGGCGACATTCACGCTCCGGGACAGGGTCTTTTCGTCAAGGGGCTTGTCGTAACAGGCATTCTCGTCAATCCCGTGGAAGAACAGGTCACCGGAGTAACAGGCCGAGTCTAATACCCCGGTTTTCCGGTAATTCTCCCAGTCGAGGTTGACATTGGTCCGATCCCTTGCATAGATCGGGGTGCCGGCCGTGGTATTGAGCATGGAACGGTAATTGGTTTTTACATCCCGGTATTCATTGTACTTCCCCTTGTACCCGTTAGCGATATACTCCGTCAGGGTCGGGGGGAGACCCTTTTGCACCATCTCGTCCCGCATCTCCTGTAAGGTCCTGAGGGAGACAAAACTCCACGTAAAATCGGCGATCCCCATCGGGGTGTGATAGAACTCGCTCTCCCATGATGGGTGTTTCCATGGCTGGTAATCCGGCGGGTACTTTTCAGCGTTACTGTTGTAAGGATAGGGGCGCATCGTCCCTGCCGCTCCCCACAGGAGGATGATATCTGCCTCCAGCGGATAATCAGCAGCCTGCCAGCTGACCCCCTTTTCTTTGAGTATCCGGTCCGTCTCAACCGTGTAGGCGACCTGATCTTTCACATAGCCCGGAATGTATGTCCGGACTTCCGTGTTCCCGATTGCCTCCACTGCCCCGTAATCGATGCCGGCAGCCAGGGCGACCCGGTAGTATTCAGGTGAGATGTCTGTGTTACCCAGGAGGTCCAGCAGGACACTGAGCTGGGTGTTGTACGCGGGTACCGGAAAGTTAAAACGGGTCTTGTCAGGGACACCGTACTCATCGATAAGGTACAGCCCCGTTCTCAGATCGTAGTCGCTGTCAGCGGCTCTGATGATGGCCTTCAATGCCGCTTTTGTCTTCGGGTCGACCGGGCCTTTTATCGATTCGATCATCTGAAGGTCATCGGTAAGGTAACCGTACTCACCGGAGGGATACGAGGCATCTGCGGCCCATCCGGCTTCACTGTCGCCAATCCCGTCCATTGCCCATTTTGTCACCAGAATACGGCGAGGGTCATCTTTTTTTACAACCGCATCCACAAACTTATTTTCTGAATCAGAGATCTTCCGGTCCTCTGCAAAGAGCCCCATGCCGATAGCCCACCGTGCTGCACCCGGGTCCTTGGCATTGAGCTTATCGATGAGATCCCGGTACCGGGCAGCCATGGCCTGGTCCATATCCCCGCTCCTGATCTCAGGCAGTTCAGCCAGTCCGGCACGGTAATCAAACGGGCTGACAGACCGGGCAAATACGGTGGGACTGACTGTACTGTTATTGACGGTTATGTCCTTTACACCGGCTGCCTGATCCGTTGACTGGTTACCGGTACCGTCAGCGGGAGAAGTGCAACCTGCCACAAGGATCAACACCATAACGATGAGAAAAAAGAGACAGAAAAGGCATCCAGCCCTTCCGGCCCAAAGTCTGGAATATCCGAACATCCGATTCCCCTTTTATTATAATAACTGGTGTAATGTCCGTTTGTATTATGCATTCCCTTTTGAATTTGTGTAGGGAGCCGGGTTCCACGTCATGCCCTGCATCCCCCTGCCGAACCCCGCGAAATTATCCTGGCTGATAAAAAAAATCAGGCTCTCAGTCAATAACCAGGGATTTTGTTTCTAAGGTAACAATGAAAAAAATTACAATTTCTTTGGCGACTTTGGCGGAATTGCCAGCAGGTCATCGGGTTCCTTTTCTTCCTTCTTCTGCATTGACTTTCCTACAAAAGAAACCACAAGAGCGGTGATCACAATACTTCCCAGCAGAATGGCTTTGCCGGTGGAGTCTGGCAATACTAAGGCGAGTATAACGAATATCGGAAACAGCCCGATTGCAATTATTTTCAAATGTATCTCTTTAATTTTCATGGTTGATTTCCTGCCTCTTCTCTTTCAAATTTCGGGCAAACTCTTCTGCCTGCATGAGGTCTTTGGCATCCGGTCTGCCTTGGTTCAGTCCCCCGAAATACGTAAGAAAACTATTCGTGTTCCACCCCCCACACCCGAATTCCCCGATGACCATGTACCCTTTTACCTGCAGCTTTTCCCGGATCTGCCGGTGATTCTTTTCGATGAATTCCCTGTTTGCAAAAAAGGCCGGGGCCCCATAGGTGGAAAAGAGGAATACTTTCTTATTGTTCACCTGTGGAAGCCGGTCAACAAGGTCAAGGACTGATGGGTCGAATGTTGCGCTGTAGATTCCCGAACCGAAGCCTACAAGGTCGTAATCCACGATCTCTTCAGGCTTAACCTGCTGCGGCGTCTTTACCGGTGCATCAAGAACTTTTGCGATGACGTGAGCGATCTTCTGCGTATTTTTGTGATGATAGGAAAACACGATCACGAGGGATTTCACGGGCTGCGATTCTTTGAGATTATTTTCCATTTCTTCCATTGTTTTCACCATTTCTTTTTATTCTTCCGGGACAGACAGGGAGGCAATTGCAGACGGGTTGAATCCTTTCACGATCAACCATACCGCCAGAACCATCTCCTGCAGGGCTATGGGTAGATTTAAAACAATATGGATCGTCGACAGGGGACTGATGAGACCCGACATAACCGACACGCTTGCAACCATGCACAACACAGCTGAAGCAAGACCCCAGCCTGACAGCCATCGGGGAATGAGTTCTGTCTGATAAAAAACAGAATAATACATCAGGGAACCAAGACCAAAAGCGGTGGGTGCTATCCCAAAGCCCACCCATTCACGCCCTGCCAGTAATAACGTTCCCAGGATCTGATAGCCGGAGGCATCCGGAGTTCCGGCCTGAACAAATTCCTGGCTTAATGTCAGGAGCACCACCAGACCGAGGATACCAACGATATAGAACACTCCCTCAATAAGCCTGAAACCAACTGCCCCGAGAGCCAGGCCTTCATTATATTTCTTCAATACCGGATACAGCGAGATTGCAATACTGGCAGATGTGACCGCAGCAATTAATAGCAGGAGCGCTCCTGCCATAACCTGGTTCCCATTCGCTGAAATTTCAACAAGATAATCTGATGAATGAACCGATTTTAAAAAAAGATTACTGAGTATGCTTGCAAACGTCGCAATGATGAGTAATGTACCTGCAATGATTGCAATCTTTCTGTTGGTGTCATGGGTTGTCAATTCAATTCCTCCTCACTTGCCGGATCCTGTTTTGATCCGGTAATAGTGCTTTCACCTGCAACTCCATCCCAGAGTATCTCCCTCTAAAAACCGGCCGCGAGTTATTCATGGCCTGATTCAGCTCCTGCAATTCCTGCAATTTTTTGTTGTGACGCATCTGCGGAGATGTGAATTACCCGGTACATAAAATACAGGAACCCTGCCATTCCTGCGGTCTTATTGATCGAATTCATTTTGGGTCTCCTTTGAATAAAGAATGCGCGGGTTCGTTGTAGAGATAGCCAATAACTATTCCAAGAAGAAGAAACCTTGCTCCATTAAACATTACGCCGATGAAGAAGTAATACATGGCATCAAAAGAATTACTCAGCCCAAAAAAACTTTGAGGAACATCGATCAGGATTACGGCAATTATCAGGGCGATGAAGCTTATAATCCCGGATTTTAGAATTGGATTTGTTGATGGAATCTTATCAAAATAAAAAAGCAGGAAATAGCTGACACAGTATCCTATAATCATACCCATAGGCAAAGAGGCAACCCAAACCGTCTGAATGCTCCAATCTGAATAGGCAGCTCTATACTCCGCAGCGACGGGAAGCAGGGAAGTTGCAATGGTAGTTGCCCAGAATACCAATCCTCCCCCGATAGTCAGTATGAACAGCTTCTTTGAGAGGATGGTCGGGCCTGCTTTGAGCATTTTAGTTGTCATTTGAATTTCTCTTACTAGGTTAAATTTTATTGTTGTGCCCCACGGTTATAACGACATTTCCCTTTTTGTGCCCTTGTTCAACATACCAATGAGCTTCGACGATCCGCTCTAGCGGATAGCACCTGTCGATGACCGGTTTTATCATACCCGCCTCGACAAGTGCTTTTAAGAAAACCAGGTCTTCAGTACTCTCTCCTGCATGCCCCTTCATGACTGACACGAACGTCCCGCCCGGAGCCAGTGCCTTCCTGCACAGGGTTTCTGAGGTTTTTCCGACGGCATCAAAGATGATATCATACCGCTCGTTTCTTTCCCAGAAATCCTCTTTCGTATAATCAATGACGGTACCTGCTCCCAGGGATTTCACCAGTTCCCGGTTTGAGGTACTGCATACACCGGTGACATCCGCACCAAAGTACCGGCCAAGCTGTACCGCCGAAGTCCCTGCCGCTCCTGAAGCTCCATAGATCAGCACGTTCTGTCCGCTCCGGATCTTACCTTTCCTGAGAAAATACAATGCGGTGATAAACCCAAAAGGAATGGCTGCTGCTTCCTCATACGTTAAATTGGCCGGTTTTATTGTGATCGTCCCGTTTTCAGGCAGGCATGTGTATTCGGCATAGGCACCAAACCGCATCCCGGTACTACCAAAAACATGGTCTCCTTTCTTATATCGTTTCACATCCCTGCCGGCAGTTTCAACCTCTCCCGCCAGTACAAAGCCAAGTACGGGTTTTCTTGGTCGTGTAATACCTAACGCCAGTCGCATCACCATCCGTGTCAGGATTGAGAAGTGGGCAGGAATACTGAAACCCCGGCATCTGCAATCCCCGGTGGTTACTGCTGTTGCATGAATTTTTATCAGTACTTCATTGTCCCTGCAAACAGGTTTTTCCACCTCTTTGAGCTGAAGGACTTCCGGCGGCCCGTATTGTGTGCATACAATTGCTTTCATAAGGTTTTCGCCTGATGTATTTTGATGTACTTATTTTTCCCGCCAGTACCTGTTTTTGCAGATGTATCAGCGATTGCAGACGGCTTTGAATAATCAGTTCTGCAGGTCATTCTGGATATTCCATACCTGGATCCATTCAACCAGGGAACTGATTGCCCCGTACAGTCTGATTTACCGGTACGTCCATATAATACCTGTATCAGGGTCGGATTGGAGGGTGGGAGACAGGGAATTAAGGGGGGGGATACGGCTGGTGCATGGTATAGTCAACAAGACGTTAAGATCCCGTTTTTCTTGCTGCTGATATATCAGCAATCCACTGGGTGCCCTTTTGTTGTTAATCTGGTGCCAGAATAAAAGTTTTTATTATCGCTTCACCCATTGAGGATTTGTGAATATCTGATGTCAGCGATTGTTCATTTTGACGTACCAGCAGATGATGTTGAGAGAGCGAAAAAATTCTATTCCGAGTTATTGGAATGGAAATTCGAATCTTTTCCTGCTATGCAGTATAACCTCATTACCACGACAAACCTGGACGGGACCCCGGGGATCGGAGGCGGTATGGGAAAACGGATGGCCCCCTCGCAGCGTATGATGAATTATTTTGGGATCCGCTCTATTGACACCGCGATGGAACAGGTAAAAAGCCTCGGGGGAAAGGTTCTTTCCGAAAAGATGGCAGTGCCCGGGATGGGTTTTTTAGCCAACTGCATGGACACCGAGGGCAACATGTTTGGGCTCTGGGAAGAAAATACTCAGGCACGATAAAGAAATCTGTATCTGACCACAGCGCAGGTATGAGAATGGAGAGAGGATGCAGGAATGTCTCCACTTAAAAAAAACCGGTACTGACGCCATAATTCTTTCCAGGAACTACAATCTGGTACGCTCATCACGTGTACACCGGTAGTTCGGTACCATTACTTCCTGTTTAAGGGATAGGAGAACGCCACCTGTTCCGGATTATGCCCCGGATGTTCCTTTGGCAATCTCACGGAAAATAACCATGAAGACCATCATCTATTATTTTACCGGCACCGGTAACTCGCTTGCCGTTGCAAAAAAGATCGCCGCAGTCCTGGAAGACTGTGAGCTTATACCCATTGCTTCGCTGCAGAACACAACCGGTGACATAACCCCCCAGGCTGACCGGGTTGGTATAATAAACCCGGTATACTTTGCCGGCCTGCCGGTTATGGTAGCCGGATTTGCCGGGCGCCTCGATCTCTCGAAAGCAAAATATGTATTCTCCGTTGTTACGTTCGGAGGGTCCGGGGCGGAGCCGGCATTGCAGCAGGCTCGACAGCATCCTGAAGAAGCGGCGTGGCCATGGGCTGGATGCAGGGTTCATGGTTAAAATGCCCGGTAATTATATCCTGTTATATGAATCCCCGGCCGGGAAGAAGCGGGAGAAAATTCTTACCGCGGCCGAGGCACAGGTTGGAGATATTGCAGGAGCAATCAGGAGAAGCGAACCCCGGATATTGCCCTCTTCACTCCTTTATAGTGTACTTCATACAATAGCATACCCGCATTTCACATCACATGTGCATGAGGATGACCGTAAATTCTCGGTAAATGAAAACTGCACGTCATGCGGGATCTGTGCAGCCATATGCCCGGCCGGAAACATCGAACTCCTTGACAAAAAACCTGTCTGGAAACACCACTGCGAACTCTGCTGCGGGTGCATTCATCTCTGTCCGACAGAAGCAATCCAGGCAGGTCCCCGCACTGCAGCCCGGCAGCGTTACCATAATCCTTCGGTACAAATAGAGGACCTCAAGGGACTCAGGGAGAAGAGATTGTAAAGGCCAAACGGACAGGTTATCGTGGACGGTATGTCCAGGAAACACTTCAATTTCCTTTTTAAAAACTCCTTATTATGGTTGGAGAGCAATCAGGTGAAATGGTCAACAATCCGGTCTTTCCTGTCAGTTCTCATGCTCTTCCTTGTCATATCTTCCGGGTTTTAGGTCCCTGGGATCCGGAGAATGCGCCATCAACCGCAACAGGAACAATGGAGATACCCTCCTTGAAAAAAGGTTCACCAGTCTACACAGACAGCACATTATCTGGTAAGGCAACCAATATGCACTCGCAGAAATCCTTGTTGACAATCTTTTGATTATCTGTCAGATACAATGTCATCCCCGGTATTGCTGATGGGGAGGAGCTGAAAAGATATGATCACGATATATTTTGACGGTTTATGCCGACCCAGGAACCCCGGCGGTGTTGCAACGTATGGATTCGTGATTTACCAAGATATGAAAAAAGTAAAAAGTGAGGGAGGGGTGATTGGCTCCGGAACCGGGATGACGAACAATGTTGCGGAATATACTGCATTGAAACGTGCGGCAGAATGGGTAAACCGGCAGGGTATCAATGATGAGATTGTGATCAAAGGTGATTCCCAGCTTGTCATACTCCAGATGAACGGTACCTGGCAGATAAAATCAGAAACCTCAAAAAAGTTTGTCCCGGAAATCCGCAGGTTGCTAAAAGACAAAAAAACGAAATTTATCTGGATACCAAGAGAACAGAATGAGGAGGCCGACCTGCTCACAAACATCGCATATATTCAGCCCGGCAGGGAACCACCGGACAGCGCCGGATAGAGCGGTTATACCGTATCGGACCGGGATCTACCGGATTGGATTGTATCTGTCCCCACCAGATTTTTTTTATATGTCGGGCAATGGTCTGGCAATCAGCATACCGCCACCAGTCCATGACAGGATCTCAAAAGCGCAAAAACGGCTGTGGAACCGGGCCTTCCGGTTGTAATTAAGTATCTCGCGGCGACTGGTATCGCCCATCACGTTTCTCCGGCCTGTAAAATGAGCCCGGAAACCGCCGTCATCGTCTTTTAACCCCTTGCCGCTGATGATGTCGCTCGGGTATACGATCAAATCACCGGAGTCCTGCGTTCACCGACCTGCTGGCGCCACATTGCGTAATACAACCCCTTTTGATCAAGAAGACTGGCGTGAGAACCGGTCTCAATAATCTTACCCTGCTCCAGCACATAGATCACGTCAGCGTGCATGATCGTGGACAACCGGTGGGCGATCAAAAGAGAGATCTGATCTTTGCTCATGGAAATATCCCGGATCGTATTCGTTATTTCCTTCTCGGTTAACGAATCGAGCGCTGAAGTCGCCTCATCAAAGATCAACAGCCGGGGATGACGCAGCAGCGCCCTGGCAATGGAAATACGCTGCTTCTCTCCTCCGGACAAATTCATACCACTCTCGCCAATAATCGTATCAATACCCTGGGGCGAATTGCTCACCAGGTTATCACAGGCAGCCTTGTGCAATGCATCCATCATCTGCTCATCAGTCGCATCCGGCTGGACGAACAGAAGGTTTTCCTTAATTGTTCCTGCAAATAACTGGGCATCCTGCGAAACAAAACCGATCTGCCGCCGTAATGGATTATACCGGATCTGTGAAGACGGGTGACCGTTAAACCAGATCTCTCCATTGTCAGGACTGTATAATCCCAGCAGGAGCTTTACCAGTGTTGACTTGCCTGCACCCGATGGACCAACAAAAGCGATCGTCTCACCGGTCTTCACCTCAAAGGAAATTCCATCGACCGCATTATAATGTGCAGTCTTATGACGAAACACGACATTTTCAAAACGGATTTCACGCAGTTCGTCGACCTCGATCGGATTTTCCACATTTTGTTCGATTGGCTTCTGCATCAGGTGATCGAAATTTCTGACGGAAGATTCAACCTCATGATAACTGATAATGATACCGCCAAGGTCCTGCAAAGGTCCGAAAATGATCGTGGAGATGAACTGCATCGAGATCAATTCACCGGGAGTAAGGGCATTCCGGAAAATCAACCAGAGTAGGATGAACAATATTGACTGCTTGAGGATACTGAGCGTTGTCCCCTGCAGGAACGTCAGCAGACGGATCCTTTTTACTTTCGTCATCTCCAGGTTGAAAATCTTCAGGTTCTGTTCCTGTAACCTTCGTATTTCGGGAAATGTCAGGCCAAGACTTTTTACCAGCTCAATATTCCGGAGGGATTCGGTAATCACCCCCGATATTTTATAGGTTTCGCGGTTGATCGACCGTTGCGTTATCTTGATCTTTTTACTCAATAATCCGGTGAGCGACCCTAACACTACAATACCGATGATAAAAACAGGTATCAGCAGCCAGTTCTTGGTAATCGAATACCCTATGAGAAAACAAATTCCAACAACAGAAGAGAAAACAACATTGATGAATGAATTGATGAATACCTGAGTATCTTCCTTCACTTTCAGCAATACCGATAATGTCTCGCCGCTCCGTTGTTCCTCGAACTCATTATAGGACAACCGAAGGGTCTGCTGCAAGCCGTCGTTGAAGATCTGCATGCCGAATTTTTTTACTGCCAGCCGGGTAAAATAATCCTGGAACGCTTTGGTGACCTGGGCAAGCACTGCGACAGAGATCGCCACACCCAGCCAGAACAGCACCCCTTTGACCAGTACCTCTTCTGTGCTGTGAGACGGGTTCAGGGCATAATCATCGATAATCTTCCCGAAAATAAGTGGATCAACAAGGCTCAGCAACTGACTGATCCCCGCCAGGACGAGGGCGATGATAATAAGCCCTTTCTGCGGCTTTAAATACTTCCAGAGGACACTCATTTTTTCCGGATAATGATGTTCATCGAAGTGGTTCCCCCACAATAATCTGCAGGTTCATCACCATACTCTCCAGGGAGGATATTTCCCCTTCATCAGATAAATATCGTCTTCTCATGCCCATTAGCGATCGCGTGAGTTTCGCTCCCATATGCAATTGTTGATCCCGGTCCCGTTCAGCGAGTTAAAGCCCGGGGAAATCTTTATCGTGGAGCAGACATTGACCCCCGGTATACAAACGTTGTTATTTGCGCATTGACAAAAGGTCTTCAGCCACATCTTCCATAAATTTATAGGAATCAAACACACCCTGGTTGTAAAATTCCGGTGCTAATTTTTCCACTATGAAATCCAGGATCAGGCCCGCAGCCAGATCGCCAATTTCTTCTTCTCTCTCCGTTGAAAAATAATTCTTTATCTCAGATACCATTTCGTCTCTTTTCTCTTTTGATATTTTGACAGAATTTTCATTTCTCATTTAAATCCATCCCTTTTTAAAAATCGCATCAGATACAACAAAACAACCCTTAAACCTCAACCGGGTGCTGGAATACTTCTGTAAACCTGCTTTACATTATCATTCTATAAAAATACCCTTTTTTTTGTATTTTTTTTAACAAAAGGAATTTACAATAAAAAAAACCGATTTGAAAAGACGTCCCTTTACTTCCACTCCCGCCATTTGTCATGGAACGTTCCATCAGGCACAAGCTCCATCCCGAAGACCAGGACCATATAGGTGAGCCTTTAACATACCGCACCCAGGCAGACGAAACGCCCTTTGCAATTTTTAAAAAAAAATACACAGTCCACTTTTGAAAAATGACGAAAAATGATAAGAGTGACGCTTCGCTCCACATGGATCACCTGGGCGATGTTCATGGGTCCTCAGTCTGGAGCCCGTCCTCCCATAAGGGAGGCTATCGTAAAAAATGTATACATATCACTTGGATCGGGCTCCCTGGTCGCTGGCAAAAACACACAGTCTGTTGTGTATTATTAAAAAACAACAGTATGTCCGGGGTTTTATTTCAGGTTCATGTTCTTTTATTCAGATGCAAAAGACTCTAAAGTTTAATTAACTGCCACATGTACCAGAGTGTATGAAAATTTCATTGCTTGTTGCACTTGCCTGTGCGATTGCCGTCATGCTTGCAATAGCCGGGTGTACCCAGACCGACCAGCCCTCACCGGCTCCTTCACCAGTGCCGACAACTGTCCCGACCCAACCCCCGACCACTGTTTCGACCCCGGTTCCCACGACCGTAATACCCCTCCCGACTATGACTGCACCCGCCGTACCTCTTCCAAAAAGCATCAGGGACTCGCCGCTTCTCTTCACCATCTCCGCACCTGCCGGGTATGCAGGCACAACCATCCGGGCAGTAACATCCGAACGCAACATCCTCTACAAAACGACCATCTTCAACCCGGCTATACGTGGTGCCAACAGCATCATAGTAGACAACAGCGGCAACTATCTCGAGCTTGCCGACTCGCTGACCATCTTCTCGTACTCCGCATCGCTCAGCGTGGACCAGAATATCCGGAATTTCATCCGTGAATCCGGTGCAGTGTTCAATGAATCTGTTGTAACGTATAACGGGATCACCTACACCCGGTTCGATGCTGAGGGAGATCCCTATTCCGGAACACCGGATAAAACCGTCATCTTTGTAGGCAACAAGGCTTCGGCAAACGAGAAAGGGTATCTCCCGGTCATGATTTACACGATGACTTCTGATGGGACGCTGAGCCAGGCAACGTATGAGAACATGGTTCAGTCCTTCCGGTTTTACACCGGCAGAACTATCGGTGACGCCCCTGGTGAGGAGACCGACCGGCCTTCTTTCTACCAGTAATTTTTTGACAAGTAAATCCGATGTTTTGGTATCGGTAACTGCCGGAGAATTCTCACGTTTCCTTCCATTACCCTGTCCAAAAAACGATCTCTCCTCCAGAGGATGGTATTATGGTACATTCCGGCGCACGAAATATGCTGATCCGACCAAACGGGACACAATTTTTTTTTTCTTAAAAAAAATCCTAATTCTGATTTTCGCGAAATAGTGTTTCTGCAGGCAAAACCTCTTCGAGTGAAAGGATACTCGAAGGAAAGGTTTGGTAAGGGAAAACAGGAATTCTCCTCACCGGACGAATGAACGGTCTGGAAAATGAGGTTCCGGAACCCCATTCCAATGGTAATAATTTCGGGGCGGGATTTCGTTTTTTAAAGAAAAGAGGGTAATGCATAGTTATATCCCCATAAGAAGCCAATATATATGAGATATTAAAGAAAGGCGATAGAAATGGGGCATATCCGTACAGATTCGACACGAAGATACCGGTGCGCCCATCTTATCTGTGCTTATCTGCTCTCCCAGAAAAAGAACAGGGCTGTCGTAACTTCACGCGAAATTGCCCTTTTCCACAACCTGTCAAAAAAATCCTCCCAGTCGATAAGTGCCATGCTGAATTTTCTGTACACCAATCACATCCGGGAATCCCGTTTTGGGTTCTACATTCTTGGAACCTGTCCTTTCAGAAAATGTGACTATCCCCACCATTATACGATAGAGCTTATTGATGAGGCCCGGGGACTGCTCTGATAATCTCCGCCAACAGCCCGGTAAAATTCACCGTTGAGGTACTTTTCGGCGGATTTTTTCTCCCTGCAATTGCACAAGAAGTATCCGGAAGGATACCATGACCCGCAGATGGCGGGGATTGCTCAATGGCGATGACAACAGGAGTTCCCGCTCATATGATTTCATCGAAGCCCGACCGGTATGGGAGACCTGGAAGTTCCGGATAAGTGTTGCGGCAGCAGGTATCTGCCTTCTCTGGTTTTTCTGGCAGGCCTTGTAAAATCCCGGGTCGGAGAGTAAAAACTGGTATATTTTCCCTGTTGAAGGAAACGATGGGATATACAGATTCCTGCACACCATTTCCTCTTATTGTAACGATCCGGATTTTATTTTATCGTCGGGAATTTTACATACGACGACACGGGTGAATGATCCGGGATCTGGTTTATCCGGGGAGTGGTTACCGTGGAATGTTTCCGGCAGTGTGAACACGATGCATTCCGGGATTCCTTGTAATGGTCCCGGGGAGTTTTGTTGACGATACTATTCTGAGTATTGCAAAACGGGCAGGTGAACAGGATCACATATCCGGATCTCGTACCCATAATTTCAGGTTTTACGGAATGTCTTATCATTGATAGGTTCAGGTATGGTTTTCTTACATGCAAACGAACCCGATCCCTTCGGGAGATCAGGTCCTCCATACAAAAGGGTTCTGAATGATAGCGGGAGGTGAGGTCCTTTGCACCGGTGATCCCGGGCATACGGGGATCAAAACCGTGTATGACTACAGTACTATTGGTGGATGAGCGTATAGAATGATAGGTTGGAAAACCATCACGAACGTATCGTATCCTCAATCCTGCATTTTTACCTCTTCCCACTCTTGCGTCGAAGCCCGGCCCCCTCCACCACACCGGTCAGGTGAGGCGCCGCGCTTTCCCGGACCCGTTCCTGATGACGTCTCGTTCAGCATTCTTTTAAGGTATCCCGGTTAATGGATTTTATGGGAGATGGTAGTATAATAAAAAACAGGCTCTGGATTATACCGGTAGTGCTTGTACTTGCGGTTTTCCTGATTAGTGCCGGATGTACGAATGCACCACCACAACCTGACATAACCAAAGCGCAACCCGATATAACAAAAACGGAAATAAAAACGGTACCGGTCGGAGATATCACCATAGCGTACAAGGAAATCGGATCCGGCGAACCGCTCATCCTGATAATGGGCTACTCGGGAACCATGGAACTCTGGGACACCCGTATGGTGAACCAGCTCGCACAACAGTACCGCGTCATCATATTCGATAACCGGGGCATGGGCCAGTCAACATCCTCGGATAAGGAATATACCATCCGGCTTTTTGCTGATGACACCGCCGGGTTTATGGATGCACTGGGAATCAAAAAAGCGCATGTCATGGGCTGGTCCATGGGAACGAATATCGCGCAGGAACTTACGCTTGATTATCCGGAAAAGGTGGACAAACTCATTCTCTATGCCGGGGACTGCGGGGGAAATGAAACACTGCCACCTTCACCGCAGGTTATTGCGGTGCTTGAGAACATGACCGGCACTGACCGTGAACGGGGCGAACGGCTCTTTAAGGAACTGTTTCCCCCGGCATGGCTGAAAGAAAACCCTGATCCTTCAAAATATTTCCCGAACGTCACGTCCATGAGCCTGCCGGAAAATGTCCGGCGCCAGGGAACTGCGATGATGAACTGGAACGGTTCTTACTCACGGCTTTTGGCAATGAAACAACCGCTCCTGCTCGTTACCGGTGACCAGGATGTCCTTGACACCTCCCGGTAACTCTCTTGTCATAGCCCAGAACGTTCCCCAGTCATGGATTGTCAGGATCCGTGGTGGCGGACATGGCGTGATGTACCAGTATCCCGATGAATTTTCCGGCATTGTACTGTCGTTCCTGTCCTTATGGAACCTGATTATCCGGAAATTCTCCGGTTATTTTTTTTAAAGGAACCTGCAATCCGACCCGTTTTCCCCCGTTCCAGCAAAACCTGAAAGTTTTTGGCGGGGGGGTCAGGAGTTTCTCAGTGCCTTTGGCATAATTACTAAAAACCACGTCCCTCTCCTGCCATCCATCAGCCTCTTCCCGCTATCGATCACCAGATGGGGCGCGACCATAAGTTCCCGACCCATGGTGGCAGCGTCAGGCGAGGACCGGGGGCCAGCCCCATTTTCCCGGAAAATCATTGCAGGTTTATCCCGCGCTGCTCCTGGGCAAATCCTTAAAACGAGCGCCATCAGGACTCCGATACCTTTGCGGTACCGGTACCGGGAATGCTATTGCCGGAATGATAGGGATATACCTTATCCAGTAACCTTATGCTTCGAAAAAAGTCATAGAATAGAAGATGGCTGAGAAAAAGTATGAATCATTGAATATTGAGAATATCGTTGCCTCCGGAGTAATTGCCGATTCCATCGATCTCGTTAAGTTTTCAGAAAATGTCGAGAACTGCGAACTCAATAAGAAACGGTTCCCCGGTGCAGTATACCGGATACCCGATCCCAAGATTGCGTGCCTGGTGTTCTCATCGGGCAAGATAGTACTCACCGGTATAAAGAACACAAAAGCGCTGAACGACGGGCTTGCTATCGTCATCAATTCGTTAAAAAAAGTGGGTATTGAACCACTCAAAGAACCCAAAGTTGCGATCACCAATATGGTCTGTTCTTACAATCTCGGGAAATATATCAATATCAACAAACTGAGCGTCACGCTCAATCTCGAAAATATCGAGTACGAACCCGAACAGTTTCCCGGGCTTGTATACCGGATCAAAGACCCTAAAATCGTTGTTCTTATTTTCTCTTCCGGTAAGATAATTCTCACCGGTGGCAGGAACCTCCATGACATCAAGAAGGGACTTGATATACTCGAAGAGAAGCTCTCAAGCGTCCTGTGACGACAAAATATTTTTTTATCTTTGCTGATGCGGTAAAAGACCAGAGTGGTTGTATATCCGGGCTCGTTGCCAGTATTGCGGACAGGGCACACACTTTTTAAAAATGAACAACTTCAATTGTTTCTTTTGCATACATGAGGGGACTCATGTGATGAATTCGGAAAGAAATCTCGTGAAGTCATGACAACTCAATCAGAACTTTTTATAAAAACCATTAACCCTCCAGCGCACGTGTAAAAGAATGGTGATATTCCTGGAAAGACAACCAGTCAAGTCCCGGATTCTGCGCTCTGTGGGATATGATGACACCACAAAAATCCTTGAGATAGAATTTCACACAGGTCTGGTTTACCATTATTCGGGTGTCCCGTTAAAAGTCTATAAGGATTTCATGCACTCGGGTGAGCCTGGAAAATATTTTTCTGAAAAGGTCAGGCCCCGGTTCCAGACAAAACAGGTTGACGTTTAAATCGCATCCCCCATCATGCTTCCCAACCCCTTTGCTCTTGCATGTATGAGCCATTATCCTGCTTTCGCCAGAGCCCTGCCCCCGCTCGCTCCACATTGACCGGCAAGGGCGCCATCTCCGAAAACGGCCCCGTCTCCACACCCTCTCACGAGACCGGTCAGTCCCCCTCCACACCGGACCTCCAATCTTCCAGACTGGTTATTATACCGGTCCGGCACACTGTCGAACAACGGACGTTTTCACATTCAGGCATCTTCCACACGGTCATGCTGCGATACCCGAAATAATCTGCCCATTGCAGACAAAAAGTGCCGGAGAATACCCAAACGTGATGTCGTGGTTTTTCCCCGGAATGAGGAGATATCCTCCAATACAAGAATTTATCGTGTCTCACATGCGCAATCTGGATAACGGATACGGTGAGGGATAATGCTCTACAGAAAAATGAAAAAGGCCGAACCTGAACTCTCCATCCTCGGTTTCGGGTGCATGAGGCTCCCTACAAAAGATACCGGGCAGATTGACGAAGAACAGACTACCGGGATGATCCGGTACGCGATCGACCATGGTGTGAATTATGTCGATACTGCGTATCCGTATCATAATGGTGAGAGCGAACCGGTTGTCGGGCGGGCACTTTCCGGAGGCTATCGCGAAAAGGTACACCTTGCAACCAAACTCCCCAGCTGGCTGATCAGGTCCCGGGAGGACATGGACAAATATCTCGATGAGCAGCTTGCCCGGCTCAGGACCAGTCATATTGATTTTTATCTCGTACATGGGCTTAACCGGCCGTTCTGGGAGAACCTGTCGATACTTGGTGTCACGGAATTTCTGACCGATGCGATTGCTGATGGCCGGATCCGCTATGCCGGGTTCTCGTTCCATGATAATGTGATGCTGTTTAAGGAGATTGTGGATGCGTACGACTGGACGTTTGCGCAGATCCAGTACAATTTCATGGACGAGCACTACCAGGCAGGAACGGAGGGGCTGGAATATGCGGCAAAGAAAGGCCTCGGTATCGTGGTCATGGAACCCATCCGGGGTGGCCTGCTTGCCAGGGACCTTGCTGGCATTTCAGAGATCTGGAAGAAAGCGAAGGTCCAGCATCCGCCCGCCGAATGGGCCCTCCGCTGGGTCTGGAACCATCCGGAAGTGAGCGTAGTCCTCTCAGGTATGTCAACGCCTGGACAGGTCCGGCAGAATGTTGCTGTTGCAAAAAGCGGCTTTCCGGATTCACTGAGCAGGACAGAACTCTCACTGTTCGGAAAAGTCAAAAAAGAACTGGAAAAACGGATTGCGATTCCCTGCACCGGATGCAAGTACTGCGTGCCCTGCCCGCATGGCGTGAGCATTCCGGAGTGCTTTTGAGTTTTACAACCGTGGGCACATGTACGAAGACGAAGAACAGACCCGGGATATCTATACAATGTTCCTTGGCGGTTTCTTCGATGGCACCCCTCATTATGCTTCGCTCTGCCAGGAGTGCGGGGAATGCGAGGAGAAATGTCCCCAGAGCCTCCCGATCATCGGGAACCTGAAAAAAGTAAAGGACTATTTCGGGAAATAATCGCGGGCTCTGGTGCAGTTCGTTGCATGGGGTACTATCACCTGACGGCTGCAGCCCATGACCACCCCCTCAGAAACCCCGGCAGACCCTGGCCGGAAAGCATTATTCCCTTCCGTCCTGTTCCCCCCATTTCTGTTCCGCATCGTCATTATTGCTTATCAGAACAGACAATGCACGTGAAAATCACCGGTGTTTTCTGATGTATATTACCGGTTTTATCCCAAGAAAAACCGGATACACTTCGATTTTGGCAGGGTAGGATGAAGTGCTGTTCTGGTTATTGAGAATCTTTGAACCGGTACATATCTTTCGGCACACGTAATTCGAACCTCGCACCTTTCCCAGGCTCTCCGGTCTCATAGATCGTAATACCGGTAATAGACAGGATTTCCCGGGTAAGGAACAGCCCGATTCCCCGTTTTTCCTCAAATTTCCGGTTAAAAATATTCTTTTTCATATCAGGGGGAATTCCCACACCGTTATCTTCAAAGAAAAGTGTCAATCCTTCCGGTGTTTCCTGGTACCGGATGGTAATGAGTGTTGCACTTTTTCCATGCAGAACCACATTTTCGGTGAGGGTGAAAAAGACATTTTCAAGCAGAGGGTCACCATAAATCTCCAGCCCTTCGACATCAAGAGTCCGGGAAAATTTCAAAAGATCGAGATGTGAGATCCCATAGAGGAATGTCTGCGTGACATCCTGCCATGCTGGCGGCTTTAACCCGAGGTTCTGGTACTGGCTGGCAAACTTTAAGGACTCCGAAATGGTTTTAACCATCCCTAATTGTTTATCCAGGTACCTGGGTTTACCACCCCCCGGATCTTTTTTATCCAGCTCAAGATACGCGGAAAGGGAAAATAATGCGTTCTGGATATCGGTGAACGTGATTGAATTCAGCAAATTGAGTTTTTTGCGGGCCATCTTCAGTGCCTGCTGGCTCATGAAAAGTGTATCGTAATTGTGACGCAGCTCCTCTTCTGCAACTGCCAGTTGTTCATTTGCTTTACGAAGTTCCTCATTCCTGCTGAACAATTCCTTTTCGGTCTGTTTCCTGCGGGTAATATCCCGTACATTGCACTGTACCTGCGTTGCCCGGTCAACCAGGTACACCTCAGTATCAAAAGACTTTCCTTCCCTGGATTCGAGCACAATATCGGAGAAAAAAACAAAACCGGTCTCGTTGAGAATATCATGGATTTTCTGGTATCCCCCATTTTCTCTCAACAGGCCTATCTCTTCAAGGGTTTTTCCGAGAAGTTCGTCAACAGGATACCCCACCATCTGCAAAAACGCCGGATTGACTTTCGTTATCCTTCCCGTATCTTTATCCAGCAGGAGAAGACCATCCTTCGCGGTTTCAAAGATCCGCCGGAAGCGAAGTTCGGATTCCGCAAGTGCTTTTTGTGCCCGCTGGCGTTCTGTAATATCAATCCCGATTGCCACGAACCGTTTGAAACTTCCTTCATCGTCAGGTATCGTGCGGGTGTTCCATAATATCGTTTTCTCTTCACCGTTTTTCGCGCGTATGGTTGTTTCAAAATTTTCGAAAAATTTCTTCTCATTGATAATGGTTTTAATAATTCCGGTAATTTTTTTCCGGTACTCAGGGTCAGGATAAATCTGTTTCCAGATAGAATTGGTCCCGAGCACGTCTCCTGCGCTAAAACCACTGATCTCTTCTGCTGCCTCATTCCAGACAAGGATTGTTCCCTTGGTATCAAGAACGGTCAGCCAGACATTGGCATTCGAGATGATGCTCTTGTTGAACTCGCTGACAATATGATATGCCAGTTGCTTCTTTTCAACATTGATTGACAGTGAAGCGATGACAATGGCAACTATAACAAAGGAAACAAATCGCAGTATGGCGCCAATAATTTCCAGCAGATTCGAATACTGGAAATACAGGGCCAAAATAAGATATGTTGCTCCCAGTAATTCAGCGAAAAAAATTCCTTTTTTATGATACCGGTATGCAAGGAAAATGATGGGGAAATAATATAAATTCGGAAAAACCGTTGTTATATCGCTCAGGAAGCAATAGAGAGATAGGATCACGATAAAACCAGAGGTTGTGAGGATAATAATCCGCCACTGGTTTTCTGATAGATTTTCGAATTTTTGAGCCAGAGCAGTCATAATTTTATGTTGGTTGTATCAATACCCGAGGATATGGCGTTTGATTTTGCAGTATTCACAGGCATCAGTCATTATCTTATACTATTTAAATTATTGTTGTTAAAACGATAGAACTCATGAGATAAAACAGAATGGCGATGTCTCTCATCCAATACTCCCTTACTATCTCCGCACTGTGGCCCCGGATAGATTTCAGCGAGGCACCATTTTTGCTCTGTAGAAACGGACATGAATCTCTATGTTCTCACCCAAACCATGAAAATTGTATACTATACGAATGGCCCCGCCTCAGGTCCTCTCTTCAGGCACGGCGGGACAGGGAGGTTAATTATTTTTTTTGGTTACTGATCCGCCGGGGGGGCGTCCCTCCGGGGGCGGCGGCGTTCATCGTACCAGAAGAATAGAGTGGATAACCACTCATCATACCTGAATTTTTCAATTAACATGGGAAATGTTTGAAAAAACTTAAACGTTCATGGAGGTTTCATCCCCGCCACCTGGCTCCCCCCAATGCGATAACTCCCGAGAAGGTAATAACAGCCCTATCACATTGCGCAGGGGCGGTGCCGAGGTGACAGGCTCTGTGTCCCCTCCTTCAAAGCATGTGTCATTTTTATTTTGTGCTGGAATAAAAGGAATTCTGCAGAGCCACTATTTTGACAATTTTTTTAAATAATAATACACAACGGACTGTGTGTTTTTGCCAGCGACCAGGGAGCCCGATCCAGGTGATAAGTATACATTTTTTTACGATAGCCTCCCTGATGGGAGGACGGGCTCCAGACCAAGGACCCATGAACATCGCCCATGTGATCCAATTGTAGCGAAGCGTCACTCCTGTCATTTTTCGTGATTTTTCACAGTGGACTGTGTTTTTTTTATAAAAAAAACAACCCACCGAATCCTGAACCGGGAAACGGGGCACAAAAAACACGTGAACCCACTGCCTACGGTCACCTCAGACCAGCCGGTAATGGACCGTCCACTGGGTCTTCCTGATGAGTTCAATGTATCGCAATAGTCTGAGCCACCCCAGTTTCTCTTCTTCAGAATCAAAGTAACTCCATTCGTCAAGGAACTGTATCCCGCGGTGCCATTGTTCCATCTCCCGGCCGTCACGGATACCGGACCGGAACATGGCATCCTTTCCCAGGTGCAATTCCCGGTGCATCTTGAAATCCAGCATTTTTTTAAAAAGGGGCCTGAGCCAGAGTGAATTAACGACTTCACACACCAGTTCGGAGCCCGGGAACTTCTCCTGGAGTTTCAGCACGAGCAAACGGACATCCTTACCGTCAAGGTACATGAATACACCTTCTGCCATAAACATGAACGGCCTCTCCTTGTGCTGCCGGACTATCTCCATCCAGCCGTAATCCAGTACTGAAGAGGCAATGAGGTGATACCGTGAAGTCTCTTCAAAAAAATCTTTTTTAATCTCAATTATCTCCGGCAGGTCAAGGTCAAAAAAGATCCCCCGTCCGTTATCGATCCGCAGGAAACGGGAATCGAGCCCGCAGCCGATGTTGACAATTACACCGTCCGGAAACCTCTGTAAGAAATCCCGTGCATAGTCATCGTATTTTTTTGCACGGATTGCAATATGGACAACGAGCCTTCTGTCCAGCGTGCCGGAAGCAAGCATCCTGTCCAGGGTATTTTCAGAGCGGGAGAGCGTTTTATTCAGTTCGGTGGTGATCTCAACAGATTTCGGGTCGGAGAGTATGGGATTGTCTGAAACAGATTCGAGGGCATGACAATAGAGGGTAAGAAACGAGGTTGCTGCAATATCCCCAAGTCTTTTCTGCATTTTCCCGCTCCAGAATTTTTCAGTCCCGCACAGATTAACTATGGGGTCTGATGAAATTTATTCTTTCCAACAGAAGAGTTGTGCTCATCTCCATTCACTCTAAAGCGCAACCGTTTGGTGCATGACTGGAAATAATACAGGTGATATTCCTCATACGCAGAAGAGTGCATTGACTGGTGATGCTGAAACATTTTTTCCCTGAATGTCGGACAGGTCCTGCAATACTTTTTTTTATGTGCGGGTTTTCTCGCGCTTTAAAAAAAGAAGAATCCGGCCCTGTTCACCGGGAATCTGTCACCCTTTCCCCAGTTCCTGCAGCAGCAGCGCCTGGGTTACGATCATCCTTTCGAGTTCGCTGACAGCAACGCTCTCATTAGTCCCATGGATCCGGGATTGTTCATGGTCCTCGCATCCCCAGAGGACAAACTCTGCTCCCGGGACAGCACGTTTCAGTACATTCATGAGCGGGATTGAACCCCCGGCCCCGGACTCCTGCACCGGCCTGCGATAGACCGCCTCCATGACCTTTTGTGCCGTTTTATAGCAGTGGCCTCCGGTGGGACAGATAAAACCGGATGAATGGTGAACCCCGTTAATCTCCACCTTTACATGCCACGGGGCGGCGGCCCTGAGGTGGTCTGCGAGAAGCCTGACTTCACGCTCCGGGTCAGCTCCCGGGGCGATGCGTAAACTCACCCTTGCACGTGCCTGCGGGATGAGGATGTTTGATGCGTCCCGGACAGCAGGTGCATCGATCCCGATGACCGTGACCGAGGGTTTTGACCAGACCCGGGAACTGATGGTGCCCGTGCCAATAGTGTCTACGTCATCGGGAAGGCCGGACAGCCGACGGTACAGGTCTTCAGGAAACTCTGCGCCGACCCAGGGGTATGAAGATAACCCGGCAATGGCAACATCTCCGTGTTCATCATGGAGGGTAGCCAGCATTTTGATAAGTGCAACCAGTGCATCGGGCGCCGGACCACCGAAGACACCGGAATGCACTGCATGGGCAAGCGTCCTGACCGTGACGACACAGGAAACCTCACCCCGGAGCGTAATGCTCAGGACCGGTTCGCCCGGGACCATCTTTCCCATATCGGTGATGATGAACAGATCGCATCTGAACAGGTCAGGGTGTGCTTCGACAAACGCATGCAGGTGGCTTGCAGTCTCCTCTTCGCCTTCGATAATCACCGTGATCCCGACCGGATACTTGCCGGCGAGAGCCCTGATAGTCCCGGCAATAGTAGCAATACCCGACTTGTTATCAGCAGCACCCCTGCCATAGAGCCGGCCGTCTTTGACAACCGGGGTCCACGGATCGGTATCCCAGCCGTCTTCCCTCCGGGCTGGCTGGACATCATAATGGGCATACAAAAGCACCGTTGGCGCTCCCGGAGGAGCCGGGATAGTACCAACTACGGCAGGATAGCCCCCGGGGATTTCCAGCAGCCGGGCATTGGACAGCCCGGACCGTTTCAGGAAGCCCGCGGTGCAGTGCTGCCATCCGCAAAACCGGTTCCGGCGGATAGTCCGGAAATGCGACGGAGGGTACTGAGATGAGTTCTTTGAGATCCTCAATGATACCGGTTATGAAAGTCCGGACTTTTCTTTCCATTCCATCAACATCAGCAGGATCCAAGACACCGTGTTCCATATCGTATCCGGATATATGATCCTGAATGCAGATGAACTCTCTTTTGGATATTCTGGCACTGAAAAGTACCACATGCAGTATTCCCGATGCCATGGTTTTGTGCCGGGTCCATCCATGCAGCCCCCAGCCAGCATGAATAAACAGTGCCGTTATGGGATTTTCGTCCGGGATTTTGGTACATGAGTCTGGTCTGTCAGTTCACCGGCTATTCACGCCTCTCGATATTATTAAGCAGGAAGGCAACTAATCCGGAGATATCCATTTTTCCGGGGGGCATGGCACATTCAGCAGGATCTCCGCACTACCATCATTAAAAACAAGGACCTGTTCACCCTTGCCACTCTTATTGCGATTATTATTATTTTCCCTTTTTTTGAACAGAGCATTTTGCGTGATATCCTGTTTGTTTCCCTCTTTTCGGTTCTCCTCCTTTCAGCACTGTACGAAGTAGGCGACAATCCCCGCCAGGTTGCAACAGGGGTGCTGCTTACCATCCCCACCCTGATCGCAGCATGGACAAGTGTGTTTCTTCCTTCACGGAGCACCCAGATCGCTGAACTTATCGCCCTGACCGTCTTCCTCTCATATATCCTCATTACCCTCCTCAGGCGGGTGTCTTGCTTCACAGGAAGTCACCCTGTCCGAGATCTACCGTGCAGTAAATCTCTATATCATGATAGGGATCGGGTTTGGTCTGGTCTACGCACTCATCGAACTGCTGAACCCGAACTCTTTCCAGTTTGTGTCTGGTGAAAATTCTTACTCATCGATATTCTTCTTCAGCTTCGGAACGCTTTCCACTGCCGGTTCCGGGGATATCATTGCGGTATCGCCCCTTGCCCGTTCGGTCGTGATTATTGAGATGATTATCGGGGTTATGTACATGGCGGTACTGATCGGGCTGCTGGTCAACGCCCATTACACGTCACGCTACACATCCGCAAAAAATGATTCCGCAACCGGGGAGCCTGCTCCACAGGACACCAGGTCCAGAAAGATCCCGTTTCTTTCTTCGGGAGGTCCGTTTTCGCTCATCGTGATAGGTGTTATATTCAATCTCGCGGTATCCATCGCGATGGTTTCCGGTAACATGCCGGTTTTCATGGACACATGGGGCACATCGTTTGCGGTTATTTCCGGGGGATTATGGGTTGGCCTTGCTGCCGGTGTCCTCTACAATATCATCATGGCACTGACGGTCTGGTCCCCTTCCTATGTGATCTGGGCAACAAGCAGCATCCTTGTCGCAGTCCTCACATGGATCTACTGGACACGGGGTTGGATCGATCTCAGGCGCCCGCACCTGCTCGTTGTTGCTGGTCTCACCACCGGTTTTTTAAACGCATTGCTGGTCACACTGGCAACTTCCCTTATCGCCCTTCCCCCGTATGAGGGCACATTGGTGGTCTACCGCTGCTTTGCTGCCGTTATCGGAAGCCCTGCTGTTGCTGACTTCGTTTCAACGGTTGTCGTCGAAATTGCTGACAAAATACTCTCCCTTACCCTGGCAGCCGTTGTTGCACTGTTCTTCAGGGAATACATAGAAAAACCATGATAATGTCAGTCTCAACGGATACTCATCTCCAAAAAAATAAGAGGTACGGCATCCTTAATCATGACATATCCATAGCAACAGGCCTGTTCATGATCTCCATTTTGTATCTCCTCATCGTCCTTGTCGTGCTGTTCTTTATCATCATACTGGTGTGGCGGTTTGCATCGCGGCGGTACACGATTCCCTGCCCCGTATGGATGAAAGGGTTGCTTGATCCCCCGTTTTCTATGGGCGTGAGTAAACGCACACAAAAAACTATCCGGCACCTTGACCTCAGGCCCGGCATGAACGTTCTTGATGCAGGGTGCGGCCCGGGCCGGCTCACGCTGCCATTTGCAAAAACAGTTGGACCACAGGGCGAAGTTACCGCGCTCGATATCCAGGAAGGGATGCTGCGTGAGGCACAGGAACGGGCTCAGAAGGCACATCTCGAAAACATCCGTTTTCTCCGGACCGGTGTCGGAAAGGGAAACCTTGAACGGAATCATTTTGACCGGGCGGTGATGATAACCGTGCTTGGCGAGATCCCTGACCGGGAAGCGGCATTACAGGAGATTTTTGGAGCGCTTAAGCCCGGAGGATTCCTGCTCGTAGAAGAGACCATACGGGACCCCCATTTCCAGACCCGCAGCAAAGTCAGCCAGCTTGCTGGTGCTGCCGGGTTTATCGAAAAAGATTTTTCTGGGAATTTTTTTACTTATATCCTCACCCTGGAAAAGCCTTCAGGTGACTGTTAATAATTAACGGCCGGCTGCATTCCTGATATACGACCTTATCGCAGCTTTATTATCCCCCCAAAAATTCCTTTCCGGGTTACTGGTAAAAAATCATCAAAAAGGAATGAAACGGTATGAAGCGAAAGCAAAAAATATCGTAACACAATTATTCTCTATGATCCCGATTTGTGATCATGCTCAGGAGAATATTGTTATGCAAAAAATCACCCCATTCCTGTGGTTTGACAACAAAGCCGAAGAAGCGATGAATTTCTATGTCTCTGTTTTTCACAATTCAAAAACGGTAAGCATTATCCGCTATGGAGAGGCAGGGCCGGGAGTGAAAGGTACGGTCATGACCGCAAGGTTCCTTATCGAAGGACAGGAATTTATCGCCCTGAATGGCGGTCCGGCCTTTACCTTCTCACCGGCCATATCATTTGTCGTGAACTGCAGGACACAGGAAGAAGTAGACGAGTTGTGGGAGAAACTGTCTGATGGCGGAGAGAAACAACAGTGCGGATGGCTGAAAGACAAGTACGGTGTTTCATGGCAGATTGTTCCCACGGTTTTAACCGTCATGCTGAATGATGCGGATACTGCAAAATCCCAAAAAGTTATGAAGGCAATGCTCCTGATGGAGAAAATCGATATTAAAAAGTTAGAGCAGGCATATACCGGAAATTAAATTTTTATCCGGTTGCCGGATAATTCGCCTTTTTTTAAAAGTGCGGTAACCTGTTCAGTTCCGGACACAGATATACCGGAGCAGGTGAGTGTGCCTGCCTTCTTTGCCATGTTCTTCGGGATCTTCAATCATTCCCGTTGTAAGTATCTCCATTCCCCGGAACTCCAAGACCAGGTCCTCAGCGGAATAATAATGGACTTCACGCCCGGGCTTGCTCTCAAAAGTGTTCTCTTCAACCACCCTTCCAGTGCCGAAACCGGGCCCCCGGTCAGAGAATACAACAAAGAACATGACCCCATGATCCTTCAGCTGCTCCCGGCACCGCTGCAGGAATGCAGCACGGTCATGCTTCCAGAAGAGGTGAAGGACATTGAAACAGTAGATGCCATCATACATCGAATCATCAAAAGGCATATCCAGTACCGATCCGCGGTGATAACGTACGTTCAAAGAGCCCTGGCGTGCAAGGGACAGGGCGGCCGGTGAGATTTCAATACCGGTGACCTCAAACCCTGCCCGTGCAAACACTTCGGCATTGCGGCCATAACCGGAACCCGGTACAAGGACATTACACACCCCTGCTTTTTTGAAGAGATCGATTGCCACAGGCACCGTCCGGCTTGGGGTATCGCCCCATATCCTGCCCTCTTTTACAGAAACGCTCCTCCCAGAAAGTGCTCATAATTTAAACCCCGGAATAGTATCGAAAAGTTTCTGGTACAACTCGGTAAAAAGGGCAATATATTCCCGGGCCCGGTCAGTGGCAACAAAGGCAGATCTTTCCCCTTCTTTCATGAGGGACAGGTATCCCTTCGAAGAAAGAAAATCCACGTATTCCTGCCCGGTCTTTGAGTTGAGGTCGCAGCGGTTGATAATGGCCGTGAACGACCGGGGGGATTTGCAGTACACGAGGATCTCCCAGTAAATTTCGTAAGGGGAGCGACGCCCGGTCATTCCCGGTCAATCCCCATGGATTTTTTAAGCATTTCCTCAGACCGGGCAGTTTCCTCAAGCCGCAGATCCCAGGTGCCGGAAAAGCGTGCAAAATAATATGAGCTGATCAGGCTTACCAGGGCGATTCCGAGGGTCAGGAGTGCCGCAGGTATGAGGAGATAACTATTCAGCGTGATGCTGCCGGACGAAAGGCTGATCGAAAAAAATTCCATGCTGTTGATAATTCCCAGCACAAAAAAACAGATCCCTCCAAGCGTGCAGACAAGGATCATAGTCCGGATAGTTTTCCTGTTTTCGCGGTAATGGGCCATCATCCTGACAATTCCGCTCGTCAGGACCTCGTCGGTAACCGGCCCGGTGATGTGCCTGAACTCACTGCGGATGCCGGTAACACCTTTCAGGATCTTCGTGCTGGAAAGTATCCAGCTGATCCCGAGCCCGAAGAATACCATGGATATTACGCCGGTCACGAGCCGGAGCAGGGACAAAGACTGCCCGGAGGTCAGTCCAAGCACCGAAGTCATCATGAACTGCACACCAAATGCCATGGCCATTGCCCCGAATACCAGGTTCAGGACTATTAATAGAAAGAAACTGTCAAGTTCGCTCTTAAAGTGCGGTAATGTCTTTTCTGTCATGCGGTTTTTCACCGCTCCATACATATATTGGCAGTACCCTATTAAAGACCATGAATCTGAGATACGTATCCTGCATATTCCAATAAGAACCTTTGAGAGGTAAACTCACTTCATTCTGGATCTTTTTTGCTCTTCCTGCTTTCATTGAATCCTGGTATAATCGGCAGATGTCCCGGATTTTTGCCCGGCAATATCCTGAGCAGTCGTGGTCTCAGTGTTCATTTCGTATACAATACTTCCATCATCGTCATCTGACCCGGCTGCCCTCGTCCTATCCCTTATCCTCCTTTTTTGCTATCGTAACATGTTCCCTAACTGTATCCCATTCTTAAAAAATTAACCTGATGGATTGCACAATTGACAAACCTGTCGCACAATCAGCATTTTCTTATAGCAGTCATGTCAATTTTTCATCAGATGAAATATTGTTCCCGGGGTTATTACGGCCACATCCAGAACTGCAAACAGCACTTTTCTGCCGGGTAACGCTGACCGGAGGTATGACCATGACTGAGAGAGATCATGCCCTGAGCCCCCGCATCATCTCCTGGAATGTCACCCTCCGCTGCCCGCTCCGGTGTGCCCACTGTTATATAAACGCGGGTGACCGTGAGGCAAAAGGTGTGCTTTCAACTGAGGAAGCATATGCAGTCATCGACCAGATCTGCGAACTCGGTTCACCGGTTGTGATATTGAGCGGAGGAGAGCCGCTCATGCGGGACGATATTTTTAAAATCGCCCGCTATGGTACCGAGAAAGGCCTGAAGATGGCGATGGGGACCAGCGGCGTTCTGATTGATGAGAAAACCGCACGGGATATCAGGGCATCCGGTATCCGAAAGGTTGCGATCAGCATAGATTCAGCAGATCCAAAGGTGCATGATACATTCCGTGGTCTGGATGGCGCATGGGAGCGGGCCGTGCAGGGCATCCGTCACTGTATAAATGAAGGAATCGGGGTCCAGATCAACATGACGGTCCTGTCTCCCGGCATTCAGGCTATCAAAGACGTGGTTTCACTTGGTACCAGTCTCGGGATAACCGATTACCAGCTGTTCTTCCCGGTCCCCACAGGTCGGGGAAACGAAATCCACTGGCTTACCCCGCAGGTATACGAAGACCTGATCCGGGATGTGCTGGTCACGTTCCAGGGGTCCGGTGTAAATATCCGCCCTACCTGTGCCCCACAGTTCAGGAGGATTGCAGATACCATGGGCATCAGCAACCCATCTTGGGGACGGGGCTGCATTGCCGGTATCAGCTACTGCAGGATTTTTGCTGACGGTGATGTAACCCCCTGCCCGTACCTGCCTGCCCGGGCTGGCAATGTGCGGGAGATCCCGCTTAAAAGAATCTGGAATGAATCCCCTGTCCTTACCGTACTCCGCGATCCGTCCCTTCTCACCGGTAAATGCGGGCAGTGCGGGTTCAAGGATGTCTGCGGGGGATGCCGTGCAAGATCCTACAGGACCGGCGGCACTATGACGGATATGTGCGGGGGAATTGCATGGCCGGATAATCCGAAAGGTGACCTGTGTGGTGAAGACCCGTGGTGCCGGTATGAGCCCGGTATCGATTCAGCCGGGAACAATTCCCCTCCCGTGGACCAGACGGATCTTGCACTGCTTGACCTGCTCCAGGATGACTTGCCTTTCGTGTCCCGTCCCTTCGACGCGATAGCCACCCGGCTGGGAATACCGGAAGATGAGGTGATGAGGAGATTAGAAAAACTGCAGGAACAAAAAATCGTCCGGGGATTGTCACCGGTCCTGGAATCACAAAAAGTCGGGCTCTCTGCCACTACGCTGGTTGCTCTCAGGGTGCCTGATGAAAAGATCCTGACCGTAACCCGTCTCATCAACGCATATCCTGAGGTCTCGCATAATTACCGGCGGGATCACTCCTATTCACTCTGGTTTACCATTGCCGGAAAGGAAAAAAACCGTATTCGGGATATTGTACAGGAGATCAAAACACAGGCCGGGCTCACGGATCAGGATATCCTCGAACTTCCTACCGTCCGCAGGTTTAAGATAGATGTCCGGTTTTCAATTCCCGGAATTCCGGCCCGGGAGGTGGGGAATGGACCCGGTTGACCGTGACCTGCTCGCCATGCTGGAACAAGGGCTCCCCGTTATACGCGAACCGTTTGCAGAGATCGGGCGTTGCATCGGCATTCCTGAATCCGATGTGCTTAACCGGCTGCACCGGTTGAAGAGCGAGGGAGTGATACGACGGTTCAAAGCCCGCATCGACCAGCGGAAACTGGGTATTACCGCAAATGCCCTCGTTGCATGGCGGGTCCCTCCGGACCGGTGTGATGAAGCGGCTGCCCGCCTTGCCGTGTTCCCGGGAGTCACCCACTGTTACGAACGCCGGCCTGTGACGGGACGGTGGGACTATACCCATTATACCGTTCACCATGGCAAAAGCCGCGGAGACGTTACAGCCGAAGTGGAAAAACTTGCGGAGATCACAGAACTGAACGAATATACCGTGATTTTCAGTACAGAAGAACTCAAACGCGTCCCGGCAGTCCGGGTCAGGGAAAACGGGGGTGAACTGCAATGAACCGTATCACCCAGTGCATGCACGGGCGGGGTACCGTCAGCGGTGTTATGCACCACCGGCATGGTCCGCAGGACCAGGTACCGGGCAGGTACCTTGCATTTTCCGGCATGCGCCGCCCGGTCGTATTCTGGAACCTCACCGATCGCTGCAACCTTGCCTGCTCACACTGTTACAGCAGATCGGGTCCGGGCCGGGATACGAAGAACGAATTATCGACCCGTGAAGCACTGTCTCTCATCGATGACTTTTCCGCCATGGGTGTACCGCTGATCCTGTTCTCGGGAGGTGAACCCCTGCTCCGGGAAGATATCTGGGACCTTGCCAGCCATGCCGGAATGAAGGGGATCAAGATGGCCCTCAGCACGAATGGTACCCTCATCTCAGCAGAAACTGCCAAAAGGATTAAAGAGAGCGGGATCGAGTATGCCGGGATCTCCCTGGACGGCGCCAATCCGGCAACCCATGACCGGTTCAGGAACACCCCGGGAGCATTCGAACGTTCTGTTGCTGCTTTCTCCCATTGCCGGGATGCCGGAGTACGCAGCGGGGTCAGGATCACGCTGACTACGGAAAACTGCGATGAACTCGATGCGCTTGTCGATCTGGCAAAACGTATCGGCGCCTCCCGTTTCTGCCTGTACTGGCTGGTACCAACCGGACGGGGAATGGATGCCTATAACGGCCTGCAGCTCGGGGCAGACGCCGTCACGAAGGCTCTCACCATACTTTACCACAAGGCCCAAAAGACGGATGCTGCAGTCATGGAATTCCTTACCGTGGATGCACCACAGGACTGCATTCATCTCCTCGAGTCCATGGAACGCGACCAGTCTCCGGACCTCAACGATGCCCGATCCCTCATTGCATCCTTAAACGGGGGGTGCAGTGCCGGTGACCGGGTGGCAAATATCGACCCGCAGGGAAACGTGTATCCCTGCCAGTTCGCCCGGTCTCCGGAATTTCTTATAGGAAATGTCAGGGACCGGCCGTTTTCAGAACTCTGGGCCGATTCATCACATCCCGTACTTGCCCGGTTCCGGGAAAAACCGGTGCCCCTTACCGGACGGTGCGGGGAATGCCGGTATCGCGAACTCTGCGGTGGTGGGTGCAGGGTGCGGGCATTTGCGGCATCCGGGGATTTTTATGCTGACGATCCTTTCTGTTATATAAAAGAAAAAAATGAGGACAGGACATTGTGATGAAATCCCCTCACGCTTTCCATACAGCGGACCCGGAATTTTTGAAAACCAGGGCAGGGTCTACCGGCATCCGGTCATCCAGGACCCCTGCACCATCCCTCAGGAGACGATAGCATAGACCCCCGTACAATCCCGCGTATCCTGCGGACTGAGGGCCTCATTCCTTTTACCGGGTGTGCCATCCTGCTTGGGTTTGCCGTCACGCTGTGGGAAACCGGGTTTTCCGGCGCTGACTGGAGCCTGTTTGGTATTGCAGCAATGGCAGCACTGCTCGTACACGTTGATTCCCATATCTGGAATGACATCATGGACCTGGAAATCGACCGGAAGGAGAAAAGCAGGGAAACCGGGCGGGACCGCCCCCTTGTGTACGGGTGGGCGACAGTGCGGGATTACAGGATACTGTCCGCGACTATAACTGTCGTTGTACTGATCCTCGCAGCATATCTTACGACCAGGCGCGAATACATTCCGGTTCTTATCATACTGGGCTTCATTTTCGATTACGGGTATAATCATCCCCGCATTGCGCTGGCTTACCGCCCGTTCACTGAATACTATATTTTTCCCTGGCTGGTGGTTTCGGTCACCCTGACCGTTGTCTATGCCGCAACAGGCATTTTTTCCCTGCTGGCTTTCATCGTTTCACTGCTGCATGGCATGACAGCGACCTGTTTTGTAGTATCGATGATGCGCCGGGACACATATTCCGACCGGCTGGGCAACAAATGCACATCATCCGTACTGTTCCCGCAGCTGCCTCACGCGACCATATATGGAATTATCACCCTGCTCGTATCAGTACCTCGTGCTCTGTCCCCTTGCCCGGGTCCTTGGAAACGGGGAGACTGCATATATTCTTGTCCTTACTACAGTCTTTACCGCGAGTATAATGACGGTATTGGGAGCTGAAATCGATCAACTGAGCACGCGTTCCGGGTACTCCTCCTTTCCTGATTTTGAATTAAAAGCCAACAAACTCATGCTTCTGCAGGCCGGAGTATCTGTACTTCACGCGGTGGCGATTGCTTTCCTTTTGATACGGTACGGGAGAATTATATGAAGATTGCAATTGCGGGAGCAGGAATTGCCGGCGGGTACCTGGCAAGACTTCTGGAGCAGAAGGGTCTCGCCCCGGAGGTCTATGACGGCATGATCCATGATACGCAATGCAGGTGCCGATCGTGTGGCTGGGGTGCACCCAGGGGGATAGAAACGTACCTCGCCGGTATCGGGCTCGACCTGAACGATTACCTTATCGAACCCATGTCCTCCATGAAATTTGACGGGCTCGTGGCAAAGACTCCTCTCTGCACTATTGACAAACCACGGCTCCTTAAGGATTTTACCCGGGATATTGGCGTAAGACCGCAGAACCTGGGGCCAGAAGACGCGGAGGACTATGATATTGTGGTGGATGCAACCGGGATCACCCGGGCTTTCCTGCCACCGTGCACGTCTGATCTGACACTGCCGACCCTGCAGCACAGGGTAGCCGTGAAACCGAAGGGGAACGAATACCTTGAAGCTGGCGTTTTCGGCAACCGGATTCCCGGCCTTGGCTACCTGTGGATCTTTCCCCTCAGGAACAACCAGTATCATATCGGCATCGGGGGTATCGGTCTTGCCAGGCTCGACAACCTTCTGGACCAGTTTTACCAGGACTCGTCCGGGAGGTTCTCGTTTGTGAATCTTTGCAGCTGTGACGGGGTAGTCCGGGTGGCTTCCCCGTATTATTCAACACCCTTGTATTCCAGAAAAAGCCGGAAAGACGGGACGTTTCAGGTTATTGTCGGCATTGGTGAATCGGTAGGCACGGTATCGCCATTTACCGGAGAAGGTATTATCCATTCCATGGAATGTGCAAAAATTTTTTCAGAAACCTTGCCGGATTTTGAGCGCTATTCCCGATCCGTACTGGTCAGGTTCGCCTGGATGAGAAAAGAACGGGAAACGCTCGATTATCTCCTGTCGCGGGAAGGTAAGAACGGGCCGCGGCTGCAGGACAGGTGGAGGTTTTTCTGCAATGCCCGAAGGTCAGGTATAGGGCTCCCGATGATGGAAGCATTCGGGCAGATAGGAGCCCTTTCGCAGTGGGTGGAATGTCCGGACCAGGAACGATGACGCGTCCACCGTCTGACCAGTACCGCTGAAAAGGCAGTTTTATACCCGTTCCGTAAAATTTTCTTGTTTTCTTTCATCCCCGGTCACATATCCTTCAACCTTTCTTTGCAAGCATCGCAAGTGCTTCACGGACAAACGCGGGGATGTCTGCCGGCTTTCTGCTGGAGACGAGGTTTTTGTCAACTACGACCTCCTTATCAACATACTCTGCTCCTGCGTTCCGGATATCCTGAATAATCGACATCCAGCCTGTAACACGCCGCCCTTTCAGCACCTGTGCGGTGATAAGGAGCTGGGCCGCATGGCAGATAGCAAAAACCGGCTTGTTCCGGGTAAAGAACTCCTTTGCTAACCGGACTGCATCAGGGTCGATACGGAGTTTATCTGGGGAGTAGCCACCCGGGATGAGGAGGGCGTCAAAATCATCTGCTGAAACATCATGGGCCGCCCGGTCGATCTTTACAACCGCACCGTGCTCCCCTGTAACCTGAGATCCGGCCCTGAGACCCACGTGAACAAGCTCATGCCCCGCTTTCCGGAATGCATCAGCGGGCTGCCGGTACTCCACATCCTCAAACATATCGGTGATTATTACTGCAATCCTGCTCATCTTTTTACCTTCCCTGTTCCGGCCCCGTACGGGGCTGGATAAGATGACCTGATGTTTTTTTAGTAAATAAAAGCATCCATGATCGGGAATTTTTTTTCACCTTCAGCACCGGTGTTTCAGCAATCGGAACCTCTACTCAGGACTGAGGTTTTTTTTCAGAAACATGGAGCTGGCACAGGATCCTGGTACCGGGAGAACGTAACGCCTGATTTGTTTTGTTTCACCGGTTTTTTACGCTGATTTTACACCAGTAAAATTGTGTACGATTATAATATCAGGCCAGGAATATTACTTTACGGAATGATACCCCATGACCACACTACTCGTTGATCAGGATCTCTGCACCCGGTGCGGGATCTGTTCGGTTGTCTGCCCTATGGCAATTGTTGATCCTGCAGACGAGAACACCCTTCCGAAAGTCCGCAATGAAAATGCCGCCCGGTGTATCCAGTGCGGGCACTGCGAAGTTTCCTGCCCGTCACAGGCACTCCTCCTGAATGTCCGCCCGGATGATAAGGTGCTTCTGCCGGCTGGTGCCGGGACGATCTCTTCTGAAAACATGGCATTCTATCTGAAGAAACGACGATCCGTACGGCACTTTACAAAAGATCCTGTGCCAAAAGAAACGATCGCCAGAGTACTGGATATAACCCGGTACGCCGCCTCGGGCGGCAATGGGCAGCCGGTCCAGTGGATCGTTGTCCATGATACGGAGAAAGTGAAAAAAATTGCCGGGCTCACCATTGCATGGATGAAGACTCTCATGAATTCCACTCATCCGATGAACGGATATGTCCCCGGCCTGATTGGGGCATGGGAAGGTGGAAATGATGTTATCTGCCGCGGCGCACCGCACCTGCTGTTCGCCCATATTCCGGAGGGCAACCCTGTCGCAACGGTTGATGCTGTCATTGCGCTGACACACTTTGATATCGCAGCACCGGCGTATGGTATAGGAACATGCTGGGCTGGTTTTGTTGCCGCTGCCGCAAGAGAATACCCCCCGCTGAAAAAAGAACTTGCCCTGCCTGAAAGCAGGGTTTTTGCGTATGCGATGATGTTTGGCAATCCGCACTACAAGGTGTATGGGATCCCCCGCAGAAAACCCATTGAAGTAACCTGGCAATAGACCTGCAGCGGAGGATGTTTAGGTATAACCTGAAGTAAAGGTATGACAGATTTTGCTTCAATCGGAAGAAAAAAAACTGCCTGAAATCAACAGGTGACTGTACAGGAGAGCCGCGATCCCTGGTGAAAAAATCGAAGAAACGATATACCGGGGTTATGACGGTGTTCCCCGGGTCACCTGACCCCCGGCAGCCCGGATTGTTTCTTCAATTTTTGTGAGCAGCTCTTCGTCTTTGAGGGCAAAATCAACCATCTCAAACCGGTTCACGAGTGCAATAGGCTTGAGGACGACCAGCGGTTTTTTCCCGGCGGTTTCACCGGAATAATCGGCCGGGACAACGGTCATGGTATCGTTTTCCCATATGGCGATATTCCCGTATCCTGCTGTATCCCAGAGTTTTTTTACAATATCCTGTGTTATCATGGATTTTATTCCTGCAGTCGTGGTACAGATTTACGTGTATATGAATGCATTCCTGCATTAACGTGAAAGATGAATAACATTTTCTTCCACTCCAAAAAAAACCATGCGTTCTGCCTTTTGCCTGAAACTACCCGGTATAAGGTACCCGTAAGACACGGGAAAACCGGGTATGCGTGAAGGTTTTCCTTATCCCGATACCCTGTCCAGAAATCCTCCAAGCTGCTCTAACTTTTCGGTAATATTAACAGGGGTCCCGGCAAGGGATGTCAAAGGAGCGAGCACCGGGTAATCGGTTGCCTGGAATTGTCTGCTTTTCTCAAACCGTTTTTCAAACGAAGTCACCTTTACATCAATGAAGGCCGAGCCATTGACTTTGAGCGTAATGGATCCTTTACGGACAAACGATCCCAATGCCTCCAGTGCGGGAATATTTCCAATGGTGACGGGAACAGTTACCGTCGTGTTCCCGTTCTCCTTCACATAAATATCGGATTTCTCACCATGACCAAGATAATTTTCATTTTCATCAAGATAATACACATCAAACGCTATTTTGTTGAGGTGTGCCCCGATGGGATTGGGATTGTAAATAACAATGGTTGAATTTACCGTCATTGCCCTGAATGAAACATCGTATAATGAAATATCCTGGACCGAGACAACAGGTTCTTTGACAGGAGGCTCAGTGCACCCGGCGGTGAGAATAAAGATGGCAAGGAGTACCAAAATACCAGAGAGGAGATGATTCTTCATATTGAGAATTCATCCGGTGAACCTAAATGTATCGGTGCCGGCCTGGTCCGTGGGTGAATGTCCCGGGATCAGAGCGGCCAATGGCGAGCCGGGTTTTTCCGGAGACTCCGGCACTGGTTGAAATACGTCTCGCCCCAGATCCATGGCTGGTAGGTGCAGCACATTTCTGGTTTGACCATGTGGATCCCGCAGAGGTACCGCTCCTTTGCAACATGGCGCAGGAAGGGGCAGGCAGTAACATATTCACCGGTGTCGGGATGGCGCATTTCGAAAGAGACAACGCTGCCAAGGTCTTCAGGCTTGAGGACAGCACAGTTTACCGGTGTGCTTTTTTCCATGAACGCGACAAACCAGCGGAGGATATCAGTTCGTCCCTGTTCCATCCAGACATACACATTCGATACAGTCGGAGCAATGACCGGGCCGAAAATCCGGCAGCAGAGTCCGCACTGCTCACAAGGGTCATCATCGGTTACCGGGTCATCCATAGAGTTCGCTTTCACTATTCACCCGGGCGATGGATAATGTTTTTTGAGATAAACTCCGCCACCTCCCTTTATCAGGTCCGGTAATCCCGACCGCATCGGGAATATCCTGATCCTAACACCGGGTATATTTTTACCCTCAGTTGCCGTTCATCGGACTTCACGGATGGCTCATTCACCGGAACTCCAAAAAATGGAGGAATTGATGCAATGTATCGTGTTTTAAGGAAAAGGTACGTTCATATCCATTTCTACATGAGGGATTTTTCATAAAAATACAAATCCTGATAGAGGAACCATTCTCACTTCCGGCGTTTCGTTGTCGGATTTATGGTGCTGCAAAGTGAGATTTGGGTATTGGAAAGTCTATCTTTGACAAATTCCCCGCCCCGGAAATTATTATCTTAAAAAAATGGAATATGTGCAGAGCCGGACAAAAACCGTCTGATGAGAAACATCACCAGGAAGAGATACCAGTCAGGAACAGAGGGTAAAGCCAGGACTCCTCAGGCAATTTTATGAATATCAATCAATTTGATTTTAAACACGCGAATCCTATAATTAATAAAAAAATTATTGCAATTCATTGAAAGGGTGGTTTTTACTTTGGTTAAAATTCTGGTCATTGACGATTCATCATTCCAGCGGAAGATTATTTCCAAAATTCTGACTGAAAACGGGTACACCGTCATTCTTTCAGAAAACGGAAAAGAAGGAGTTGAACAATATAAAAAAGAGCAACCGGATCTCATTCTCACCGATCTTCTCATGCCCGAATACGATGGTTACTGGGTACTTGAACAACTGAATGCCAGAAAAAGCACTGTTCCGGTAATTATCCTTACTTCTGACATTCAGAATACTACCGAAAAGCGGTGCAGGGAACTTGGTGCCGTCGCATTCCTGAATAAACCGGCAGATAAGAAACAGGTAATTTCAACCATTGAGAATGTGTTAAAGAGGTCGTGATTCGGATGGATGTCGATCAGGAATCGCTCGATGCGATAACGGAAACGATCAACATTGGCGTGGGAAAATCGGCATCTCTCCTGAACCAGATGACCGGATCTCATGTCCAGCTCCAGATCCCGAAACTTTCCATATTCCGGTTCAAAGACCTTATGGATAGTAACTGGAGTCTTAATGGAGTGGATGTTATGTCAACGGTCATGCTGGAGTTCCAGGGGAATTTTTCTGGGGTAACAGCGGTCTTATTCCCCCATGACAGTGCAGCCTCTCTTGTCATGCTCCTTTCCGGTGAGAATGAACCAGGGCCCGAGATGGATGCTCTCCGGATAGAAACTCTCAAAGAGGTGGGGAACATCGTCATCAACTCCGTAATGGGTTCAATATCAAATGTTCTTTCACAGCATCTGTCCTTCTCCATTCCGGTATATTACGAGGGTAAAATATCATCAGTTGCGACGAGTCGTCATCATTTTGAAGATGAAGACTGGGTTATTGTTGCGCATACTCACTTTCAGATAGAATCGAAAAATATTGAAGGGAAAATTCTTTTAGTGCTTGACGTTGGGTCTCTGGAACATCTTATTGAGAGCATCAAGAGCGTTAACAATTAGGGGGATTACCAATGAAAAGTACGGCGATAAATGAAACATGTCTTCCCTTGTTTGATCATATTCCATTCGGGCTCATTCTTCTGAAAAAAGATTTATCCATCTGTTTCTGGAACCGGATTCTTGAGGAATGGACGGGTATAAAAAAAGAAGATGTCTTTGGAAAAAATTTACTTAACCAGTATCCGCAACTCAATAACCCTTCTGTCAGCCAGCGTTTTTGCGAAGTATTCGATGGGCGTACTCCGGTCTTTTTTTCTTCCCATTTCCACCCCCACCTCATTCCGTCTGCCCTTCCGGATGGGACCCTCCGGATCCAGAAAGGATCGGTTTTACCGATATGTTACAACACAGAGATTCATGCAATTTTTATTATTGAGGATGTTACGGATCTTGTCAGGCAGGTGAACGCATACCGGAAGATTCGGGATATTGCCAGGAAGGAACTCGGAGAGAGGAAAAAGCTGAGGACTCTCTCCGGATAGCAAACACCAAGCTGAGCCTGTTTTCAGATATAACACTTCTTGACATCAAGAACCAGATTGCGATCGCCATGGGTCTTGTTTCTCTCGTTGAAAAAGATTTTAACAATCAGGAAGGTATCCGTTCGACTACTGCCAGGATAAATGAACAGCTGGGAAATATGGAAAAATCCATCGATCTGATGCGGGAATATGAAAAGCTGGGAATGAATCCGCCCCAGTGGTATTCGGTTGATAAGATAATCCTGCATGCCTCCCTGCTTACCCAGTCTTTCAGGATAGAGACTGACCCGGAGATAGAAGGTCTTGAAATCTTCTGTGCCCCGCTTTTCGAACATATTCTCGCTAATCTCTTCGAAAATGCCGAGGAGTACGGGAAACCTGGTTCCCGGGTAAAGATCTCGTTCAGTGGAGACCAGGAATCCGGCATTCTTGCGATCGAGAGTAGTGGGACTGGTGTGCCCCGTGACCGGAAAAAAGCCATCTTTATGAAAGGGTACGGAAAAAAGACAAAACTCGGACTCTATGTTTCACGTGAAATCCTTGCCATGACCGGTATTGCGATAGATGAAACAGGAGAGGAAGGAAAAGGGACACGGTTCGAGATCACCATACCGAAGGATAAATACCGGTTCGCTTCCGCTTCCACAGGCAAAAAAGCTGAAAAACAGGACTATCATCTTTTCCACAGCCAGAAAAAATAAATCCTTTTTTATCCGGGATTAATGCCTGAAGAAGGCAGGTTAATGCTCATTCATTCATCTGCTCAAGCACCATCATGCGGGGATGGAACCCGAATTTTTTATAGAAATTCCATACCTCTTCATTGCCGTCACATACCGGGACCCGGTTCCTGACCGGGCCGTTTTCATTGAGCCATGCCAGCGCCCGGGTCACAAGAGCCGAACCGATCCCCAAAGCACGATATTCCTCCTCAACAAATATCGATTCGATCTCTCCGGTCTTTTCCAAAGAGAGCGAAGTCACGCAATATCCTATATACTGCCCTCCAGACAGAGGATTGATAGCAAGTACAAGGTGCAGGGACCCGGCAGCTGCGAATTTTTCGAAGTACGCCTTCCGATCTTCAAAGGTTATCCGCTCGTAATGGCTCCGGAATGTCTTTGCCTTTTTATGGTGATATTCATTGAGCTGAATCCAGAGCGGGCGGATGAGTTCGATATCCCTGATATCTGTTGTCCGGTATTCGATGGGATGCATTCTCAGGGTTGTTGTAGGATACGATTGAAGAAAAAGAAGGTGGTATGAATGGACAGTTATTATTTCCAGAATCGGAGGATTTCCCACATCTCTCTTAATTTTTCCTTCAAACAGGTGGGTGAGAGGAAAACTGGCCTGCCGGTATTGTAAGCAAGGGGAGATTGGTTATCTGCCGAACAATTGTTCGATAAACAAAAAAAGGAAGTGAACATTCAGTAAAAACGTTGACGCGCTCGCGTAAATTCCTGAACAAAAAAAAGGTACGGTATGTGTAGATGTTATCCCAGCGGGCACGGGAGAATTCCATGTATCAGGACATGAAAATAAAAAAAACACCGTTACGCTGAAGAAAGGGTACCGTGCCTGAAAAAATCACTTCAGGCTGATATCCCGCTCTGCAGTATCCCTTATTTCAGCATTCATTCTTTCAAATTCCTGTTTCGTAACACTGAGCGTTCCGGAGAGAAAAGGGAGGAGTAGCCCGGAGAATATCTCGCGCTGGACAAGCAGTGTCTGCTCTCCGTGGTCTTCCCTGATTTCAAAACTGTGCTCTCCGTCAAACAGCCCAGGCAACCAGAAATATCCTTTCCACCGTATTTCCCGGAAGGGATCTATTGCAAGCATCTTCACGGTCAGGGTCGCACTCCTGCCACCGGCACTCATGGGAACGCTCAGGACCTGCCCGGTATTCCGGTCGTGTAGTGCTTTTCGGATCTCTTTTGGGATCCCGGAGGATTCCACCAGTGCCTTCCAGATAGTTTCCGGGGATGCCCGTATCCTGACTTCGGTTTGAAGTATCTGCATTCACGGTTCTCCGGATAAAAAGAGTTCCGGATAGATAAAAAACGTTCCCGTACGTGAAAACAGGAGGGAGCAAGAGCGAATGAGAGAAGAACCGTCTTTTCTGGCACCCGGATAGCTGAATACAGGAACGATGCAATTCCCTTGTCCGGAGATCCTCCGTTGAACTATTCCGGATCAGATTCAGGAATTAAAAAAATATTTTTTTTTTAAATTTCCCGGTCTCACTCTTTCCCGTACTTCTTCCCGGCCGAGAATGCCCGGTCAATCTCATTCCCTGCTCCGAAATATGTAGACTGTGCGTATATGATCGGGTTAATCTTTGTGACATCCGGTTTCTTGTCAGTCACACAGGTTTTCGCGGCATAAATTTCCACGACTTCGCCAATATAGAGCAGGTGACTCCCGCAGTCAACGGATTTGAAAAGTCTGCACTCGATGTTGACCGGGCACTCTTCTGCAAGAGGAGCGGTCTTCAGTTTTCCAAAAAACGACCGGAAAACACCGGACTTGTCTTCCCTTGAACCGGAAACAAGACCGCAGTGGTCGGTCTCGACCACCTGGTGTTCGGACGGCACGTTCAGGCTGAACGTCTGGTTCTCCTCAATCCCCTTTGCAGTATACCGCGACTTGTTGATCGCAACGCAGACCATCGGAGGTACCATGCAGGCAACCGTGGCCCATGCGGCAGTCATGTAGTTCGGCTTACCCTCCACGTTTGCACCCACGAGCAGGGTGGGCATGACACTCATGTATGGCATCGGGCCAAGTGTGATCTTTTCCATAATTTTTCGTCTCCGGCATAGGATTTGGAAGGAGAGGTGTTTAAGGGTATTCTTTTTAGGGAAACGCAAGCCCCGGTGAGGATTTATTTCCTTAAAGGAAACCCGTTGAATTTCAAATCTGTTGTATAACTGGTAAAAAAACGGAGTCTGATACTGTATCTTTATAAATAAAAAAGGAAGAAGAGTGTAGTAACTGGAAAGAATTCATGAAAGGAAAACTGCTTATTTTCTCTGCACTTGCGCTACTATCGGCAGGGCTTGGTGCAGCTGTGTATTTTTTCAATGACCCGGTTATCACCAGCCTTTTTTACACCTCCCTGGTAATTTCGGTCACGTACCTGATCTTCTCGGTTATCATCGGAATGTTCCTTATCAGGAGGATAACGGACTTAAAGACACGGGTACTCAGCAAACAAGGCCATTTCGGTTTTGGAAATCGTTTTCATCATCGCCATCTGTCTGAGGATCTGGGTTACCGATACCTCATCACTCATAGTGTCATATGGTATCATTGGCGCTGCCCTTGCTTTTGCCCTCCAGGATATTTTCAAAAATTTTGTAGGGGGCATTCTGGTCATGGTCTCCGGCATCTACCGCGTCGGCGACAGGATTTCCATAGTCGAAAAGTACGGGGATGTAATGGACATCGGTGTCCTGAACACGACGTTAATGGAGATACGGGGCTGGGTATCCGGGGACCAGCCTTCAGGGCGCCTGCTCATGATACCCAATGGCATTGTGATAAACAATCCTTTGTACAATTACACCCGGGACCATTCGTTTATCTGGGACGAGATATCCATTCCTCTCACCTATACCAGCGACTGGCGGCTGGCCAAAGACCTTATTCTTGGTATTGTAAAAAAGGAAACCGCTTCGATGACGAAGCAGGCTGAGGCCGAAATCGATCGAATCGGGGAAAAATATTACCTTCCCAAGAAAGTTGTTGATCCTTCAGCGTATATTTCGCTCACGGATAACTGGATCATGCTGGAAGTACGCTATGTCACTGATGTCCGGACCCGACGGCTATTCCGCACCCATCTGAGTGAGCTGATCATGGAGGCCATTGAAAAAGAGGACAGGATCACCATTTCCTCGACCACCGTCACAGTCACTACTACACCTCAGGCTCCTGCTCCGCATAAGGATTAAAGAACTGCCCGATTCGCCAATATCATTTTTTTAAAAATCCCATTCCGTCAGGTTTTTTTATTTTCTGGTTCTGTAGAATCCATATTATCAGAGTGTGAGATAAAAAGCACAGAATTCGAAGGAGAGGACAGTGCCGGTCCCCCCAGGTGCCCCTGTGCTGTGCGATAGCACTGTATAGCCTTCTTTCAAGAGTGATCGCATCCGGGAGAGCAAAGCAGCGGGAGTGAATCCCCTGCTGAATGTTTTAGTTTTATGAAACAGTTCTCCCAGAGCCGGTTTTCCATATCCTTTAATAACGCCCCCGTCCATTTCACTGGTAGGAAATGCAGGCTGGATAAGGATATGGCAGACGAAAAAAAACCTGCCGTTGTGAGTCAGGTCATCGGCTATGAAAGGGAATTAAAAGAGATTACCGAAGCAATCGAACAATCCGGGTCCGACACACCGCCCCATATTGCCATCATTGCTGAACCGATGGGTGGCCGCACGACAATCGTTACCGAAATCAGGCATCTCTACGGTGACAGGGTATACTACTTGCCCCTTGAATTTGTCATAAAACAGGATTCCCTCCCGGATTTTGCCAGCCTTGACAATGATATTATCCTGATTGACAACTGCCAGTTCCTGACGACACGGGTTATCGGGGGATTTGATGTCCTTGATGCATTCCTGCGCATGCAGATTACGTCAAAAAAGATCTTCATCACGACATGGAACACCTTCAGCTGGCAGTACCTCTCCGCTGTTATGAACCTTGACGCGTATTTCCCCACCGTCGTCATGCTGACTACGATGGACACACCGGTCCTCAAGCAGGTGATCCTGATGCGCCATAAGTCCGGTGAGATACGGTTCGTAGATGAGGGAACCGCGGAGCGTTCAATTTTTTTCTCGGTAATCCATCACACGGTGCGGTTGCCGTTTACGACAACTGATATTTCAGTCCCGTGGATAAAGTTGAATTTTACTGTAATGCGTTCCGGGATATCCCGGAAAAAACGTGTGCAGATCTCCTATGAGGATATAATTTTTGAAAAGATTAACCGGATAGCAAGGGGAAATCCCGGTGTCGCGATCCTGCTCTGGGACACGAGCCTGAAAGATAACACCATCTCGTTAAGTACAATCAACGAAACCCCGTTTTCTATCTCCCTTGACACGAATGAATCATTTATCCTTTCCATCATCCTTTCCATGGAATCCCTGCACGCAAAGGATCTTTTTGTAATTGCCGGATCCGAGATGGATATCGAGCGGGTGCTGTACCGCCTCGTCCAGCAGGATCTTATCATAGAATCCTCAGGGTATTACCGTATCGCACCGTTTGCCCTTGGACCGGTAACGGATTATCTCAAAAAAACCCGGAGGTTGTGGTAACTATGGCTGTTTCTTTGCTTCCCAATGTTACCGTAGACCTCCCGCTCCCGATAAAAACCATTGATGGAAACCTGGTCATCTATATCGTCTTTATTACTGTCCTTGCCTACGTCCTTACCTACCTGCTCAGTTTCATTCTTGTCCGGGTCTCGGAACGAATTGGCTGGTACCGCACATCGGTCACGATGATCATCCCGCTGTTAAAGCTTCTCGTCTATGCAGCTGCACTCTATTATATCGTCATTGCTGTCATCGAACCTTCACTGACTCAGATCATTGCATTCTCGGGGCTCTTTGGTGCTGCAATCGGCTTTGGGCTAAAAGACCTCTTTGCCGATATCGTGGGGGGTGTTGTGATCATCTTTGAAAAGCCGTACCAGATCGGTGACAAGGTCACCATTGGTGACAAGTACGGGGAAGTGAAAGATATCGGCATCCGTTCGACCCGTATTCAGACTCCTGCCGATGAACTGGTATCAGTACCGAACTTTACACTCTTCAGCCAACCGGTAACAAGCGGGAATGCCGGTGATCTGGCCATGATGATCGTGATAGATCTGTTCATCCACCCCGATTCCGATGCAGACAAGGCAATGAAGATCCTGAAAGAGGCCCTTGTTACCTCGAAATATGTGATCATCTCGAAAAAATATACTTACACGGTGCTTCTCGAGGACTTCCCGTTCTACAAGCGTGTCCGTGCAAAAGGATATGTCACCGACCTGCGGCTCGAGTTCGAGTTCAAGTCCGAAGTCACCCGGAGAGCATGGGCGGAGTATAACAAGGCAGGGATCCGCCCGCCATCATTTGTTCCCCCGTCTACGGCAGTGAGCGGCACGTCACCACCAACAATGCCGTAATTCTTTTTTTTATCCGTTTATGGGGCTGTGCCTTAAATGAAGGATTCCTGCTTAATCAATTTCATGTCCGGGTTTTTATAAAATAATGGCTCTGTAGAAACATGCATGAAACTAAGTTCTCACCCGAACCATGAAAATTGATAATATACGAAGGGCCCGCCTCAGGGCCTCTCCAAGGTACGGCGGGTCAGACAGGTTAATTGTATTTTTTAGTTACTGATCCGCCGCGGGGGCGTCCCTACGGGGGCGGCGGCGTTCACCGTAATTGAAGAATAGAGAGGATAATCCACTCATCAAACCTGGATTTTTTAATTTTCATGGGAAATGTTTCATAAAATTAAAACGCTCACGGGTGTTTCACCCCGCCGCCAGGCTCCCCCAAAATGTGATAACTCTTAAAGAAGGTTAAACAACACTATCGCGCAGTTCAGGGGCGGTCAGGGGGACGGGCACTGTCCCCTCCTACGTATTCCGGGCATTTAATTTCATACTCCAATAAAATGAATTCAACAGAGCAAAAATAATCAGTATTCCCGAATTATCAGATACTCCGGACCCGGTCAAAGCTAAAAAACCAAAAACAGGTCATGTCAGACGATGTCCGGCAACATTTTTTTTTGCTTTCTCACGAATACGGGTGAATAAACCGGAACAGGAAGACCTTGATAAGGTCGTTGATTACAAAGAACACCAGTGCATACCCCCAGACAAGAAGCGCAATGGTCCAGCCAACCGGGGTCATGAACAGTCCGTATACCGCAATCAGCGTGGCTCCTACCTGGGTGATCTCGGCAACCGAAAAAAGGGTAGCTGATGGCAACGGCGGTTCCCAGAAATGCTGCTTGCCTGTGCGGGCGAGGTAAATGGTCATGTGACCGGCAACGGCAAGCTTGAGGAAAATCAGCGTCTGGAGGACCGCAGGATCAAGATGGTAGTATTCCCTGGCTATCCAGAGCAAAAGAAAACTTGAGACAACGCCAAGGAGACCGAGGATGCTTGCAATTGTCAGGATCCGGTTCATCTGCCATCGTACCGGCTTTGCCGCAACCGGTGCATTATCGTACGCAATCATCATGATCGGAAGGTCGTTAAGCAATGCGAGCACGACGATCATAAGAGCGGTAACCGGGTAAAAGTTGAGGAGAATAATGCAGAGGGCTAAAAAGATCAGGACCCTGACCGTTTCAGCGATCCGGTAAACCGCATAGTTCTCCATCCGGCGGAAAATTGCCCTGCTCTGCTGGATAGTGTCAATAATAACCGACAGGCCCGGCTTCGTGAGTACGATATCTGCGGCTGACCTTGCCGCATCGGTGGCTCCCGCAACAGCGATACCCGTGTCCGCCTCCCGGAGTGCAGGTGCATCATTCACCCCGTCACCGGTCATGCCGACAATATGGTTGCCCTCCTGCAGTACCTTGACGATATGGAACTTGTTTTCCGGAAAAACCTGCGCAAACCCATCGGAACGTTCCATTTGTGGTAATGCATTCCGGTCATCACGGGCTACAAACTCCGACTGCATGATAATGTTTGTACCGAGACCGACACGGGAAGCGATTTCCTTTGCTATAGCAATGTGGTCACCGGTGACCATCTTGACGTTGATACCAAGGCGTCCCGCTTCGGCAATCGTTGTTCCCGAATCATCGCGGGGCGGGTCAAAAAGGCCGATAATGCCGAGATACTGCCATGTACCGGTGGTATCTGTCCTCGCAATACCGAGGGCACGGTAGCCCTTCATGGCAAAATCATTTACCCATGTATCCAGGGACAGGGTGTGTGTCCCGCCAGGTTTCACGAACTGTGAAATCGCCTGGGGCGCACCTTTTGCCACTTCAAACGATTGTCCGGTATTGTCCCGGATAACAGCCTTTGAAAATTTTGAGACCGGGTCGAACGGAACAAAACTAAGGGTTTCGAATTCAGGAAAAATGCCCGTGGCCCGGAGCCCGTTATATCGTGAAAGGATCGCAGAGTCGATAGGGTCATTGCTCTCGACATGGGAGGCAAGTGCTCCTGCCATAATGACATCATCATCTGAAAAATTATCAAAAGCCCGGATACCCCCGATACTGATGAGGTTCCGGGTGATAGTGCCGGTCTTGTCCGAACACAGGATATCCATACCGGCCATCTCTTCTATGGCAGTCAGCCGGCTTACAATCGCTCCTTTTTTTGAGAGTGCCACTGCACCGACCGCAAGGGTAACCGTCAGTACCGCTGGAAGGGCAGCAGGTATTGCAGCAACGATAAGAACAAGGGAGAACTGGAGGGTTTCTATGAGCGGTTCGGAACGCAGGAATGCAACAACAAAGACCAGGCTTACCAGCACCGTGGCAAAGATTATAAGATAATTGCCAATCCGTACAACTGCCTGCTGGAAATGGCTGCGGGGAGGTTTTTGCTGCAGCAGGCTCGTTGTCCTGCCAAAGAACGTGGCACTTCCCGTTGCAGTTACGTTTGCGTCCATCTCCCCCAGTCGGATAACTGATCCCGTGTAAGCTGTGTCTCCTTCTTTTTTTTCGACCGGGAGGGACTCACCGGTCAGGGCAGACTCGTCAAGCTGGAGGTACCCGTAACGGACAAGTCTGAGGTCCGCCGGAACGATGTCCCCGAGCCTGACGTGGACAGTGTCCCCGGGAACAAGTTCCCGGACCGGAAGGACCTGCCATGTCCCGTTTCTCAATACCCGGGTATTCAGGGCAAGATGTTGTTTCAGCAGTTCAATTGAATTTTCAGCCTTGCGCTCCTGGAAAAAACCCACGACCGCATTGATAATAAGAAGGAATAGGATGACGGCAAAATCCTCCCAGTGGTTGATAAAAGCCGACAGAGCAGCTGCAATTTCAATCATCCAGGGTATTGGTCCCCAGAAATACGAAAGGAACTTTAAAAAAGGGTTTTTCTTTTCTTCGGCTATATCGTTAAACCCGTATTGTCTGCGCAGTTCAGTGACCTGCTGGTCTGATAATCCGGCAGATGAGCCGGTTTCATACTGTTTGGAAGAGTCCTCTGTTCCTTTTGCTGGTGTATCTGTCATTTTTCCGGACTTTTTTTCATATCAGGTTATGAGGGTACCCTGCCGGATATTATCATCCCCTGAGCTGTCATGTTCCCATACGCATCACGATGTACATAAGTTTATTTGGAGAGGAAATTTTTCACTTCTCACAACCGGGATCCTGGAAACCCGGGTACCTGCCCGTGAATGTACGGATTGATAACAAGAACATTAAGATGCGGCATTTTTCCATGTTTCACTTTTTTTCAAAGGCATAACGGTGTATTGCTGGTTTTCCCTTGAAAAACCGGAAGTCTGCATCATTTTCATTTCATAAAACCGGGAAAGGATATCATCAGAAAAGATATACCCGTATCAGTATCTTTATTATTAGGTAAGACCTAACTAACAAAGGATCGGAGTATGATGGATAACGAGGAGCACCTGTTCGAAGTGTTTGAAAACCTGATCAGGGTCAAAAATGAATGCTCCTGCAATATCTTCTCCGAATGCGGACTTTCGGATATGACGGTAACGCAAATCGCCTATCTGAAAGTCATCGATGAGCAGGGAGAGGTCACGTTCAGCAGGTTAGCTGAGATCACCAGGAACTCAAAACCCACGATTACCGAAATGATCAACAAATTTGTCCGGATGGAGTGCGTGTACCGCGAACCTTGTCCCGATGACGGAAGGATCCTGTACATCCGTCTTACCGACAAAGGAAAAAAAATTGCACAAGCCGAACAGTATGCACTGCACCAGGCGATTCAGCAGATGGTGAATTCACTGGATGAACACGAGAAGGATCTCCTGATCGGGATCCTGCAAAAAATCAGGTAATTTTTTTATCCTGCATTTTAGTTAGGTAAATTCGAACTAAATTATTGAGGAAATCATGCAATCAGTAAAAACTGAGGAAAAAATGGAAAAAATTGTCATACCGCTCTTTGAGATCGTTGTCTACCCGAACAGCCGGACAAAATTCCAGGTTGACCGCGTTACCGGGGAATTCCTGCTGGCCGAAATAGAGGATCCTGAATCTGCCTATGCAGTCGGCCTGACCGTAAAAAGCGGTACCCGGCCTTCCGAAGTCACCATCGAATCGATGTATAAAACCGGGAACCTGTTCCGGATCTCACACGTGCAGCCTGCTGATGACGGGTACCTGATCTGTGCAGAGGTTGTACAAAGAGTTAAGGCTCTTTCGTTATCCGAAAAAGACGGGCAGTTCTTTGCCGTGTACGAGATGGTCCCTGACCTGCAGGATCTCGAAGAAGACCTTCAGGTCCGGATCCTCGCTGATATAAAAAGCACGGTCCATGACATCAGCAACCGGTTCCAGGGCTCCGAACAGTTTACCCGGCCAATCGACCGTATGGATTCCGTTGACCGGATTATGGGGTTCGTTATGCCCTTCATTCCGATCCACCTTGCAGAAAAGCAGGTACTGCTTGAAATTGTGTCGGTCCGCCAGCGGTATATCACGTTTCTGGAGATGCTGACAAAATTCAGGGATAATATGAGCTTCCGCATCGACATGGCCAGAAAAGTATCTGAAAAGGTAAACAAGTCAAACCGTGAGGCGATGCTGAGGGAACAACTCAAACTGATCCAGGAAGAACTCAATGAATGCGATGGCTCATGCTCAAATGACAGCGGGTACCGGGAAAAAATTGAAAATTCGAAGATGCCTGATGAAGTGAGAGAAAAGGCATTCTCGGAGCTCAAAAAGCTTGAAACCGGTGGCAGCCAGAACCATGAAAGTTCTATAATCAGAAATTACCTGGATCTTCTCCTCGACCTTCCCTGGGTAACCGAAGAGAAAAAGAGCATCGATATTGCACAGGCCCGCCAGGTACTTGAGAGCAACCATAACGGGCTGGAAAAGGTCAAGGAGAGGATCATCCAGCACCTTGCCGTAATGAAGTTAAAACAGGAAAAACAGGGCTCTATCCTGCTCCTGACCGGCCCGCCCGGTACCGGGAAAACGAGTCTCGGGAAGAGCATTGCAGATGCCCTTGGCCGAAAGTATATCAGGATAAGCCTTGGAGGCGTCAGGGATGAAGCAGAAATCCGCGGGCACCGGAGGACATATGTCGGTGCCCTGCCGGGAAGAATTATCCAGGGAATAAAGCGGGCAGGCACGAAAAATCCTGTCTTTATTCTCGATGAGATTGACAAGCTTGCCTATTCCAACCAGGGGGATCCGGCAAGTGCATTACTGGAAGTCCTTGATCCCGAACAGAACAGCACCTTCTCTGACCATTACCTCGAAGTCCCCTATGACCTGTCTGATGTATTGTTCATCGCTACAGCAAATAGTCTGGCAACAATCCCGGCGCCTCTTCTTGACCGGATGGAGCATATCGAAATCTCCGGCTACACGAAAAATGAGAAGTTTGCCATTGCAAAAGACCACCTGCTGCCCAATACCCTGGCAGAACACGGTCTTGATGCAGATAAACTCAGAATTGAAGACGAGACGTTAAAGGCAATCATCGAAAAATACACCCGCGAGGCAGGTGTCAGGTGGCTTAAAAAACAGATAGCCGGTATTGCACGGTTTGTATCCGAGAAGATTGTATCCGGAAAAGCAGATCTTCCGTATGTCGTGAAGGTGGATATGCTCCCCGGGATACTGGGAAAAGAGGTGATCCGCATTGAAGAAGCCAGGAAGGAACATGTACCCGGTGTTGTTACCGGACTTGCATGGACGCCGGTCGGCGGAGATATTCTTTTCATCGAATGTACATTTATGCCCGGAACCGGAAAGCTGACGCTTACGGGCCAGCTGGGAGACGTGATGAAAGAGTCTGCAAAGATATCGATGAGTCTTATCAGGTCACGCCTTGCACACACCGCGAACAGTTTTAACTTTATTTCCAGTGATGTTCATATCCATGTGCCATCGGGTGCAACACCAAAGGACGGCCCGTCTGCGGGTGTGACACTTTTCACGGCGCTGACATCATTGATTACCGGCAAAACCGTTGATCCAAAAACTGCCATGACCGGTGAGGTCACCTTAAGCGGTGCCGTATTGCCGGTCGGAGGTATTAAGGAAAAGATCCTCGCAGCACACCGGGCGGGTATAACAAAGGTACTTCTCCCCAAGGAAAATGAGCGGGATCTCCAGGACGTGCCTGACGATGTCCGGAGTGAACTAACCTTTGTGACCGTGGAATCCATTGAAGATGTTCTGAAAGTGGCACTGGATATTGACCTGCCGGGACCGGTTATGACCTATGCCGGGAATCATTGCGCTCCAGTGCATAATCTCTGAAGGTTCTGTTTAAAAAAACAAAATCACCTTCATAAAAATCCCTTTTTTATCCGGTACTGGAAATCCGGGCTGGTCAGATATCAGATCCGCAATTCTCTGGCATAACCGGTAGTAAAACTTCGTGTTCTGACAGGACTCGGTCTTCCCTGATATGACGGATTTTTCGACATCAACTTCAATCATGCGACAGATGAACCAGTAAAAAAACCATTGTTGTTGCAGGATCAACCCGGATTTTTTCATCACCGATCATCTGTTTTTTATGTAGCACACAGTCAATTGTTCAATATCAAATCTCTTTCGTAGCACCCAGGACTCTTTTTACAACCGCTCGATTTTCGAACTTCCGGATGCTCCAATCAGCCCGATACCCAGAATACCGATCACCGCGGCAACTCCGGACTCAATGATATTCAAAAACAGGAGTGCAGCTGCCACCAATGCGATACATAACCCAACAATAAACAGGATTTTATTCATGTGTGTATCTTCTCAAATTCATTAAACGGCTTTTATCATGTAAAGGCAACTGATTCCGCCAAAACAGTGAACATGGTTAACACCGGCTGGGGTTTTCTCGTTTAAACCAGGAAAAAAACAGGATGAATTATTTATCCCGGTTGTACCGTAACTAGAGAGATAATGAACCTCACCGATCACCATGCGCTTACCCGTGATATCATGCGGGACTTTGCAAAGCTGACAGGACTCGATCCGGTGAGTGCCCGGCCGCGACGTTACCTGTGGACAGATGCATTTGCTGTATGCAATTATCTCGGACTTTACCAGAAGACTCACGATGAAACCTGCCTTGAACTGGCGCTGCGTCTTGTTGACCAGGTTCATTTTGTCCTGGGCAGGCACCGTGACGATGACCCGCGGGCTGGCTGGATAAGCGGCCTCGCCGGTGATGAAGGAAAGCTGCATCCGACAACCGGAGGCTTAAGGATCGGAAAACCCCTGCCCGAACGGAAGAGGAACGAACCATTCAGGGAACAGCTGGAATGGGAACAGGACGGGCAGTACTATCATTACCTGACGAAGTGGATGCATGCGCTTAATCGCGTAAGTCTTGTTACGGGAAACCCGGACTATAATACCTGGGCAGTTGAGCTTGCCCGTACTGCTCATGCAGGATTTACATATCACATTCCCGGGGGAACACGGAAAAGGATGTACTGGAAAATGAGTATCGATCTTTCCCGCCCGCTGGTCCCTTCCATGGGCCAGCATGATCCTCCCGATGGCGTGGTCACGTACGCTGAACTGCAGATGACCGGCAGGATCTTCGGGCAAACGGCACAGCCCGTCCTGGTACCGGAGATTGCTGAAATGACCGCTATTTGTCGTGGTTTGAACCTGGCTACAGATGATCCTCTTGGAACCGGCGGCCTTCTTTCCGATGCTGTAAGAATCACCGGATTGATGGATCACCAGGGTTCAGAGTATATTGGTCTTTTAGAGACCCTCATTGGTTCAGCATTGGCCGGACTGGATTTTTTCTCCCGTTCCGGATCTCTTGAACACCGTGCAGAATATCGTCTCGCCTTCCGCGAACTGGGTCTGTCGATCGGTCTTTCCGGTGTAGAAAAACTGGATGAATGGATCGGAAAAAACCCAGGTCTGCCGGACCTGAAAAGCGCCCTGCACCACCAGGTACAGGCACTCCGGTCCTATGTGCCGCTGAAAGAAAAGATCGAACAATTCTGGCTTGAAGAGAAGAACAGGCGGGCAGGCACCTGGACCGGACACCAGGAGATTAATATGGTGATGCTTGCCACAAGCCTTGAACCTTCCGGATTTCTGGGATTATAATGTTCCGGGTTTTAGTACCGCGGGGGCGGGTTGACAGTATTTGTCCCGCCATGTCGCTCCTGCACTGGGCCGGTGAGGGCGTATTCCTAAATCTGGAATTATCTCTATTAAGGAGACCTGAAACTGCCCGGGGTGAGCACTCAGTGAGCGTAAAATTTTTTTTAAATATTTCACCATGCCTGATATGTATCCGGTAAAAAATTCTGGCATATCCGTATTGCCGGTATCTTTTTTAAGAGGGGGTTTATTCCGGGGTATTAAATCGTTCAAAGAAACATTCACCGGATACCAGTTTTTCCCCGGGCTTAAGTTCACGAAGGAAATTATCAGCATGGTCAAGGCACACATATGCCGAGCAGCACCCGAATCCCTGGTACCCTATGGCGTCCTTTTCACAGTACTCGCATTTCATTTTTTCTGCCATAGTAATTTCTTTATGGTCTTCCCATCATACAAAACTTTTTCATGGAGTACCGGTTCCGGATGCTGATGATTATAAAATACCGGACCGATGATTTCCCCCTGCAAAGGGAAAAAATGAAGGATTGCATCCGGATTCATGGTCCTGCATTATCGTGTTTCCTTTTTTCAGCGATATGAGTCGGAAAAAAGGGGGGTTATGACCTGGTCATCTCTGGTAACTGATACAATAGTGATTCGGACTGGATATCTGCTATCCGGCAGTAGTATCCAATAACGGTATAACTGCAGTTATTTTCGTTGTTAACGGTATTTTATTAAAATACAGAATCATAATGGCTAGTATGACATCATCCCGAAGTCATGGATATTTCATGCCCGGGCTTATCAGCCTTGGGATTATACTGGTGCTTGTCCTGCTCGTCAGCGGCTGCACCCAGCCGGCACCATCCCCCTCAGTCACCCCGACACCTTCTGCCACTCAGACATCAGCAGGTATGCCAAATCCGGCATCGGTTTCCTGCGGTCTGTCCGGAGGAACTACAGAGATTATCAAAGATAATTCCGGTAACGAGTATGGCATGTGTACATTCACTAACGGGACTTCCTGCGAGGAATGGGCGCTCTTCCGTGGAGAGGGATGCAAACCTGGATTACCAGGGACACCGATAACCGAAGGAAAGAAAATGTTCACCTTCACGGAAAAAGACAATGGCAGGAGCGGGGATATTACGCAGAACACCCGGTTCGCCGTTGTGCTTGCAGAAAATCCCACTACCGGTTTTATGTGGAATGCAACCCTGTCTTCCGGACTTGAGCTCCAGTCATCAGATTATCAAAAGGACGATGTTCCCTCAGGATTGGTTGGCGCAGGAGGGAACAGGACATGGGTCATCGTGGCAAAAGATACCGGGGATCAGAAATTCTCTGCAATCTACCGCCGTTCATGGGAGAATGTTACCGGTAACGAAACAATGTACAGCGTGACCATAAAAGTGGTCAAGGCTTAATACTATCCGGTAAAATACCACTCCCACATTTTTTCAACATTTCCATCATCTCCCGTGCTTTTATCACTCTGCTTCTGGAATACCCCATTTTTGTAAGGATGCTGGTTATGCCTTCCGGAAAAAGAGATAAAAAAACACATCAGAAACCCGGGAGCCGATTTGTTTATCAGCGTAACTGTTCTTGATTTTTCATACATCACCGGTTTTTTTGCTCTGGAGAAATACTCATACAATTAAAACGCTCACGGGGATTTCACCTCAACTGCCGGGCTCCTCCCGGATGCGATAACTCCCGGGAAGGTAATACACCTGTTGTCGCGCAGCGCAGGGGCGGCCCGGGGGGACAGGCACGGTCCCTTCCTTCGTATTCAGGCCATTTGATTTCGTACTCCAATAAAATGAATTCTACAGAGACGGTTTTTTCGTGTTTCATGACTGTATACCTGTTCTTTATTGGACACCGGCTAAAAAAGAGGAGAGAAAAATTCGTTCATTCTACGGATTAAAGAGAAAAACTCATATTTCCATTGATTGATTTTACAGTATGGATGCATTCGATATCGATAATTTAATCAATAATTATTCAGATTTTGAAAAATCACTGGATGATAAAATACAGGTATTAAAAAAAATCAAAGATAATCCGGATAGTACCAATACAGCTCTCATGATACAGGTAATCGAGTCTCAGAAAAAGTCTGCCGGACAAGCTGAAAAAATACTCTTTTTTTCCCGTCTCACCGGAATTTTTGCCATCGGGGCATTCATAATCTCCCTTGGTACATTGTCTTTAGTCTATTTTGCTATCGGACCGGAAAAAACATTCTGGAGCAGTATAATCATTGTAGCTGCAGGTGCAGCAGTAATGGGACTTCTCCTGGTAATAGTGCAATGTCAGAAAAAATAACGGCAAAAAGAAAATACTAGTATTAATAATAAATAATCCCACAAAAAAAGGAATACGTAACGTGAGCGATACTATCGAAATATCCCTGACTCCCGAACTCAAGGAAGGAACCATGAAAAAAGTCATGATCATGGGTCAGAGTATCCTTCTGGCACGGGTAAAAGGACGATACTTCGCGGTTGACGCAGTCTGCCCCCACCTCCAGGGGGACCTGTCACTCGGGACCCTGAAGGAAACAACAGTCACCTGTCCGATGCACAATTCACAGTTTGATCTGCGTGACGGGCATGTTATACGGTGGACTGACCAGACCGGTATCAGGCTCGATTTCACATCCCGGGCACATCCCCCAAAACCCCTGAAGCGTTACCCGGTCCGGGTTGAAGAGAATAAAATCCTGATCACATTTGAGAAACCAAAAGATATCTAAAATACCCCATATCCCCGCGTCTGGATCCCTGAACAGATAATTGATCCAACAGGACCGCTCTTAAAAATGCGGTTATACCGGATCCCGGAGCAGCGGACAGGTCATGCAATGCCCGCCACCCCGTCCACGGCTCAGCTCTGATCCTTCGAATTCCAGGACTTCAATACCTGCCTTGCGGAAATTCCGGTTGGTAAACGTATTACGGTTCATCGCTATCACGACACCGGGCTTCAGGGCAATAATATTATTTCCATCATCCCACTGCTCGCGGGCAGCTTCATACCTGTCACCGCCGGTAGGGATGACCTCCAGGCGGTCGGTTTCCAGCGCATCAGATACTGCACTGAGAAAATTATCTTCCTTTGTTACGCTGAACAATGCCTGTTCATCACCAGGACGGATACTGTAGGTTTCCATCCTGTTCACTATATCCGGAAAAACGGTAACCTTATCCGCGTCCAGCATGGTAAAGACCGTGTCGAGATGCATATGAGCCCGGTCCCGGCTCATCCTGGCAACAATAATCCGTTCTGCCGCTTTACCTGAAAAAAGGGATTGTGCCAGCTGCTCGATCATCGGTGCCTGCGTACGTTCGCTTAAACCAATGAGAACCGTCCCGTTTCCGATTGGCATGACATCCCCGCCTTCCAGGGAAGGACGATCTGTGTCCATGGCTGTTAACCGCTTTTCTTCACCAGTCGGGGGATACCAGAACCCGAACTCTGCATCGGTGAACATCGGGTGGTGACGGTAAATTGTATCAATATTGAAAGATTCAGGGAACCGTGCCGGCCAATACATCGGGTTAACCGAGACACCATTATAGATCCAACAGGATGGATCCCTGGTAAAGAGCGTGTTGGGGAGCGGAGGAAGGATAAAGGCATCCGGTCCGGCAACTGCAGCAGTCAGTGAGAAACGGGCCAGACCTTTCATGTATAAACATTCAAGTTCGCTGACCGTGAGTCCCCCGATAAGATGTTTTGCCAGATCAGCAGCATCCATATCCATCAGGCAAATCCTGACTGCATCAATAGCGGAGATTCCAACAGTCATTCCGGCAGATACACGCTCAATCACCTGCCGTTTTATGTCATTTCCTGCAGCCAGCACCTCAGCAAGGAGTTCCTGCATATAATAGACCTTCACACCCTCATTACGGATGAGGTGCACAAACGCATCGTGCTCCTGGAGTGCCCGGTCAACCCACAGGACATCATCAAACAGGAAGTCCTTATGGTTGGACGGTGAAAGCCGCCGAAGACTGAGGTCAGGCTGGTGCACCAGGACTTTACGAAGTTTTCCTGCTTCTGAATATACACCAAATTCTGTCATTTGTCCTCACAAAATATCAATCCGGATACACTATGGTTCCCGATTCACCACTGACAATTGCCTGGATATCTCCAAGTGCCCCGATAGCGGCTGTGTTACCGGTTTCTTCCACAAATATACAGGCTGCTTCCACTTTCGGCCCCATTGAACCTGCCGGAAACGCATGGCGCTTTAACTCCCTTGGAGTGGTCATTTGGATAAGCCGGGCAGAAGGTTTCCCCCAGTCAATATATACCCCATTTACATCGGTGGCCATGATAAAGAGGTCAGATTTGGTTTCCTGCGCGAGAAGACCGCTTGCATAGTCCTTGTCTATAACCGCTTCCACACCGGTCAGGAGCCGTTTTCGGTCCTTCTGGTACATGACCGGTATCCCTCCTCCACCAGTGCAGATCACGAGTGCTCCCTGCTCAAGCAGCCAGCGGATTGGCCGGATCTCAAGGATCCGTTTCGGGCGGGGCGATGGGACGACCCGCCTCCAGGCATCCCCGTCCTTACGGAAAATCCAGCCTTTTTCCCTGCCAGTCCTGTCTGCATCGGCTTTTGAATACTGGGGACCGACAAACTTGGAGGGATGTGCAAACGCAGGATCTGCAGGATCAATTTCGATCATGGTAAGTATTGTGGCAAACGGGACATCCCGGGGCAGGAGGTTCCTGAGCTCCTGTTCGATCATGTACCCGATCATACCTTCGGTCTGGGCATCCAGAACATCAAGGGGGTAAGGTTCGATCCGGGTATATGCAGCTGCCTGAAGAGCGAGCAGCCCGACCTGTGGTCCGTTCCCATGAGAGAGCACAAGTTCATGATCCTGCACAAGCGGTGCCAGGGCATGTACCGCAGTCCTGATATTCACCCGCTGTATTTCAGCAGTCATAGGCTCACCCCGTTTTAAAAGAGCATTCCCTCCGAGGGCAATAACGATTCTCATATACACTCCGGCGCAATCCGGTATCCGGGATTATGCCTCATGGGATTCCGTATGCAGGGTATTTTCTTTTTTCGCAGGCTTCCTGCAGTCCCGTTTTTCATACTGCATCGTTCCTTTTCTGGTATATTAATAGGAACTGTATTTCATTAAGACCGTTTAATTGCGTGAGAAGGAGTTATGAACATTTTTTTTAAAAAGACACACAGTCCACTTTTGAAAAATCTCGAAAAATGATTGGAGTGACGCTTCGCTCCACGTGGATCACCTGGGCGATGTTCATGGGTCCTTGGTCTGGAGCCCGTCCTCCCATCAGGGAGGCTATCTTAAAAAAATGTATACATATCAGCTGGATTGGACTCCCTGGTTTCTGGCAAAAACACACTGTCCGTAGTGTTTTAATTTTTTTTTAAAAGAGGGCTCTGTAGAATTCCTTTTATTCTAGCACAAAATAAAAAGGACCCACGCTTTGAAGGAGGGGGCACAGTGCCTGTCTCCCCAGACCGCCCCTGCGCAATGGGATAGTTTTGTTATTACCTTCTCGGGAGTTATCACATTGGGGGGAGCCAAGTGGCGGGGGTGAAACCCCTATGAACGTTCGAATTTTTTGAACATTTCTACAGAGCCAAAAGAGATATTGACCGTATTATTGACCGTATGACGGTTACCCGTAATCCGGAATCACACTACACCATGGAAAGAAAATTATGACCCGGCCTGCTCACGGAGCCGGGCACCAAGCCAGGGAATGAAATCCAGTTTCCGCGACATGACACCCTCCAGCCTTGTCGGAAGGTTTTCTTTGAAGAGTGAATTAAGGAGATCGGGATCTGCTGCACCATAGAGAAAACTTGATTTCTCAAAGACGTTGGTGAACAGGACAAGAACCATATCAGCCCCGGAGGTGATTTTCATCTCTGCGAGATTGGCACGGATTTCATCTTCCCGCTCACGATTCCACGCAAAAGACGGTACCATCACCTGGGAAATCATCACCTTTTTTGCGGAGAGGACAAACTCCTTTTTGTCCTGTGCGAGGATTACATCAAGGGATGTTCCGGAAAGATCCATTCCCCGTTCAAGAAGGGTATTTCCGAGCTTGTCCGGATCTTCATTGGTTATCCGGGCAAGATACTTCACTGCTTTGATATCACTATGGGTGGTAGTCGACATCCTGAGGGAAAGGGTATCGGACAGGATGCCGGAGAGGAGGGCCCCGGCAACGGGCAATGAAGGAGTAAGTCCGGATTCCATGAATTTCATGGTAATAATTGTCGAGGTTGCTCCGACAGGATCATTGAAGAACCGTATAGGTTTTAGCGTAGTGATAGCCCCAAGACGGTGATGGTCGATAATTTCGACGATATCGGCTTCTTCAATCCCGTCAACTGCCTGTGAAGCTTCATTGTGATCAAGGAGAATGACCGATCTCCGGACATCGTCAAGCAGGGTCGTACGTGTCAGGACACCGGTAAGCGTCCCGTCGGCAGTGACAACACACGCGGCACGGAATTTGGATGATGAGACAACCTGACGCGCATGAGTAATTGTATCGTCCAGCGTGAGAACCGGAACATCGGTTTCCATCACTTCTCGGGCTGGCAGCGAGAGGTTGATCCTCCTGCCAACCCCATAGGCATCAAGCAGCGTGGAAAGGACACAAACACCATGTTCAGCAGCGGCACTCGCAACGTGTTCCCTGACCGGAGCCCCCTGTGCAATAATCAGGCAGGCGATTCCTGCGGAGATAAGCGCACGCTGAACGGGTTCATTATCGCCGACAACTGCAATGTCCTGTGCTGTCATCCTGCCAAGCGTTCTGTGAAGCTCGTCAATGACAATATAAACCCGCCCTTCAAGCATCTTTCGGGCAGGCACAACGATCGTCGCATTCAGTATACGGGCAAGAGACTCATCTGACAGGGGAGTTATGGCAAGCTCATCAAGGTGTATCGTCTGGATATAGGTACCAGCCAGGGCATGTTCCCCCACCATTCCAACCGGTTTTCCTGATAAATCCGTCATGACAACATTCCGTATCCCTTCTTTTACCATCAGCGTTGCCACATCAATGGCCGGAACATTCTGAGGCAGTGAAAAGACCGGTTTATAGTCGATGTCCGAGAGCTTCGGTTTTACTGACGGTATTAATACCGGTTCCGGGACACCGAACCGTTCGAGCATGTAGCAGGATTCCGGATTCAGTCTGCCACAGCGGGCCGGGACGTATCTGCCCGGTTCGGACAGGTTTTTAAATTCCGCATATCCGATCACACTTGCAATACTGTCAGTATCGGGTTGCCGGTGGCCGAAAAGATATATTTTATTCATAAGGAACCTCATCCGGATTTACGTAAATCTGAATAATACATGACCATGAAAGCTCATAAGGTACGGCAAGCCGGAACCAGGTTTATCAGTTCAAAAACCTGGTTAAAAAGAGGCAATATAAAAGTATGAACCCCATGAATCGTACTAACAAGGAATTGTCACCCGGACAACGTGAAGAACTACTCAGAGCATTGAAATCCCGTTTTGAGAAAAACATGAACCGCCATAAAGGTCTTGAATGGGCAAAAGTACAGGAAACGCTGGAAGCTGATACTGTAAAACTGTGGTCACTCAATGAAATGGAAAGAACCGGCGGTGAACCGGATGTTGTTGGTCTTGATAAAAATACGGGCGAATACATTTTTTATGATTGTTCAGCACAAAGTCCCCAAGGCCGCAGAAATGTTTGTTACGACCGTGAGGGGCAGATGGCAAGGAAAGCAAATAAACCAGAAAATAACGCGATTGATATGGCAGCTGCCATGGGCATTGAGACTTTTAACGGAAGAACAATACCGGGAGTTACAGAAACTTGGAAATTTCGATACAAAGACGTCGAGCTGGGTGAAAACACCCTCAGATATCAGAAAACTCGGCGGCGCCCTCTTTGCTGATCGCCGCTACGGCAATGTCTTTGTGTATCATAACAGTGCTCCCTCTTATTATGGCGTCAGGGCGTTCCGTGGCTCGATAAGGGTCTGAAATTTTGCAACCGACAGATACATTTGAATCTAAGAACGGATCACCCAAACAGAATACTCGCACAAAAAAATATGACTGCCAAAAGACAGATCCATTACAAAAGGGGGAGTATACGTGTCTTCTGACCAGACCTGTGTCCAGTGTGGCCGCTGCTGTGAGAAATGGGGATGGAGCCAGAAGGGCGTAATTGAAGATCTTATACCCTGGATAAAGGATAAACGGCTGGATATCCTGCAGCATGTTTCCATAACACTCGCAAATAAAAAACGGTGCAATGGCAGGGATATTTTCGGAAAGGACCTTTCCACAATTATCCGTATCGATTACTGGGTCGATCCGGAGGGCAGGACATTAACCCACTGCCCGTTTTTCCATAGGTCCGATGACGGGAAGGTATACTGTAATATTCATACTGCCAAACCGAAAGTCTGTATCGGGTTCACGCCATGGAATGAAGGAATCCGTGATTATGCGCTGAACTGCCCGGCCTGCCGGAATACCGCACCATAATCTAAAAATTGATCATTTTTTATTTTTGATGCGGGCAATGATGTTTTAATCTGTCTGTATTGATGAAAAAATGTCAGCGAAAAAGTAAAAAAATATCAACGGTTTATATGCACGACTTTTGCCGGGGGAAAACCGTTGAAGTAGGTGGAGGAAGCATGGGAATAGGCACCGATATTTTCAGAATATACCAAATCCCCGATTTCAAGATCCGGCAGGTCCGCAGAGAGCGTAATGGTATCAAAGGCATCGCAGGTGGGCCCGAACACTGCTGATATCTGGGTTTCACCATCATGAAATGCCAGGACCGGGTAGGTAACATGGTCAAAGACCTGTCCGGAATACGTGTGATAAACCCCGTCATTGATATAATAACAGGGTTTGCCGTCGCGGAACGCTTTCCCGACCACTTTGGCAACGAGCATACAGGCATTTGCCACTAAAAACCTTCCCGGTTCTGCTAAAATCTCCATATCCGGTGGGAACAATCGTTTAATTTCGGCTTCCAGTTTCTTTGCAAGAGTTCTTACCGATTTAACTTCCGGGTGATACTTCACCGGAAAGCCGCCACCGATATCAAGAATCCTGATTTTTTTTCCTGTCCGTGTTTCTGTTTCCCTGATAATATCTGCAGACAGCTGTAATGCCTGAACATAATTTTCAAAATTGGTGCACTGGCTCCCCACATGGAAACTTATTCCTTCTACAACAAGGCCCATATCAAATGCACTGGAGATCAGATCAACCGCTTCACCCGGGTGAGCCCCGAACTTTGAAGAGAGTTCTACCATGGACCCTGTGTTGGGAACCCTGATCCGTAAGACCAGACCGGCATGAGGTGCATGTTCTTTGATTTTTTTCAGTTCTTCAGAGTTGTCGAACGTTACAAGAGGTTTGTAGTGATCAAGGGCTTCAAGGGTTTCAATGGGCTTGATGGTGTTTGCATAGATGATCTTATCCCAAATCCAGTCCTGCCGTTCTTTTTTTGGCATCTTTTTGATATTTTCATAGACAATCATGAATTCAGGCATGGAAGCTACATCGAAGCTGCTTCCGATCTCATAGAGCGTCTTTACGATCTCAGGATTTGAATTCGCTTTTACCGCATAGTACACCTGAATTTTGGGGAGGTGCTTTTTAAATTCCCGGTAATTCGAGCGGATTTTTTCATGGTCAATCACAAAGATGGGAGTTCCCTGCTCTCGTGCCAGCTTCTGCAGCAGTTCTTTTCTTGCGTTGCCGATATGGGGCACTCCATCGTCATGTTCCTTTGTTTTGGTTTTCTTATTCACGGTTTATCCCACCTTTGTCAGTACAAGAGTGATTCATCGCACAAATATGAAGTTTTTGAATTGCCAGACATCATCATAATCGTAATGGTTCTCCGGATTTTCTTTGAAGTATACTTTCCGGTTTTTCAGAGGTGTCCAGTCAGAAGGCCCGGAATAAAAATCACCCAGATACGGCTTTGCAATGTCCAGGACACATTCATTGGGCAGATCATCCGGTAGGCAAAAACCCCTTTTCGGGTTTGCTATCATCCACATCACCGCAGTAACCACTCCCAGCGCTACCTGTACCGTAGTTGCATTCTGGCCGGGGGCCAGGGTCTTTGCTTCTTCTATAGACAGAATGCTTCCGGTCCACCATGATTTATAGGGATGACCCATCAGGAGGGCGCCTAACGTATCTGCGCCTGAAATGATCTCCCGGTCATTCAATATCCGTAACCTGGGTTGCAGTTCGTAATTTCTGCCCCTGAGTTCATGAAGCGATGAAATCGTGTCATCACAGGGCAGATATGCATAATGGACGGTCGGCCGGTAAATTGCATTGCCATCCTTCCAGACCGTCCAGCGGTCTGATATACCAAATGCTTCACCGTGCCTGATAACCATCCCGACTATCTCATGATGGGGTACCCAGGAACGGACCCATGTATTTATCCCCATTCGGGCCAGCAGGATCTCGTTCTTTGGCCCGACCGGAGGTACAATTGCCTGATCGGGCAGCTCTTTTTCATGCGTGCCCCACCCTATCTCTGCCGGAGCGGTACCTTCCTCCCGGAGTCCTTCAATGCACCAGGTCCCCACAAACTCATCAACTTTTTTCGGTGAGCGGGAGATCTGGGTATCCCTCTCTGAACAGTGAATGACTTTTATTCCGGTCTCCATGGCAAGCGCACCAAAATTCTGATTCCGGATAAGGTCTTCCATGAGGGCAGGATCAGGAGCGATATCATCTGTAATCATCCGGCGCGCGATATCTACAAGTCCCTGCCTCGCAAAGTGCGAGATTAAACCGGGATTTGCCCCATGGTCAACAACAGAAGTGGCGCTGTCATGCCAGTCTTTTGTCAGTTCATGGAGTTTCATCTGCCGGTAATACAAAGTTTTTTCATACGGGCTGGCGGTAAACCTTTCAGCATCGGGATCCCATGCCTCAACCGACGTGTTTACGTACAGGACATTGTGATCATGACACCACTGTACCATCTCGCAGCAGTCGATATTCCAGGCAAGGTCGATCAACAGGCCACCGGGTTCAAGAAATTCAGAAAGAATCTGGTCAAAGTTATCCGGAGTAACTTTTCTCTTGAAAAACCGTACTCCTCCGGAGATCCATCCTTTAAGATCCGGTGTCTTGTCTATGAAATCAATAATCGTAAGATTATCGAGGGGGATATTTACATGGCGGAGCAGGATAGGGAGTGTACTTTTCGCTACTGCACCATATCCAATGATTAATACTTTATTATCGAAATCCATGTGATACCTCCGTTAAAAAATCCTTCCGGATGATTTATTGTTGTTTTGTTAACATTACATATAAAACTGACAAGAAAAATTTATTGCCGTCAGAAATTTCAGATATGACCGGAAATAATCAGTGTAGCGGCAGACACATCCCGGTCAATGATTATGACAGGATTCTTTTTTTTCGTTTCCGTCAGCCATTATTCTGATAAATTCCCTCTACTTTTTTTGCGGGAATTTTTCGGGAAAGTGGATACTTATTTCATTTCCTCCCCAATACTAGTAAGGTAAGGTGATTTGGTGTCAAAACGCGCAGTAGATTTGGTTTTTCTGGCTCTGTATACACTCACCGATCTTCGCATAATTCTCCGGCAAACCGCTCCTGCCCACGAACTCGATGCCGAACAGCAAATCCAGGCAGGACGGCTGCTGGATAATCTCGAGCGTCAGGTCGCATCATTAAAACAGGAGCTGCTGAAATGAGATGCGGGTCCGGAATTGAAGCACGTCAGGTAAATGAGCTCTTTATTAATATAGATCCCATCCAGGCCGGAGGCAGGCTTACCGCAGATGCAATGAAGGCAGTAATAGCCTACGGGGACGGATATTCAGTCTGCGATAACTGCCGGAAACCAAACCGGCTCGATTATATCAAAAAACCACCGATTGCTGATTTCCATAAAGATGTTGCAGCATGGCTTAACATGGATGATGTGAGAACTGTTCCGGGTGCCCGCCGGGGATTCCAGGCTGTTGCCCAGACGTACGTCAGGAGGGGGGATCCGGTACTGCTTACCAGCCTGTCGCATTATACTGAATTTCTCGCGATTGAAGAAGCAGGTGGTGTTGCCCGTGAAATTCCTGCCAATGAAACCAGGATGATTACTTCGGATGCTGCAGCAGTTAAAATCGAGGACGTAAAGCGTGAATTCGGAAAAGCTCCTGTTCTTGCATTTATAGACCATGTAGATTACCAGTATGGAAACATGCATGACGTAAAAGCAATCGCAAAAATAGCCCACCAGTATGATATTCCGGTAGTGTATAACGGGGCTTACACGGTCGGCATCCTGCCTGTTGACGGCAAAGACCTTGGTGCAGATTTCGTTGTCGGTTCCGGTCACAAGAGCATGGCAGCTCCTGCACCATCAGGAATTCTTGCTGCAACATCCGAACGGGCCGGTGAAGTGTTCCGTACTACAGCAATTGAAGGGGATGTTACAAAACGTAAGTTCGGTATCAAGGAACCGGAGATGATGGGCTGTACACTTATGGGTGCGACACTCGTTGGAATGATGGCATCGTTTCCCCACGTTAAAGAACGGGTAAAACACTTTGACCAGGAACTGGATAACAACCGGATTGTCCTAGAAGCTCTCCTTTCAGTTTCCGGTACAAAGATACTTTCACAATATCCAAGAAAACATCCCCTTACCCGTGTGGATACTATTGCATCGTTTGATAAAGTGGCAGAAACCCACAAGAAGAGAGGATTTTATTTCTCCGGTGCACTTGAGGAAAAAGGAATATTTGGTATCATTCCCGGTGCAACAAAAGTCTGGAAATTCAATACTTATGGTTCGACAAAAAAACAGGCAATGTACCTTGCTGATGCATTTGTCGCCATCGCGAGTGAGAATGGTATTCCAATCACCGGATAATAAATTTGTTTTTTTTTTGATTTTCCGGCATCGTTAAAAACTACCTAAAAGAAGGAACTCATACTGCGTTCCATGTACTTTTTGGGATTAATTCTGAAACAGGGTATCAGGCTCTTTGAGAGAACACTATATTTTGTTCATCTTCTCTTTGACTGAAAAATATACGAAGGTAACCGACTCTCTTCGATGGGGAAGGGGAGGCAGCCTGAAGGGTGCTTTCCCTTGGCCCATAAGAGCATTACAATGTAATTTTTCCAGAATTTCCCATGAAAATTGAAAAAATCAGGTATGATGAGTGGATTATCCTCTCTATTCTTCTGGTACGATGAACGCCGCCGCGGCGGATCAGTAACTAAAAAATACAATTAACCTCCCTGTCCCGTCGTGCCTGAAGAGAGGCCCTGATACGGGGCCCTTCGTATAGTATACAATTTTCACGGGTTCGGGTGAGAACTTAGGTTCATGCCTGTTTCTACAAACCCGTTTATCAAACCATTTTTTTTGAAAAACAAGGAGGGTTTATTACCTGTCATGCCATAGGTTTCGTTGGTGAGACAAAGAAATTTTCATACAATATTCTGACGGGAGGATGGATGTTTGAAAAATATGACCTGACAAAGACTATGGAGGATTCAGCATTTGAAAAAGCCATCCCGCAACTGAGGGAAAGATTGGGCATCCTTCAGCGAACACTTCGCGATCTTCAAATCCCGGTTATCATTGTCATCGAAGGATGGAACGCAGCCGGCATCACCATGTCCACCAAGGAGATTATCCAGTCGCTCGATCCCCGGGGATTTACCCTGCATGCAACAGAAAATGCCACTGATGAAGAGCGGGCACATCCGTTTATGTGGAGATTCTGGATTAAAACTCCTTCAAAAGGGCGTATTGCACTATTTGCCCGCAGCTGGTACAGCAGGGCGCTGGCAGAAAAACTTGTCAGTATAGGCTGGAAAAAATCGTTAAAAGAAGAAATTAATTCAATTACCATTTTTGAACGCCAGCTCAATGACAGCGGTGCAATCATCATCAAGTTTTTTTTGCACATCAGCAAGGATGAACAGAAGGTAAGACTGTTAGAACGGGAGAGAAACCCGCTTACCGCCTGGCTGGTAACCCCGAGTATCTGGGATTTTCACCATAATTATGATACCTATCTTCCTCTGATCGATGAGTTCATTGAAAAAACCGATTCAGAATATGCACCGTGGCATATCATCGAAGCAACAGATCGGAAGTATGCCATTTTCAAAGTGTATTCCCACCTTGTAAAAACTCTCGATAAGTGCATTGCTGACAGGGAGGACCAATCCAGAAAAGGAAAACAAAAAAGTATCACAAAACCTCCAAAAAACCCCGTTCAGAGAAGATCTTCAGCCATCAAATCCTATTCAAAAGAGGAGTGCCAGGATCTGCTTGGCAGTCTGCAGATTGAGATGCTTGAGCTCAATTATATCCTTTTTAAGCGGAAGATCCCGTTCATCATCGTGTATGAAGGGTGGGACGCCGCAGGAAAAGGTGGGAATATCACCCGGCTTGCCCGGTACATAAACCCGCTGGGGTACAATGTTTTACCGGTATCGGCCCCGGATGATTACGAGAAACGGCACCATTATCTCTGGAGATTCATCCGTTGTTACCCGAAAGCCGGCCATTTTGCCATTTATGACCGCAGCTGGTACGGGCGGGTGCTGGTCGAACGCGTGGAAGGGTACTGTTCTGAAAACGAGTGGCAACGGGCATACCAGGAAATAAATGAAATGGAACAGGACTATGTCGAGAGCAGTGGCGGAGGGATTGTCAAGTTCTGGCTCGAAATAAGCAAAGAGGAACAACTCAAGCGGTTCCATCAGCGGGAAAAGGATCCGCTCAAGCAGTATAAAATAACCGATGAGGACTGGAGGAACCGTGAGAAATGGGATCTCTATGATGCTGCGGTGGATGAGATGCTCGCCCGGACCAACACCCCATATGCCCCATGGATCGTTATAGAATCTGACAATAAATGGTATGCCCGGGTCAAGGCCCTCAAAGAAGTTATCCGGCATGCGGAGAAACTTCTGTGAACGTTTTTATCCATTATTCACCTTGAGGAAAAAAATTTAGATTGTGGTGTGCTCACCCAATACTGATCCGTTCATTTTTTTATATAATTTTCTGAATTCCCGGAAAATATCTTGATTTTTTATCAAAAATGGTTATTTTACTGAAATATTGTATATGAAAAGTATTTAATAAAAGAATTAGAAAATAATTTTATGAGACTCAATATCGCAAAAAAAGAAGTACCCAATACTATAGGATCCTGTTGGGGCCGGAAAATGAGGATTGGTTTTATTTTTGTCATTCTCCTTGTTGGTTCAGCAGTCTTTGTGATCCAGGCGTCCGCTGCCCCGAATGAAAACGGTTTGGTAACCCTGACGAATCAGCCTGTTACCGGTGATGGAAACGGGGAATTTGCCGGAACAGATCCGCTCGCAGGTCTGTCATTGGCCCCGGCGAATCCGGAATTTCTTGACTATCTGAGCCGTATAAATAATACAGTCGCACGACAGACAGTGGCAACAGAATATACCAATGGATCAACCGCGTATGTTTTTCTGGATGGTGAAATACCATCACCGGTTGATTTATCCCATACACAAGGCCAGCACATAAGACCGGTATCCACGCACCCAATAGTTGGGGCATCATATCCGGGTTCTTACGACCTCCGGACGGTTTCAAAAATATCTCCGGTTAAAAATCAGGGAAATGCAGCAAGCTGCTGGGCATTTGGTGCCGTGGCATCCCTTGAATCATATTCACTTCCCGGAGAATCCCTGGATCTTTCCGAGAACAATATAAAAAACACGCTGGCCAGCACATATACCGACGGTTTTGACAGGGCGTCGAATGGCGGGGGGAATGACTTTATGTCAACTGCATATCTGACCCGGTGGAGTGGCCCGGTCCGTGAATCCGATGACCCGTACAATGCGGGTTCCGGCATTTCCCCCGGGGGATTAACTCCGGTTAAACACGTGCAGAATGTCTATTTTCTTCCTCAACGGGCAAATCCTGCCGATAATGATAACATAAAATATGCCCTGACCACATGGGGGGCTGTCACAGCGAGTGTAAATTTTTTAGACCCTTATTACAATGATGCAACATACGCATTTTATAATGTGGGCAATTCATCTACCAACCACAAAATTACCCTCATCGGATGGGACGATTCATACAGCGGGACAAACTTTAAATCCCCACCGGCCGGCGATGGTGCTTTTATTGCAAAGAATTCGTGGGGATCGGAATGGGGCGACCAGGGTTATTTCTACATATCATATTACGATATGACCGTGGGAAATTATTGTTCGGTCTTTACCAGTGAACCGGTTTCAAACTACGATCGTGTATATAGTTATGACCCGCTTGGCTGGACAGGAAATATTGGTTACGGTACTACAACTGCCCAGTTTGCCAATATTTTTACCGCTCAGTCCGATGAGACACTCAAAGCGGCTGGATTTTACACTACTGATATCAATACCAATTATATCGTGAGTGTATATCTCAGTCCGAACAACGGGCCGGTTAACTCCGGGGGATATGCTGCCAGGACATCCGGTACACTTTCTTCACCGGGATATCATACAGTAACTCTACCGGATGTGGCACTTACATCGGGACAAAAATATTCAGTCGTCGTTTCAGTAACAACACCCAGCTATATTTTTCCGGTGGCATATGAAAATAACACCCCTCAGTATTCCAGTCATGCAACTGCCCATGCCGGAGAGAGTTACATCAGTTCCACAGGAGTTACCTGGTTCGATCTGACGCTCGACAATCGATATTCCAACGCCAATGTCTGCGTTAAGGCATATACTAACAACATTTCTGCAGCACCAGGAGATGGAATAGCAATATTCCGGCCTTCTTCGGGCTACTGGTACTACGATTACAACCGCAATGGAGTGGTTGATAATTCCTACAGGTTCGGAATGAGCGGGGACCAGCCCGTTAAAGGAGACTGGCAGGGAACGGGAACTGAGGGGATCGCCATCTTCCGGCCTTCAAGCGGGTACTGGTATTTTGATAATAACCTCAATGGAGTTATCGATACATCATTCAGGTTCGGAAAGAGCGGGGACCAACCCGTTAAAGGAGACTGGCAGGGAACGGGAACTGAAGGGATCGCCATCTTCCGACCCTCGAGCGGGTACTGGTATTTTGATAACAACCTTGATGGAGTGGTCGATACATCGTTCAGGTTCGGGAAGGATGGCGACCAGGCGATTGCTGGTAACTGGTCGGGAACCGACGGAATAGCCATCTTCCGGTCTTCGAGCGGGTACTGGTACTTTGATTATAACCTCGATGGAGTGACCGATAACTCATTCAGGTTCGGGAAGGATGGCGATCAGCCTGTGGTCGGTAACTGGTCAGGTACTGGAACTGACGGCATAGCCATCTTCCGACCCTCGAGCGGGTACTGGTACTTTGATTATAACCTCGATGGAGTGTCCGATAACTCATTCAGGTTCGGGAAGGATGGCGACCAACCCGTTAAAGGAGACCTGCAGGGGTCGGGAACTGACGGGATCACCATTTTCCGGCCTTCAAGCGGGTACTGGTACTTTGATAACAACCTTGATGGAGTGGTCGATACATCGTTCAGGTTCGGGAAGGATGGCGACCACGGCCTTGCCGGAAAATGGGCATAAATATCTTTTTCGATTTAAAAAAAATATGCATTTAATTTTTGTGCCAGTTTTGAATTATACTATCTCCTTCTTAAAAACCCCGGTGCAAACCGCAGTCTGATGCGCATCGGATTGCAAAACGATATTCATCAGCAGTAATTCTTCGTCCGAGTGATCCTGGCAGCGAATCCGGCATCCTGCCGGAAGTATGCCATGAAGGGTGATACTGGTCCATGATGTTCACGTAAGAGTCCTGCGATATCTCTTTGGCAACCCAGGGGAGTACCGTATCACTTCCGGCGAGATTTTCCGGGAGCACGAGGTGCCTGATTATCATCCCCCGCACTGCTATACCATTTTCGATGACAAGATCTCCCACCTGGCGATGCATTTCTTTGAGTGCTGATTTCATGGAAACAACGTAATCCGGGGCATGAGAGAGACGAGATGCAATTTCATCACTGCCGTATTTTGCGTCGGGCATATAAATATCCACGATCCCGTCCAGAAGCCGGAGGGTATTCACTGCATCATATCCCCCGCTGTTGTATACAATCGGAATCCGGAGACCCTGTCCTGCTGCAATCCCAAGACTGTTGAGGATTTGCGGGACTACATGGGACGGGGTGACCAGATTGATATTATGGCACCCACTCCGTTGCAGGTCCATCATCATTCCTGCCAGTGTTCCACATGAGACTGTTTCCCCGGTTCTGCACTGGCTGATATCGTAATTCTGGCAATATTCACAGGCAAGGTTGCAGTGCGAAAAAAAGATAGTACCGGACCCATGACTGCCGACGAGGGGTTTTTCTTCACCAAAATGGGGCCCGGAACCTGAAATGACCGGAAGAAGCCCGGTACGACAAAAACCCCGCTCATCATTGAGGCGGTTAATCCGGCATTTTCTTGGACATACGGTACAGGATTCCAGAAGATCATATGCCCTGTCAATTCGTTCAGCCAGTTCACCGGATTTGCTGAGCGCCAGATAAGACGGGTATTCTGTTCTGTGGATTGCCGTGCGATGCATAAGAAGTCTTCACCGGCCGTTTTTGTCCAATAAAAAACACACGTTTTTAGTTTTCCCTGATAATCTCGCAGTTCAATGCTGTCACGTACCGGAGACTAAAAAGAGTTGCAGTAACGATCTCATCAATACCCATTTTCTGCTCATGTTCCTGTACGGTTTCGAGTACTGCAGCAGTTGCCGGCATATGGGGAACTGCCCGGCACGCAAGATCGCCCGGAGATGCATCAAAGGTTCCAATCCTTCGGGCAAGGGTGATAGTCTCTTCCTTGTCATACGTAATGAGCGGGCGTAACACCGGTACCTTTGCTGCTTCAGAAATGACCGCCAGATTGGCCAGCGTCTGGGAAGCCACCTGCCCGAGATTTTCACCGGTAACGACAGCGAGGGCACCTTCTTTCTGCATCAGGTGTCCTGCCACCCGCAGCATGAACCGCTTGCAGATGACACAGCGGTACCGCGGCGGGATGCGCTCCTGATCCATACGGTCATACAACAGCTCGCTGTCTGCAATCACCAGAGAAAGGGGATTTCCGGCACACCAGCGTGAAAGTCGGCGGTGATTCTCGATTGCGGCGCGGGTGACATCAGTTCCTGCCCATCTGCCGCCATCCAGATACAGGTTGGTAATTTCGCACCCGCGTTTCATCATCAGCCACGAAGCGATGGGCGAATCAATACCTGATGACAGCAATGCAAGAACCCTCCCCTGTGTGCCCCAGGGCAATCCTCCCGGTGCAGCTGTCCGTGAATCGTACACAAGTCCGCCAAAATCACGGATTTCAACAAAAAGTTCATAATCAGGAGTATCCAGATCGACACGAAGACCCGGGATATGGTCATAGATGGCTGAACCGATAAGGGTCCCGAGTTCCTGACTGTTCAGACCGGTTTTCTTTTCCCGTTTCGCCCGTACAGCAAAACTCATTCCGCTGGAAAGATTTTCAGATGCAAGGGAGACTGCAACCCTGCAGAGATCTTCGAGCCTGCTGCTTGTCCGTGTACAGATACTGACATCCACAAGTCCGAAAATCCTTGATACAATATCCGCGATCTTTTCGTGCTGATCCCCGTAAATCAGGATTCGTCCACGGGGAGTTTCGTAATGGTAGCGAAGCGAAGCTGCAGTAAGTGCTTTTCCTATGTTCCGGAGCAGCATTCCGATAAAATGATGTTTCACTGACTCACTTTTTAAGAATAACTCGCCATATCTCACCATCACGAGCTTTTCCGTCTCAGTCATATCGCTCATTTTCGTTGTCTGAAGTATTGAAGGTCAAGGGAGATAACCATTGATGGTGACAGGACACACCATATATCATTTAATCCACTCTGGAATGAAAAAAAGATCCCGCACGCAGTTAGACAACGAAATCATTTAATTTCACAAGCGAATAGTGTACTGAAATGGTAAAAAAGGCAAGTAAAAAAATTGAAGCTGAACCGCTCAAGTTGTTTTATATTTTTTACAACCAGGAACGCTGGGACAACTGGTTAAAAACTCTGAGTGAGTCAAGTTTTGAAGCTGATCCCAAGAGCGATGAGTTACCCGAAGGATTCAGGATGCTTGACAGCTTCTCGGTCGATATCACCGTGTCAGTATTAAAGATCATAAAACTCTACCAGAATAAACGGTATACTTTTGAAGAAGCAGTTGACAAACTTTCACAGGTGGAAATGATTGTTATGTCGGCCGCGCCTGAAGGGGATCTCGGAGAGATTGTTGAGATCCTCCAGCTCCCGAAACTTGTGCTCTTTGCCTCCTGCAGGTTATACCTCGCCGGAGGATTTGACAAAGATATTAAAACACTGGTCAAGAAGGGCAGGGCTGACATAGAAAAAGATATGGAAAAGGCGCTTGAAGTGGCAGCGAATATCGGTGCGAGTGTCATTGATGGAGCATCCTGCTGCAGCAAATATGTAAAAGATGATATTGAACAGGCAACCCTTTTTGATGAGTGGCTCATCGAATGTGAACGCATGGGAGAGGCGATGGCCTCGCTGAAAAACTTTGATGAAGGAGTGGGAGACGAGGATTGATCGCTGATCGGGCACGGTTTCGTCACGCAAAAAAGTTAGAACGGCTTGCGGGTTTCCGTCTCCCCGAACTTGCGTTTTCCGGCACCATGCTCGAAACCCTCTCATCACGCCTTGATTATGATGCGCTCGATTTTGCCGTGAGGGAACAGATCCTCGCTTTTTTCAATGACTTTCTTCGCTGCGACTGTAAAGACACCCCGTTATGTGGCTGCCCGGAGAAAAAGTTCGCAAAAAAAGTGATCGAACTGCGGGAAAATGGTCTTGATCATCGCCAGATAGCAGCTTTCATGCTGGACGAGTATGGGATTGAAATGTTTCCTGCCGATGTCCTCTCGTTTCTTGAAGAATCGGTCCATGTGCTTGAAGCCATTTCGGATGTTGCCCGCCTCCAGGGAAGAACAGATCTTGCGAAAAAGACTGATGAGCATATTCAACTGATCGAGCGGTAAGGTTTTTGGCACTGGAGACTGTCGGCGCCTGGTTTTTTCGTCCTCCAGAATAGAGAGGTCATGGAGGGTTATAACAAAAGAGGCAGGTGCTTCATTCTTTTTACACGATCCTTTGATGGTTTTATAGTCTGAACACCTACTCTGTCTATGGATTTTGCTCCAGTTAAAAAATGGGCGATATTTTTTATCGGGATACTCTGTGCAATTATTATTGCAGACGCGCTCGCCACGGTACTGGTAGCGTTTGCAGGAATTGTTGGCTGGATGAAATTTTTAGTAAATTTCATCCTCTATGCAGTGTTCTTTTTCGCAATTCTCTATGCGATGGAAAAAATATTCAACATTCATTTTTTCGGTTTTGGCAAAGAGTAGCAGGAGATCGATGGATAAAAAAGAATATCTCCATCCTTCCCTGTTTATGGATGCTACAGCACCGGGAGTATTTCGGAATACAGCTATCATTTTGTCCACTTGATTTTTTATATGTTTGACAGTATTTATTGCCGGATAATTCATCCGCCCAAAATAAACTCTGATATCCCGGATTCATTTCAATCAGTTGCTACTGGGAAAACTCTGTCCGACGCCATAAATTTTTCCGATTTGTGAAGGTGACCCCCTCACTCCCCCAGAGGGGGAGGCACCTCAAGGGGTGCGCCCCCTTGACCCCCACGTAAATCAAAGCCTTCAAACAACATTTTTGCCCAGCGAGGCCCCACGAGGCGGCCGAGCGACCCCGAGGAGGGGCTTGCTCATATTTTCAAATATTTTTGTGAAATGATTTTGGGATAGGACACCGCATATTATAAACCGATAGTATTCTGTTCCTGTCTCTTTTTTGTGGGTTTGTGGCGATAATATTCGTGAAAAATACCATTTGACACCGGATGAATTTTGTAGTTGTGACACTAAGAGAATATCAGAAAACTCCTGCAGGAATATTCATCCTGAAGGGTGAAACAATCATGGGCACAGGACTGTCATGCTTCATTTGGGGGATTATCGGGGTAATTTTCGGACTTTTTGCTCTGCTGTTCCCCGATCCGGAAATCATGCTGGTGACTTTTTATGGTATATTCCTGGTACTGATTATTCTGGGTATTGCACTGTCCCTTCTGCTTGCCATTACTTCCGGAAGCGATGAATCATTGGTATGGTTTGGCCTCTCGGCAGGATTACTTACCATCGGAGTCCTTTCATTTCTGGTCCAGACAATCGTAGGGATCATTTTTATGCTAATTGTCGCCGGAATCGCATTTTACAATGGTTTTACTGATATCACGCTGGCACTTACGAACCCTGTAACCAGATATCTTCTTATTCCCGGTATGTTTATCACGGGTGCGGTAATTCTTGCCGGTCTGCTCTGGTACATACCGGTAATGTCAGAAAATCTTGTGATTGTTATCCTTGGCACGTTCGCTTTTGTCTTTGGCCTCTTCTCGATCCTGATGGGATATTTCCAGAGGAAAGGACAGATTCCGGAGGTTGAATGAACCATTTCCGAAACCATGGATTGTTTTCATGAAAATAAGGGCAAAAACAACCATTCCCGGTTCCTTTCGTGACTGTTCAGGATTTTTGTGGGTGATACGGATATTCCCATGGTGTACGATGTCATAGTCATAGGTGCCGGGCCTGCCGGCAGCGCTGCAGCATCTGAATGTGCTAAGAGCGGACTCCGAACCCTTTGCATTGAGGAACACGGAACTATAGGATACCCGGTCCAGTGTGCCGGGCTCCTGTCGAATGCTGCCTTTGCAGAATGCCATGTATCTGACCGACCGGTACTTACCAGCGTCTCCGGTGCGCGTGTTATTTCTGACAGGGGAAGCGAGATCCTTATTGATGCAAAGATCCAGAAGGCAGTCGTTGTCGACCGGGGATTACTTGACCGTGAGATGGCTGAATCGGCGGCAGACTCCGGGGCTGAATTCCTCTTAAAGACAGCGGCATATGCCATACGGGGAACCAGCCTCATTACACGGGGTGCGAATGGGCACCAGGAAATCCCGTTCAGACTCTTAATCGCTGCGGACGGACCGCGAAGTACTATCGCCCGTATCCATGGAATGCCCAGGGCAAAGACGTATCTTGCCGGTATCCAGGTAGATCTGCTTTGCGAATGTGATCCACGATTTGTGGAAATATATCCCGATGCGTCACCCGATTTTTTTGCCTGGATGATTCCGGCCGGAAAAGGCAGGGTACGAATCGGGATGTGCGGGCAGTCCGAAGTACCGGCCCGATTCAGGGCTTTCATCAAAAAATGTGGTACAAATGCACTACATCATGTCACGGGAACCCTCCCTCTTGGCCTTATGCCAAGGACCTACGGTCACCGGACTTTGTTTGTCGGGGATGCTGCCGGATTTGCCAAGCCGACTTCCGGGGGAGGAGTATATACCGGTATCCGTTCCGCCCGTCACGCAGCTGCAATTGCGTCAATATGTTGTGAAAATGATATATTTACTGATGCGGCTCTTGCTGCGTATGAACAACGATGGAAGGCAGATATGGGATGGGATCTCGAGCTCGGATTCCGGATTTTCCAGATGCGTCAGAAAATCTCAGCAAGAGAAATGGATGCATTGATCCGTGCACTGAATGATCCGGATATAATCCGCACGATCGTTGAATATGGGGATATGGACCGCCCTGGCGTTCTTGTCAGGAAACTTCTGCTCAAACCTGCTTTTCTCAGGTGTGCAGCCCCACTTCTCCGGACAGGACTTCAATCATTGTTCCAATGAGGATTTCCCTAAAAAGTGCTTGCCTCAAATGAGGGATCCTTCAATTGCGATTTCTATGCTATGACACCCATATTCCGGAAGAGTGACCCGGAAACCCCCAAAAAAGAATAACAATGAAAAAGAAGGTCACTGCATTAACTTTGGGGCTTTGGTCGTTTTCTGGTCAGCAGTTGCCTGATCAACCGTAAAACGATAGGCTCCTTTCGGTACCGTGATCTCAAACCGTGCACCGGTGCCCGGTTCTCCGGTTTCATCAATGAAAATACCGGTTATCGCCAGAATTTCCCGGATCAGGAATAAACCGTAACCGGTGTTTTTTCCATATCCCCGTTTAAACAGATTTTTCTTCATTTCCAGGTCAATACCAACCCCATCATCCTCGCAAATAATGGTCAGTGTATCTTCATTGTCACGGAATGAAAAACGGATTATGCTGATATGTTGTCCATGCCTGACGGAATTTTCCATGAGGTTATAAAAAACTTTTCCTAACAGGGGATCTGCATAGATCTCGATATTTTGGAAGGGTATCTGAACATTCACTGAAGTGAGGTCGAGAGAAGACGCTGCGTTGGTGATAGTATCATGCACGTTCTGCCACTGCGGTGCCTGTACTCCGATATCCTGGTAATGTTTGGTGAAGGTAATCAGCTGATTAATCCGTTCTGTAGCAGTTGCTTCTTTTTTGATAAAATTAAGGAGCTTCGCATCAGAAGCAAATTCTTCGGATAATGCCAGATAACCGGATAGAACGGTAAGCTGGTTGAGGATATCATGCCGCGTAATACTGGAGAGCAGGTTCATTTTCTGGCAGGCAATCGTCAGGGCATCCTCCTCCCGCTTTTGTTCTGTTATGTCCCGTCCCACAGACTGATATTCGACAATTGAACCATCCTTATCAAATATTGCCCGGTCAGACCAACGCTGCCAGCGGATGGATCCATCCATCATAATGACACGGTGGGTATCAATGGCAAAAGGCTTCTCTTTTGTCAGTGATGCAAAATGCTCCCTGACCTGCTGGTGATCTTCCGCCGGAATCCTGGGGAAGAATTTTTTTCCGATGATTTCCTCACGTGATTTTTTAAAATACTGGCAATAGGCCTGGTTTACGAAGATTTGTGTACCATCCTTGCGGAAACGTGAGATCAGCTCGGTCTGATCCTCAACTACAATCCGGTAGGATCTCTCACTCCTCATCAGTGCCTCTTCTGCATGTTTGCGCTCGCTTATATCCCGGACAATTGCCTGAATGAGTGTTTTTCCCCCGATTGACACCTGGTTAAGAGTCACTTCAGCGTAGAGGGGGGTTCCGTCAAGACGTGTAAACACCCAGTCGAAAACGGTTCGGGCTCCACTGAGCGCAGATGAAATTTTTTCCTCAGATTTGTGCTCCGAACTCATCCGATCGGGTTGCAGTACCTGGGAAAAATCAAGAATGGATTGTCCAATGATTTCCTTCTTTTTTGTACACCCTAATATGATGACGGCCTGGTTGTTGCACTTTCTGAACCGTGTATTTTCAAGAAGGAAGATAGCATCCTGTGAAGATTCAAACAGGGAACGGTATTGATTTTCGCTTTCTTTAAGGGCAATTTCCGCCCGCTTTTGCTCCGTGATATCCCTGAAAACCTGTATCGCTCCGCTGATTGCACCATTGGCATCGTAGAGCGGGGCCGCGATAATCCAGACATAAGCACCCTTACCCTTATAGAGCATCGGATATTCCTTTTCAGATATGAGATGATTGCCCTCGTGCACAATGAATGGATAGTGTTCTTCGATCTCTTTATTTTCATGAAGTATAAGGTCAAGGAGCAGGTCCTGCTTTTTCCCATAAAATGGCAGGGCATAGATATGATCCGCTTCACCCAGTATGGTGGATTTTTGTACTCCGGTCATTTCTTCCATTGCTTTATTCCAGGCAATCACTTTCCCATCAAGATCGATGGCAAAGGTTGCATCCGGAAGGAAGTTAACAAGGTCCGATAACCGCTGTGCTGTGTTTTTATACTCTTCCCGGATTTCCCTTCGTCTGACTGCTTTTTTTATATGACTTGCAAGTTCGTCAAACTGGAACCGCGGATCGATCCCTTTTGTTATATAAAAATCAGCACCGTTATTGAGCGCCGCAATGACAACATCTTCCTTTCCCTTCCCGGTAAAAATAATAAAGGGAATGTCACCTAACTCAGTATGAACGTATTTAAGGAAAGAAATTCCATCCATCCCCGGCATCTGATAATCAGAAACAATAGCATCGTATGATTTCAGTTTCTCAGAATGTATGACGTCATTTACTGATGTCGTTACATCGATGGTGAATTCCTTGGATCTTTCCAGAAATATCTTTACTATTTCAAGAAGAACCGGTTCATCATCAACATACAGTACTTTATACATATCAGTCTCCTGGGGATACAACGATATTGAATGATCATCAATATATTTTCATTGATACCACTTTAATGTTATTTTTTGTGATTGTATATATACATAACGGAAAAAATCTAATCATTTTTCAAGGATTATAATGCATAAATAATTAATGATGAAGAGATTTTGGAATATTATCATAATTCTCATGAATAAAACGAAAAACCCTGATAGGCATTCGTTTTATGTAATATCCGAATGGGCCTTTATCTGATTATTACCTCTTCCAATGAAATAATAAAGTGTGGCATTGCACCGATGCAATGCGGATATAATTATTCAGAAAGAAGGGTGTTTTTCCCGCCGATTATTCTTCCACCTGGATTGTCGTGAGTTTTACCGATTCCACGCCCTTCTGAGACATGAGGCGTTCGGCAAATGTTTTAATCTCCGCCCCGTCACCATGAACCAGAATTATTTCAAGGCAGCGATCATGGGTCACATGGGAGTGCAGTGATGCCTTGATGATTCCATGAAATTCATGCTGGATATCGGTGAGCGTGACCAGGAGTCCACGCTGGTCATGATCATATACCATGGTGATAACTCCTTCACGTTCACCCTTTACGTCAGACATCCATTTGTAATAGGTGATATATGTACGGATGGCATCACGGATACCTTCAGAACGGGACGAATACCCGCGCTGGTTGATGATGTCATCAAATTTGTCAAGCAGGTGACTGGGAAGTGATATTCCAATGCGGGAGAGATCGGAGTCCATTGTCATACAAACATCAGTGTTGTGTACATCATTGCGGATTGTTTTTTAAGGTTTTGAAAAATGTGCCGGAACGTATGATATCATACAATTGCAGAGATCTGAAATAATCGGATTGTTCAGATAAATTACAGAATATGTTCGATAAAATATCAAATAACAACTCTTTTTAACTACTGAGTGTTACAATTATTTAGAAAAGTAATAACTTAATGTGGTGAAATAATGCATATTCCTGACGCATTCATTCCAATCTGGCAGGGGGCGATCTACTGGATTATCGCTCTTGTGTTTGTTGCACTGGCCCTTAAATGGGCAAAGGATGAGATGAACGAAGAAAAACTTCCACTTGTTGCAGTTCTGGCAGCCGGCATCTTTGCCCTCCAGTCATTCAACCTTCCCGTTTCAATGGGAACGAGCGGGCATCTTGTCGGTGGAGCGCTCGCGGCAATCATTCTGGGCTCACCGTTTGCGGCAATTTTTATCCTGACACTTGTCCTGATTGTCCAGGGTGTGCTGTTTGGCGATGGCGGCATTACCACAATGGGGGCCAATATCATCAATATGGGTGTGATCGGTGGATTTGTCGGCTTCTATTCTTTCAAGGGCATTATGAGATTGACAAAGAGCATGCCTGTCAGCCGGCTTCTCTGCAGCATGGCTTGCCTGTTTCATTCCGGCTCTGGCCTGCGCCGTGGAGATGTCCATTGCCGGTACTTTTCCGCTCACCGAAGGACTGATTACCATGGGTATCTACCATGCAATCATCGGAATAATTGAAGGCTTTGTCACGGTAGCAGCGGTTTACCTGATTACCAGTGTCCGCCCGGATCTCGTTGACAGAGGCGTTAAGGTCCCTTCGGGGGTGTAAATATCATGATGGACAACAAGACATTCATCATCGCGGGCATCTTTATTGCTCTCCTTATTGGTGTAATTGCAGTTTTCATGGCATCCGCGGATCCGGATGGTCTCGAGAGCACCGCTCTTGTCGTGCAGGGACAGAAGGATCTGACTGGCGCAACGCCCGAAAATGCAGAAATTCAGGAAGACCTGAACGGCAAGTTCTCTTACACCTCTCCGATGCCCGATTATGCTCTGGGAGATGAGATGGGACCGTTGGGGGGGATGATAGCAATTATTTTCGGCACTATCCTCGCATTCCTTGTCGTTCTCGGGTTAGCCTATGGCATCAAGGCTGCCGCCAGATCGGTAAAATAAAACCAAAGGACTTTACATTTTTTCAACCTACATTTTACACTCATGCACCTGATCGAGACCCGCGAGCTCTGTTATGTTTATCCCGGCAATGTCACCGCACTGAATAATATTAATTTTATTGCCCCGAGAAATGCCCGCATCGCGGTAATCGGATCAAACGGAGCCGGGAAGAGCACACTGTTCAAGCACTTCAATGGGATCTTCAAACCCACTTCAGGCTCAATCCTTATCCGCGGTGAACCAATTACCCGGCAGAACAGCCGTGAGATCAGGAAATTTGTCGGTATTGTTTTTCAGAACCCCGATGATCAAATCTTCTCACCAACAGTAGAACAGGACATTGCCTTTGGTCCTACCAATCTCGGTCTCGATCCTGATACAATTCACCACCGGGTTCATGAAGCCCTGAGGGTTGTCGGCATCGAGCACCTTGCGGGGCGGGTGCCACATCACCTGAGCGGGGGAGAGAAGAAGCGGGTTGCGATTGCCGGGGTTATTGCAATGGAACCGGAAGTGCTCGTTCTCGATGAACCGAATGCCGGCCTGGACCCCCGTGGCGTTGCCGATCTCAACAGGTTCATCAACTCCCTGTCTGCAAAATACGGCATGACGGTTATTTTCTCCACCCACGATGTAGCGCTTGTTCCCGAGATAGCAGACTATATCTATGTCATGGACAAAGGACGCATCATAGCGAGCGGGACAGTTGACGAGATCTTTGTGCAGCCGGAGATGCTCCAGTCAGTACGGCTCGATGTACCCGTTCTTCCAAAACTCTTAAAAACACTCAAAGATAATGGCGTCGAAGTATCGATGGCCTACACGTACGCGGACACAGAAAAATCCCTCCTGAATGCATTTGGCAAACGATCATGATTGAAGAGATCTTCCAGATAGAACGGGATGCATACAAAAACAGTGTAATCCACCGGCTTGATGCCAGAGTAAAAATTGCGATTACATTTGCGGCAATCATTGCCCTTGTCGCTGTTCCCTACTCAACAATGATCTATACCGTCGGTATAATCTTCTTTGCATTTTTTTTCCTGCTCTGGTGCTGCACCCATCTGTCTCCGATAGTCTATGTAAAACGTCTTATCTCGATAGTTCCGCTCTGGGGAGTGATAATTTTCTTCCAGATATTTTTAAAGAACAAGTACTACACCGATTATCATGTGCTCATGAGCCTTCCGCTGGGTATTAACATCTATGCCGAATCCATCGAATTTGCGTTTATTCTCCTGGTTAAATTTGTTATCTGCATCTCATTTATCATCCTGCTCTCATCAACAACAAAGATGCATGACCTGCTCGAAGGGGCTTCAAGGATAGGGCTACCCGCAGAATTTGCACTTGCACTGGGTATGATGATCCGGTACCTGTTTGTCTTCGGGTATATGTACCGGAAGATCAATGAAACATTAAAGACCAGATGCTTTGACGCGTTGGATCACCATCTCCCGTACGGCTACCGTCTCAGGCAACTGGGCTATACTATCGGCACCATGTTTATCCGTTCTTACGAGCAGGGTGAGCGTGTGTACACGAGCATGCTCTGCAGAGGATATGGCAGGGAGAGCTACCTCTTTGTGACAAAAAAACCCCTTGGGCGATTTGAATGGGTATTTCTCACGTCATCCCTCATATTTATCGTGGCAGTCCCGTCAGTTATCTGGTTGACTGCAGTCCACATTATTTAACCAGTACTTTTTTTAACATCTGTCCCCATGTTGCTATCATGGAATATCCGTTTGGTCATGGGTTCATTACGAGTATCATGCTGATCACCAGGCATTTTGCACTCCCTCCCGAACAGGCATGGTTTGGCGCAGGAGACCATGTGGATGGTATTGTTCTGCCGGAGAAGTTCAAAGGTACTGAGGTTGAAGAGATCGCCACACTGCTGAGAAAAAAAGTCATCTGGCACCAGCCAGGTACCATGGACAAAGAGGATGCCCGGGACGTAATCCTGACACTGAACAGGCTTTTTATCGCGATTGACCACGAGCTCGGTATTGCTGACGCATCAATCGGGGAGTTCCGGTAAAGAGAGAATCCTTTTTATACCAGTACCCGGTTTTTACGCCTATCCTTTAAGTCATCTCACGACCAATAATTATTGTGATTTCATTACCGTATTTTATAATTTTTTTTACGGAGGTTTCCCTTGACTGAAATGTACGATGCATCCCATATTACCGTTCTTGAAGGTCTTACTCCGGTCCGTGAGCGGCCGGCAATGTACATCGGAAGTACCGACACCCGTGGTCTTCACCACCTTGTCTACGAAGTGGTGGACAACTCGATTGACGAGGCACTTGCCGGGTATTGCAGCCGTATATCAGTAATAATCAATAAAGACGGCTCACTCCTGGTGGAAGACAACGGACGGGGCATTCCGGTCGACCGGATGGAGAAGAACGGCAAGAGCGCCCTTGAAGTCGTACTCACGGTTCTCCATGCAGGAGGCAAGTTCGACAAGGAGAGTTACCAGGTTTCAGGAGGTCTTCATGGTGTCGGTGTCTCGGTTGTCAACGCACTCTCCAACTGGCTTTCTGCCCATGTCTACCGCGACGGCAATATCTACGAGATGCGTTTTGCCAAGGGAATTATGACCTCCCCGCTCTCCACGCGGGAAGAGTCCCTCAATGAGCTGCTCGCCCGGTACCAGCAGTGGTACGGCGAACCGGCACCCTTCACACGTACCGCAGTGCCGGTCAACACCCATTCAACCGGCCAGCAGGATATCTCGTCTGCACCGGTCATTGATCCAATCGAGTCCGAGCGTGAGAGCCGCAGGGCATTCCTTGCGCAGTTCGGTGCAAAGATGACCGGCACCAAGGTCCACTTTGTCCCCGATGCCACCATCTTTGAGACCACGACGTTCGATTATGATGTGCTCGCCCACCGGTTGAGAGAACTCGCATTCCTCAATGCGGGCCTTACTATCATTATTGCCGATGAACGATCCGGCGATACTGCCACGTATTGTTATGCCGGCGGACTTACCGAATTTGTAAAATATTTAAACGAAGGTTCGGAATGCCTCCACCCGTTTCCGATTGATATCTCAAAAAAAGACACAGAGAACAAGCTTGAGATCGAAGTGGCGATGCAGTACACCACCGCATATGACGAAAAGATCTACTCGTATGTCAACTCGGTTAATACCCGGGATGGCGGGACACACCTCGAAGGATTCCGCAGCGCCATCACCCGGACGATCAATACGGTGGCAAAGAGGAACGGTCTGATCAAGGAGAACTCAACCATTACACTCCGGGGCGAAGATGTCCGGGAAGGCCTCACTTCCGTCGTCTCTATCAAGATGGCTAACCCCCAGTTCGAGGGGCAGACCAAGATGCGTCTTGGAAACAGCAGCGTCAAGGGCACGGTCGACTCGCTGGTCTACGCAGCACTAAGTGAATATTTCGATGAGAACCCGAATGTACTCAAGATCATCATTGAAAAAGCCCTCTCGGCAGCAAAAGCAAGGGAAGCTGCACGCAATGCCCGCGACCTTGCCCGGCGCAAGAGTTCTCTCGAGAGTTCCGGGCTCCCCGGCAAGCTCGCCGACTGCTCGGAACGTGACCCGGCAAAGAGCGAGGTCTATATTGTGGAAGGAGACTCTGCCGGCGGTTCGGCTAAGCAGGGACGGGACCGCAAGTTCCAGGCCATCCTCCCACTCAGGGGAAAGATCCTCAATGTCGAAAAAGCCGGAGAACACCAGATCTTAAAGAACGCTGAAATTCAGACACTCATCTCCGCAATTGGTACAGGCATCGGTGAGAAATTCGACCAGGAACGCGCCCGCTACCACCACATCGTGATCATGACCGATGCCGATGTTGATGGGGCCCACATCCGTACTCTCCTGCTGACATTCTTTTACCGGTATATGCTCAAGCTGATCGAAGCCGGGTATATTTACATCGCCCAGCCCCCTCTGTTCCGCATCTCGAAAGGTAAGGAAGAGAAGTGGGTGTACACAGAAGAAGAGATGAGGATCGCTTCGGCTGCCATGGGTGAAAAAGGCGTGTCCGTCCAGCGCTACAAGGGTCTTGGTGAGATGAATGCCCAGCAGCTCTGGGATACAACGATGGACCCGGAGAACCGGGTCTTCAAACAGGTCACGATCGAGGACGCACTGGAGGCAGACGAGATGTTCAGGACGCTGATGGGAAAAGACGTTGAGATCAGGAAAAATTTCATCACCCGCCATGCCAAGGAGGTGACCAACCTTGACATCTGAAGTACCACCCGCAAGCGGCCCGGAAACCCACCGCACAGAACCTATCAGTATCGCTCAGGAGATGAAGACCTCCTACATCAACTATGCAATGAGTGTCATCATCGGGCGGGCGATCCCTGACGTCCGCGATGGTCTCAAACCGGTTCACCGCCGCTCGCTCTTCGCGATGTGGGAGATGGGCAATACCAGTGACAAGCCCACCAAGAAGAGCGCGAGGGTGGTTGGTGAAGTGATGGGTAAGTACCACCCGCACGGTGATGCATCCATCTATGATACGATCGTCAAGATGGCACAGCCCTTCTCCTACCGCAACATGCTGGTACAGGGTCAGGGGAACTTCGGATCAGTTGACGGTGATTCTGCTGCTGCAAGCAGGTACACCGAAGTCAGGCTCTTCCCGTACGCAGAAGCGCTCTTAGAGGATCTCGACAAGGATACCGTCAGATTCATCCCGAACTACGATGAGTCGTTAAAAGAACCCACGGTCCTCCCGTCAAAGATTCCCAACCTGCTGGTCAACGGCACGGATGGGATTGCCGTCGGTATGGCAACCAAGATGCCCCCGCATAACCTGCGGGAGGTCTGTGCAGCGGTCAACCTCTATCTCGACAACCCGGAAATTAACGGTTGAAGAGATCATGAAGGTGATGCCCGGCCCCGACTTCCCGACAGGCGGGGTCATGATGGGGACGGAGGGGGTCAGAAACATCTACACCACCGGGCAGGGTCGCGTGATCGTCAGGGGTGTTGCCACCATTGAAGAGTCAGAAGGGGGCAACCGGGGCGACCGCATCATTGTGTCCGAGCTCCCATACCAGGTGAACAAGGCGCAGTGGATCACCGCAATTGCCGAGATGGTCAAGGATAAAAGGATCGATGGCCTCTCCGACATCCGCGACGAATCTGACAAGGACGGCATCAGGGTTGTCTTTGAGCTCCGCAAGGGAACGATGTCGGCAGTCATCTTAAACCAGCTCTACAAGTTGACCGCACTCGAATCCAGTTTCTGGGCCATCAACCTCGCAATTGTCGATAACCAGCCAAAGGTGCTTAACCTCCATGGACTTCTGGAGAACTTTGTCCGCCACCGGATCGAAGTAATACGGCGCAGGTCAGAGTTTGACCTGAAAAAAGCGCAGGATAAAGTCCATATATTAATCGGACTGCTCATCGCCCTTTCCAAGATCGACTTGATCATCGCGGCTATCCGGTCATCAGACACGGTTGATAACGCCCGCATGGCATTAATCACCCAGTTCGGCCTTGATGAACCGCAGGCAAATGCGATCCTCCAGATGCAGCTCCGCCGTCTCGCAGCGCTTGAGCAGCAGAAGATCAATGACGAGAAAAAGGGACTTGAAGCCGAAATTTTACGACTTGAGACCATCCTCTCAAACGAAGCAAACATCAAAGACGAGATCCGGCGTGAGACTGTGGAGATTGCGGCAAAATTCGGGGATGCCCGGAGGACCGAGATCGCGATCGACACCAGCGATCTCTCCAATGAGGATCTTATCGAGGATAAAACCGTCCTTATCTCGATTACCACCGCCAATTACATCAAGCGGATGGATATCGATACCTACCGCAAGCAGCGGCGGGGTGGCCATGGGGTCACGGGCATGACCACCAAAGAGGATGACGGGGTGGACTCGGTGTTTGTTGCCGAGATGAAAGACTACCTGCTCTGCTTCACCAATATCGGCCGTGTCTACTGGCTCAAAGTCTACCAGATCCCCGAAACTTCCCGGATTGCGAAAGGCAAACCCATCGTCAACCTCCTGAACTTAAAAGATGAGATTGTGACAAAAGTCATACCGATCCGTCAGTTCAGGGAAGACCGGTTTATGCTGTTTGCAACCAGGTACGGGCAGGTTATCAAGATACCACAGACTGAATTTTCAAACCCGCGTTCTGTAGGGACCAATGCCATCCGGCTCAAAGAGAACGATCAGCTTGTCGATGTCATAGCAACCGATGGTTCCAAAGAGATCGTCTTATCCACCCGTTTCGGCTACAGCCTCCGGTTCCATGAAGAGACAGTCCGCACGGTCATGCGAAATGCCTCCGGTGTGCGGGGTATGAAACTCCGGGGCGAGGATACTGTTGTTGCAGTCACACTTGTTGAAAAGGACCACCTTCTCACCATATCTGATATCGGGTTTGGCAAGAGGACCGAATTTGATGAATTCCGCGGGCATGGCCGGGGAACCATGGGGGTCAGGAATATGCAGCTCGAGCGCGATGCCGTTGTCATAGAGTCACGAGCTGTGCTGGACACCGATGAGATCATTGTCATGACCACATCCGGTGTTGTCATCCGTATGCCGGTCAGTGAAATCCGGATAATCGGGCGCGGGACAAAAGGTGTCCGGACCATACGCCTGGATGAAAAAGACCGGGTTGTTGGTGTCGCAATCGTCCAGCCTGAAATTGAGACCGGGACGGAGACAGATACCGGTTCAGAACCGGAACATGAAAATACCGATAATAACGAAACTGACGTCTGAATTCAGACCTCAGAACTATATCTTTTTTCCTGTTAATTTTTTTAGCTGATTGTATATTACCTTAAAAAGATTGGTACTGCAAGTCAAAGGTTTGTACCCGGTACCGGGCGACAGGAGAACAGGAATAATTTTTAGCAGATGAGTACAGGAATGATGTACGGTGAACTGATGTTCCAGACAACATTTTTTGTCCGCTCGCAGTGCGAAGGCGATATTATCGATATTACCACTCAGGTTAAAAAAGTGGTCAGGGACAGTAAGATACAACAGGGAATTATCCACCTCTTTGTGCAGCACTCAACCGCTGCTCTTACGACGATAGAATTTGAACCGGGTGTCCTTATGGACCTCAGACGGGCACTCTCTGTGCTCGCCCCGGATAATGCAAAATATGCTCATAATGCACGGTGGGGGGACGGAAACGGCCGTTCACATGTCAAGGCGGCTCTGGTCGGCCCATCACTTACCATCCCCATTGACGGAGGGAACTTGGTATGCGGGACATGGCAGCAGGTTGTCCTGCTCGAACTGGATGTAAATGCCGGGCGGGAAAGAAAGGTTGTGTGCTCAGTTACAGGAAATTAAGCAGAGTTTTTAAAATCCGCTGCTCTCCCAATCCATTTATTGTCTGTCGTGCTATGTTAATCCATGAGCTTGGCCCTGAAACAAAAAATCATCTCCAGGTGTATGGAGATGGACATTCCCCTTGCAGGTTTCGCTCCGGCAATACGGTGGGATGAACCGCTGTTTAATCCATGGATTCCACCAGAGTTCCGGCCACGTTCAATTTTCCCGGAAGCCGCGACGGTCATTGTGATCGGCCTTCCCGTCAGCCTGCCCATTGTGGAAACGGCACCTTCGATCTATTACCATGAACTGTACCGGACGGTAAATACCATGCTGGATATAAGCGGGTACCGGATCTCCATGTTTTTGAATACTGAGGGTTTTCCCTCAATCTGGATCCCCCGTGATGGTTATGGTTCAATAAGCATCTTAAAGGAAAAACCGGTTACCTTTTTCTCACACCGCCATGCAGCATATCTCGCAGGTCTGGGAAATTTTGGTATAAACAATATGCTGCTCACCGAAAAATTCGGACCGAGAGTTCGTTTCGCCTCAATTTTTACTGCTGCCGATATTCCTCCGGATCCTGTTATCCCGGAACCTTTGTGCACATCGTGCATGCAATGTGTGAATATCTGTCCGGTAAAAGCTCTCGATGGCAGGCAGTATCCCGAAGGGCTGACTGATAAAAATGCCTGTGCTACACGGTCAGAAGCATTGTATAAACGCTCCATTTCACCCTGTGGTCTGTGTATCAAAGTCTGTCCGGTAGGCGAGGACAGGAAACTGTACATGAGGGAAGACACAAAAATCTACTCCGGAGAATCAGAAGAATATAAAAAATATCATCAGGCATGGAAGCATGTCAGATCCTATGGCAGCAGGTAATGAATAATCAGGTCATTTCTGCATTCAGTCTGGTAACATCCCGGATATGGGGTCTGTGTATCTGTCACGTTCATCCGGGCGACAGGGTATTTAAGAAAAATTTTATATTTCCGGTGCCAATCCACCACACGAATCAGGCAACCAGAAAAAGGATGTATCCCCTATGCTCTATCGCACAGTTCCCAGGACCGGTGATAAACTCTCTATCCTCGGGTTCGGATTCATGCGACTGCCATTAAAAAAAGGTGGCAGTATCGATGAAGAACGGGCAATCCGGCAACTGCGGTATGCAATCGACCAGGGTGTAAATTATATTGATACGGCTCCTGCATATCACTTTGGAAAAAGTGAGAAAATACTTGCCCAGGCACTTGCTGACGGGTACCGGGAAAAAGTAAGGATAGCGACAAAACTCCCTCCATGGTCGGTTCATACCCGAATGGACATGGACTCTATTCTTTCCTCACAACTGGTCACGCTCAGGACCGATCATATTGATTACTACCTGCTCCACAGTCTCACAAAAGCGAGCTGGGAAAAGATGAAAAGCCTTGGGGTCCTGGAATTTCTTGATGCTGCGAAAAAAGACGGCCGGATAAAAAATGCCGGGTTCTCATTCCATGGAGATACTGCAACATTAAAAGAAATCGTCGATTCCTATACCTGGGATTTCTGCCAGATCCAGTATAATTACCTCGATGAGCACAACCAGGCAGGCACTGAAGGCTTAAAATATGCTGCCGGAAAACACCTTGCCGTTATGATTATGGAACCACTTCGTGGCGGTAACCTTGCCGGGCAGGTACCGGACGAGATACAAAAGATCTGGGACGAATCCCCACGCAAACGATCACCAGCCGAATGGGCGCTCCGCTGGGTCTGGAACCATCCGGAAGTTACGGTAGTGCTTTCGGGCATGAATGACGAGTCGCATATCGATGAAAACCTGCAGATTGCAGGCGAAGCCCTCCCGGATTCACTGACTCTATCTGAACTGGCTGTTATTTCCCGGGTCAGGGACACGTACCAGCGATTGATGAAAATCAACTGTACCGGTTGCGGATATTGTATGCCATGCCCGGCCGGTGTCGATATCCCGGGCTGTTTTTCCCTGTATAACGCCCATCACCTTTTCCCTCATGACCGGAGTGCAAAATTTCACTATCTGGGGCGTCATGGAGGATTACTCTCCGGTATTTCCTATGCCGGGTTGTGCAGGCAATGCGGAAAATGTGTAAAGAGTCTGCCCACAGCACCTGCCAATCCCCGATCTGCTCAGGGATGTCTCACATGAGATGGAGGGGATGATGACCGTGACAGTCACTTTACTCAAAGGCGGCCTCTGGTGTTTCAATCAATTCGGGCGAATAGGGCGTGTATTTTCCCGCAATAAACCTCCGGAATAATCTGATTTTTCTGTTACCTGCATGCATGAAAAAAGCAGGACCATAAAAAGAAAACAAATCATTGCCAAACTGATTTTTTTTGATATTTTTCCCCGGTCCTTATTCTCCTGCGGGTACCTGTGGAATCTCCCTCATGGATTTCAAAAGGAAATAACCGACGACCCCGAAGGTTATAACGGGCGAGACCCAGGACGGGATATGAAACCCGGAACTGTCCAGGATCATGATAATTCCCAAAAAGAAGATCGAATACATTGCCCCGTTTTTAAGGTACCGGTATTTCTTGATATTGTCAACATTGCGTATAGTCAGCTCCCGCACAACAAACGCTCCGATACCATTACCGAGAAGTATGAGGGGGACTGCCATCGTGAAAGCGAATGCACCGATGACACCATCAATAGAGAATGTTGCATCGATAACCTCGAGATAAAAGATCTTGCTCAGGTCTGACATACCGGATGAATGGAGCATCTTTTCCTCGGCCTTTTCAGCGTTCTGCCGGAACCCGTGGACGATAAAAAACGCTGTTGAACCGACAACAGCCCCAAATGCGATAAGTGGATTTTCTTTTAAGGAGAACCAGACAAGCAGGGTGAGCAGGATAGATACTATGGCAAAAAACCAGACACCTTTTGAGGCGATATAACGCTCTCCTCGCAGGCCAAAATTCTTACTCTCGAGAAACAGCCAGTTGAGAAAGAGGAAAAGTAAAAATGTACCTCCACCCATCAGGAGGATGGGAGCAGACTGCTCTATTGCTGAAAGGACTATCGGATCACTTGAGAATGTCGCAGTGAATGCGCCAAGAGGACTCAGCGAAGGTGTTGATAACCAGACAATAAGCCATGGCAGCAGTCCCCGGATCGCAAAGACTGCAAATATCAGTCCCCAGAGTAAAAACCAGCGTTTTGCCCGCTCACTCATGGTTGAGAGCACTTCGGCATTAATTATGGCATTATCGATGCTGGTTATGGTCTCAAACAATACGAGGCCGGCGATGATCAGGATGATGGAAAGGAAGTCCATGAATCAGGATCATATTGGCGTAGTTGTATATAAAAAATACCAGCAGAGGGTTTAAGAATTTTATATACCGTTCCGTGATGATCGTGTTGGTTTTATTTATTTGTGATAAAATGAAACTTTCATGGTATTTTTTTTCAAATCTGATTCTTTTACCGCGTTCCGGACGTAGGTTTTGATGCAGACCATAAATCCTCACCCGCTTTAATACAGAGAACGTGCAACCCGTGGGGAATTGCCCTCAGGAGATTAAAGTGAGATTGCCAGAAATTTTTGTGTAAATTACTGGGTTAAGGATTCAGGAAAACTAATTCTGTAATTTAAAAAAAAGGGTGGATGAAGATGTTTAAGCATTATGACAACCGGTATATTTATTACGTTATTACAGAATGTAAATAGAGTAAACTGTTGGCCTGTTGATGTGAGTTACCGTGATATCGATCCTGTATATTGATAATGACCCGGTCCTTCTGGACACGGGCAAGCGTTTTTTAGAACGTGATTCAGATATCCGGGTAGAGACTTCCCAATCCGCAATGGATGCCGTGCAACAGCTGAAAACGGAATCGTACAATGCAATTATAGCCGAGTATGACATGCCGGCAATGGACGGCATTGAGTTCCTCAAAACCGTTCGCGAAAAATACCCAAAACTCCCGTTTATTTTTTTTACCAGTAAAAACCGGGAAGAAATTCTTGAAGAAGCCATAAAAAACGGGGCCGATCATTATGTCAGGAAAGGGGAAGATCAAAAATCCCAGTTTGCCGAGCTGTCCCAGGAAATACGCCGCGCTGTTGAATTCAGGGAAAATGAACAAAAAATTGTGCGTCTTAACCGGATCGATGCGATACTCCGCCGCATAAATGAGGCAATAGTACATATCAAGGATCGTTCGCAGCTTGTCCAGGAAGTGTGTAAGATCATGGTCCAGGAGGGCGGATTTGTGATGGCATGGATAGGATTTGAAGATCCCCGCACATCCAGAATAAAAACAGTCTTTGCAAGCGGAGCCGTGGATGATTTTTTTGGTAAAGTCAGAATTACGTCCGAAGATATTGCCAGCGGACATGGTCCGACCGTCACCACATTAAGAAAAGGGAAGTTCACCATCTGCAATGATATCCATGCATACCCCGGCATACAGATGTGGGAAGAGGATGCACTTCGTAAGGGTTACCGGTCAACAGCAGCATTTCCGTTAAGGTCCGGTAAAACCACCTGTGGAGCAATCACCCTCTACTCGTGCGAAAAAGACTTTTTTACCGATGCTGAGATCCGGTTGCTCAATGGAATTTCAGAGGAAATCTCGTATGCATTTAAAACCATGGAAATGGAAAAAAACCATAAACAGGTTCAGGGAGAACTGGAACTTTTTGTTTATCAACTGTCTGAAATAATCAATTCCCTTCCGGAAGCGACATTTGCCATTGATACTGCAGGAACTATCATCACCTGGAACAAAGCGATGGAGAAACTCACTGGTGCGGGTGCCGGGCAGGTAATAGGACTGGGTAATTATGAATATTCCTTCAGGATTCTGGGTGAACGAATTCCAGGTCTCCTTGATCTGGTTTTTGCGCCGGAGACTGAAATTGAAACCTTCCACTATTCTGCCATTGAGCGTACCCGCGGCAGTATCCGGGCACAAATCCAGATCCCCGGTCTGAAAGACAATCCTGCCACCTTTGAAGTTGTTGCTTCCCTTCTCTACGATAAAAACGGACAGCTTTCCGGTGCAATGCAATCAATGTCTGATATCAGGAAAATTCACCAGAAAGATGAAAAATTCTATTATTTATTTAAAACAGCAGATTATGGTCTCCTGGTTTTTGACCCTGATACCAGAAAGATTATCGAGGCAAATTCATTCATCACCACGCTTACTGGTTATTCTCATGAACACCTGCTCGGCAGAAAACTTGAAGATATTGGTTTTTTCAAAGATACGCAGCTGGCTGAACAATTTTATACAGAACTGAAAAATACCGGGCATATCCACTACAAGGACATTCCTCTGGTAACGGTGAATGATAAAGTACTTGATGTGGAATTTTCCAGTAAAGTGACGTCACTCAATGGTCACCAGATCATCCAGTGTGTTGTACATAACATCTCCAACCGGAAACGGGCCGAAAGTGCCCAGATGACAGCCAGAAAGCATCTTGATATGTTATCCAGCAAGATACGACATGATATCCTGAATCAGCTCATGGTAGTCGGCGGTTCTCTGGAACTAGCATCCTATGGCATTCAGGAACCTGAATTACAAAAACATCTCACCCGTGCCCAGACGGCAACAAAAACCATACAAAAACAGATTATCTTCACCCGGGAGTATGAAAATCTTGGCGCAGAGGTTCCCACCTGGCAACTGGTTCCCTCTGCCATCCATCACGCATTCCTCGAAATTGAAACAGATTCAATTAAATTAAATGTGCAGCCGGATCCCATTGAAGTCTTCGCAGACCCGCTTTTTGAAAAAGTTTTTTATCTGCTGTTTAACTTTTCATATAAATTTGGGGAAAAAGTAACCCGTATTGACGTTTCCTACCAGTACACCCAAACAGGACTCATCATCGTAATTTCTGATAATGGAATCGGGATAGTACCGGAAACCAAAGACCAGCTTTTTGAATGGAAACCTGGTAATGAAAAGACTTTCGGGCTCTTTCTGGCAGAGAAAATCCTTACAATAACAGGTTTGTCGATCAGGGAAACCGGTGAATTCAGGAAAGGTGCACGATTCGAAATTACTGTTCCACCGGATGCATTCCACACAATCTCACTGTCATGACCCTTTTTTGAATTTCCGGTATTTCCGGATTAAGGTCATCGTCATATAACCGCCGGATTTTTTAATGCCGGTTTTTTTAATTGACGCCTCCTTGTTTCCCGGTTGAACTATTTAACAAAAATCTAAATCCTTAAGTCAACAATAATAAAATCAATGATTTCTCTCCTTTACGTGGATGACGAGCCCGATTTGCTCGATCTTTGTAAACTCTTTCTTGAACGGGAGGGAGAATTCTCAGTTATCACAGTTACTTCTGCAAAAGAAGGTTTGCAGATTCTTGCAACGGGAGGGGTTGATGCCATTGTTTCTGACTATCAGATGCCGGTAATGAATGGTATAGAATTCTTAAAAACGGTAAGGATGGACTTTAAGGACATCCCCTTCATCCTCTTCACCGGCAAGGGACGCGAGGAGGTCGTTATTCAGGCCATAAATAATGGTGCAGACTTTTACCTCCAGAAAGGCGGAGATCCACGTGCCCAGTTTAGTGAGCTGAGCCATAAAATACGCCAGTCTTTCAGAAGAAAAAAGGCAGAAGAGGAACTTCGTATGATGAAGTCCACGGTAAGCAATGCTGCCGAAGGTATACTCTGGATCGACCAAAACGGGGGGATCTCTTTTTTCAATGACTCCATCTGCTCAATGCTTGGATATACGCGGGAGGAATTTGCCAGGCTTTCAATCAGGGATCTCAATCCAGGTTTCATCGAAAAACATCTGCAAAGTCTCTGGTCCCGTTTGCAGGAGAGCGGCTATGTTGCTGTCCAGGATACAAACCGGAAAAAAGACGGGTCAATTATTCCCGTGGAGATACTTCTCAATTACATAGAATTCGGACCGCAGCCGTACGTTTTTGCATTTGTGCGGGATATTACTGACCGTAAACGGGCAGAGGATGAACTCAAGTCTGCGTATGAAAAGAACAAAGGTCTTATGGACCATGCAAATGATGCGATTTTTATTTCAGATGCAGAAACCGAAATTCTTCTCGACGCAAATATCAAAGCACAGAAGATGATCGGGAGAACTCTCGAAGAAATACAGACCATGCATTACAGTGAGCTTCTCCCAAAAGAAGAAAAAGAAAAATTCCGGGCTTATTTCAAAAAACAGGTTCAGGAGGGCACGGGTTTACAGGCAGAAGTCATTGATAACAAAGGGAACCATATCCCGGTGATTATCAGCACGACAATACTCGATCTGGGGGGACGCCGCTCCATGATGGGAATATTCCATGATATTTCGGATATTAAAAAAACTCAGGAATCCCTCCAACTCGCCAATAAAAAACTCAACCTCCTTGCAGAGATTACCCGTCATGATATCAGGAATAAACTCACGGTGCTTGGAGGATATCTTGATCTGTTCACCGATCACCCTCCGGAACCCCAGCATTCCATGTATCTTTCAAAGCTGAAAGCCGCAGTCAAGATGATTACGGAAAACATTGAGTTTACCAAGCTCTACCAGGATCTTGGGGTCGTTGCACCGAACTGGAAGGATGTGACTAAGACATTCTACCAGGCCTGCATTCACATCGATATAAAAAAAATACGGTTCGAATCATCGGTTGATGGACTTGAAATATTCGCCGATCCCCTGCTGGACAGGGTATTTTATAATATTTTACACAATGCTGTGGAACATGGCGACCATGTGTCTGTCATGAAACTTTCATCGGTTGAGTTACCAGAGGGTCTGTTAATCCGTATTGAAGATGATGGGATAGGTATACCGGCCCAGGACAAGGAAACAATTTTCGAAAAAGGATTTGGCAAAAATACCGGGCTCGGATTGTTCCTGTGCCGGGAAATTCTCTCCATCACCAACATTTCCATAACAGAATCCGGGGAATACCAGCATGGTGCCCGTTTTGAAATGTTTGTACCAAAAGGAGTATACCGTTTTGTAAATCCGTCACCGTAAAGTGAAGTATTACTCATGCATCCGGCGAGTGTTATTTTTGTTTTTAACCGGGAAATTAAGTGATATGATAGTGCCGTGGAAATTTTGATCCAGTGAAATTTTTCCTGATTCCGCTTTTATCAGTCATTTACCGGATAGTGTTTTTTTACCATCTCCAAACTCGTGCCAAAAATGGGGAATCTAAAATAAAAATCCTGATCCGAATTATATCTCCGCAACAGGTCTTCTCCCTTTTCTACTTTTTAAAAAAAGTATCAGATCTGATGGTATCAGTCAAGGGGAATAGTCTCCAGTTGCGACACAAGCTCCCAGATCCGGGTCCGGGCATGAATTGGCATATTGGGATCATTGGAAATTTCATCAATCTTTGAAATCGCTTCCGCAGCGCGCAATCCCATTGCTTTGGAATTGTTGGTAAGCAATGTCCGGGTCTCATCAGCCACGCGCCGGATGTTGCGGGGTATTGAGCTGTCTTCCTGAATGCGCTGCAGCATCAGAATACAGTTTTCCATAGTTTTTTCAGGGTTGGGCATGGTATCACCTTCCTGTATACCTGTAGTTAATACGTAGAACCGACATATATAAGTTGAATATTGAGTCGACGGTGATTTTATGCCGGTACGTAAGGAAGACGAAGTCATGGCAGAATACCTCCTTAAAGGAGGCAAAATGCTCGAAAAGTCCTGTAAAACCTGTGGATGCCCGCTCTTTGAGGTAAAAGGCAAGACCCTGTGTGTTGTCTGTGCAGAGCGGGAGACCGCAGAAAAATCCAGTCCTGCAGCGGTTCCAGCGGCATATCATGAACATGGCCATGAATGCAGTTGCGGTGAGCACCATGAAGAATCCTGCGAAGGCGGGTTGCTCAGCGATGAACTTGCAATGACCATCGTTTCACTCTGTGAGCGAATACAAAACGAAAAGGATCCGGATAACGTGCTTGCCCTGATGAACGCAGTGAAAGCAGGCACCGAAGCGCTTCAGATCCTGTGTCAGTTATAGGAATGACGGCAGAGATCATAGATCTTTTGCGCGGTCTTCTCCCCGATTCCTTTTATTGCCGTTAATTCCAGGAGTTCCGCATTTGCAATTGCCTGCACAGAACCGAAATGAGATAATAAAAGGCGTGCGTTTTTCATACCGATCTCGGGGAATGCAGAAATGATGTATTCCTGTTCTTCACGAGCGGAACGGTGCGATTTATGCGGGTGGACCTTCCGCTCACCCCGCTCACCATCCTCGCGTTTTGCAAGGACAAAGAGCATTTGAGCAGTATCCTGCTCATCCCGGGTAAACAGAAGCGAAACCCCCAAATCAATCGTAAGCGCCGCAAGCACACCCTTGATCGCATTCGGGTGTATGTCACGCTGGGTGTACAGATCTCCTCCCTCAATAATCACCACAGGCCTCGGGACAACTTCCGCCATGGCCTTTATCTGACCGAGTAAATCCCGGTTAATCAGGGTATCAACAAAATCCCGCGCTGTTTTTCGCTCGATCAGGATCCGTTCACCAATCGCATAATCACCGTGAGGAAGTCGTTTCAGACGGATTGCGGCACCCATTCCGGAAAGTACCTCAACAACCTTCGAGGATGTCTCTCGATCGTCAATGATAATCATTGGTCCCTGAACCGTAAACTCGTCGATACTTGCCTGTTCAGGCACAAGGGATTTTTGCTGTAACGGGTTTGTACTGACCATTGACCTCATACTCTTGTGCATCATCATCTCTTTTGCCTGGCTGACATGCCGGAATACTTCATCAGATGTTCCCCTGGTAACGAGCACCACTACCCTGCCGGCCCGGGATCTGCCGGTTCTTCCCTTACGCTGGATAGATCGGATTTCTGAGGGAACCGCTTCATAAAAGATCACCAGATCCGTGGAGGGGACATCCAGGCCTTCCTCACCCACAGATGTCGCAATTAACACTTTGAACCCACCTTCGCGGAACCGTGTCAGTATTGCGATCTGCTTTTTTTGTGAGAGCCCTTTCTCGGAATCTTTTGTTGCCTGCCCTACAAAACGTTCGCACGCAATACCGTTTTTGGAAAGGAAATCTGACAGGAGCTGTACCGTGTCCCGGTATGTGGCAAAAATGATGATACGACTGTCCGGATGCGCTTCCAACTGTTCGCGCACAAGTGTCAGAGTAATTTCCGGTTTCGGATGGAGTTCGTTTGTCCACTCACGTGATTTTTCAAAAAGTTCCCGGAAGGTATGATCTTTTACCAGGCCCTGACTTGCTTTGCTGCCACCTGAACCAGTACCCTCGGTGACCAGTTTGGCAAGATACCCTTTCAATACTTCACTTCCCTGGGACTCGGCAAGAGTGACTGCGTGCCGGAGCTTCATGCAGGCGGCATATACAGAAGCTGCCGAATATGCAACAGGATCGCGATTTGCAATACGCTGCTGGATCTGAACGTTAAGCTCATGGAACGCCTTCATGGTCAGTTTCTCGCGTTTTGGCACCGTAAAGTGAAGTGATGCCAGGAGTGCAAGCCGTTCCTGAATGCACGCATTGATGAGCATTACTGCTGCTTTGAGATCGGGAGGGAGATTAATACTGACGTATTCGATATCCCGCTCGAACACGTACGGCTGGACATCGGGATCGTGCTCTGTCCTGTTCTCGATCTGGGTAATACCCAGATTTGCAGAGACTTCCTCTACCTTTTCCAAAACGCCCCCGGGCGATGCAGTCATTGCGAGAAGCAGGGGTTTGTCAGCAGTTGCAAGGTATCGTTGCGCAAGAAAAACATATGCATAATTACCTACAGCCCGATGGCATTCATCAACGATGAGGAGTGTAACGTCTTTTAATGTGTAACGTCCGGCAATCAGGTCATTCTTTACAACCTGGGGTGTTGCAAAAATTATCGTCGCACGATTCCATTCTTTTATACGCTCATCCGGCGGTGCATCCCCGGTGAACATGGCAAAAGGTGAAAAATCAGGACCTTCAGGACTCTGTATGAGAAGATATCTTTCAAAAAAACGGAGGTGTTGTTCAACGAGCGGTTTTGTCGGGGCAAGCATAAGCACCCGCCCCCGTTCATTATAGAGCCGGGATGCAGCAACGAGAAGTGCCACGGCGGTCTTGCCAAGACCTGTCGGCAGAATTACCATTGTATTTGCATCAAGTGCCCGCATCGCAATTGAAAGCTGGTACTCCCGCGAGTCAATGCTTTCTGGTTTTATAAGGGGATGTGTGATAAAACTCATAGGTATTTTGTTAAGACATCAGCGATGCGAAGGTTATATTCCCGTTTACAAGGTCCTCCACAATCTCAGGCAAATCTGTGATTGCGATGCGTGCCTGTTTCATAGTATCCCGGTCCCTGAGTGTGACAGTTTTGTTCTCTCTGGATTCATAATCAACAGTAACAGCAAATGGTGTACCGATCTCATCCTGACGCCGGTACCGGCGCCCGATGGCACCGCTTTCATCATATTCGGCGAGTACCCCTTTTTTCTGGAAGGAGCGGGTGATTTCTTCTGCGAGAGTATCAAGACCGTCACGGGTCATGAGGGGAAAGACAGCGACCTGGACCGGTGCGACGTTCGGTGACAGCCTCATAACCGTTCGGGATTCGCCATCTGCAATATCCTCATCATATGCCTGTTCCAGGACAGCATAACACATTCTGTCAATACCATATGAAGGTTCGATGACGTGGGGCACAATATCTTCACCGCGGATATCTGTCACTTCATCACGGACTTCGAACAGATCAGCGGGGATATGGATTTTCTCACCGTCAACCTCCACATCGGCACCCTCCGGGCCAGGTGTCGCTCTTTCAAGTGCGGCAAAGATCGCCTTGGCCTTTGTGCGGTACTGTTTGCCCAGCACACTCATATTCGGGACCATACGGCGACGCCGGGTTTTCTTCGGTTCGTCATACTGGATGAAGACCGTCATGGGCGTACCACTCTGTCCGGCATGAGCAATCAGGTCATAATCAGTCCTGTCCGCAATTCCAACGGTTTCAACCCAGCCAAAGCGCGGGGAGAAAACTTCTGCATCCCAGCAGTCAGTAGCATAGTGAGCCCGCTCATCAGGAAGGTGCTGACGGAAACGCAGCCTTTCCGGTTTTATCCCTATCGTAACAAGAAGATCGTGGGTCAGGGCGACATAGTACGCCACGTATTCATTCGCGATAATGCCCCGGTTAACGGCTTCCCCCATCGTGATTTCAACAGGATCCTCGCAGTTCTGCTGACGGGTGTAGGTAAGAAGTGGCATACGGTAATCCGCATACCGTCTGAAAGCGGGATGATGGTTCTTCTCGTTCGGGTGGACAAAGATTTCCGCTTCTGCCTGCGTGAACTCACGGAGCCGTATCATTCCCTGGCGGGGTGAGATCTCGTTCCGGTAGGATTTTCCAATCTGTACTGCACCAAAAGGCAGCTTGTCCCGGTAAAACCTGAGCAGGCGTGCAAAGTCGACAAACATTCCCTGGGCGGTCTCGGGTCGCAGGTAACCAATCCTTTGTGAGCCCGGGCCAATGGTTGTCGAAAACATAAGATTAAAATTAAAGACTGCAACGTTTCCGAGCACTTCTTCACAGGCAGCACATTTGCAGGATGTGATAGCAGCAGCAAGATCCTCGTTCTTCATCAGAGAGGCATTGGGTATGTTTCCTGCCTCAGCAACATGATCTGCACGCAGGTATTCCTTACAGTGAGGACACTGGCACATTTTATCAGAAAATCCTTTCACATGTCCTGAAGCGATAAAAACTGCTTCCTGAGCTATCGTAGGGCATTCAATTTCATAATAGCCTTCCCGGATAACATAAAAATCCCGCCAGATATTCTCGACACGTCGCTTCATCATCGCCCCGAGGGGACCATAATCGATAAAACCCGCAACCGCACCGTAACATTCAGACGTTGGCCAGATAAAACCACGGCGTTTTGCAAGGTCCATCACTTTCTCAAAAACATCATTCGATCCCTGTATCACTCGTTACCACTTCTTTTGATTATTCCGGATTGTCTAAATCAATTATCCCTCACTTATAATATAACCCTCATCATCGGAACGCGAAAACAAGGGTCGTTTGCATCGCAGGAAAAATGTATCTGAAAAGCCAATAGAATTATTATTACCCGGTCAAAAGAATCCTCAGGAGGGTTCGTATGAGTAATTTTGAACTTCGGATAAAAAATGATATGGAGTTAAAATCCCGTGTATTAAACACGATTCTGAAAGAGAATCCAACCTATTCTGTTAAAGAATATAGGGAGGAATGTGATCCCGGGGATAATCAATACCAGATAATCAGTCTGACCGTATATGAAAAAGGTCCCTATTGCCATATAAGGAAGATTTTACATCAGTTAATAGAAGATAACGAAATTGAGTGTTCTGATGGATCTTTTTCAGACAGATTTTTATAAAATTATTAAATACAAAATCCGGGTGTTTTTTCCTAATATGTGTCAGATTTTTATATTGAATCCCGCTCTAATTTAAAGGGTTTTTGGTCAAACGGTGCTTAAAGATAGCATTAAATAGGAGGGGATTTATTGTATATCCTAATCCCATGACGGGGTATCCAATGACTGAAGACAAACGCAAGGTACAACTTCTAAAACTCTTCAGCACCATGTCCGGCAAGACGAAGATTGTCGAGCCTATGAAAAATATCCATGGTACTTTAAGAGACAGCGACGCGATCGAACGTGAGGTTGCTCTCGTAATGAGAGAGATTACTGAACAGGGTATTTTCAAGACCTCCTTAAAACCGATCCAGCTTGCAAAACTTGTCACCTTGTTTTATGCTGGCAAGAATGACACCGAAATCGCACGCCAGCTCGGGGATGAGAAACTCAGCAAGACAGTCGCACGTGCACGGGTACGGCTCAAGCTCTTCCGTGATCTCGATTTCAAGATGCCTTTTGATAAGATTGAGATGGAAAAACTGATCGAGTCCGGTAAGACCATGAAAGAGGTTTCGGAGGAACTTGGCATCAGTCCATCTACACTCCGTGAATATCGGCACGTGATTGAGGAACAGGAAGATCCTACAATTGACCCCTATATCGGCAGGGTCCGGGATGTTATGGAAGACCGGGATATATCCGAACAGATGACCCGCAGTGCCACAGCGGATAGTCTTGGGGATTCCATTGATATTACCGAAGCTGAACTCATTGATGTAATGTAATGGTTCCTCTGGAGACATCCATCCCTTTTTTTAGTGATACTGCCCTCTCGTGTTACATCATTTTAAAAATCTGATGATAAATTTCATCCATGTGTAATCCTATCAGCATATATGCAACTTACCTGGCTCGGACATGCATGCGTACTGCTTACCGGATCAAAAAAAGTCCTGATCGATCCGTTCATTGAAGGGGGGAGTGTCCTTTTTACCGAACCGGATATCGTTGCCGTTACCCATGGGCATGAAGACCATTTTGGCGAAACTGTGGCACTCGGTAAAAAAACAATTGCTATTACCGAGATAGCAAAATACCTCAAGGCAAAGGGTCTTCCTGTCGAGGGTATGAATATCGGGGGTACCACAATTGTTGACGGGGTGTCATTTACAATGACACCTGCCGTGCACTCTTCATGGATAGAGGAAGCTGGTATAGGGTGCTATGGCGGCACTGCCGCCGGGTTCGTAATCGGGATTGATGGTCTGAAGATCTACCATGCCGGCGATACGGCGCTTTTTTCCGATATGAAACTCATCGGAGACCTCTATCATCCTGACGTTGCTTTGCTCCCGATAGGCGGGAGGTTCACGATGGGTATTTCAGAAGCTATGATTGCGGCAAATTTCATTGGAGCTAAAACGGTGATACCCATTCACTATAATACATGGGACAAAATCATTGCAGATCCTCTCATATTCAAGGAAGCGATTGAGCGGACAACAGATATCAGGGTAAAAGTCCTGCAACCGGGAGAAAGTATGGATTTCAGCTTCACGGAATAAAAACGCTCAAATGATTTATGCTGAAATTTCAAAAGGGTATATGCAGTACCAAATCCGGTCAGAAGGCCGATTGCAGCGTGTTTAATATCACTGGACGGTCAACTAAAAAATGAGAGCCCTGATAGCCTTTTATGGATGCGAACGCGTTTGATATTCTGATGGTGGTGGCGCTCGGTTCTTTGACCGGGACGGGCATTGGCATTCTCATAGCATATGGTGCAAAAAAACAAAAAAGCCGATGGACTGCAATGTCCCGGAAGGATCAAACCATCAATATTGCACTGATGATAATATTTTGTGCAATTTGTTGTGAGGGATTGGGATATTATTTCCTGATCTAATCGGATTTTTTTTATTTTCCCGGTGAACGGGTTCACCATGTATTACGATAAATACATAAAAAATCTCATATTGAAATTTAGGAGATATCAAAGTAAAAAGACTACAGTTAAGTTATTATGGAGAAATAATTAACGTAACGTAGAAAGGTTAAACCGTACATAAAAACGACACAGAAAAATTGTAATTATCCGGTAAGATCAAAGAAAGATTACCTACAAAAAGAGAAGTTTTTATACACGGTTAAAAAAAGAGGAGAAGTGAGACAAGCGATGTTAAAAGCAACAATTGATGCAGACATGTTCAGGGAATTTATCGATGCGATTTCGGCTCTCGTCCCTGAGTGCCGGCTGCACACGGATGAGAATGGAATCTCCACGCGGGCTGTTGACACGGCAAATGTGGCTATGATCGGTATCGAGCTGAAAAAGGAAGCATTCGATTCGTATAAAGCAACAAAAAGCCAGCTGGGCATTGATATTTCCAAGATGAAAAATATTTTTGGTATGGCCGGCAAAGGTGATCTCATCAGTCTTGAACTTGCTGAGAACGCCCAGAAGATGTCCATCTCAGCCCACGGGTATCACTACTCCATCACCCTCCTGGATACAAATACGATAAGGAAGGATCCCAACCCCCCCACAATCAACCTCCCGGGCAAGATTGTAATTACCGGTGATGATTTCAATAATGCGATGAAAGCGGCAGCAGTGATCTCTGATAAAATTGCTCTTGGAATCAATCCAAAGGAGCAGACATTCTACCTGATTGCCGATGGGGATACGGACAATATCCGGCGAGAGTTCAGTAAAGACGAGCTTAAATCACTGACTCCTGTTGAGGCACGATCGCTCTTCTCTTTAGATTATTTAAAGGACATGGGGAAAGTCATGAGCAAAGCTGCCGAGGTGGAAATATACCTCGGTATCGACCACCCGGTCCGGTTCTCTTTTGTCATAGCAGGCGGCAACGGCCATGTGGAGTACCTGCTTGCACCTCGGATAGAGGCTGACTGATGGACTATACCCCATCACCAAAGGAACTTTCACATTTTCCCTTTTTAAAAAAAGCCCAGGACCATGTAAAGGCAAGGTTCTCAGCACTCGATTCACTCTTAAAAGAACCTAAAGGAGAAACATTAATCAACCGTGCTGTTTTACGCGTCCAGGATGCAATATCACCAAAAAAGATATTTGCCCCAACCGTTTCTGATTCGGTTGATGATGAGATTGCCGCATATGCTCTTGCCCGGATTATTGTATCCTGTGTGAATGATAAACAGCTCATTGACCGGCTGACCCGGTATGAAGCTGAAAGAGTGTATTATTTTTTAGTGAATGAAGAGGAGTGGAATCAGAATTACAAACCGGAGGATACGGGTTATTCGCGGCTATGTATTGCTCTTGCCGACGAACTGGGAATCCAGATCACCCAGGACCGGATGCCGCTTACTGATTATGTAGAACTAGTCTCTTTCCTGCATGAAGACAGGTTCAGGCTCGTGAATCGTCGTCTTTTACGGGGTTTTGTTGAGATCAAAAAAGAAGAGCGGTATGAATTATTACGGGAACGAACACGCCTTATCATGCGGTATGATCTTCCCCGTAAAGTACCGTCTTCAATCTGTGAACAGCTCAGCTCCGAAAGTTGCATCGATAAAAAAGGTATACCAGGAACAGATGCTCCAGCAGTTCGGTTCCATTGACGAAACTGCCTTCCCACCCTGCATGCAGGCGCTGGTTCTGGCGCTGACTGCCGGGACCAACCTCACCCATGCCGGGCGTTTCGCTCTCACTACATTTGTTCATACAATTGGTATGAATGTAACAGAAATTGCCCAAATGTATGCCAGGTCACCGGATTTTGACCCGGAAAAAACAATGTACCAGGTGGAACACATCACCGGGCGGGGTGGATCTGGTACGGAATACACAGCACCGGCCTGTGCTGCCATGAAGACAACCGGACTGTGCGTTCACCGGGATAAACTGTGTGAATCAGTGAACCATCCATTGAATTATTACCGGCAAAAAAAGAAATATTTACTCAAAACAAAAAAAGATGGGAATTAAAACGGCTCATCCTTCAAAATCACCTAAATAATTTTCTTATTCACCAGATATCCGGCTCCTGAAAGGAAGAGTATAAATATCAAAATTGCTGCGAGATAGGCTACCCCTGCTATCGTCACCATGGGTAACAGCGCCAGCATTACAACCAGAACGATAAAACCTGATACGCCAATAATCACATCGAGAAGTCGTGGATCCATTACAGGAATCTTCATCGTAAAAGTTTATATTCATATCCAAAAGAAAAAAAGATCGTTATAGATGAGGGGACTTGGATAAAGGACAAAGACACCCTTAATACTCGTAGTGCCAATCATTGATACGATTATGAAGGATCCGAACCAGGAACGCAGTGACGCGCTTGAAAAACTTGCCACGGCCGTCACGCTTCTCGAACAATCCATGGATGTCCGGCTCATTCCTGCATATGGGACAAAACTGGGGTATGCTATCCGCGGCGCACGGGAGATCAATGGAGTTGCAGCGGTACAAGGCGGGATAATCGATTCAGACGGAAAACCGCATGCTGCCGGCCCCTGTGCATTTGGAGTGGATGAGGATATTGCGCGAATAGTGCTTACTGCTATGAAATTTGATCCCATCATCCGGTGTGCAGCAACCCTGCGTTTTTCCGGAAAAGTCATTGGGATTATGGAGAGACTGCTCCTTGAATGTACTTCGTTTGATCCTGCAGCAGAACCCCCCGGAATCAGTACCATGGACTGGGGGGTTGCATCCTGTTGCAAACAGGGAGTACCCGACGTATGCTATGATACCGGGAAAAAGGGAAAAGAAGCGATTATCCGTCTTTTTGGGGAAGATCCAATCGACATATCGAACAATATTATTATGATATCGAACCGCATTATAAGTATAGAACTTTGAGGAAAAGCACATGGGAATCAAACCGTCATACATCAAATCTCTCGGTACTGAACTTCTGGCAAAGCAGCGGGACTATTTCTCTAACAGCTTTGATGAAAACAAGCAGCAGCTGAGTAAATCTGCAGTTATTGAAAGCAAACGTGTCCGGAACCGGGTCGCCGGTTACATCACGAGAAAAATAAATACCAAGAGACGCTCATAACCTTATTCATGTTCAAAGGTGTCCTTCCAGCAATCATAACTCCTTTTAAAAGGAACTCTGCACTGGACCTTGATGTCCAGGGTCTGGAGCGTAATATCGGGTATCTCCTTTCCTGTGGAATTCACGGAATTGTACCCTGCGGATCTACCGGTGAATCGGCAACGCTCACGTTTGAGGAGCATGAAAAAGTTATTAAAATTGCCGTAGACAAGGTGAATGGCAGGATCCCGGTGGTTGCCGGTACTGGTTCCAACAACACTGCAGAAGCCATAAAGCTGACAAAGGCTGCCAAGGACATCGGCGCTGACGGAGTTCTTGTTATAAGTCCGTACTATAACAAGCCAAACCGTTCAGGGCTCATCAAGCATTATACAAAACTTGCTGACCTCGATATTCCGGTCATTATGTATAATGTCCCGGGTCGGACCGGCCAGAATCTTGAACCGGATCTCGTCGCAGAGCTCGCCCGTCACCCGAACATTGTTGCAATCAAAGAGGCAAGTGGTAATATCGGGCAGATCTCACGGATCATTGAAGAAACACAGGATGATGATTTTTTAGTGATTTCCGGTGATGATAATATTACACTCCCCATCATGGCTCTTGGCGGCGCCGGTGTCATCTCGGTTGCAGCGAACGTAGATCCGAAACGGATGGTCGCGATGTACGAAGCAATGAAGAGCGGTGATTATCAGAAAGCCCTTGTCCTTCACTATGCTCTGTCACCGCTCATGCGGGCAATGTTTATTGACACAAATCCGATCCCGGTCAAAAAGGCAGTTGAGCTTCTTGGGATGGCGGGTGGGCCGGTCAGGCTTCCGCTTGATAATCTCGATGAAAAGAAGACTGAACAACTCAAAAAAATTCTTGACACAATACCCAAAAAAGGGGTAATAATGCCCGTGTCAGCACAAAAAAAAACCGATAAATCCGTAAGCGCAAAAACAAAAACAATCACAAAAAAACGGACACGGTGAATAAAGCATGATTAAAGTGGTGGTATGTGGCGCCTCCGGCCGAATGGGACAGACCATTGGTCGCATGGTCAACGAAGCACCCGACCTTGAACTGGTAGGGGGTATCAACCTCAAGCCGGGTTCTTTTTTTGGTCGTGAGATTGTAGAATCAAAAAATGCTGAAAACCTCCTTTTGAGGACCAGACCTGATGTACTTATCGATTTCACCGTAGCGCATGCTGCAGTTGAAAATGTTAAACTGGCTGCCCGTAACAAAGTAGCACTGATTGTCGGTACTACCGGGTTTACCAATGAACAACGGACAGAGATAGAAAAAGCAATCCAGGGGAATGTCCCGGCGGTCATTTCCAGCAACTTTTCTCTCGGAGTCAATATATTCTGGCAGCTCCTGCGGGATGCCGGAAAGCTCCTGAAAGATTATGATATTGAGGTTATAGAAGCACACCACCGGAATAAGAAAGATGCACCAAGCGGCACTGCAAAAACGATCCTGCAGATCCTTGATGAAGAAGTTGGTCCGCGAAAAAAGATGTACGGTCGTGAAGGTATGATGGAACGTTCAGATGAGATCGGCGTTCACGTCATACGGGGTGGCGATATAGTCGGAGATCACAAGGTAATGTTTTCAAAGAATTTTGAGACCATTGAACTCTCCCACAGGGCGTATGACCGGTCAGTTTTTGCAACCGGTGCGCTCCATGCAGCACGCTGGGTTGTCGGTAAAAAGCCCGGAATTTATGGCGTAAATGATGTCCTGAACCTGGGAAAATAATTATTTTTCTTAATAATCCCTTTTCGGATTTTATTGGGTTTTTAATATATTTACCTAATGAGTGAATGTTTCGTCTGATTAAACCAATATTTTTTAAAATAATAATACACAACGGACCGTGTGTTTTTACCAGCGACCAGGGAGCCCGGTCCAGGTGATATGCATACATTTTTTTACGATAGCCTCCCTGATGGGAGGGCGGGCTCCAGACCAAGGACCCATGATCATCGCCCAGCTGATCCACGTGTAGCGAAGCGTCACTCCTATCATTTTTCGTGATTTTTCACTGTGGAATGTGTGTTTTTAAATAAAAATTTTCTCTGTAGAATTCAATTTATTGTAGTACGGAATTAAAAAAAGCAGAATAGGAAGGAGGGGACAGTGCCTGTCTCCCCCGGCCACTCCTGTGCTGCGCGATAGTGTTGTATAACATTCTTTAAGAGTTGTCGCATTTGGGGAGAGCCAGGTGGCGGGGGTGATATTCCTCTTGAGCGTTTTAGTTTTATGAAACATTTCTCCAGAGCAAAAAAAATTCCTGCTCATTCTGTCTGGCTTAAAAAAGCAAAAGATTTGACGGTAATATCGGTATAATTGTGGTGTAATATCGAAACCTATTTTTTATCTTTTGTGTAACATATACGATGGAGTGAAAAAGTTGGTTGCAATCGTTGATACCAATAAATGTACCGGATGCGAAACCTGCGTGGATGAATGTCCCACCTCAGCAATCGCAATGGAGAACGAAAAGGCGAAAGTCGATAAAGAAATATGTATCGACTGCCAGACCTGTGTCGACGTCTGCCCTTCTGAAGCAATACTTGTGGAGTGAACATTATGGTAGCAGTAGTAGACAAGGATAAATGTACCGGTTGCGAGACCTGCGTCAGCGAATGCCCTGCATCGGCAATCTCAATGGAGAACGAAAAGGCGAAAGTCGATAAAGACATGTGTGTCGACTGCGAAACCTGTGTCGATGTATGCCCGTCTGAAGCTATCCATATGGAATAAGACCGGATATTTTTCATCGGGTTAAATTTTTTTTTAATTTTCAGATATTTCCCGGGCTATTCCCGTAAATCTGCTGATAAAAATTCAGAATGAGTCTTTATTCCAAGTTTTTAAATGTAAATTCCGGGTTTTTATAATTGTATGGCATCGAAGTAATTTATGATGAAGGAGAGAAAATCCAAAAAACAACGTTTTTATTATCGCAGGAGAAATGGGATTTATAAACCCGCCATATTTTAACGGGAAACATTACACAGGACCTGACACACATGATCAATGTTGGAGTGCTCGGAGCTACGGGTGCGGTTGGTCAGCGATTTGTTGAACTGTTAGCGGATCATCCGTGGTTCAACCTTTCGATGCTTGCCGCCTCTGAACGCAGTGCGGGACAGCCTTACGGGAAGATCGTAAACTGGCGCCTTGATACGCCATTTCCTGAAAAGATTGCAAAAATAAAAGTGACATCCATATCACCAAAAGCGATGAAGGGTGTTGATTTGGTCTTTTCCGCTCTTCCTGCAGATATTGCAGCTCATGCAGAAAATGAATTTGCCGATGCAGGGATAGCAGTCTGCAGTAACGCCAGTTCTCATCGAATGGAACCTGACATACCACTGGTTGTACCGGAAGTAAATCCTGAACATCTTGGGCTTATTGATGTCCAGCGTGATTCCGGCAGAGACGGATTTATCGTAACCAATCCCAACTGTTCCACGATTATGATGGTGACTGCCCTTGCCCCCTTGCGGAAATTCAAATTTTCTGATGTCAGGGTCGCAACGATGCAGGCAATCTCCGGAGGGGGGTTTGCCGGGGTAGCCGCGATGGCAATCTACGATAATGTCATTCCTTATATCGGTCAGGAAGAGGAAAAAATGGAGACCGAGACCCTTAAAATAATGGGCTCATTCAAAGGTAAACAGATAACGAATGCCACGTTTAAAGTAAGTGCAAGCTGTCACCGGGTTCCGGTTATCGATGGTCATACAATGGCATTATGGGTCGACATCAAAGAACCCGTGGAAAAACTCAAAGCTGCCTTTTATGACTACAAACCACCGATTAAAGGTCTTCCAACCCAGCCTGAGGAATCCATACACTTTTTCGACGAAGAGAAAGACCGTCCGCAACCCCGTCTGGACCGGATGAGGGGGAAAGGAATGACTGTTTCGGTAGGCAGGCTCCGGGAGGGGATCCGTTTTGTTGCAATGGGGCATAATACTATTCGCGGTGCCGCCGGTGCAAGTGTACTGAATGCAGAACTGATTACAAAGAAGAAATATCTCTAAAAAGGAGATCCATAATGCAGCAGCCAAGAGAGAACACAGTATTCGTAGGAAATAAACCGGTAATGAACTATGTCCTCGCTGTCATTACGCAGTTCAATAATGGAGCAGAAGAGGTTGCAATCAAGGCAAGGGGCAAGGCTATTTCCCGTGCAGTGGATACCGCTGAGATTGCCCTCAACCGATTCCTGGAAGGAGTGACAAAAAAAGAGATTATCACATCAACTGAGATTATTGATACAGATTCCGGAAAGACGAATGTATCATCGATCGAAATTATTCTGGCCAATAAAAAATAATCTTTTTTGTGATTAAAGTTCAGATGGAAAAAGACCTGAATAATCAGGTGTACTTACCCAAAACAATATAAAAGGTATTCACGAATGTACTTATCTATGCGATGGTTTTCTGTCATGCTGCTGTTCTGCCTGATACTCAGCATGGCGGTTCCCGTTATGGCTGCAAATGAGGATCGCTACAGCTATATCACGGTAAAAGATATCCAGATCCAACTCGATAATGGGAGTGCTGTCATCCATGTGAATTATAAGGTGGATGAGGGCACCCGGTTTATCTTTTTTTTACTGGGTAAGCAGGATCTGAAAAACAAATTAATGAAAATTCTCAATTATGAAGATGCCCGTATACAGCGTATCGATCTTTCCAGTGCAGATTTTACTGTCGAAGATGCAGCAATCTCCTATGGAGATGGAATTTATTGGTACCCTTCACACGCTTTCAACATCGTAATTCCTGAGCTTTCCATCCAGTCTCCCCAGGCAACACGAAATTTCACCATGACCAAGGAGTTTCCCAGCGGGATGGGTTATTTTGCTACCTATACCCGTATAGCACCTGAGGAAAGTAAAAAGATTGAAATTTCGGAAAGAAAATCACGGTGAACTTTTTTTCTCTTTTTCATTTCCCTGCCCTGCATGTATTTGCGGGAGGGTATGCAATATTTAATCGCATATTCCGGATGAGATTTTCAATGGAATGAAGTGCGGTGCACTTTTTAACAATAGAACAGTCATTCCCGCACCATGCCGGTAGTGGAGAATCAGATTTGTGCTCTTGAGAATTCATTTTACTGGAGTATGAAATTAAATGCCCAGTATACCAAGGAGGAGACCGTGCCTGTCCCCCCTGACTGCCCCCTGCGCTTCGCGATTGTAGTGTTTAACCTCCATGAAGAGGTATCGCATTTGGGGGGAGTCAGGCAACGGGGGTGTAACCCCTGTTGAGCATTTTAATTTTATTAAACATTCAACAGAAATCAGATATGAATTTGTCCGTTAAAAAAAATAGTACCGGTTCTTATTTGCTTTATGAAGGAGAAAAAGAGAATTTTTTTACATGACTTCAATAATTTCCTGTTTACGCATTTCAGCAATTTTTTTATTGACAAAGAACTGGATAATCATTCCGATAATCGCGGAGAGAATGCCAAAGATTGCGAAATAGAGTACCTGGACTGCCACTCCGTCCGGGGTAACAGGAAAATTCGGGATTTCTTTTACCGGCAGGAGAGAGATACTTGCACAATAAAAAATGAACCCGATCGCGGTGATGAAAAACGGAAATACAATCACCTTGCCCAGGTTCTCCCGCTCATTCATGTACACATCGATGATGATTCCGATTGACATTACCAGACCGGCAGCCATCAGTCCCCCTATTCCTCCAAATACAAACAACATCAGATAATGGATTATACCGAAATCCGGTGAATAATATTTCAGCACTGCGATGAAACCCTGGGTAAATCCAATAATGATGAGAAGGATCGTTGTAGTATAGGTAACAAACGAGAACCGCCCACGCGAAAGCGAGATGCGGAGAGCATCAATTATACCGTGGAAGATTTCATCAAACCCAAATCCTTTATAGAGCATATAACATCCGATTACTCCGACCACAATAATAGTTGCAACTCCCGGGTAATCGAGCAGGTACGCGGTGGCATAGAGCATCATTGCAAGCCCGAGCGGGATAAAAACCATGCGGGAAACCTTGGGGTCGTCGAGAAATTTCTTCAGGATGTAATACGTACCTTCAAGATTCGGCATCTGGTTAACGATCACCCGGCGGATGCTGGAAACCGGAATCTTGGACTGAATGATAGGAATTACATATTCATCCTCAGCACCATCAGTTACAAGAATGCAATTGGTTGCCTGAGTCTCTTTGATTACCTGTTCGAGGGAGTTTGCGATCCTGCGGTCTCCTTCAATCATATGGAGATGGTTTCCGGCTACCAGTGCAATTGCGGTTTCCTCTCCATTTGCTGTCAGTTCATCGTAGATTTTAACTGCTGAAAATATTGCATTGATATCGGAATCTTCGGGATCGGCAAGGGCTAGTGTATTGGCAGCCTTCAGACACGCTGCACGGCCAATGACAGGGCTTTCGACTTTTGCCTTCCACCCGATATCATCGTCCCGATCAACACTTAGCACTAATGTACGGCCCGGAGACATTATTAGTATAAACTCCTTGCATACTGCAACTTCAAACAGGGATTTCTCTTATACGGGCTCCATTTAGCAATCTCCTTTTGATCCCGCATAAGAGAGAACATTGCGTAAATAATTAGCCGATTATCCTTATAATTGTGACGTAGGTTTCTCCTGTTTGTGTATCTTTTATCTGATCGCAACAGCCAGACCTATTTGATTTCCCACTTCCACCAGGTAGCTAAAACCAGCCTTTTTTCACTTGCCACACAGGAACCAAGACCCTGCTCCCATTATCTGCCAACAGAATGCGAATATGCTCGAAGAATCGAATTTCGTTGATTAAGGAATCAATACTTTTACCTCAGAACAAAAAAAAATAATATCTTCATTTACCTTTTGCAGCGGCAACAGCCCTTTTAACCGATTCGATCGTCTGATCGACTGATAGGACCGGTTTGATACTGAATATGATAAACGGTTGATATTTCAAAAGCTGGGAGTGAAGTGATACTTCGTCCCCATCGGCTATACAGTAACCTGAACCTGAATCGCAGCAATTTCCCCAATCTGTGAACAAGCCGGCTTTCTTTTCCGCTCTGACCCATTCAAGCAGGGTCATCCACAATTTTGCCTGTTCCTCAGGATTTATTGGGATGGTTTGTTGATTCTTCCACCACTTAATATAAAATTTGGACATCGTTCATACCTCTCAACTTCATCTGAACTGCTCTGACGAATAGTGAGTACGACTTAAAAAGGAAGGCGACGCCTGGCACCCGTAATCCCTGATATTCAACTCAGAGTATTTTATAATATTATTCTGACTTTATAATAATTTTGATGCCGTTGGATTTTTGACAATCCGGTAAAAAAAGAATCAGATAAGTTTTGAGCGCTGGAGGAGCAGTATATCATCTGTTGTGAGTTTTTCTCCGGCCCTGAAGTTCTTAAAGAGACTTTCTGCCTCTTTTCGTACTGCTTTTTGTTCTTTGGTGACTTTCACCTTCTTTGTCTTCTTTCGCAGACCGGAAATTACCTTGTCATAATCGCGAAGTTCTTTCTGGCAGGTAATAAAGAACTTATGTTCTGAATCCGCTGATTCCTGTGATTCGACAAAACTTTTATGCGCAGCATCCGCCGCTTCGCGTGACTTATCAGCTTTCCTGTAGGACTCAACCATGAGATCGTGGTGTTTCTGGGCAAGCTCAGCGAACTCGGTCACTTTCGCGTGAAGGTCAGATGCGAGTTTCCGAAAATCACGGGCCTCGGTAATCTTCGTGCGCATCTCCTTGTTCTGCTCAAGTTCTGCTTCCTGCTCCCGCACCTGGGCCATCATCTGCTTGATTTTTTCGATAAGCTCACGTTCTTTATCCGTGGTAAAGACTTCGGTCTGCTGCCGGTACTCCATATGCTCAATCTGCTTCTGGAGTTCCTTGATCCCCCGGTTCTTCAGGGTTCCGTGTTCTTTTTTGAACTCTTCGATCTCTTCAAACAGAACATTTGCCTTGTCATTAAAATCGTTACGCTGCGCTTTTAAATCAAGGACATCCTGGTTGTGTTTATCCCGGAGATCTTTGTTTTTTTGTGCCTCTTCCACGAACTCCCGCGTCTGGTTGTTGAGTGTGTTGCGTTCACGGGCGAACTTGCTTGCAGAAGCATTGAGTTCGTTGCGTCGGTTTTTGTGTTCTTCAGACTCGGCGAGAATCTTTTTTCGTTTTTCCATCAGGTCATTCAACATGCGTTACCACTCCTCATCGATTCCCCGGCATGGGATGCAGATATTGCATACGGGAAGAAAAAACAACCCAGAAAAGTGAAAAAGTCCAGGATTGGCTCTTTTAATTCTTTCACATAACAACTCTGCATACAGAATGCAGGATGAAAAACATCAGAAAAGGATACCAGCGCAGAATTCAGATAAGACCCCGTAACGAAGTCTTTGTTCAACACTCTGTTCATGATGTTCAACTCCCGATACCAGAACGCACCAGATCACATGATGTCGTCCCTATTCTCCCAGCGAGGGATAGGCCGAATGTTCTATATTTTAAAGGCGGGGAGGATTATTAAGCGTTTCGCCGTTATTATCGAGGATATCATCAATTGGCAGAACCTGCCAGATAAAATAAACTTAAAAATTCCATAATAACATTACAAAAAGGGGTTTGTCTGTAAGGAGTACCCTGAACTCCTTTTTACTGGTCCGATTTCACCAACATGAGCTGGCTTTATCCGGATCCCAGCAATTCCTGAAATGTTATCAGGAAGCTGTTTGACTGGAACGTTCAAAGATATTTTTTTTGGTGTGTAATTATCCGACCCATTCAAGGACGCCGCCGCCACTGGGCTGGTCCCTGCTGCTTCTTCGGTTTTGGGGCATCTCGACTGCTTTTGGGTTCGAGCGCTTGTTCTCAATGTCAGCGATCATAGTTTTATACGACTGGCGTGTTCCGAGAATCTGTGCGCTCTTAACACCGGTCATGATTGCAAGCACGCGGATCTTGCCTTCCATATCATTCCTTACACGGGCGCCCCAGATTACATCTGCATGGGGATCGAGCTCATAGGTGAGTGATGTTGCCACTTCTTCTGCATCCTGCAGCGTAAGGTCAGTACCTCCAGTGATATGGATCAGGCTTCCGGTTGCTCCGCGATAGTCGATATCCAGCATCGGGTTGCTCAGGCACTCACGGACAACACTCTCTGCCTTATTCTGCTGTTTGCTCTCTCCGACAAGCATGACAGCGACACCGCCTTTTGACATGATTGCCCGGACATCGGCATAGTCAATGTTGATGAGTGATGGTTCTGTAATTGTTTCTGAGATACCTTTAACGGTTTCACCGATGAGTTGGTCCATTACGGAAAATGCCTGGCCCAGCGGCAGGTTCGGGACGAAGTTCTTCAACCGGTTGTTATCCAGGACAATTACTGAATCTGAAGCGGATGCAAGTGCTTCAAGGCCTTCTTCAGCACGGATAAGGCGGGCTTTTTCAACCTGGAACGGGTAACTTACCATACCGACGACAATTGCACCCTGCTCCTTTGCTATCGATGCAACAACCGGTGCGGAACCGGTACCGGTACCTCCTCCCATACCTGCCGTAATGAAAACCAGATCGGCCGATTCAAGGACAGCTTCAAGCGTCGGACGTGCCATCTCAGCCGCGCGCTTGCCGACATCCGGATATCCCCCGGCACCGAGACCTTTTGTCAGGGACTTGCCGATGAGTATGCGTTTGTCTGCCTGGATCATGTCCAGATGCTGTTTGTCAGTGTTGATTGCAATAGTTTCTGCACCCGAAACACCCATATGATGGATACGGTTCACGGTATTGTTTCCGGCACCACCGCAACCAACAATGACAATTCTCGGCTGGCCTACAAAGTCATCTTCCATTGCATTTGCTGAACCTTGTTTGTTCAGCTCTTTTTCAAGTTCGGCGTTTTTTAACGCATCATTAATTATACTCTGCATATCTACCCTCTCATACCTTGAATGAAACCTGGTCTATATCTTTCAGAACACGATTTGAACGCTTTTCAATAAGTTCACGGACTGCTGCACGGACAGCTTCAGATACATTGGGAAATTCCCCTGCATCCACCATCTGCTCAAGCAGACTGATTTGCTGTTCGGGTAACCGGAGCGTGATCCTTTGCATCATAATTGTATCTCACATTTCTGACATATGTCTGTCATCTGTCATTCATATGTCAGACAAAGAGAACCTTTGTGTCTGACTTAACCAGATATCCAAAACTTAAACATAAAGGTATAAAAATCTTCTTCTTTGTTTGCATGCCAGTCTCAAAACACATTTAAGACAGCCAATCCAAGTATTTTAGAAAAAAAAGGATTTATTATGGCAATTTTCTTTCCTAAGCGCGATGTTCATGGCGGTACTGGAAAGCGACAACGTGAAAAATCCAAAAAAAATGTTGTGGATTTCAGCGCGAGCACAAATCCCTTCCCTCCTGAATTTTCCTGGGACCGCGACCCTGCACACCTGGCATATTATCCTGATGACACGTATTTCGAACTTAAAGAACGAATCGCACATACTTTCCATCGCGCTTCTGAGGAAATATGTGTCGGCAATGGATCGATTGAGCTTCTCAGAGTGTTCTGTTCGGTTACTTTTAAAGGCGATAAAAAAACATTTTTTACCGAATCACCAACCTTTGGGGAGTACGAACTATCAGCGCGTCTTGCCGGGGCACACAGGATAAAAAATTCTCATGAAGCAGACGTTTCATTTTTATGCAACCCGAATAACCCGACCGGTATCCTGCACAAAAAACATGAACTGGAACATCTTCTCGACCGGGTGAAATCGAATGAGGGGTTGCTTTTCTGTGATGAGGCATTTATAGAATTGTCTGATCCCACACAGACTATGGCAGATATCAGTGATCCCCATCTTTTTGTGTTGCATTCACTCACAAAAAGTTTTTCGATACCTGGCCTTCGCTTCGGATTCGGTTTTGGAGATCCATCACTTATTGATAAAATTGAGATCGCCAGACCACCGTGGAGTGTAAATGCTTTTGCAGAAGCTTTTGCAATGGAGGCGTTCATGCACATGGATGAACTGGCTGTATCACGTGCTGCCATTGCGCAGGAACGCGAAAGGCTCTCAGCCGCAATTGACCGCCTGGGTCTGCGCTGCAATCCGTCATCTGCAAATTTTATTCTCGTAGATTGCGGAAAGGAGGTCGTTCCATTATGTACCGCACTTCTCCACCATGATATCCTCGTACGCGACTGTACATCATTCGGGCTACCAGCATGTATTCGTGTAGCAGTAAAGACTCCGGAGGAAAACCAGCTGCTTCTGGAGGCACTCGCTGCATGCATGCGCTGATTATGGCAGGAGGTATGGGCAGCAGGATCAATCTTGGAGAAAAACCCCTCATTTCTGTCTGCGGAAAACCAATGATTGAATATATTATTGATGCTTTTTTCTCCGCCGGAATGGAACCGGTTGTGGCAGCTTCTCCCAATACCCCCATGACCATGAACTGGTGCCGGGCCCGTGATATAGATTTTATCAAGGCTGAAGGTCGGGGCTACATAGCCGATATGATTGAATCTGTAAAAATCCTGGATGAACAGCACCGGCTTTTTATATGTGTGTGTGATATCCCCTGCATCACCGCTGAAATTATCATCAGAATTGCTGATGCCTATCGTTTTTCCGGAAAAGATGCCTGCTCAACATGGGTTCCTGCACACATTCCCCGGTCATTCCGGTGCAACATACCCTATCTGGAAAAGGTTGACGGAATCGATGCGTGTCCTGCCGGGGTAAATATTCTCCGGGGGGACCTGATTACACGGTCCCAGGAAGAACTTCAGGTTCTGCTCAACGAACCCGCACTTGCCCTGAACGTGAACACCCGTGATGATCTTGCCAATGCCGAAGATTTCTTAAAACGCCAATCCCTGTCAAAATCCCACGATTTTAATCAGATGCAATAATCAAACATCCCGATCTGTGCCGCAGCACTCAAAACAAGCGTATTTCTGTCATATTCTGGAGGAAGCATATTAAGGGGCTTCACCCAAGATATTTATATTATGGTGGAGTCGCAGGAAATCGAGTCTATCAGGTCATATTATCGATTCCGGTATCATGACGCAGCTCTTTGACAAAGTCATGGACATGGGGGGAAATTTCGAGATCCTTGTTTTTGATATCGGGAAGAGAAAAACCGATCCAAGTTATGCACGCCTGCGCATTAAGGCATCCAACAAGGAAAAACTCCACTCCATCCTGTCAGAACTCCACCGCCTTGGCGCACGCCCGCTCGAAATAAAAGATGTATACCTGGTTCCTGCAGATTCTGATCGTGTAGTCCCCAAGGGATTCTATACAACAAGCAACCACCCGACCCAGATAAAATACAACGGTGAATGGATTTGTGTTGAATCTATTGAGATGGACTTTCTTATTGTCGTTGATCCGGTGAAAAAGCGAGCGGTTGCTGTAGCTCTTGGAAAAATCCGGAAGGGCGATTTGGTAGTTGTCGGTGAACAGGGTGTCAGCGTCAGTTATCCGGAACGCCCGAGGGAGAGCAGTACTTTTGAATTCATGCATGGCACCGTCTCTCCTGAACGCCCGAGCGAGACCCTGATTGCACAGATTGCACGTGAAATACTTGATATCCGCAGGAAAGGAGGGAAGATAGCTATTGTTGGTGGACCGGCCATCATTCATACCGGTGCGGTCAATGCACTTGCCGAAATGATCCGCAAAGGCTACATCGATGTTCTCTTTGCCGGAAACGCACTGGCCACGCACGACATCGAGTACAATCTCTTTGGTACGTCTCTGGGGATGGATATCTCAACCGGAAAACCGGTGATGGGAGGCCATAAACACCACCTTTACGCGATCAGTGAAATCATGCGGGCTGGTTCAATTAAAAATGCCGTGGAAACGGGTGTTATTACCGGGGGAATCATGTATGAATGTGTCAGGAATAATGTCCCGTTTGTTCTTGCCGGTTCAATCCGTGATGACGGTCCGCTTCCTGATGTAATTACTGATGTTATGGAAGCTCAGGATGCTATGAGACGTCATATAAAAGGGTGTAGTATGGTTCTCATGATTGCAACACTTCTTCACTCTATCGCTGTGGGCAACTGCCTGCCCTCAGATGTGAAAACCGTTTGCGTCGATATCAACCCGACGTCACTCACCAAGCTTATGGATCGGGGGACTATGCAGGCTATCGGAGTTGTCTCAGATGCAGGAACATTCCTCCCGCTCCTGGTAAAGCAACTCGAGATCCAAAGCAGTCATGTAAAAAAGTAAATGTATCGTCAAAAATGGATTAACGGGTCATGGGCATACAATACGATTTTTCTGATGACAGAACGTATTCCCATTCCTCCCTGCAGTCACACCTGGTATCAAGCAGGGCAATAATGAGGTCCCGGTCAGCATTCAGCGAATAATCCCTGATACCTTTCACTATTTCGTAGTCACACTTTTTACAGTTGTGAGGTCCCCGGTTCTGTCCGCCACCGAGAGGATCGCAGCTTATATGAAGGGGGGTATCAGCGAGAATCGACAGGATGCTCCAGAGATAGGGGGGACGGTAAGCGCCCCGTTTCCAGTAATACTCCATTTCAGTGTTGCGCTGGACCGTGCAGGGATTCATGGAGATTATTTCTGCACAGGCTGCTGCATCAGTTATAGAAGTTTTCATATCGGCTACTGCCTCTGCTTCAGTGAGGAAAAGCGGTTTAAAGAGGAGGTAGGCTTTAACACCCGCACCGACAGAATGTGCTGTTGATGCAGCTTTTTTAAAATCAGAAAAATTAAAGCCCTTATTGATGCATTTATCCCGGATTCTGTCACTGCTCGTTTCAAGCCCAATTGCACAATAGAGGGGTGTACTCCAGCTCCCGTCATCCAGCATTTCCAAAAATGGCGATATCACTTCTGCATTCACAAATTCCGGGCGGGTTTCTGCAACAACAAGTTTCCCCTTTAACGTTATTGCAATATCTGACAGGAATGCCGGGGGTATCTCGTGAGGGTCAAAAAAACTTCCGGAGGTAAAGATTTTCACCATGCGGTATTCTTCGGACTTATACTGCCGGGTTACCCAGGCCAGTTGTGCACGGAGGTGTCCTAAAAGGTTTTCCGGAGTCTGGTGAGTGCTGTACCGCTCATGACGATAACTGCACATCCTGCATTTTGACCATGCACAACCCGCACTTTTAAAAATAATAGTAAGGCAGGGCAGCAATTCATTCCCATACCGCTCCTGTCCCTTCCAGCTCGCAAGCGGTTTTTCCAAAAGTTCAGAAATCATTAACATCCTAATAGTTGAACCTATATAGATGAAAAAGATCGTCCTGTTACTGATGGGACTATTCTTTCTGACTGGATTCGGATCGGCGTATAGAGTAAATATTGATGCACCAGATTCACTTGCCATAGGAAAACCCCTTATTGTAAATGGCACGACCACTTTTGGTATCGGGACACCTATTGACGTAGTGCTCTATTATCAGCTTACCACAACGTCAGAGATAAAACGCAAAATCGTTTACGTCCAGTCTGACTATACTTTCCGTGCAGTTTTTGATACTACCGGTTTAAAAACAGGAATGTACAAAGTCGAAGTTCCGACAAATGGCATGAGTGATTCGGTCACCATGCGTGTCGTGTATCTCGTTGATCGTTCCGACGATATTCAGCTTACATCTCCCTCAACACAGAATTTTAATGGGAAGATCTATATTTCCGGAACGATCAAAGGCGATGAAAATTCCGGCGTCCAGATTGAAGTAATAGGTCCTGATAACTCAGTGGTATTCGGACCCCGTTACATTAATACGAATTATCAGGGAACGTTTACAACAGAAGTTCCTGTTACAAAACCCGGCGAATTTGAAGTCAGTTTCACTGATGCCCGGGGGTATGTGGGAAAACGGATAATCACGATCAAAGCACTCCAATCCATGACCTCTGGTCCGAGTCCGGCACCGACAACGGTTTCTATTGTATCCGCCCACGCGAAATCCTCACGGGATGATCCTGCCTATTTTACCATTAAGACCGGTATTGGACAAGTCATTATTCATACCTCTTCTTCCATTGACTGGGTCATCGAATATGTCGATGACAATGGCGTTATCCAGTTGGTGAATGGACAGGGGGAACAATATCCTGAACAGTTCCAGCTGCAGGGTAAGGGTAAACCGGTGTATATTAAGGTATATCCGGTAAAATACTCGGTAAACAGCGAGGTTTTCATTTATGCGGAAAATGCCCTGTCGGTTGTTGCAGTTTCATCAGTTCCCGAACCTTTTGTGAAAAGTGCACCGATTTCACCGACAGACACTCCTGCGTCTCCGGTCTTTCCTGCGCTGGGGATCGCAGCTTTGGGAATTGCATTCATGATAATAAGAGGAAAATTTTAACAACACTCCTCATAATTAAAAAAACCGTCTTTTAATAATTTTTTACAGGAATAATAAAATAATTATCCGATTACACCAGCTTATCTCATGAGCGATAAAGAAGCCTTTTTTATATCGGACACCCAACATATGGAGCACTGCCGGGGTAGTCTAGTCCGGGAAGGCGGTAGCCTTGAAAGCTACTGGTGCCCTGCACCTCAAGAGTTCAAATCTCTTCCCCGGCGTTGAAAATTTCTTTTCTCCGTTTTTTTAAAAAAAACGTTTCCAATCACAACAAAAAACATAAGATCAACAGCTAAAAACGGGAACCAAACCACTGGCGCTCCCGACAATAAGTATGTTCTTCATAGTCATGTATCCCGGATTATTTTTCCGGTAAATGATAACAGCGTTAACAGACGGCGAAAGCAACCGGTTCACAGGGAGACAGGATTTCAAATATGATGAATAAAAAGACCGACTGAACTGGTCATTATCATGTCAATATCAACTGTTTTTATGTGTCCCGGATGTAAACAGTATAAGTCAGAAAAGAGTGTGAATCATCGATGTGCGTTGCGGTCCCTGCTGAAGTGCTGGAGATAAAGGAAGGGAATGTCGGGGTTGTCGACTATGGCGATCTCAGACAGGAAGTCCGGCTCGATCTTGTTGACGTAAAAATCGGCGAGTTTGTGTTAGTCCATGTTGGATTTGCTATCCAGAGACTCTCCAGAGAGGAGGGGCTGGAAACACGGGAGCTGTTCCGGCAGGTCTATGCTGCAATGGAGGATTGATGCACGAGTACTCCATTGCATATGACCTGTACGCAACTTCCCGTAAGGCTGCAATTGAGAACAACGCCAGTCATGTAAACAAGATCAGTGTTGAAATCGGAAAGATGGCGATGGTGAATCCGGAACAGGTAGTTTTTCTTTTCAATACCATCAAAGAAGACGATCCCCTCCTTAAAACAGCGATACTTGAATGCAATGAGATACCCCCCCATACCAGATGTTCCTGCGGATATTCGGGAAATGAAATTTTTGTCTGCCCGGTGTGCGGTGCGCTTCCCGAAATGATCAAAGGCAGGGAGATTGTGGTGACCAGCGTAGAAATCGAGGTGGAAGACTAAAATGAAAGTAAACCTGATGCATGGTGCCGGCGGTGAAGTAATGGGCGAACTCCTGCAGACACTTACAAAATTCAAGCATAACAATGCCGGTGGAATCGGACTTGAGGCACTGGATGACGGGGCTGTAATCCCATTGAATGGCGAAAATATTGTTTTTACTACAGATTCGCATGTGGTTCGTCCCGTTTTTTTCCCGGGGGGGGATATCGGCAGGATCGCAGTCTGCGGGACAATAAATGATCTTGCCATGATGGGCGGGAAACCGATCGCACTTTCTTGTGGAATGATCATTGAAGAAGGATTTGAAATCGATGATCTGGCCAGGATCGTCTCATCAATGGATGAAGCACTCGGCGAAGTGGGTGCAAACCTTGTTACCGGCGATACAAAAGTGATGGAGAAAGGAGCACTCGATGGTATCGCTATAAACACCGCCGGTATTGGGATCGCAAAGAAGGTGGTCCGTGACAATGGTCTTGTCCCGGGGGATGTGATTATCGTTTCTGGAACTCTGGGTGATCATGGTATAGCGATCATGGCACACCGGGAGGGATTCGATCTCGGCGAACAAATCAGGTCCGATGTTGCTCCACTCTGGGGAATGATGGAAAAAGTTCTGGATGCCGGTACCATCCATGCAATGAAAGATCCGACACGCGGCGGATTTGCGAGTGCTATCAATGAGATGGCAAAAAAGAGTGGTGTATGTATCCGGATACAGGAAGAAAAGATACCTATAAGGAAAAGTGTCAGGAGTGCCGCAGCGATGCTTGGCATCGATCCGCTTGAAGTTGCTAATGAAGGCAAGGTCGTTATGGGGGTTCCACCTTCTTCTGCAGATGCGATCCTGGCAGCCCTTCACTCACATAAATACGGGAAAGATGCAGCTGTTATCGGAACGGTTACAAAAGGGGCTCATGTTATTATGGAAACACTGATTGGTGGCGAGCGATTCATAGAGCCGCCCATAGGCGATCCGGTGCCCCGTGTTTGCTGATTTTGATCCACCATTAAATATTCTTCAATAGCAGTTCCAGTGCTTCTGCTTCCCTTTTTCCCCCACACTTTCGGACAATGCCCACATGATAGTCTATAAGTCTTTTTAATTCCGGGTCCCGTTTTTCTTTATACCGGGTAGCGTGCACGGTAGCATCGATGATACTATTGAAACCCCGGTTCACCGGGTGTATCGCAACCTCTTCGATAATCTCCTTTTCCAGAGTCAGATGGACAATCATTGACTCAGTTGTTTTGCGTACAACCGTTGCCGTAAATGCTGCCCAGGCATCAGCTCCTGCGAGCCTCATGGCGGTCTTTTTTCCAATCTGTTCTTCAATAAAAGAATTTCGCGGCAGGTCTTCAAATGCTGTCTTCACATAGACAACTGGATCATGTACAAAATTGGCAACCACCCACCCGTCGCGCTCAATGTTTTCTGCGGTATTACTTCCTGAAAAGATCACCATACTGGCTCTTCCTTCACGGTAATGAATGCCCATGGGTGCTGCATTGAACACCGTGGTTGCGATCACCTCGTTTATCCCGCTCTTTAATAGTCCCATTTCCATCCCTCTCCAAGTGCAATAAACAGTGAAGCAATGATAATATCTGCCGTTGAACCCGGGTTTATATCCCGTTGAATACAATCAGCATCAAAATCCTCTAACCTGTACCTGCCGTCAAGAACATCGCGGGCTCGCAGCATTGTTTCCTGTGCAACTTCAGGGCCGTGTTTTTTTATGACAAAGGTATCCGGTTCAGAGGCCAGAAGGGTAAGGAATGTATTTACTATTGCCTGTCTCCCCGGACCGAAGTGTGTCAGGAGATCCGCACCCCGCCGTGTAAGCGGGAATCCTGTCACCCATTCCCGGGCCACCATGTCATTTGCCGCTGAATGCTGCATTATATCAAGAAGCGTCATCTCCCGGTCCCGGATTACGGTGAGTGTATGGGGATCATGCACATCCAGCTCATCCGCAGGATTCATCTTTACTGAGGTCATGGCAAAAGCCTTGTAAAACGCAACAGCATCCGATACATCGGTCTTTTCTACAGCAGACAATGCACCGGGAATTCCTTTGCCATAGATAAGGGGGATAAGGAGAATAAATGCGCCAAAATGCGTGTTACCCCCTTCATGGCAATTGGTATCTCGGACTGCATGCTTGATAATCTCGCCAATTCGTCCTTCACCGGTCTCGGCTTCTTCCAACGCCGGGCGCGCAAATATTGTTGACGCCAGAAAATGTTCAAGACGAGTTTCAGGAAAGTCATGACAGCGGTCAACGTTTCCTGGTTTAGGATACGCACAGACTTCCAGCATCATCGCAAGCTGTGCGCGTTCAGCTGCTCTCATCAGAAGGCACGTCATGGAAAACACGGCTCATTATCGTATCTGAGAGCTCGCGTTTCAGGCGCATATACTCTTTCTTTGATAGTCCCCTCTGTTTGAGGGTCATATCGCGGAACATACAGGGGGAGGACGTTTTACAGCACCAGGCAAGACTCCCGAAACAGGTTTGACTTCCCTCTTCAAGAGGAGTACCTTTTACGGAATCCAGTTTCATTCGGATGTACTCTTCTTTTGGCATCTTAATCCGGGAGAGTGTGGGGATAAGAGGGCACTCTTTGACCGGCATGCAGCAAAAGGCAAGTGATCGGACGTCCCCGCCCCGGCACAACTGTTTTGGAGAGTTATACCATCCTTCATCTGCTGCATAACGGGAAATTGCTGCATCCATTCCTGACAGGGTCCGAATATCAGATTTACGTGCAAGTGACACCATATCTGCCCCATGCGAGAGCATCTCTCTCATCCTCTCAAACGTATTTATTGAATTATTGGCAATCAGCAGGAGCGGGCAGCTGTTCCGGATCTGACGAAGTTTCGCCGAACCAAAATCCATAAGATCGATATGCAGAATATCTGCGCCGGATTCCCAGAGTTTTCTGGCTAGCAGACGGTCATCTGCAGCAACACCGGCACGTATTTTTACTGATACCGTAACACCTTCAGACTTGAGTGCCCTGACAACTGCCATCAGGTCATTGGGTTTTTTTAAGTAATGTTCGCCACAACCGGCAGCTACCATTGCAGGTTGTCGGCAATGCGCATCGATTTCGTAAACAACGTTTTCTCCCAGCGATCCCGCAACAGAACTGAATGATTCGGGCGTACTTCCACGGAGGTTGAGTCCCAGAACAACAGTGCTTCTTTCTAAAAGCGCCATCTGTTTTTTGAGTTCTTCAACCGGGTCATCGTATAAAAATTCTTTGCGATTACCCTCAGCAGAAATAATCTTTGCAGCATCCATGGTGGGCTGGTCGATGGAGTACCCCCCGATAAAGGCAGCGCCAATATGATCGGCGCGTTCGAGGACATATGCGCTGTCAACCCATCCCGCCATGGATGCAATTGCAACAGGGGTCCTGACAATCCGGTTGTTAATAAGCAGCCCAAACCGCTCGAAGGCTTCCATCATAGATTCATATATATTGAGGCTGATTAACCAAATTACTTTGCATTGGATGCGATAAAAGAAAGAGGAGTATGAATATTTTTTTTCTGACTCCTGGTTGAATTGGAACTCCTGCACCATTCGTGTGAGAAATTGAAAGGACAATCCAGAAAATGAAAAACTCAGTAATAATTTCACGTTTTTTAACCCATGTTCCAACAATTCACTGAAGGGATAACGAGATCTGAAATAATAAAAACCAAACACGTTTGGTAAGAATTTTTAAGATTCCCGGTAATACTATGTGTTATATGAGTAAGAAGGGAATGTTACTTGTCGGGCACGGCAGCACGATGCCCTACAACCAGGAGCTTGTAGAGAAAACCGCGGCCATGATTAAGGCACAAAACACGGATTTTATTGTCAAATGCGGGTTCATGAATATGAATAAACCAACTATCAAGGATTCACTGAATGAATTCCGGCATGAACCAATCGATACACTCGTTATTGTTCCCCTGTTTCTCGCAAAGGGGGTTCATATCGAAAAAGATATCCCCGGAGAGATTGGCCTTGCTGAAGGCACCAAGAAGGGATTTTTTACCATGAACGGGAAGTCAATACCCCTTGTTTACGCAGATCCGATTGGCAGTGATCCACTTCTTGCAGATCTTATGGTTAAAAACGCAAAAAAAGCGCTTACACTTATTTAACACCTTTTTTATGCAGATCCTGGTACTGGACACCATCCACGGCGGAAAAATAATAGGTGAAGCTTTTTCAGCCCGGGGCGATCGTGTTGATTGTGTTGATGTATACCGAAACACAGGCACTATTGATGTAAAAACGGCACAGACAAAGCACTATGATCTGGTTGTTGCACCGGTTCATCTCGATCCAGATCATCCTCTCGTAAAATTTTCAAAAGATAAGGTGATTTCCCATCATGATGCCATTAAACTCCTGCTGGGTAAGAATATTCCCAGACCCATGGTTGAAATCACCGGCGCCCGGGGAAAGACAACTACGGCACATGCCCTCGCTTCACTCATGAAAGGACCAGGAATACTGCATTCATCGACCGGAACATACCGGTTCCCGGAAAAGAAGTGGTTATCGCAACGCAGCATCACACCGGGATCTGTGCTCGCTGTTGTCAGCATGGCACAGGAGATCAACGGCTGGCTGATCGTTGAGGAATCCCTTGGGATCACCGGTGCAGGGACACTTGGAATTATCACTTCCGATCAGAATTATTTTTTTGCCGCGGGAAAGAAGAGGGCACTCTCAGGCAAAAGTCGCCTCGGCAAAAGACTGTCCTTACCTTCTTCTGGCAGAAAATATTCCCGCCCCATCCCAAAAACAGGTTGTGCATATCGAAGACATTGCAACGTGTAAAGGTACGGAGTGCTCTCTTATTTTGGCAGGAAAATCCTGCAGGTTTTCAAATCAACTCCTCGCACTTCCCGGATACCACACATCCCTGATGCTTGCCGCTGCCGCTGCAATGATACTGGGAATAGACCCGGATCCGTTATCCTCATTCAGTGCGCTTCCGGGGAGAATGTCGGCATCATATGAGCAGGGATTGCTTATTGTGGACAATGCAAACAGCGGTACGAATCTGGCAACTACTGTCCAGGCAGCACAGTATGCCAGAAGCAAATCCGGAATGGAAGCAATTACCCTTGTTATCGGCCAGATGGAGGGTGACGGAGCAGTCTGCGAAGGGTTTGCTTTCGACCAGATCGGGGAATCAATTAAGCAGATCCGTCCCACCCATGTCGTGTGGGTGGGAACGTTCCCGAAGCCAGGAACTGCGATGTATGTGGAACTGGAACCCCTCGTATCATCATACGCAAGTACACTTGAAGAAGCCTATATTTCTGCACTGCGTATGACAAAACATGGATCAATTGTACTAGCCGTAAAAACCTGGAGATAACTGAGTTATGATGAAATACATGCATCCGCGCCCAAGTTCGATTGTTGCTGCACTCTATACTGCACGTGATCTGAATGTCGATGTTGCTATCCTTCATGGTCCTTCCGGCTGTTCGTTCAAACATGCCCGGCTGCTGGAGGAGGATGGTATGCGTGTGCTGACTACGTCACTTGCTGACAACGAGTTTATTTTTGGCGGCCAGAAACCGCTCGAAGATGTCCTGCGTTATGCCGAAGATCATTTCTCTCCAGAGAGGATGGCTGTTATTGGGACCTGTGTTGCCATGATTATTGGCGAAGATCTCCAGTCAGCAATTGATGGAGCCGGGATAACAACACCCACCATCGCCATCGATATCCATGCAGGCTATCTGGAAAATATAGCCGGGGTGATTTCGACACTTGAGGCTGCATGCAAAGCCGGCTGGATCTCTGAAGACGAACTCACCCGCCAGCGGTTCCTGATGGGAAAGGCAACTGAAGTGGAACGGCTGAGAGGTGCTGCGAGTCTGCCATATATTGAACCGTCCCGGGGGGATCTGAAACATATCGCTGCACAGCGGTTGCTTGATCTTGCCCGGAGCGGGAAAAAAGGTATTGCGATCCTGAATGCGAAAAAGGAAACAGCCTACATGTTCGCTGATGAACTGGTCGCCCTCCATGACTCATGCCCGGATGGGGATATTACCTATATCGTCAACCTTGAGCAGCGTGGACTGCCCAAAACCCGGCTGGATGCTGAGCGGATTTTAAACGAGATGACGCGCCGTGGCATGAACGTTAGTCTTGTCGGCGCACTCGATGAGTACGGGGCAAATGGTGATCTCCTTGGCAGGAAACTTGTAAAAGCTGCTCCTGCATTCGCTCTCATCACAGGAGTCCCGCATGCAATTCCTCCGGAATACACACGGGGCATCGAGTGCTTTTCGGTAACGAACGGCCCCAGGCAGGTTGGTCCGCTTCGGGCTATCGGGCACCAGCATGTCATTGTGGAAATCGACCTCCACCCCAAGACACTGGGGGTCAGCACCATAGTCGAGAGTGAATTCGGGGCCATCCTGAGGAGCCTGTCATGAAACAAATCCTGATTACCGGCGATCGCTCAGGCAGCGGAAAAACGAGCATCACTCTTGCCCTTGCCGCGCTTCTTTCAAAAAAAAACCGGGTCCAGACTTTCAAAGTGGGAATGGACTATATTGATCCCTCCTATCTGTCCGCGGCCACCGGGAGACCCTGCCGTAATCTTGACAGTTTCACACTCTCGGATAAACAGATACATGAAATCTTCCGGTATGGCTGTCGCAACGCGGATATTGCAATCGTCGAAGGAGTCCGGGGGTTGTACGAAGGCGCGGAGGCCCTTAACGATTCAGGCAGCACCGCATCGGTCGCAAAATCACTCAACCTGCCGGTTGTGCTTGTGGTTTCTGCCCAGAGTATCACCCGAAGCGCTGCTGCGCTTGTGAAAGGATTCCAGGAATTTGATCGGGACATACATATTGCCGGAGTCATCCTGAACAATATTAAAGGGAAGTCGCATAAGGAAAAGGCGATTACCGCCATTGAACATTATTGTGGTATACCGGTGATCGGTGCAATCCCCCGGATGGATGAGATGCAGCTGGCAATGCGCCATCTCGGGCTTGTACCGTATCGTGAAGGTGCCGGGCGCGGTGACTTTGATGCACGGATTGCAACCATAACGAATATGATTGAGCACTATGTGGATCTTGAAGGGTTTCAGAAGCTCATGACGGAAATTCCGCAGTCTCATGAAGGTAAGGCGATCTTTGACAATACGGTGAACCGGGACACCAGAATCGGTGTCGCACTCGATGAAGCGTTCAATTTTTACTATGCCGATCTTTTTGATGTTCTTCACACAGAAGGGGCTGAGTATGTTCCTTTCAGCCCGGTGCATGACCGGCTCCCGGAAGCAGATGGATACATTATCGGGGGCGGCTACCCGGAACTCTTTGTGAAGGAACTGGAAGCAAACCATCCCATGCGTGAAGCGATACTTGAGGTTTCCAGAAATGGGTCACCGGTGTACGCGGAGTGCGGAGGGCTGATGTACCTCACTGACCGGATGAATCTGCAAAAAGGCTGGCAGGGCTCACAGAGCGATCAGTCGTTTGAGATGTGCAAAGTTTTTTCCGGAGAGACCAGGATGCCGGCGAGAAGGGTTGTGAGTTATGTTGAGGGAAAAAGTGTGAGCGATTCCCCCCTGGGTGCTGCGGATTTCCGGGGCCATGAATTCCACTATTCCGAGGTCAGACTTTCAACTGATACGCGCTATGCATACGAGCTTTTTCGGGGCATCGGTATTCACGACAATCTTGATGGTGCAGTAATAAACAATACACTCGCAAGTTACACCCACCTGCACCCGGTGGCAAGCGAGGGGATGTTCCGTCATTTTGTCGGGCTGTGCCGGAAAAATTCCTGATTGTAGGAGGAAATATTCCAACGCATCAGTCCCGAAATTTTCATCCGTCCATTTTTACAGAGAGAAATTGTTCGTCCTAATATCCACACATTGTTGGTTTATATATTGAGTATATCATCAAAGGCTGAAATCCGGAATGTGGTATGGCGTTGTATCCATTCTCAAACGGTTAGAAAATTCTTTCATATATGACGGGATGTTCTTGTAACAACAGAATGAAAGAATCTGGCGGATTTTTATGAGTGCATGGAAGAAAAAATTAAAAAATCATCGGTAAAAAGAAAAAACTACAAAACCCCAAACATCCCATGGAATTTATGGTTATTTACATTGATGGTAAGTACCTTGCGGATGATCAGGCAAAAATCTCAGTTTTTGATCATGGTTTTCTGTATGGTGACGGGGTGTTTGAAGGCATCCGTGCCTATAACGGCAGAATTTTCCGGTTGAAAGAACACCTTGACCGGCTCTATGATTCAGCAAAAACAATCGATTTGCAGCCCCCCTTGTCAAAAGAGGAGATGGCTGAAGTTATCTGCGAGGTGCTGCGCAGGAATAATTTAACCAATGCCTATATACGACCCATCATCAGCCGGGGGGTTGGAGATCTCGGTCTTGATCCGCGGAAATGCCCGAAACCTTCGGTGATTGTGATAGCAATAACATGGGGTGCGATGTATGGCGACCTGTATGACAAGGGACTGAGGGCAGTGACCGTTTCGGTGAGAAGAAATCCTGCTGAGGCGCTTCCCCCTAATGTAAAAAGCTTAAATTACCTCAACAATATCCTTGCAAAGATTGAGGCGAACTACAAAGGGGGCGACGAAGCGATCTTCTTTGACACCAATGGCTATATATCAGAGGGTTCTGGCGATAACCTCTATGTTGTCAAAAACGGTGAGATTATCACACCCCCTACGCTTAACAACCTCCGGGGCATTACCCGCATGGTTCTTATTGAGCTTGCAAAATCTCTTGGTATCACCGTTAAAGAGCAGAACATCGGTTACTTTGATCTCTATTCTGCTGACGAGATGATCTGTACTGGCACTGCTGCTGAGGTCGCGCCTATTACATGGGTGGACGGGCGAACAATAGGAACCGGTAAACCAGGGCCGGTCACACGGCAGCTGATGGCTGCGTTCAAGACCGTAACCGAGACTGAAGGCTATCCTATCAATAAAAAATAACGATAAAAATACTTATATCCGGTAAAACCAGCAGCATCCCCCAGTTTATCTGTTCCATCCTATTCCATAATCTATTTATCAGGAGCCGAGAAATTAGATAGAGCAATAACGCGCTGCTATAGTGTAGTCCGGCCAATCATGCGGGCCTTTCACGCCCGCGACTGGGGTTCGAATCCCCATAGCAGCACTTTTTCACGGACGGTTCTATTCTCCTGTTCATTTTCAGATAGTGTAACTAATCAGTTCACGCGAGTGCAATGCATTGCCAATAAAAAAACTCGACACAAAAAAGGGGGAGGTCACATCGGGGTATTATTCCTTGAACTTCTAGTTCTTATGCTGGCCATACAACCTGTCCACTATTTAAAATAAAGTTGTCAAAGCCGACTCGAACGTTTTTCCGGCCGAAACGGTAATCATCACTCCAAGAAGCAAGGAATATAGTTACGTCATCGGTAGTGCCTGAACTTTGCCTGTCGATTACCCACATTCCATCAGAATAATAGTAAGTTGACCATAATGAACCGACTCTTGCAACCCGAAGTTTGCCGGTAATATCAGTGGTAGCTACAATTCCACTTGGTATGCCGAAATCTGTTAAATACACCTCAGATGGAGTGGGAGGGGAACCATCACCAGCACTAAAACTATCGCGTTCAATTACGTAAGGACCACCCATTCCGATTCTTACCCCATTGACTGAGGGCCAATCCAGAAGAATGTAATCAGCCTGAACATCGAAATCTCCTCTCATCTTAAAAATACTATTCACACGAGCACCATACCCGTTTCCAGCAGAATAAGAAGGAATGGTAATTTCAAGTCGCTGGTTGGTCACACGAATCGATGGACCAGTACCCGGACACTGTCGCATTCCAGCGCGATGGGTCTATGGTATTGTCATTAAAACTGTCGCTGACCAAAATTGGTGAGAATGTAGCAGAGATAGTATGATTGGATTGAACATTTGAGAATGTGAAAAATGCTTTGGTACCTTTTAGGGAGTTATTTGGTGTTCCATCGATCGTGACAGTATCGATCGAAAAGCCGGAGTCTGAGTTGATTGAAAAAGTCTGCTCAGTCCCGGCTACTACCTGGATAATAAAGTTAGGAGATACGTTTCCATGTTGCCCATTAGATGGGACAATTATGTAATTTTTATCAGTGAATAGTGTTACATGCGATTGTGATGGATCTGAAGATACGCCGTTATTTATATTAATTGTGACGCATCCTACAATTTGTAATAAAGCGAAACAAAGGAGAATAAGTGTTAATTTTACGATTTTTCGCATAAATATTTCAATTATATTTTAATACCATAATCATTTTCATTTCAATCCAATTCGTGTAATTCGTGCTGAAACAATGGATTTGAAAATCAAATGAGTTCCACGGGGGATTGTGATGCAATATTATGGAGGGCATTGATGGTTGAACCATGGGATCAAAATGGTATCAGACGAATTAAAGGTCGCAATTGATCTTTATATGATATATCAGGATTAGCATGAAAAAAATCCCCATAATAACACTTTAACTCTGATGGTTCTATTCTCTGAATCAATTTTTTACTATGAAAATCATACCGAACAAAATAAGAAAATATATCCTCCTAACATGCAAGGAGAGATTATGAGATATCTGATTTTTATTTTCCTGGTAATATCAGTAATAACTACTACCGGATGTACTGGCGAAAATAAAATAACCAATGTCACTCCTGATCAGACAACTCCAATCAATTTACATAAGACCGTTGATTTATCGGCATTACAGGCAAAGTATGGAATTTATGGTTCATGTTCAGACGTAACAAGGATTTATTCAGAGATTTCCCAAACTGACGCCATATATAAATGTTCAGACCCGAAAAAATCCATGCAGTTAGATAACCAGAATTGTTTTTTCAATGGATTGTATATTGACTGTCAGCTCAGATATGATTTGGCATCGTTATCGACGGGGATCTGTGCAAGAGAGGAAGCTGGAAGAATATGATATCCCCATAAGGGAGAAACGACAGAATAACGCGAATAAGGAGATTAGAACCTTTTTCCATCCTTTTGTATTGACAAAGAAGATCAGAATCCCCATAACAGCACCCGGATGATTTCTTCCTCTTGTTAAATATTCAGGTTATTTTCAAACACCATTATCCGATTGACACGATCATCAGTTTCTTTATTGAATTATCCGATATGACATATCAGAAAACAATTACACCATTCATTAAAATGATACCAGGATAATTCCCCGATACTAAGTATTTATTTCCCTAAATCCACATGTTTATTAAAAGAAAAATTATCGGGCTTCAGCACGAAAAAAATATTATTCCCGGGGAGTGGAATTACCGGTACCGGGCAGTGTTTTCAGATCGAATTGAACATCAACTATGCCCTTTGGGGTGGTGGTCGATTCACGAAAGACCATTACACCATTTTTATAAATTTCCAGAATGATTTTATCTCCCGATCCATCCTTTTTCTGAAGGGCGGCGGAAACAATTCCATCAGTGGTAGATATCGGGAAAAATTTATCTCCGGTGTCGGTCACTTCAACCGTGTTTCCCGGTGTGCCGTAAAAACCTATGTATGAACCTGCATAGGCAGCCCTCACCCATACTCCATTCTGGGGAATCATCAGCTGTGTCGGTGTGGGGGCAGGTGAGGGGGTTGCAGAAAGTGTACGGGTGAGTTGCGGTGCAGGTGTTGGAATCGTTGTCATTACAGTAGTAATTACGGGCGTGACTACCGCACTACCGGAAGGCCCGGACATGATATTTACAACAATCACCAGTCCGGCTATGATAGGCAGGATGGCAATTATGAGAATACCAATCGCGAGATAATTGGGTTTTTTCCCTTCAGGTGCCGGGGGAACCGGGAGAGGAGGGGGAGATTCTGGTTCTGCTGGCGTTGACTCCTGAACTGTTGCCAAAGGTGATCCGGTGTTTGGTAATACCGGCCAAAGGACTTTGGGGGGAGTTTCGGCCTGTACTTCGGGTATTTCAGGTTGTGGCGTCTGTTCAGGAATATGTTTTTTGAATTGTGGTGCCTGATGGGGGCGTGGCACTGAATCTTCGATCAGCGGTTCAATGGAATGGATGATCTGGTCAATAGGGGTGCCTTTCGTTACTCCAACGGATCCAGCCGGAGGAGGAACTGTCACTTGCTGCCGTGGAGCCACAGGTTGTGGCGAGGGGGAAGTAACCGTCTCCGGGATTTTTGGAGGGACTTTTGGAGGGACCGGTTGAGGTGTTACTGGCGGGACCGGTACCTGTTCTTGGGGAGTCAGAGTTTGTGGCGAACGAACGTGCGCCGGAACATTGATAACCGGTGTGCCACAGTGGTTGCAGAATGGGGATTTAAACGGGATACGATTTCCGCATCGCGAGCAGAACGAACCTGAAGGAAGAGATGAAGTTTCAACCGGTACCGGTGCAACAGGACTTTTTTCAGTAATTGTTCCCAGGGGTCGGACGATTTCGATCTTCTTTTTTGCCGGGCGCGTCATGGTGGCGCCGGACGGTGTGCTGTCCGGGCCTTCACGTTTTGTCAAAGGAAGTTTTTCAGCCAGATTTTCAGCTACATGAGGGACAGAAGCAGCGGTTGTTTCCAGGGATGGTGGAGAGATAAGACTTTTTAATTTCTTTGCCCATTCATTGCATTCCCGTTTTCTTTCTCCGCCAGCACTGCGTAAAAACGTAAGCACCGTCTGTTGCCTTTCACCAGAATCGGTGGTGATTGCAAGGATTAAAAAGTGGTCGCGTATCGCGTTTTCTCCGGATTCAACATTCCTTATTGTTGCAAGCACAATATCCTGCGCAGGAATGATATTCTTTTTACTATCGGTAAGGATAATACGCTTATTCGTAAGTACTGCATCAAACGAGATGGATTTATATTTTACATTTTTGGTTTCCAGTATTATGGACTCGTCGCGGTCCAGTTCAGGATAGCCCATAGTATTACACCCTTACTTAGAGTTGCGTTATCAAACAGCAAATAAGTATTTGTTACAACTACTGTTTGATGTCCGCACATAAATAATCAGAGATATTCCCGGTCGTTCATGTAAGGCCGGAGGACCCGGGGGATTTCAACAGACCCATCCATATTCTGAAAGTTTTCGAGTATAGCACGCATCACACGCGATGTGGCAATTGCAGTTGAATTGAGAGTATGAACATACTGTTTTGACTCAAAATCACTCTTATCCCGTACTTTGATATTCAGCCGGACTGCCTGGTATGAGGTACAATTTGAGCAGGATACAACTTCCTTGTACTCGTTCTCACGGGGCATCCATGCTTCTATATCATATTTTTTTGCTGCGACAGTTCCGATATCACCAGTACAAATATTTACGATACGGTAGGGAATCTCAAGGTTCTGAAATACCTCTTCGGCATTTGACAGTAATTCCTCATGAATCTGCCATGAATCTTCTGGTTTGCAGAACACAAACTGTTCAACTTTGGTAAACTGGTGAACACGGAACAGACCTTTTGTATCAAGCCCGTGCGCTCCGATCTCCCGCCGGAAACAGGGGGATATCCCGGCAAGACGAAGCGGGAGATCTTTTTCTTCAAAGATCTCGTCCTTATGCATTGCACCAATGGGGTGCTCGCTTGTTGCAATCAGGTACGAGTCATCCCCTTCGATTTTATACATGACTTTTTCGAAATCTTCCAGATCTGTTACACCCTCATACGAGGGCCGGTTGATCATATAAGGAGGGATTATCGGGGTAAATCCTTTTTTTGCCAGCAGATCAATCGCATAACGCTGGAGTGCCATATCCAGGAGGGCAAGACTGCCTTTTAAGAAATAAAAACCTGCTCCTGATATTTTTGTCGCCCGTTCGAAATCAGCCCATCCCTTGTCTGCGGCAAGCTGTCCATGATTTTTCAGTTCGAAATCAAATGTCCTGACTGAACCCTCCCGCCTGATTTCAATATTGTCAGTATCATCTTTTCCACGGGGAACACTTTCATGCAGAATGTTAGGCAGACGCATCAGGTAATGACGAATCGCGTGTGCGATCTCTTCTTGTTCGTCATCGTAGCTCTTGATCTTCTGCGGAAGATTCGCCGCTTCGGCCATGAGGAGCGCTGCGTCCTTTCCGGATTTTCGCACCGCGTTGATCTCGCGGGCAATCGTGTTGCGGCGCTGACGCAGCATATCCGTCTCAATTTTAAGTTCGCGTGACCGGATATCTTTTCTGAGCAGGTCATCTACCCACGCGAGCTTTTCTGTATCATTGCGTTTTACAAGATCTGCCCTGATTACCTCCGGGCTGGATCGTACGAACCTGATGTCGAGCATTGGTTATACCTTCTGATCTATGCGTTTTCTGTATACTATGGAATGGATATACATCATAATTTATCCCCTTCGTACTTATCCTGATTAGATGAATGCGCCATAAACAATAGTACTTTTTTGTTATTTTCATATCACCATACATTCTTTTCACGCTAAAAAACCCTGAATAATTAAACCCAACTCTTAAATCATTAAAAAGAAATGGGAATGTACAATGCAGTCCGGTATGGTCCTGCTGTTTGTGTATAATATCGAAAGAGGCAATCTATCGGGTATGACGGATTACCGCCAGAGTCTTGCATCAGCAAAAACCCCCCGGTGCAATCTCTTTGCTTTGATTTTCACTCCTGTTGGCATGAAAAAGACATGGAAACGCTTCATTAATGATCTCAGCTTTCCGGCCAGATTTCTATTCCGTGACGAATTTCAACAGGTATCCGGGGAACAAAACCCATCTCTGCCCGCGGTATACATTCATTCAGGAAAATCCTATCATGAGCTTATCAATTCTGATGAGATTAACCGTATCGGTTCAACTGATATCCTCATCGGACTTGTGACACAGCGGCTTAAACAATACTTCACGTAATCATGGTGTAAACTGCAGGTAAAAGCAGAATATTACCACAAGAAAACTATCATTTTTAAAAAAAACACACAGTCCACTTTTGAAAAATCACGAAAAATGATAAGAGTGACGCTTCGCTACAAGTGGATCACCTGGGCGATGTTCATGGGTCCCGGTCTGGAGCCCGTCCTCCCATCAGGGAGGCTATCGTAAAAAATGTATACATATCACTTGGATCGGGCTCCCTGGTCGCTGGCAAAAACACACAGTCCGTTGTGTATTATTAAAAAAAAAATATCCCATCTTGAAGATCTGCGTCGACCAGGGTATACACACTCTGCAGAGTCAGGTTTCAATTGTTCAGTTCCAAAAAGAATTATTATCGTTTTTTGTATTCGAAGATTTGATCAAGAACCGTATACCGATTCCCATTATAATAATACGCGGTAATCTGAATGCGGTCGGTCATTTTTGTTCCCTGGAGGGTCTCGCTCGTTCCTACCTGCGTGAGCGTGAAAGTTTTCGTGACAACCTGACCGTCAGACCGGGTGAGAACAGATACTACTTCCCTGACGCCGTTTTGACCCGCACCTCCGGTAAAGGTGACGGTTACTATGCCGGATATTGGATCACGTTCAGCCTGGAAGTTCACTGCAAGGGTAGGAGGTACTGCATCTGTCGGTCCGGGTGTGAGGGTTCCCGTCACAAGAGAAGATCCTCCGGATTGGGATGATCCCTGTGCGGTACCTGTAGCGGCAGGGATTACAGGAGATGGAGTACTTCCTCCGCTATTTTGCGAAGGGCCTGTGCCGGAAAGCCCTGGCAAAACAACAACGTATGCTCCCAGAGCCAGAATAATGAGGATGACGATCCCGGCAATTGCTAATGTCATGGTCGGAAGGGGTTTTTTTGGCAGTTGTGAATTTGTGGTATCCTGAATCGTTCCAGGCACCGGAGCGTGCCCGGGAATTTCGGGGATAATCTCCGGGGGTTTTACTTCCACAGGCTCACCAAGAGACGCTCCACACGACTCGCAGAATTTTATTCCTTCACTGACAGGTGCACCACACTGAGGGCAGCGGAGCGGGGCATCAATTTTTGCACCGCATGACTCACAGAACTTCTTCCCGGGAGGAACCGGGCTGTTGCAATCCGGGCATATCTGCCGGGAATTTTCCGGCGGGGAAATATCGGCCATTTTCATTCTCCACTAAAACATGGTCTTCAGATTAATAAGTATACTAAAGGGATTGTTTGTGAAAACGATATTGATTTTGTTTTACCTATCAGGACTTTTTAAAAATTATAAAAAAAGACATGTTTTTCCAATCCACATGCGTTTATCAGACCAGTTTTTTACCGCAACTATTGCAGAATTTTGCTCCTTGATTGATTTGAGCACCACAGTCAGGACAGAAACGGAGTACCGGCTGGGCAAAAGGGGTTGGTGCAGCCGGGACTGCTGCCCCGCACTGGTTGCAGAACTTAAGGTTCGGGTTAAGAAAATTTCCGCATTTTTGACATTTAACCTCCGAAGAAGCCGCAGGTGTTGCCCCATACTGAGAAAATTCGAGATTATCGCCATTGAGGTAAAAAAAACCTGACCCTGCAGGGTGTTTCAGGTCTTTTAAATCATTGTGGATACGGTCAAAATAGTACCAGGTTTTCGTAAGCGGATTTAAGAATAGCCGGTACTCCCCAAGTTGAAATATCCATGATTCCATAGATCCGAACTGTGCTACAGCAGTTTTTTCCGGATCAACTGCCATGTTTTTTATTCCTTCAAACCTTTCTTCAATGACTTTTTGTTCAGGACTTATCTGAGCTGTTTGCATTTTATCACCTCTTCGAACCTCTAAAACATGAGGACATTTACCGTTGGCGAACCCCCGAGGGTTCCATTCCATTCTTTGACCCAGTCAGCCTGATTATAAATTACTGGCTTACCCTCAATCAGGCTTTTCCAGACATCAACAATATATTTTTCACCATTCGGGAACTGGATTACATTGGCTGTATGGTTCATCAACGTGTTTCTTTCAATGAAAATCTGTCCGAGTTTTACATCCTTGCCAAATTGTGCCTGTAGGGGCTTTAAAATTGCTGCTCCGTAGTTAGCTGCCTCCTCGCAGTGGAGACGCTCTGATCCGGTAAAATAATCAGATAATTGCGCTTTGATGGGCAGATTATACCATGCTTTCTGGGGGAGTGTTGCATTCGAGACATACTTGCCTTGTTTTGTCAGATCATTGATGAGGTTCTGCAGGTCTCCGGTCAGAACAGTTTGGTTGATAACAGACTGTCCAGCCGGGCTGGCACTGTTGGCGATATTCTGCAGGAATGTCTGGAGGATAATAGGGCCATTGATGAGACCTGCAAGAATTGCCGCGACAAGCCCCGCCATAATTTCTGCAAATCCCGGGGTTCTCAGACAATCCTGGGCATTCAGCGGGTCGCGGGTACAGTCATCTGCCATAACGGGCACAACCAGAAGTGAAATTATCATCACACAGAGAATTATGCTCACACCGGTTGCGGTAAATGGTCTGGAGCGTTGACTATTACTCCCAGAAACCACAGGATCCCGGACAATAACATAGGAGACAAGTGTTCCAATGATAATATTTGCCTGCATCAACGGATACTGGCTGATATAAAAGATGTTATAAAGGATCCAGGCGGTGAGGAAAGGTGCAGCGAGTCCCAGACCGATTAAAAGCACCCGGGGGAACTTTTTCCGTTGCGGTTGGACCGGAACGAGGATGCTATCAATATTCGACCGGAAAATAACCAGTGCAACCGGCATTACAATCATCAGGAACGCCGATATACTGTCGAACCCTTCGCGGAGTCCGCCATACAGGAACCAGATGACAGCAGCTGCAACACCCCCGAGGATTGAGAGCAGATCCCACCATTTCTGGGGTCTTTGTGCGAGAGGCACTTCCCGGGAGATTTTTTTAAACTCATCGACACTCATCAGTTGTGTTTTCTGGTTGAAGTCCCGGGACTGTTGTGCTGGTACAGCCTGGAGTCCCGTGCTTCCCGGGGATTCCGTCTGCCATGCTTTTCCATCCCAGACGAGCCATCCCTCTTCCAGAGGATTAGGTTGCCACCACCTGCCTGAGCTATCTGTCACGCGGAGGGCGTTGATAGCTGAGGTATACTGGGCAGTGGTAATCTGACCATTCCTGAGCTGCGTTGCAAGTTCAGAGCGCTTTTGTTGTGCTTCAGTGAAATCCATAGTACCTACGTCCGGGGATAGTTTGTCAAGAATGGATTGATTTTTTTAATACTCAGTTCTTTACCGTAAACATATTTGAGCGTATTGAGTTTATCCTTCGGTTGACCCCAGAGATGATCCACCATCAGAACCAGAAAAAGTCAAAAAACCTTTGATGATTATATCCCTGGAGATACAAGGGAACTTCTGATATTTTATAAACAATCAAAAGATGGTATTTAATCAACCGTACCGCCAATTCGGCTTAGCCCGCCATTTGTACCCAGCCAGTAGGTGCCATCCTGATCCTGTACCATTGTCTTGACTTCGTAGCCAGCCAATCCGTCTTTATTCGTCAGAATTTTCCACTTTCCGGGAGCTCCGGCAGCAACACCGTCATACTCTGAACCGATCCACATCCTGCCATCGTTATCTTCATACACGGACCGCGTCGATTCCCCGGCAAGTCCGTCCGCAACTGTCAGGTTCGTAAAGTTCCCTGCGAAGTACCGGGCTGCTCCTCCCTGGCGCGAGAAACCGGTTGCAACCCAGACAGAACCATCGCGAGCCTGTGTCATTCCCCGTACTGACAGGTGGGGAAGGCCGTCCTTTAATGAGTAAGAAGACCAGAGCGTGCCGTTCAAACGGTACAGCCCTCCGTGTGTCGGCGACCCGCACCCGACCCAGAGGCCCCCGTCATTATCAACAAGCAGGACATCAGCGGATGCAATGGCTGGTGCGTTATTTCCCAGAAGGCTTGTCCAGATTCCATTTGTATATGATTGAACATCAGTATCTGTCCCTATCACAATCGTGCCATCCGGGCAACTCCGCGATGCTGAGTACCCTGGTGAACGGAACTCCCGGAGCTGGTACGACCACCTGCCATGAACCATTCCGGAAGCGTGCAAGCCCGCTGTCATGACCGACCCAGATCCAGCCATTGCGGTCCCGCATTATCTGCCTCACATATCCAAACGAAGGTGAGGGTTCGGGAATACTGGTTCTTGCAGAAGTTGAGCGGTTGATAATGATCACACCATTCTTCCCCCCGGTCCAGACCGTATCATTCTCGATAACGAGCGTCGACACCTCATCCGGGGCCGGATAATCTGCCATCCGGAAGGAGTGGTATGGACTTCCACAAACCCGAGCAGGCTCTGGAGGATGACCATGATACCAGCGATAATCAGGATGCCGGTAATGAGATACCCCGCATTGATAGCAAGATGCTTAAGGTTTTTTTCCTTCATGGAAACGTATCACCGGACGATCTTCCCGTTCTTGAACCGCAGGATGGTATCGGCTACCTTTGTCGCCTCGTACTCGTCATGGGTTACATAAAGCAAAGATGAACCTGCGATTTTTGATGATTCCACAATCAGCCCGAGCAGGTCGTCCCGCAACGGGCGATCAAGGTTTGTCAGCGGTTCATCGCACAGTAATGTTTCTGGCCGGGACGCAAGAGCCCGGGCAAGTGCTGCTCTCCGTGCTTCTCCTCCGGAGATCTGGTCAGGGTACCGGTCCCGCAGGTGCGCAATCCCCATGCGTTCCAGGAGCGTCGACAGTCTCTCTTCCTGCACATTTTTTGACAGGGAACTTATGGCAAAAAGGATATTCCCCGCAACGGTCTTATGAGGCCAGAGGGCGGCTGACTGGAACGCAAAACCGATATTTCGCTCATATGGGGGTACAAAATCCCGGGACTGCTCACAACCCTGCCGTTCATCGAGATGAGGCCCGAGTCCGGCATCTCCAGCCCGGCTATAAGGCGGAGGAGGGTGGTTTTCCCGCTGCCGGAGGGTCCAAGGAGGGCAATCTGCGCCCGGTCGGGTATTGTCAGGGTAACCCGGTTTACCGCCATGTGGTTCCCAAACGATTTGCTCACCTCATCAAGAATGATCATTTGCTAAACGCCCCCGTTTTCCTTCATGCCTTGCGGTTTTCTGTACAGCCAGTACAATGCAGCAACCGTAAATCCACCCACAACCAGAGTAAGTATCGTAATCATAAGACATAAGCCTGCCACTTCTCCGGCTGCACCGTAGTGAAGGTAATTGTAGATCCGCATCGTAAGGGTTGCATGACCAGGTGGTGCCACCACAAGGGTTGCTCCAAGTTCAGGCAAGGGAAAGAGATGCCAGGATCCCTGCTGCAACGACAAGGCCGGGTGCAAGCAGGGGTAATCGTATCCCTCCCCAGTTCATGATGAGACCCTGAGAGAAGACATCTGCAGCATCGAAAAGGATCGGGTCAATAAACCGGAGCTGGACAAAAAGAATGATGGCGGCAATCGGTGCGAATCGCGCGATCCCTACCAGTACGGGAAGGAAAATGCCCGGGTAGAGAATACCTGGGCCGACAGCATTCCAGAACGTGACCATCCCGATCCCGGTCAGGGAGGCAGGGATTGCGAGCGGAAGGAGGACAAGGGTCCATGCCGCAACGCCGCGGAGGCCAGGCTTTTTCAGCTCATACGCGGCAGCCAGTGCCATTGGGAGGGAAGCAATGATAACACCGATAGCAATCATCAGGCTATAGACCAGCTCTCCCTGTGCCATAAAAACGGAACTGGTGAATGTCGCAAAAGAGCCTGTGGTAAATATCAGACCGGATAGCAGAACAAGGATCTGAATCCCCATTATTCCGCAGGCAAGGTACTGCAGCAGGACAAAGGTGCGGGGAAACCGCGGAGCCTGTACCGAACCGGGCTGACAACCAGTCAGGAGTCTGGGCGAGGGTACGGATTCCGGAGCGGCATGAGATGATAACAAATATGGTAATGAACATAAGAGGGAGCGCATACAGGAATGCCTGTGCCGGGCTCGCCGACATACTGAACTGGGCAAAAATGTCCAGGGCATAGACATCAGCCCCGAAGAGGGAAGGGATGGAGTAATCGGAACAGCAGAGCAGGAAGAGAAGGCCGAAGGCAGCACCCAGCGCAGGAGCCGAGAGGGGCAGGAGGATCCGGGCGAAGATGTCTATGTCCGGCCGTACCACCCGTCCTGCCTCAACCAGAGCGGGGTCAACCGATGCAAACGCAATCCATACCAGGAGTGTTGCAACTGGCAGCAGTGCCATGAATTCCACCCAGTAGCTGATTCCCCAGCCACTGACAGGCACACCGGGCAGGAAATCTGCCATGTATCCCATCAGAGCAGACCAGGTCAGGGCATGAATATACGGGGGAATGGCAGCAAAGGCGAGCAGGGAAAGCAGAGTGAGGACAAGGATCGTCCGGGACATCCGCCAGAGGGTCGAGACCAGAAGGGTTCCCACAAGTAAACCGGTGAAAGCCACAGCAGCAGCAAACCCGATGCTTGCCGCCAGAAGACCGAGGCGCCGGTACGAGAGCAGGAAGGGGGAGGAGAGATCGAGGGTTCCCCGGCCAAGTGCCTGCAGAAAATCCATGCCGAGTCCAAGCAGGGGAGACAGGATCGATAAAAAAAATATGACCAGCAGCAGGAGCCAGATGGTGTGCTCCCTGCAGAGATGCCAACGGATCGTCTGAAAAAGAGAGCGGAGGGCAGCCATACCGGTTACCGGATGAAGATCTCAGTGAGGTCTTTCTGGGCGGCAGGTATACCGGTATAAACCTCTTGGTATGAAACGTTCATAGTCCTGATACCAGTCAGGTTCATGCAGGTAATCCGGGATGAGACATCCCGGCACGGGATCTGGATCCAGCCGGATGATACAAGATTATTCTCGGTCTTTCTGTCAAGCAGGTAATCCATAAAGATTTTTGCCTCCGTCACGTGGGGTGCTCCTGCGATCAGGGCAACGGTATTGGGAATAACCAGGGTTCCCATCTCACCGGATTGCTGGTCAGGAACAACGACTACGACATGAGCTCCCTTTTCCACAGCGCCGCAGGCATCATCCGTGTCAGTCAGGCCAAAGGCAAGTTGCCCATCTGCAACAAGATCGCGGACAACCGAGTTGCCGTCAGTAACCCGGATCTGGCGCTGGCTAAGATTGGAGAAGAAGGCACTGGCTTTTTCCCTGCCAAGCATACTGTAAAGTGCAGCTGCATGAGTAGCAGATGTGCCAAACATGGGGTAGGCGATCCCGATCGAGTCAGCAGGGTACCGTGAATCGAGCATATCGTTGATCGTATGAGGGTACAGGTCCGCGGCGAGTTTGTCCGTGTTGACTAAAAAAACCCTCGCCCTGCCTCCAAAACCGGTCCAGTAATCCTCTTTGTCTTTAAAATTTGTGGGGATATCAGACGCAGAGGGGGATGTGTACCGGGCAAGCACACTCTCATTCTTCAGGAGGAGGGTCTGACCGAATTCACCGCTCCAGAATACATCAGCCCGTGGATATCCCTTTTCAGCAATAAGACGGTTGACGAGTCCAGTGGTTTTGGTTGCTTCAACATCATACACTGCCAGGACTTTTATTCCGGTTATATTTTCAAAATCCCGGAATACCGGTTCTGAATAGACCTGATCAACCGATGTGTAGACAACAACGGTTCTTTTCTCGTCTTTTGGCAGAAGTATAAACGCTGTAATAAAAATTATTGCAAGTATTAAGATAGCGATTGCAAACTGCATGATACGTGGTTTATGCATGAGAATACCTGTAAGAACAAGTTAGATATTTCATCCCGTTTTTAAAAAAAACATCGCATTTCGTTTTTATATATTATTTTTCTTATGCCCTGAACAGTTGTCTGGCCTGGAAGAAATGGTCCGGATACGTAACAAAATTTTTTTTTAAATATCTTCAGGTACTGGGGTAAAAAACAGGAAATCGCATATTTATTGCGATGTGAGATATATAGTATAACAGACTGACTGATCCAAGGCAGAATATTCGAAACAATCTATACCGGTAAAATTTAAAAAAGAGTAGTTTTTCTATGGGACCTGTCACAAATGCCTGGGAAGCAGATTATTCAAAAAGAGGATTACTCTGGGGAGGCATAACTCACGATCTGCCGGAAACTTCCCGCTGGATCCAGTGTGCTCGAACTTGGATGCGGAAACGGCAAAACACTCTCAACAATGATTCAGCGGGGGTGGGATGTGACAGCAGTCGATTTTTCTCCACGCGCAGTTTCATTAAGCAAGAAGAGATTCAAAACTACATCATCGTGCGAATTCATTGTTGCCGATGTCCGCCATTCTTTATTTAAAAAAAACTCATTTGACGGGATTTTCGCGATCCATATTTTTGGACATCTGCAGAAGCATGACAGGAAAATGATACCATTAGTACTGGAACATAATCTCAAACCGGGAGGTATTCTGTTCTTTTCTGACTTTTCAACTGATGATTTCCGGTGTGGATCCGGATTTGAGACAGAGACCACAACATTCCTGAGAGGATCAGGTATCATCACCCATTATTTTTCCCGGGAGGAAGTAATTGACCTTTTTTCCGGGCTCACTCCTCTATCGGTAAAAACTCACCGGTGGCCGATGCGTGTCAGGGGAAAAGACCTGATACGTTCAGAAATAAAAGCGATATTTACCAAATAAATTACCCTGTGTTACTGGCTTCAACAGGTAAAAAACCCACACATGGCAAAAACATGGTAAATACCTGACCGTGCACGAGATATTCCATTATCTGTTAAAATGAAAAGGAAATTTTTTTAAGAGATTTTCAACCCTTCATTATCTGCTTTTGTGACAATTGCAATGTGAAGGCCCAAAGGCTTGAGAATTTTTTCCAGCGCTTTTTTATCCAGTCGGGTTACTACGGCGATGGAAGGACCTACAGAACTCATGCCGACAAATTCCAGTTTTGCCTCCCTGAGCTGGCTCATATAATGGTAAATCTCATAGCTGTGGTGTTCAATCTCAGCCCGTTTTGATCCCCTGAATTCAATCTCCCAGATAACATCTCCTGCTTTCTTAACATTATCCTGTTCAAGCGCCGGTACGAGATCCATCAGGAACAGATATGCCTTTAGTTCCCGGTCACGGTAATCGAGGTTCCGCGCCTTATTCATAAGGAGGTCAAATTCCTGAGTTCCGGCAGAAGAGATATTTGTGGGGGGAATAATGATATACACGTTTTTACCGGGAGCAAAGGGATGGTGATAGACTAAAGAGAGTTCATCTCCAAGAATTGCCATCCCCCCATACGTGCTTACCGCCGGTCCGACACCGGTTTCAAAACCAAACGCGATATTGCCGTCAGCTGTTTCTTCAACATAATTATGCCCGATCAGTTTTCTGAGCTGGTCGTTTGTCAGCGGCCGCCCGAGCGCTTCGTTCATTCCGGTTGCTACTGCAATCATAATTGTGCTGGTGGAGCCGAGTCCGACATGCTTATACTGATGATCGGTTGCTCTGATTTTAAAGCCACCAGAATATCCTACCGTTTTTTTAAAGACGGCCACAAAATTTTCAATGATGGCAGAACGACTGTAATCGATCTCCAAACCCTTTTTTATGCAGGTGACTTCTGCTGTGCAATAGACCTGAATTGCAAACCCGATCCCGCCACCTCCGGGATGATCTGGAGCAAACCGGTTCATATCGAGCACGGTGAGATGTATTCGTGCCGGGGCTGTCACGGTAATTTTTTCTTTCACGGGTTTCAGTTTGTAGGTCTTCTTTTCATACCCCAGAGTTTTGAGATTTTGTCCCGGCGGAAATGAAGTGAATTCATACTCGACAAGATCGAGGTCTCCCCCACGGATTTTCATAATTGGCATAATGAACAATTCCTGTCAGAATATATCAATGAATAGGTTTTCCCATCATTTTTTCAAATCACTAAAAAAGCCGTGAATGAAAAACAAATCCGGCTGGATGTAACATTTTTTTAAAATATTTCCTGTTCCATGCCGGTTAATAACCCATGGTATCAGAATATAACAAATAAATCCCGTCAGGAGGGAGAGGTACACGTAGTAGTGTGCACTTAATATCTAGTTTTCAGGAAAAGAAATTGATCGTCGCGGATTAAACAGGCTATCCATGCGAACAGATATATGACTGATTTCCCTGCGCCAGAGGAGGAATTGCTGACAGTTACCATATATGATACCGCCAACACAGTCTTTGTTGCAGTGATCACACGGGTTTTCTGTCATAGCTCCCCTTTTTCCCGTTCCATATATTATATTCACGGGATTGTCTGAGTTACAACAGATAACGCGATGGTTATCCAAATGATCCAAACGGTTGCATGCGTCGGCAGATCTCATCTCACAGGTGTTCTTCTGTTTTTAAAAAGGAGATAACTCAGTTATTTTGAAAAATACTGGATCCTAATGTAAAAACAAGGTTTTTTTTCTTTTGTTCAGGGCGGAACCATTGGTACCCGGATTGCTACGCCGTCAAACTCTGCGATTATGCGTTCTTCCTGATATACAAGGACACGAAACACGGAATGTGTACCATTCTCGTCAACACGATGGGCAACTGCAACAAGAGGGCCGGTAGCCGGGGCAATATACTGGATGTGGATTGAGACTGCAACCCGGTTTATTCCCGCACAGTTTGCAGCTATACCAAACGCCTGATCTGCAAGAGCAAAAATCGCCCCGCCATGGGCAACATTATACGGGTTTTTTTTCCCATTACAATCCATGACAACGCGGGCATAGCCATCATAAGCAGCAGTAATCTGCATTCCTAAAAGCCGGGCGAATTCACTCTGATTAAATGCAGATATCGTATCAGTAATCTTTTGTTTATCGTTTGCTTTTTGGTGATCCGCTGGCATGCAACACCAAGTATAAAAATGAAGAGCCGGAGAATGGCGGGTTATTTGTATTTTTTCTGGGTGTACGAATACTTCTGGGTCTCGCCACCATGGGACACAATATAGACCCATTCATAAAGGGATTTCAGAGTACCGTATTGTTCATAACGGCGCATCGAAAAACCTACCTTAAGCCTGCCATCAAACACAACCTTCCCCTGATCCTTCATGCGCAAAGCTATTTCCAGATCGTCTCCGGCATCGATACAACGGTACATCCCGGCTTTGATGAATGCATCTTTCCGGAATGCCGTATTGCATCCTAAGGTGTAATAAAACGTCTGACTGTAATATCCGACCCGGGAGAAGGTATTTGCGAGAAGCAGGGACAATTTATTGCCGATTCCCACCTCGATCGGATAAACCGGGCCATACAACTGGACAAGGTGTTCATCAAGAAAGTCCTTTTTTATAAGTTCTATCCAGTTCGGTGGAAGTATGCAATCGGCATCAGTGGTAGCAACAATTTCCCCTTTTGCTGCCATGATTCCATCATTTCTGGCACCACCTACTTTTTTGCTGGTCTGGACGAATACTGTATCTGCATATTTCCCCGCGATACTGCAGGTTTCATCCTTTGAGCCGCCATCCACCACAATGATCTCATACTCATCCCGGGGAACCGTCTGGTGAGTGAGTGAGACGAGACACTGTGCTATATTCTCTTCTTCATTAAAGGTCGGGATAATGACCGATATCATGGGGATAAAATCTCCTGTACATTGTAGAAGTTTACGTATTATAAGCGTGATGTAATTAAATAATCAATCCTGTTGTTGCCGGGATGACACAAAATCCATAACACTTCTGATACAACCATCCATATTCAGATACTCAAACTGTGCGAACCTGCCGACAAGGGGAATACCGGTTTTATTAAAATATTCCTTTACAATTGCAATATTTTTCTGGTAGTCAAGATCATACACCACATATGCAAATGGCTGCCTTTCGACCGATGAATAAACTATCTGATCCTCACGTATGATCTCCATTTTCCGGAGCATCTCCGACACCTGGCCTATGAGTTCATCGTCAGACATGGCAGAGACCTCGTCACCAGGCTGGTGGGTGATTTCAGCGAGAATCGCACTGCATCCTTCAGGTGCCACATGCCGGCTGTATCCTGAGGGAAAAGATATCCTGTTGGTTCTTCCGACACCGGGATCGGGAACGTAGAGCCATGAAATTGCCGGCACGGGTCCTCTGATACCTATATTAACACACACAAGAGAATTGTACTTTAAGGATTCTGTCGCCTTTTTAACCTCGTCGGGAACACCCTTTAAACAAGGTACCAGGTGCTGTACCGGCATTGTGCAGATACAATGATCTGCCCTGATAATTTTATCACCATTCCTGATGAGCCATTTTTTACCGGATCTTGTTATGGAAGTAACCCTGAACCCGGTCTGGATAAATTTTTCGACGGGGTGTGCTATCGCACGCACGAGCGCTTCAATCCCGCCATCCAGCGGATAGGAAAAGACCGACTGGTGGGTATATCCTTCAGTTTTTATTCCAATCGCGGATTTGATTACATCCTCGACCGGGGGGCGGGGTATCCGACCATCGACCCAGTGCAGCGACATCCGGTCAGTGGGGTACTTCCAGATTTTCTCATTATAAGGAACCATGTAGCATTCAGCAATCCCGTCCCCGAAGGTATAGTAAATCCATTCTCGGAAATTTTCAGGAGGGGGCACCTCACCCTTTTCAACCGCAATCAGGGTTTTTATAAAGCCATAGACACAGGCAAACCGGTCATCTTCGGGTAAATCAGAAAGCCCGTTCTCGAAGGGGTATTTTACGAAGTGTTGTTTATAGAAAATTTTTGTATTACGATCATTCACCTGTTCATTGGCGGCAATCATCCGGCGCATAAAAGAGAGCACTTCCGCATCGCGTGAAAAAATGATATGCGAACCGCCAATGTCAAAGGTATATCCCTTTTGTGTTTTTGACCGGCAGAGTCCGCCATAGTCCGGCTCCGCTTCGAGAACAATAATTTCCCTGCCATTTTCATGCAACAGGCGCGCCAGGGTAAGCCCGGAAAGCCCACCACCAAGAATTGCGGTTTTCACTGTTCATACGTTTGCGTGCAGAATTTAAATGATTCACCGTTGTGAAAAATATACGTCCTGTTAATTCCGCTGTTTTTCAATGATGGGAGAAGACCACAAATGACGAAGGTAAAGCAGGTCATGTCCTTAATTATTGTGCGAACACTGCTGCATTGAAAGCGTATTGCCTTTTTTTGGAGCCGGTATGTATCAGGGAGTAAAGTGAAGTGAAACTTTCATAAGGTTGAAATTTTTTTTTTAAAACACACAGTCTATTGTGAAAAATCACGAAAAATGACAGGAGTGACGCTTCGCTCCACGTGGATCACCTGGGCGATGTTCATGGGTCCTTGGTCTGGAGCCCGTCCTCCCATCAGGGAGGCTATTACAAAAAATGTATACATATCACCTGAATCGGGCTCCCTGATCGCTGGCAAAAACACACAGTCCGTTGTGTATTATTATAAAAAAGAAAAAGGACTATTTCTGGATATACCATCCTGTCATGGTCTCATCAAGAACCTTCTCGCTTGTCGGTTTTGTCAGGAAGCTGACAACAATCATTGCGATGAGAGCAATGACAAATGCATAGAAGGAAAAATGCATAGGTAATTTTGCGAGCTTGAAGTAGGCGATTCCCCCAAACACAACAGAGGCAGTTAATCCAAGCACCATTGAAACAAGAGCTCCTTCACGGGTTGCCCGACGCCAGTATAAACCTGCGAGCAGAGGTATTGCAAATGTTGCGAACATGATACCAATACCTGCCCAGATAAGCCAGACAAGCATTTCCGGAGGGTTCAGGGCAAGGAGCAGTGTTACAACCGCCGCAACAAAAACCGAGACCTGGCTGACAACAAGGACCTGCTTATCAGGTGCATCGGGTCTGAGGATCTTTTTGTAGATATCCCACGAGAAATATGTACCGATGGTCAACATGAGGCGGTCAGTTGTTGACATGACCGCAGCAAGTACAATCACCGCAAATATTCCCCACAGAAACATACTGGGCATTGCTGCCTGTACACCATAGACAAAGATGAAGTCTGAAGCATTGGGTACCTTGGGGAGCTGGACAATCCCCTCATTGACGAGCACAATTCCTGCAAACCCGGAAAACTTGAGAAGGAACATGACCACAGCATAAATCCCGAATGCTACCAGCGGAGCCCACTTGAAATATTTGACATCCTTTGCACACAGGATGTTGTTGATAACATGGGGTGCACAGGCAAGGCCGATCGTGAGAAGGAGCGCAAACGAGAAGATATACTCCGGAGTAAATACCGCACCGGCTCCCGTTACCCAGGGATCGACATGGGTCGGGTTTACCGCTGCCATCACTTCGTTGATATGGGTAAACCCTCCGGCTTTCATAATAACAATCGGGGCCATGATAAGGACTCCGACTATCAGCATCATTCCCTGAACGAGCGTGGTCCAGGCAACTGCATAGAGCCCGCCTATCACGGTATAGAGAGTAACAATTGCCGCCCCGATAAGCAGTGCCATCCAGTGGGGAAGACCGAACAGCCACATGAGCACTATGCTTATAGCGGTATACTGCCCGGCAAGATAAATCATCGATACGACGATTCCCGCGGTCGCACTCATCCCCCGCAGGGATGTTTCGCTCTCAAACCGGTGGGCAAGGTAGTCCTGCACAGTCATATACCCGGACGTTTTCGCAACCGCGTGCATCTTTACGCCAAAGAAAATAATACAAAATGCAATTGACAGAGGTACTGCAAGTTGTTCCCAGATAGTAGGCCAGGCAAATTTGTATCCCAGCCCAGAGACACCCAGCAGTGACATCCCGGAGCAGACAGAACCGATCATGAGCAGCGTAAATACCCAGAAATCCAGAGAGCGTCCGGCAACAACATAATCTGCCATGTTATGGATCTTTTTTGAAGCCCAGATTCCTATCCCGACCAATGCAATAAAATAAATTGCAACCAGCCCGGCAGCAACAGGATCTATCATGATGTGACCTCTTTAAAATTAAGTCCCCAGAACAGCAATGCGAGAATAATCAGGAGAAACGCACCCCCGACCAAAGCCATAGTCAAGATTGGCAAACCAAACATTATATCAAAATACTTTGTGGTATGCTAACATATAACATAATCGAAAAAACCCCAAAAACTTAGGAAAATTATAATAACGATAATATTTTTTTGTCTTGGAAATCAGGACGGGGAGTACTTGTTTACCGGATATTTTCAGCTCGTCATCCGGACCGATCGAAAAGCGTTATTTTACCCTGCCGTTCGTATGATAATTATCATCTCTCGTCATTAAGGTCCACTATTGAAAAGCTCGAAACCGAAACCCGGGTAACAATTTTTTTTAAATCCACACTCCGTGGATACTTCTGTCAGTCTTCTGTTTTTTTTTTGAACCTGTTCAGCATGGACCTCACCGCTCTTCTTTGAAACGAAGAGAAAGATAAAAGAACAATTCGCGAAATTATTGTCCTGATCAGTGTATTTTTTAAAAGGCAAAGGAACCAAAGAAAAATTAAACACTGAAATACCGTTTGGAGGGTCTAAGAAAACTCAGTAATATATGAAAAAAATTGCGAATGAATCAATCAATTCAAATAATCCACAGACAAAATCAGTAACGTTGAGTTATGAACCGGGCAAAAATATTGGTTGTGGATGATGAACCCGAAGTAACAGCAACTCTTGAATTAACACTACAAAAATTTGGCTATACTGTTGTCGGGTGCGAGAGCACGGCTGAGAATGCCATACAAAAATCTGGTGAGTTGCGTCCGGATATTGTCCTTATGGATATCGAACTTGCAGGAGAAATGGACGGTGTACAGGCAGCGGATATTATCAGGAAAAAATACCACATACCGGTAATTTATATTACTGCGATCTGTGACACCAAGACACTGGAGCGGGTCGGTGCAAGCATTCCGTACGGATATATCCTGAAACCATTCAAAGACAATGAACTTCACACCGTAATCGAGATTGCTCTTGAAACCATCGCAAAAAAAGTATAATTCCCACTTCCCCATACTGTTTTTCATATAGTCATGATCTGTGCCACCAGACTCCGGAATATTAAGTCCTGCAATCCCTCATTATACTGTTTCACCCGTACGCTCTTTCTAAATCGAAGGGGATACAGGAACGTACTGAACAGGGAAATAAAAAATGCCAAAACATACCCCCAATAATTAAAAAAAACCGTTGCTATCATGCGACTATAGATAAGATCGACACTCCGTAAGTGGTAATCAGGCACATTTTTTCCTGAAATCTATTTCTCCATATGAAGCCGGTATTTTCAATAACCAAAAAAAATATTATTTCCCGCTTGTTACCGTCTTTGATCCACGAAGAATACCAATTGTTCCCGTCCGGACAAACTCCTTGATCCCGTACTGGCGCAGCAGTTTTTCAAGTGCATCGATCTTATCCGTATCTCCTATGACCTGAAGGATCAGGGTTTTTGCTCCGACATCGACAATCTGTGCCCGGAATATGGATGCGATCTGCATGATCTCCGCACGGGAACTCCCCAGCTCGGCAGTAACCTTAATCAGGGCGAGCTCCCGCTCCACCCGCTCGCTATCTGTCAGATCCGAGACTTTGATTATATCGATGAGCTTATTGAGCTGTTTCATCACCTGCTCGATCTTATCATCGTCACCGATGACAACGATAGTGATCCTGCTCATATCCGGCTCCTCGCAGGGGCCAACCGCAAGGCTCTCGATGTTGAATCCCCGCCGAGAGAAGAGTCCGGTGACCCGCGAGAGTACACCAGCCTTGTTCTCGACAAGGATGGATAACGTGTGCGGCTTCATGACCGGGGATGCCCCCCTATCATCTCATTGATCGCAGCACCGGCAGGAACCATAGGAAACACGTTCTCTTCGCGTTCGATCCGGAAATCCATGATAAACGGCCCGTCACAGTCAAGGGAGGCCTGTAATCCCGGCAGCACCTCATCCGGTGATTCAACCCGGATCCCTTCGATACCGTAGGCATTCGCGATCTTGACAAAATCGACTGGAGGGAGCTCTGTAAACGAATACCGGTGGTCATAGAAGAGCTCCTGCCATTGTCGGACCATCCCGAGATACATGTTGTTCAAGATGGCAACCTTCACCGGGATCTTGTTGGATGCGATGGTACCGAACTCCTGGATATTCATCTGGATACTTCCATCACCAGCAATATCGAAGACCGGAACATCCGGCCGTGCAAAATGCACCCCCATTGCAGCCGGGAGTCCGTATCCCATAGTACCAAGACCCCCGGATGTAATCCAGGTACGCGGGTTGTGGAAACAGAAGTGCTGCGCTGTCCACATCTGGTTCTGGCCAACTTCAGAGACTATTACAGCCTTATCTTTCACGAGATCGCTCAGTGTCCTGATAATAAACTGCGGGCGTAGTGCACCGTTCTCCGGGCATTTGAGCGGGTGGTGCTGTTTCCAGTGCTTGATCTTTTTTAACCACGTCTCGTGAGCATCACGCTTCTTCATGAGCGCCAGCACGTCCTGTAACACCGCTTTTACATCGCCGACAATTGGTATATCGACACGTTTGTTCTTGCCAATCTCGGCCGGGTCGATATCGATATGGATGATCTTTGCATGAGGAGCAAAGGTATCGATCTTTCCGGTTACCCGGTCATCGAACCGTGCACCGATTGCGATCATGAGATCGCATTCCGTCACCGCGAAATTTGCATATTCTGTCCCATGCATCCCCAGCATACCAAGGTTAAGGGGGTGATGGCAGGGAATGCACCCGATCCCCATCAGCGTTGTCGTGACCGGGATGGCTGCAAGTGTGGCAAATTCCAGAAGTTCGGGAGATGCATTCGATGAGATAATGCCCCCTCCGGCATAGATGAGCGGGCGCTCGGCATGACCGAGCAGTTCGAGGGCTTTCTCTATCTGGCGTTTATGCCCCTTGTAAGTGGGATTGTAGCCACGGAGCGTGACCTTTGTCGGTAACTTCACATCTTCGGAAAGACCGGTACTCACGTCCTTGGGGATATCGATGAGAACCGGCCCCTGCCTGCCGGTACCTGCGATATAGAATGCTTCCTGGATAATTCTGCTGAGTTCACCTGCACTTTTTACCAGGTAGTTGTGTTTGGTGACCGGCATAGTAATACCGGTGATATCAGATTCCTGAAATGCATCATTACCAAGGAGATTTGTCGGGACCTGCCCGGTAAGTGCAACGATCGGCACGGAATCCATATATGCAGTGGCAATACCGGTTACGAGGTTACATGCTCCGGGGCCTGATGTTGCGAGGCATACACCTACACGACCGCTCGCCCGTGCATACCCGTCCGCGGCATGCGCTGCTGCCTGTTCGTGCCGTACAAGGATGTGCCGTAATGGTGAATCGTAGAGTTCATCATAGATCGGCAGCACCACACCGCCCGGGTAGCCGAATATGGTTTCGACCCCTTCGCGTTGCAGTGATTCAACGAGGATTTTTGCCCCGGTTTTCATGTTCTTCCCTCAATAATCTGTTCATGCCGGCAATCATCGCTTCGACACTGGCCATAATGATGTCTGTGCGAGCGCCGCGTGAAGTAATTATCTTCCCATCTTTACTTAATCTTACTGTTACGTCGACCAGCGCGTCAGTTCCACCCTGGATCGCATCCACATGGTACTCTTCCAGCCGGATATCAGCTACATCGGCAACGCATTTCCGGAGAACTTCCATCGCCGCATCCACGGGACCATCTCCGGTGGCAGCCCCGGTCATCTCCTGCCCGTTTACCACAAGCGTAACTGATGCTGTCGGGATCATATTACTCCCGGACACTGCGGTAAACTGGCGCATTTTAATTATCGGTTTGCATTCAATTGCAAGCACTGCATCAGCTATCGCCATGAGATCCGAATCGGTCACCCGTTTGCCTGAATCACCCAGTTGTTTGATCCTTTTTACAATCTCTTTTATCTGGAGATCATCAGCTTTATAATTCATCTCGTTGAGGGCAGATTCTACGGATGCGGTGCCGGAATGCTTTCCAAGAACAATGCGTCGTTTCCGCCCAATCATTTCCGGCTTGATCGACTCGTATGTCGTGGGTTCACGCATCACGCCATGAGCATGAATTCCGCTTTCATGGGTAAATGCCATCTCACCGACAATCGCTTTGTTGATGGGCAGGGGGACACCGGTAAGACGTGAGACGAGGGTGGAAAGCGAATAAATTTCTTCTTTCTTTATTCTTGTCCGATAATCATAGAGGATTTCAAGTGCCATTACTACTTCCTCAAGCGGAGTATTGCCGGCCCGCTCTCCCAGGCCGTTCACGGTTACGTGGGCGCAGGAGGCCCCGGACTTGAGTGCTGCCATCGTGTTGGTAAGTGCAAACCCAAGGTCATCATGACAGTGGATGGAAAGCGGCGCAATCTTTGAGAGCGGGGGGATATCCCTTGCAATCTTTTCCGGAGTCAGGAGCCCCACCGTATCACAGAAGCAAAGACGGTCAGCTCCACGGTTTACTCCTTCAGAAAATATTTCCTGCAGGAAGGTTTGATCAGCCCGCGAAGCATCTTCACCGGAAAGCTCGACAACAAGACCCCGGCTTTTCGCGTACTCAACGGCATCATAGGCCATTGCTGCTACCTGATCGCGTGATTTGCGCATCTTTTTTGCAATATGCAAATCACTCACCGGAATAACCAGATGAACCGAACAGGCTCCATAGTCAGCGGCAAAATCGATGTCCTGATGCAGTGCCCGGACATAGGTGCAAATCTCTGCGGGAAGCCCGGCTTCTGATATGAGCTTTATCGCATCCCGCTCACCTTCGGATGCGGCGGCAGAACCAACCTCGATCACATCAATGCCAATGGCTGCAAGCTTTGTCGCGATCTCGAGTTTCTGGTCCGGGTTTAACGAAACACCCGGGGTCTGTTCCCCGTCCCGTAACGTGGTATCTAAAAAACGCAGGTTATTGACAAATAAAACATTCACTCATGGCAATCACCATGATATGAAGTAGGAAAGGAGAATATAAAAATATTCGGACATACAAACCCAATTTCCCCAAAATTATATGATTCACCCTGACAAATCAAACGAGTACAATTCTATGGATAGTACACCATCAGTACCAAACGATAATTCCGCTTATCTTCCGGTCAGAGCGACCATAGGACAGAAGTGTCGGTACCTGCAACAGTCAAAAAACCGTGGCGATCTTGGGGAGCGTATCGCACTCCTGGTACTGCACCACTCCCCTGCTGATATCCAGAGGATGAAACAGAATTTCAGCAACCGTGTCCAGGATATTTCACCGGAATACCGGGACCGGCTGACAAAGAAAATCAACGAACACCTGCTGGGAACGTACCAGCGCCTGCGCCTTTTACAACAGCAGGGTGTGTTCAGGACAATGAACGAACCGGTTACGGATGATCAGAAAAAGTACTGGGATATGGCCGGGGACCAGTGCCAGGCAGATGACAGGGACGATGCCCCTTCCATAAGGTTTTTGAAATATCTGCTTGCCGGTTTTTGTATGCTTGTATTGAATGAACCGGGACATCCGGCAGGTACACCGTTCCCTGGCGGAGATTCAGTCCAGTTCGCCAGCGGGACCTACTTTTGCCCGGTCCGGGAAAAAGCCAATGATGTGGATGCTGCGCTCTGCCCGTTCTGCCCGGCACTCCAGACACCGGAAATCGGGTATCTCAGGCCTCCCGTCAACCCGAGCGAGTACCGGAAGCAGGAGTTTATTGAACACTGTCACAAATTCCATAACTTTAACGGGTAATCAGGAAAGTCTCTTTGAAGTCAATATCTGGCAAAAAATCTGGCATTCCTGCCTTTTTTGTAATCCCATGCTCCCGGTCAGGGAAGAATATATTTTATTATGCACCTATCACTACTGGTAACACACCGGGGAGCACCGGCCTGAACACATCCTTGTTTACGGGGACATGACAATGGATACACCGAAACCTTCTGTAATTGACCCTTCGTTCTATATCAACCGTGAACTGAGCTGGATCCGGTTCAACCGTCACGTACTTGACGAGGCACGAGATAAAAGTCATCCGCTTCTGGAACGGGTAAAATTTCTTTCGATTTTTGCAAATAACATCGATGAATTTTTCATGGTCAGGGTTTCCGGACTCCAGCGGCAGGTCTCCAAAGGGGTATTGAAGTCTCCACCGGACGGGATGACGCCCACCCAGCAGCTTGACACTATACGCCAGATGATGATCCCGGAACTTGAAGCCCAGTCAGAAACGTGGTACAAGGAAATACTCCCCCAACTGGATAGTGCCGGCATCCATATCCATATGTATTCCAGCCTGTCAGAAGAACAAAAAAAATTCATGCATACATTTTTTGTAAACGAAATCTTTCCGGTCTTAACTCCCCTTGCTTTTGACAGCGCCCACCCGTTTCCCTTTATCTCAAATCTATCGCTCAACCTTGCAATCATCATTCGGGACCCATCCAAAAAGGAATACTTTGCCCGTGTCAAAGTACCGACTAACCTTTTTTCCCGCCTTGTCCGGATCCCAAATTCCGGTGGAAACGGGCGGGTAGATGATACCGAAGTACATTTTGTCTATCTTGAGGAGATTATCGCAGCACATCTCGATATGCTTTTTTCAGGACTCGAGGTAATCGCATCTTTCCCATTCAGGATTACCCGGGATGCTGATCTGGAGATTGAAGTAGATGAGGCTTCAGACCTCCTGACTACGGTCGAAGAGATCATGGAGCAGCGTGCACGGGGAAAACCGGTACGCATCGAACTTGACTGTTCAATGCATGAGAATCTCTGTCATATGCTTGAGAAGAAACTGGGTGCCACTTCAGATATGGTCTACCATGTCGGCCATCCGGCCGGTATGGCGGATCTGATGCAGCTGATGTCTATCGATCGTCCGGACCTCAAAGACATACCATTCCTTCCATCGACCCCTGCAGAACTTGCCGAGGGGAAAGATATTTTTTCTGCTATCCGTCACCGGGACATCCTTCTCTATCACCCGTATGACAGTTTTTCACCGGTGGTCAATTTTCTCCGGCAGGCTGCACATGATCCGGATGTACTCGCAATCAAGATCACCTTATACCGTGTCGGGTCCAATTCGCCGATTGTCAACGCCCTTATGGAGGCCAGGGAAAATGGCAAGGCGGTTGCAGCACTCATCGAACTGAAGGCCCGGTTTGACGAGGAGAACAATATAGGATGGGCACGGGCACTTGAGCATGATGGAGTCCACGTCGTTTATGGGGTCGTCGGGCTCAAAGTCCATGCAAAACTGTGCATGGTCGTCCGGAGGGAAAAAGACGGTATCCGCAGCTATGTACACCTGGGTACCGGCAATTACAATGCCACAACGAGCAGAATCTATACCGATTTTGGTTTTTTTACCTGCGATCGCACTATTGGAGAAGATGTTGCCCACCTGTTCAATTTCCTCACCGGATATTCACGGATTGAAACGTACCGGAAACTGCTGGTTGCTCCTGTTACCCTGCGCAATGGAATAATCGGTCGTATCGACCGGGAAATCTCCCGGCATCAGGAGCATGGTGATGGACACATTATTTTTAAGATGAACGCACTGGTTGATCCCCTTTGTATCGCTGCTCTCTACCGTGCATCCCAGGCAGGAGTGCGTGTGGATTTGCAGGTAAGGGGTATTTGCTGCCTGCGCCCGGGAATTCCCGGTCTGAGTGAAAATATCACGGTTTCCAGTATTGTCGGGAGATTCCTTGAACATGCCCGCATCTACTACTTCTGTAACGGTGGGAACGAAGAAGTATTTCTGGGGAGTGCCGATCTTATGCCACGGAACCTGGACCGGCGTGTTGAAACTCTTTTCCCGGTTGAAAATCCCAGGATAAGAAAAAATATCATAACAACAATTCTCCCTGTCCAATTCGGGGATACGGTCAAAGTCCGCTTTTTAAAAAGTGATGGATCGTATGAACGATGCCAGCTATCCGGAGACATACCGCTCCTGAATGCACAAACATGGCTGGTCGATCACCGGGGAATCTGGTATAATGATGTTCATTGAGAAACCGGAATCAATACGGGCAGAATGCATTTTTGGCACACGGCAACTCCTTCCCATTCTCGATGCATTTTCACAGGAGATCGGAGGCGTTAAAGCAGCACAGGATAGTGAATATATCCACCGTATGAGGGTTGCATCCCGGCGACTGCGTGCAGCGCTCCCTCTCTTTGCTTCATGTATTCCCGAAAAAAAATACCGGCAGTGGATGCAGGAAATTCAACGGATCACCCGGGCGCTGGGAGATGCCCGGGACACTGATGTCCAGATAGCATTTTTAATAAAACTTGAAAAAAGAAAAGCAGCAGGCATACTGGCAAAAGATCCGAACCCTGCCCAACGTATCCTATTCAAAGGGGAAGCGGAGTCAATCCTCCTCTCACTGTTACAGAAAAAACGCAAAAAACTCCAGACTGCAGTGGTATCAGCCCTTGAAAAACTGGAAAACAGCGGTGTAATTAATGATATGAGGATTTTTTTTGGTGATCAAAAAGAAAAGGCCCGGTCTACCCGAAAAAAACCGTCTCCCTATGGAATTGCCCCGGTTGCCGCAATGCGTATCGCCAGACGCCTTGATCTGCTGCTCTCTCATGAACCATGGGTGCATAATCCTGATGCTATTGCAGAACATCATGCCATAAGAATTGCTGCAAAAAAACTCAGGTATACGATGGAAATTTATGCCCCTCTCTATCGGCGTGGGCTCAAAAAAACTCTGAGGCGTATAAAAAAGATCCAGGAGATCCTCGGGGACCTGCATGACTGTGATGTCTGGATTGACATGGTGATGGCCATGCTGTTAAAAGAACGCCAGTCCTCCAGTGAAATGAACACCGTAAAAAATACTCAGGTAGGCAAAGTCACCAGTTATAAGCACTTCCTCTCCGAACGGGAAAAGGAGCGAAAAATCATTTACCGGAGATTCGTCCGTTACTGGGATTCACTCGGGCGTACACGGCTTTGGGATGAGCTGCGCAAAAACCTGGACACGGGAAAGGAAAATCAGATACCGGTTTTCGGTCATTTATAAGGACGATGAGATCCGGCCTGCAGTATCATATCTCGCAACTCTGTACCCTGAGGGATTAGAACACTGCCAAAAAGTAACCCGGCTTGCCCTTATGCTGTTTGATGAACTGAAACCACTGCACCGGATGGGAAGTCGCGAGCGGTTCTTACTTGAATGTGCAGGTCTTTTGCAGGATATCGGGTGGATATTCGGGCAGAAAGGACATGCAGGTCGAAGTGCGGATATGATACTGTCTGATGAGAATCTGCCTCTCGGACTTGTAGATCGGGGTATTGTCGCACTTGTGGTAAAAGCCCACCGGGGAAAAGTCCGTTTTGAATCAGAGGGATTTTTCTCTCTCCTTTCCTCAGATGATCGCAACAATGTCCTGATGCTTGCAGCTATACTTCGGGTTGCTGATGGTCTGGACTATCTCCACCACGGATCAATAACCTCATTTCACTGTGTGATTAACCCTCAGGAAATAATCATGGAAATTTCTTCATTGCAGGATGTAACCGTGGAAAAAGAACGGGCTCTCTTTAAAAGTGATCTCCTGACCGGGATATTCGAACGGACACTGGTGATCCGGTGAAAAACGAGAAACTCGGTCCGGGCGGACGTGTCGTAGCATTTATTGATATCGGCACCAACTCCGTCCGCCTGCTTGTTGTACGACTCAACCCCAATCATTCGTACAGCATTCTTACGCAGCAGAAACAACAGGTACGGCTTGGCGAGGGAGAGTTTGAAGAAGAGCAAATCCAGCCTGAGGCAATTGAACGACTGGTTATTGTATGCAAAAAATTAACAGAACTGGCCGCAACATTTAAAACTGACGAATTTGTTGCTGTTGCCACATCTGCGATGCGGGAAGCAACCAACCAGCATGAGATCCTGCACCTTTTAAGACAGGAAGCTCACCTGGATGTCCGCGTTATTTCAGGCCATGAAGAAGCCCGCCTCATATACCTTGGCGTTTCAAGCGGGATTCATCTGGGGGACAAACAGGCTTTTTTCATTGATATTGGTGGCGGAAGTACTGAAATTGCGATTGGTGGTGAGAGTAACTATCACTATCTGGAGAGCTTCAAGCTTGGGGCGATCCGGTTGTCAAACATGTATTTATCCGGTACTGTTTCCGGCCCGGTTTCTCAGGAACAGTACAGGAAAGTCCAGCACCACGTTAAAGATACCATTATCCATTCCATCCAGAAAATCCGCCAACAAAAACCTGATCTTGCCATCGGAAGTTCCGGTACTATCATGAATCTTGCCGAAATTGCTCATAAAGCGTTTTCCCAGAATGGAAATGCAGGTGAAAATGTCCTTACGTACAGGGATTTGAGAAAAGTCATCGATATGCTCTGTTCTGTCCCCCTCGATGAACGCCGGAAAATACCGGGTATGAATCCTGACCGTGCCGATATCATTATACCGGGCGCGGCTGTTCTTGACGTATTCATGAAAGAACTGTCGCTTGATTCCATTACGGTTACCGGGCGGGGATTACAGGACGGTCTGCTGGTTGATTACCTTTCAAGGATAGATGCTTTTCCTCTTCTTGGCGAGCTGTCTCCGCGGCAGCGAAGTGTCCTCCAGCTGGGAAGGTCCTGTGGGATCAATGAGGTTCATGCCCGCACGGTTACATCCCTTGTCCTGGAATTGTTTGATTCGGCAAAAGAGCAAAAACTTCATAATTTTGGGGAGTGGGAACGCGAACTCCTTGAATATGCAACATTTCTCCACGATATCGGGTCATTTATTTCCTATACCAATCATCATGCACATTCGTATTATATTATAAAAAATTCTGAACTCCTTGGTTTTGATGAAAAAGAGATCATATTCATGGCTAATATTGCACGGTTCCACCGGAAAAAAACCCCGCGAAAAAAAGATCCGGAAATTCTGGAACTTGACCCGCGTGAACGGGAAACATTAAAGATCCTGTCAACATTCATCAGGCTGGGAGAAAGTCTTGACCGTAGTCATACGGCGTTGATCCAGCATGTGCGTTTCTCTCATGTTGACAAGGCTTCTGTATTTCTTGAGGTTGTAGCCCGCGGGGATTGCCAGATGGAGATATGGGGTGTAGAAGCAGAGAGAAAAGCGTTTGAAAAAATCTTTGGCAAAGAACTTGTACTGGAGCGGGTGCAGACAAGGCAGTAGCTGAAAAAAACTGCATTCATAATTAAAAAAATTCTGATAGTAATTATCAGGGATTTTTTTATGTGAATCCCGAATTGAACTTTTTTTAGGGTATAGTCACATTTCCAGCAACTAAAAATCAGCTCTGGAGAAATGTTTGAAAAAACAAAATGCTCATGGAGGTTTCACCGCCGCCGCCTGGCTCCCCCAAATGCGATAACCCCTTAAGAAAGTTATATAGCACTATCGCGCAGCGCAGGGGCGGCCAGGGGGGACAGGCACTGTCCCCTCCTTCGTATTTTGTGCTTTTAATATCATACTCAGATAAAAAATGAATTCTACAGAATAAAAAAAACATCTGTTTATTGAATGATATCAACGCGTTCAAACGCTCCTGGGGAATTCACCTTTGTTTCATCCCCACAACTGTTGCTTCCCAGGATTGCGATAGACTTGGAAAAAGTGGGTAATCCCAGAATTCTCTTTACCTGGCATCAAAGATTCCTAAAAAAAAAATATCTTGATACAATAATTTTCCATTTTTTCTATAGTATTTTCTGTAGTATTTTCAATAAAAGTTGGTAGTTAAAATGATACTATTTCTTTTTTTATCATCCACAGTCCTATTCTTCGCGCAACATCTTATCAATCGCATGCGCTGCCTGCTTGGCTGCACCCATCGCCAGGATCACGGTAGCAGCTCCTGTTGCAACATCCCCGCCGGGCATAGACTTTGCGCATGGAGGTATGGAATTCCTCATCAACGATAACATTCCCTCTTTTCCCCCGGGTTAATTCCGGAAGTTCACTGATAAGGAGCGGATTGGGACCTTGTCCGATTGCTGCAATAAATACATCCGCATCAATGGTGAAATGGCTTCCTTTTACAGGCGCAGGTTCCGGACGACCCGTTGTATCCAGATCGCACATCTCCATTTTCACACATTCAACGCCGGTCATTACCTGATCCCCGATGATCCGCACCGGGTTTGTACAGGTAAGAAATTCGATCCCTTCTTCTTTTGCCCGGGTGGTTTCTGCTTTACGGGCCGGGAGATCTTCTTCCCGCCTGCGATAGACAAGAGTGACCTTCCCCCCCAGACGACGGGCAACACGGGCTGCATCCATAGCAACATTGCCCCCCCCGGCTACCACGACCCGGCTTCCTTTCTTTATTGGCGTGTCATAGATCGGAAAACGATCCGCATGCATCAGGTTAACGCGGGTCAGAAACTCATTTGCCGAATAAACGCCCGGCAGGTTCTCCCCGGGTAAACCCATGAAATACGGAAGTCCGGCACCAGTGCCAAGAAATACGGCATCATAGCTCAGGAGTTCCTGTACCGTCACGCTCCTTCCCACCAGATGATTGAGATACAAGTCTACCCCGAGGGAAAGAACCGCATCAATTTCAGCTTTGACAATCTCCTTGGGAAGGCGGAACGCAGGGATACCATACATCAGAACGCCACCTGCTTCATGAAGAGATTCAAAGAGGGTCACATGATAGCCCATTCGTGCAAGTTCGGCTGATGCGGTCAGACCGGCGGCCCGGCGCCGACTACGGCAACCCGCCTCCCGGTTGAGCTTTTTTTCTGGGGAATGACTGCACCATTCTTCCGTTCCCAGTCAGCGATAAATCGTTCGAGTGTCCCGATTGCGACCGGGATATCCTTGTTTCCCAGGATACAGGAACCCTCGCACTGCACTTCCTGGGGACAGACACGCCCGCAGATAGCAGGCAGCATGTTCTGTTCCTTGATGATCACTGCCGCTTTTTTGAAATTTCCCGCAGCAAGTTCCCTGATAAATGACGGAATATCAATATTGACCGGACATCCGGTTACGCAGAGCGGCTTTTTGCACTGGAGGCACCGTTCAGCTTCATGCATTGCTTCATCTGGTGTAAGACCTGTTTCAACTTCATAAAAATCGTGAATTCGCTGGTCCACAGGACGATCATGCATGGTGATCATCTCCTTTACAGGAACAGGTATGCGCCTGGTAGTGTTCCAGTGACTCTTTTTCTTCAGGCTGGTACATACGCAGCCTCTGCATCAGGCTGTTGAAGTCCACTTGGTGGGCATCAAATTCAGGACCGTCAACACAGGCGAATTTGGTTGTACCATTTATGTGTACCCTGCACGAACCACACATACCGGTACCGTCCACCATAACAGGGTTAAGGCTGACAAATGTTTTGATACCGGTATTTCGTGTACATTCAGAGGTGACCTTCATCATAATTGCCGGGCCGATTATCCAGACACAGTCCACTTTTTCCTTTGCCATAACCTGTTTTAAGAAATCGGCAGCAAACCCGTGAAACCCGCGGCTTCCGTCATCAGTTGTTATGTGTAACTCATCGCAGGCTTTCTGCATCTCATCTTCAAGAATGAGAAGACCTGCATTGCGGGCACCGATTATCCCGATGACCCGGTTACCTGCTTTTTTGGCTGCACGTGCGATGATGGGAAGACTGGCTGTGCCAACACCGCCCCCGACTACAACACAGGTCCCGTAGTCTTTAATTTCGCTGGGCTTTCCCAAAGGACCTGCTACATCCCGTATATAATCCCCGGCAGCAAGTGATGCAAGATGTGTGGTTGTCTTTCCCACGCTCATAAAAATTACACGGACTGAATCACCATCTACTGCGGATATTGTGAGAGGGATGCGCTCACCTTTTTCGTCTATTCTGAAAATTACAAACTGTCCTGCCTGAGCATGGTGGGCAACGTGGGGCGCTCTGACCCACATCTGGTACACCTTATCGGCAAGCTGCTCCGTCTTCTCTACGAAAAACAACCCTGTCACTCCTCTCACTGAATCGTGAGTAATGTATCCTATACGTTTACTCTTACAGTCTCTTTATCTTACGCACCCGGACTGCCACACCGCGCCGCGAACGCCGGGTATCATCCATCGGTAACGCTGCACGTCCGGTAGCGTGTGCACGATCCCCGACAACAAGTACTTCGTCGCCATCCCGTATTCCAGGGTCAGATTTCACAATACCGGGAACAAGGACATCCCCTTCCGGTATAAAATCATCAATATACACCCGGTATCCTTCAGGGATAAGACGCCAGCCGTCAAAGGTGGGGCGGAGCAGACCGGTGCCGGTATCAATCGAAAAAATCTGGACATTATTTTTACTGTAAAAAAGTTCCGGATAGTGCCCCCGGCACGTTGTGCCTTTCGTGTCAAGATCAATATTAAACTGGTACGATACCATTCCATGAAGCCGGTCATCCTTAATCCGCCGTTCTCCTGCAAGAGAGGAATCAAGTGCATTCAGTGCGACATCGCTGGTGGGATGGTCCTGGCATGAATATTCCAGATCTATTCCGCATTGTTCAGCTGCCATCCGGGCTACCTTCAGTGCACCACCCTCAAGATGTGCTATGATACGACGGTACGAATGGCGTTTCAGATAGCGTGTGAGAATACTGGTAATAACTGCACATTCTTCGGCATCCCAGTAACCGGTAACCGGCACATCATAATGTCCTGCGGGGTAGATGCACTCCAGTTCGCGGGGAACAAGTCCCAATGGAGATGTAATGATAAGTTCATGGGCGCGACCTGCAATCGCCCGCTGGAACTTTTTATGGCTCTGGGAGAGGGAGTACGGTTTTTTTGCTGAACAGGGGAGGAGAACCGCAACATCTGTTTTTGGTGGGCAGTACCGGTTGATTACCCGTTCTGCAAAACGCCGGACCTCAGCCCGCTGCAGGGATTCTCCCGAATTAGCCCGCATCACGCCACTTCGGGCAATTGGCAGGTGCCGTTCCATGAACTGGTACTGATTGTCAAGGAGTCGCATGATAGCGACATGTGCCGCATTCATCCGGCAGCGTGATTCTACCAGATCGCGCACCAGTGATTCTTCAATGAACCGTGTAATGAGTGCAATCTCATGGAGAAGTGCCTGCCGGTTATGCAGCTGCAGATTTTTCTTCTGGCATCCGGCACACGTGCAGATCCCGCTATCAAGTGCATCGGCAGGATACTCGCCTTCCGGTGTACAAAACAGTCCCTGAGCGGTTTTAAGGTCAACTGCCCGGAAATCAAACAGGTCAAACCCTGAATAGCACAGGATATGCACGTTTGAGGGCAATGCAGACCCCGGCGCGTACCATGCTGTATCGGCCGGTGTTTTTTCCTTAAGCCCTATAAGCCAGTCAACATAATTCCTTGGATTTGAAAATGCCGTATGCCAGTCCGCTACCATCACACAATCGCCACTTTGAGCAGGATTGTCAAGCTGTGGGTGAATAGTGACCGGCTGGCCAATATCCGGTGGAGGAAACTGGTTCACCAGCGATGAGGGAGCACAGAGGGGCAGATTGGTTCCCTGAAGGGTTTTGAGTTCAGGGAAGAGAGTTTCTGTTGCACACGCCATCGGAAATTTCATTGTTGCGCTATCGGTACTGAAGAGTCCGGTCCGCGCCAGTCCGTCCCGTTTCCTGATATCAAACCTGGTCATTAGCGCACCTCTATATCACCGAGTTCCTGCCGGACAATCGGTTCCCCAGCATGAATTGCAGGAAACAACAAACTGACTATCCGGATGACTCTCCATAAGCAGTTGTATCCCCCTGCACCCGGTCCTTACCATTCTATCGTCCCACTCGGGAATTTCACTCTGCCCGACAGGAAATGTTTCCTTGAGTTCCTTAGGATACGGGCCAAATGGGGGTTTGAAGAACAGCGTATCGTTAAATTCATCCCGGGTGCCCCCATCAAATGCGATAAGGACCCGTTTTCCAAGAACCAGCCGGGAGAGCATCTGCTGGTACCGGAATACCTCAGTACGACTGCAGCTCTCGTCTCCCCTGTAGAAAAACCGGCGTTTTGAGACCCGGTCATTTTTTTCCAGTGACACCGTCTGTTTCAGGAGCGCCCGGTAACCCGCAAGAAGTTGCGGGTGTCCCCGGCATCGTTCATCGACAAGTTCCCAGAGCGTTCCGTCAAAAATTGCCTGGCGGATCCGGGAGATCTCGGCAAGAGTTACGTACAGGTTATGGAACGCCAGCAGGCGGTCGCGATCAGGTGCAGCACGCAATTCTTCACAGGTATGTGTCCGGCACACATTACATGCACACGGGAGATCAGAGAGCTCATCAATTTTGAAACTGCCATGGGTAGTGAGGTAACGTCCCTCTTTTGCATACAGGGCATATGCAGCGGAATCAAAAAGGTCGCAACCCATTGCCGTGGCAAGGGCAAACATAGACGGGTGGCCGGCCCCGAACAGGTGAACGCACGCAGAAGGGGACAGAGTCCGCTTGGCTGCCATCACCACGCTGACAAGATCCCGGTACCGGTAGGATTCCATCAGAGGAACGACCGCACCAATCGGACAAAAGGAAAAACCAAGATCCGTCACTTCACGGCCGGCGCGTTCGCGGAGATCTGTAAAACTGCCACCCTGGACAGGTCCCGCAACGGGCGCATCCTTACCAAAGACTTCCCGCGCTTCGGCCAGGCGCTGCATGGTTATTATGAGTTCCCGCTCAGTTGTGGCACGGTCAGATGCAGGGGATGTCGGGATGTCCAGCGGTACCCAGATGTCACTCCCGATATCACGCTGGAAGGAGAGGGTTTCAGTATTGGTGATGGAGACCTGTCCATAGACAGAAAGCTGGAATGAACCGGAATCGGTCATTATGACCCCATCAAAATCCAGCACCTTATGCAACCCTTCTGCCAGAGCACGGTCCCGGTATTGTTTACTTTGGGAAAAGATGTAGGCGTTCGTGATGAGCGCCTCAACACCCATCGACTGGATCTCTTTTGGCGTTACGAGCTGGAGATGGGGGTTGATGACGGGGAGAAGTGCCGGGGTTTTTATCGTTTTTTTCCCCACCGTCAGTTTGCCGCAGCGTCCTGCGATATCGCTGTACAAACTCTCAAAAGCAATTGCCATTGTGCACCGTGTTGTCCCCTTATATGTGCTGTATTGAGGTTAAACGGTTGCCCTCATATCCGTTCAGTGAAGATCTGCCCTTCGAAGGTGAGCACCTCTACATTCGGATGTGTCCAGCATCTTTCAGAGAGTCCCGCTTTGATACAGGTGTGATCGAGAAAGGTCCTGCTATCCCATCCATATTCAGTCGCTACCTGGGGAAGTAAAAGCCCGCTCGTCCCCCGGCCACGCACGATAAGACCATGCCTGCCCACTTCAATTTTTTCCGGCCGCTTTTCCGGATCGCCTTCAACGGGAAAAGGGACGGTCAGGATCGTTACTTCGAGCCTGATAGGTGCAAGTTCATCCCTGCGCACCGCGGGAAACCGGGGATCTCCGGTGGCAGCTGCAACAGCTGCATCCTCGATTGCATCTCCAAGGGGCATAACCGGGTACGGAAAGCCGATACACCCGCGAAGTTCTCCCGCTTTTGTGAGCGTGACAAAAACTCCCCGCTTATCGCCAAAAATTGGTGTCAGTGTGAGTGCAGGTTTCGGTTTTTTTGCAATAGCATATTCAATGGCACCGCGTGCAAGCTGAACCGCCATATCGCCTTCTTTTGCATCGAGCAGGTACATTCGCATTTCCCCCTACCTTTGTGACTGTCTTTAGTGCACTTTATTTAACAATCTATCGAACAAACATTCCACAAAAGGGCTCTGTAGAATTCATTTTATTGGAGTATGAAATTAAATGCCCGGAATACGAAGGAGAGGACAGTGCTGTCCCCCCTGGCCGCCCCTGCGCTGCGCGATAGTGTTGTATAACCTTCTTCAGGTTATCGCATTTGGGGGAGCCAGGCGGCGGGGGTGAAATCCCCGTGAGCGTTTTAATTTTTATGAGCATGTCTACAGAGCCCCGGAAACATTCTTTCTAATACTGTGAAAAAAAGGTGGTCGGAAAAGAGGGGCATGAACCCCCCTTGAGCGTTTGTGTTGTTTAAAACATATCTACAGGGCCAATAATCCATTTTAATCAGGAAAAAACCTGCCACAAGCGCTGTGCTTATCTCCTGAAACCTCAAAGTTATACAGGAGAGGGAGAGCGCGGCCGACGGTGACCATTCAGGTTGCTGAGGAAAGTCCCCCCACCCACCGGGCACGCAGCCGTACACAAGTACGGGTGGCGAGAGTCACGGCAATGGCACAGAAACGACACGGCCTGTTTTCAGTAATGAAGCGATTGAGACGGATATTTCCGTCAAGTGCACACGGCATGTGTGATAACTCGCTGAGCGTCAACAAACAGGAATCGGTGAAACGGCGAACCCCTGCGGGTGCAAGTCAGAACAGGACACATGGATCGCTCGGTATCCGTCCGGGTATGACGCATAGCTGAATGCCGCTAAAACAGAAGGAGGCTTACTCCTCCCACTCACTTCTTCTTACCTTTGACCTGGTTTTTCACATTATTATTTAATCCTCTCCCGTGGCAGTGTTGCATCGAATGTTGGCAGATATTGATCGATGGAACAACCAGTCACCTTCATCAGCGTTCAGAAACAATATCAGCTGATTCGTATGACCAAACCCTCCGTCCGCACGTTGGTTTTCCTTCTGATTCTGAGTACCATTCTCATTATTCCACCGGTATCATCTGTCACATTATCTCCCGGTACCTCGTTTGCAGGGGCACCGACAATCGCAAACGGGGATCCGGTATTTATTCATGGCATTGCAACAGGCCACCCGGGCAATGGTCTGCAGGTCTGGCTGCTCGGGTACAATTATGGAAAGATTTCCACCGTTTACACCAATGACGATAACACGTACGAGTATGAACTAAAATCCGCTGACACCCAGAACCTTGCACCCGGCCAGTACTACGTCCTGGTCCAGCACCCGATGATGAATGGAGAGTTCGATATTTACTATGACAGCCCGACAGGCAGTATAATCAACCGGCAGCTGGGAACCGGCACTTCCATCTTCCAGCTCACCGGAACCGGCAGCCTCCAGACCCCGGATGGCGCCAATGCACTGATGCGGGCGATCAACAGCCAGAACCTCGACGATACATTTGCCACCACCTCATTTATCATCGGGAACCCCACTGCGTTTATCAATCCAATCGGGGATCATGTTGTTGGTGACAGGTTTGCGATCACCGGCTCGACCAACCTTGCCGTTGGAAATAAACTTCTCGTTGAAATCACTTCCTCATCGTTCAAACCATCACAGAAATCGCAGAGTGGTGAATTTTCAGGTTCATCCGGAACGGTCACTATAGAACCGGGCAGCGGAGGAATGAACCAGTGGTCATTTGACGTTGATGCATCAACATTCAGACCGGATGAATATATTGTCAGGGTATCAGGGACCGTAATTGAGGTTACAGGATCCACGACATTCAATATAATTGAGAAAATGCCTTCTACCACCGCAACACCGGCACCGATAACAACACCCCAGACAGCATCTCCAGTCACCACAACTCCATCCCTGCCTCCCACAACTACGCAGAAATCTCCACTATCGTCTGTTACAATTCTCATTGCATTCGCACTTGTCGGATGCGCATTCATACCCGAAAGAAAATAATTTTTTACCAGCCGAGAAACAGGGTTTTTGTCTGCGTGTAGCTGTCAAGTGCATGCTGGCCGTTCTCCCGTCCAATGCCACTTTCGTTTATTCCCCCGAAGGGTACCTCAGGGGGTACGGTAAGATGACGGTTCACCCAGATGATACCGGCTTTCACTTCATCGAATACTCGTTTTGTTGTGGCGAGATCTTTTGTCCAGACGGAAGCTCCCAGCCCGTACCGGGTATTATTTGCCTCACGGATGGCAGTATCAAGATCCGGCACGGTCATTACCGGTAATACCGGACCAAAAATTTCACTGCTTACCAGCTGTGCATCAGGGACGACATCACTGACCAGTGTCGGACGATAGAAATATCCCTTTTCATATGCAGTCCCTTTCAGAGCATATCCCCCGGTAAGGATAGTCCCCTCCCTGTTGCTTCGGGTTTCTTCAACCACGTGCGAGATTTTCTCCCTTTGTTCCGCACTATTCATCGGGCCGATATCGATCTTCGATCCCAGCCCGTTTCCAACGGTCAGGGAATCAACACGTTCTTTTAGTTTCCGGATAAACTCCGGTGAAATTTTTTCATGGACATAGAGCCGCTTTACCGCAGTGCATGTCTGCCCTGCATTGTAAAATCTGCCCCGGAGTGCTCCCTCAACTGCCTTGTCGATTGCGGCATCCGGCATAACTATCATCGGATCGGAGCCGCCAAGTTCAAGAGTAATGTCTTTGAGATGCGTCCCGGCCATCTCCCGTATTTTATTGCCGGTTGCGCAGTCACCGGTAAATGACAGTTTCCGGATTGCAGGGTGCTTAACAAGAGCTTCACCTGCTGATTCGCCGCTCCCGGTTACTACATTCAGCACACCGGGAGGGAGCCCTGAATCTTCAAGGATCTGTGCAAGACGCAGGTTTGTCAGGGGGGTTGATGATGCCGGTTTCAGCACCATCGTGTTTCCTGCAAGCAGGGCCGGACCGGTTTTCCAGCCCATGATCAATACCGGCATGTTCCAGGGAATGATTGCCCCGCAGACACCGATCGGCTGGCGCAGAACGATGCAATCGCCCTGGTTTGCAAGCCTTACTGCTTCGCCGTTCTGCCGTGCGGAAATACCGGCATAGAATTCAAGGATATTTGCATATCCCCGCACTTCGTCAACCGATTCCCTGATCGGCTTGCCCTGTTCCAGCGTAAGAAGCCGGGCAAGATCCTTATGCTGATCCCTTACATTCCGGGCAGCGTGATACAGGATCATCCCACGGTCACGCATTGTCTTTTTCGCCCAGGCATCAGATGCCGCTACCGCAGCATCAACTGCACAAGAGATATCCTCTTTTGTCCCGGACGGCACCCTGTCGATCAACTCACCGGTTGCCGGGTTCTTCACTTCAATCCAGCGTGCATCGACCCCTTCTGTGTCCTTACCGCCAATCCGCATCAGCATTCCTGTTTCACACCCTCAATTATCGATCCTGATTGCTTTCCCTGTGCAATAAATTGACAGGATGGTTCGATAAAATATTCATGAGCGTTGCTATACATTTAACGATAATTTCCGGGCTCCGCAAAAAATACGAAACCAGAAACCTGAATCAGGACAAACTATATGAGCAGCATTCTCTAATGTCTGGCTGAGAGGGAACCTGATGGCAGACGAACCGGTGATTGAAGCGGATGACCGCAACTGGGAAAAAACCGTAGAGCAAGGATCCAAACCAGTTGCAGTGATGTTCTATAGTCCTACCTGTGCTTTCTGTCACCAGATGGAACCCTATTTCAGGAATTATGCAGGCGAGTACAAGGATTCCGTGGTCTTTGTGCGGATGAATATCATGGCAAACCAATGGACGGCAGAACGTTACGGTATCCGGAGTACCCCGACCTTTAAGTTTTTCTGTGATGGAAAGCCCGTGCAGGAAATGGTAGGGGCAATCTATCCGGCACTGCTCAAAAAGACCATCGATGAAGTACTTGTCCACGGTAAAGAGTGTGCAAAAAATTCTACCACCATAAATTATGACATCACCGGATACGGGTGAAAGGATTGCAGAAGGTGAGGGATCTGTATGGATGCATTTGAACAATGGCTGAACATGTCATGGGAGAGAAATGCGAAAGAACGTAAACAAATTACTCATGAAAAGCGGCAGTCCTGTATCTGCCCGGCATGCTCTTCCTACAACCGCTGCGCCCGGGAAAATAATGAGTTGCTGTACTGTATAGCCGGAAAAAGTATGCTCTGCATTTCAGAAGATATAGGGTGCTCCTGCAGGACATGTCCGGTTACAGGGGAACTCGGGCTCACCTATCAGAATTTCTGTATAAACGGAGGGGAAGCCGCACAACGCTATGAGCACGAAGTCCATTAAAAAAATGGATTTTTTCGGCTCTGGAGAAACGGTCATAAACAGAAATGTTCGCACCCAAACTATGAAAATCGTACAATATACGAAGAGCCCCGCCTCAGGGCCTCTCTTTAAGCACGGTGGGACAAAAAGGTTAATGGTATTTTTTTCGTTACTGATCCGCCGCGGGGGCGTCCCTCCGGGGGCGGCGGCGTTCATCGTACCAGAAGAATAGAGATGAAAATCCCCTCATCATACGTGAATTTTTTTAATTTTCATGGGAATTCCTTTTATCAGGATACGTTGAAGGAGGGAATAGTATCTGTCCCTCCTGACCGCCCCTGCGCTTTTTTTAATGGTGCAGTATTACCTTTTTGAGGAACCAACACTTCGGGTCGAGCCCTGGTGACAGTGGACTAAAATCTGTCGTTAACATTTGACTTTTTGAGATTTTCGACAGAGCCATTTTTTCATATTTTCCTGCTGCAGCCACACTGCTCTGCAGCCATTGCCACAGCTTTTGCTACTGCCCGGGTCACGTCCTTATCGAGGATATTTGGCAGGATACGCTCTTTGTGGGGTTTTTTTATGTAATCTGCAATCGCATGCGCTGCTGCAATCTTCATTTCATCAGTTATCCGTGTCGCACGCGCATCGAGCGCACCCCTGAATATACCCGGAAATGCAAGCACGTTATTGATCTGGTTAGGAAAATCACTTCTCCCGGTCCCAACAACGGCAGCACCGGCATTTTTCGCTGCATCCGGCCATATTTCCGGCACAGGGTTTGCCATTGCAAAAACAATCGCGTTCTTGTTCATTGACCGGACCATCTCTTCGGTGACGATTTGCGGTGCCGACACACCGATAAAGACATCGGCACCGGTCATCGCGTCTGCAAGTGTCCCAAAAAGCGCCGGCTGATTTGTTTCTTCTGCCAGGATGAACTTATACTTGTTTTTGTACAGTCCTTCCCGTCCACGAAAAATAGTCCCCTGCGTATCACAGACGATAATCTCGTTTACTTTTGAGCAGACCGCGGGATTATACCCTATACATTTAAGTAAACGGGCAATAGCGTAACCGGCTGCACCGGCCCCGCATATGACAATATTCAGGTCCTCATATTTTTTTCCGGTCACTTTGCAGGCATTAAGAATCGCTGCAAGAACCACAACCGCGGTCCCGTGCTGGTCATCATGCATCACCGGAATTCCTATATCCTGCAGGGCATCCTCAACCTCAAAACATTTGGGGGCGGCGATATCCTCGAGATTGATCCCTCCGAAAACCGGTGCGATGTTTTTAACCTGATCGGTAAAGTCCGTTTCATAATTTTCATAGCATATCGGGAACGCATCGATACCGGCAAATTCCTTGAAAAGGATCGCTTTTCCCTCCATAACGGGTATCGCCGCATAGCCCCCGATGTTACCAAGCCCAAGCACGGCAGAGCCATCCGTAACAATCGCGATCGTGTTTGCCTTCATCGTATACTTGTAGGCAAGGTCCTTATCTCTGGCAATTTCCCGGCACACTTCAGCCACACCCGGGGTATACGCAAGGGAGAGATCATGTTTGTTCTTAAGCGGAACCTTTGAACGGATCTCCAGTTTTCCGCGGTGCTTTTCGTGAAGGTCGAGCGCTTCTTTATAGATTTCATTGCTTGCCGGTGTAAACAGCATCCCCAATCATCCCGTATACGTGAAAGTGTCTGTAAAGGCAAAGAATGTTACTGGCAGACGGACGCTTTCAGGGCATCAGACATTTCCTGCCCTCTTAAGGATTTCCTGATAAAGGAGGTGTGCGAAATGCAAACGCAATCTCTTCCCATGCCTTTTCCAGCAGGGTATGGTAATAGGAGAGATCAAAATCTGCAGCATCCCATTCAGTACCCACAGAATACCTCCGTGCGTCACGGACAATGTACCCGATCTTCATTCCCGGTGCAATTTCAATGCCCCGGTCACGGTATGCCTGTACTGCTGCTCCTTCAAGACAGCGGTGTGCATAGGTAAGCCGGCTGATCCTTCGGTTGATCACCAGTTCCCTGGGATCTGAACCAGGAAGGCACCGTACCGTATCCCGGAAAATACCCCTGATCTCTTCTTCCTTGTCTTTGAGCGCTGCGACACTTTCGGCATCCGCCATGACCTCAAGCATTCTGCCCTGCATCGAGCGGACAAAATCCGGTGTATCGTGTCGCCGTGCTGCGATCCCACGGACCTTCACGCTCCCGTCAGACAGTCTGCCAAAATACCGGTTGTATGCCCCGGATCCGTCATTCATTGGTTGAAAGACAATCCAGTTGAAATGTTCAATCTCAGTAAGAAGCCCGGTCTCCTTCTCGACTTTTTGTTTCAGCTCTTCAACGGCAGATCCCTGAACCCAGAGGCAATCCACGATCCCGTGCAAGACGGTAAAACCCGTTTCTTCTGCAATATCTTTCGTGCGGATCAGGATATCTCTGGACCGTGCCGTGATTCCTTCATGGACTTCGATCCTCCCGAACTTCGCGTTCTTGTAGCCGGTATACCCAAAGCAGGTGACAAGCATCCACTTCAGGATTGAATCGATACCGGCAAACCGGGGATCCGTTTTCTTCAGTCGTTTTGTGGTGATACGCAGGTCAAGAAGAGGTTTCAGCGCTGCGGGAAGGAAACCCGCACGGTGGGGGTGCTCAATCGTTTCGGGTGACAGGTTGGCCCGAACGATAATCGAGGGATACATGGAGGTGAAATCAATCTCCTCAACGTTTTCGTAGATCCCCGCCACCGGCTGGAACATCATCCCTCCCCGGTCCGCAGCCTGAAGCCGGGAAATCCGCCGGATCGTCTCCGGGTCGCTCTTCCGGAACGGGACTGCTATCCCCCGCTTCACTGCTTCATAGACTTCATAACTGCTGATGAGTGTGCCGGGCGTGAAACGGGATGCAAGGTTCGGCGGGAGCCCGGAAAGCCGGGCTGCCATGAGTACCCCTTCAAGCCCGCCTTCCTGGTACACAAACGACTGTTCGGTGTCAATCAGAATACGCCCATCCGGAATGAGTGCGGATTCTTTATGCTCCATCCTCCCATAACTCCAGTATGACCGGGCATCCATCCGACGGTACTTCCCGTTTCGGGAGAAGGGCATGTCGAGACCGTGTTTTTGTGCTTCCTTTTGAATCCTGGGCATCCAGGTATCAGCATGCGGCATGAGGATTACATCAGGATTGAGCGACCTGACGAGTAAGAAGAGATCTGCAAGCACGTCACCTGCCTTCCCGGTCAGCCGCTCGGTGTGTCTGCACATGACCTCAACATCTGAACACATGGATGAGAGTGCAGGATTATCGTGGACCTTAACCTCAATAATGTTCAGTTCGTGCGAGAATTCCGGAGAGTATCTCGAATCATTCTCTGCACCGCAGGGGAAGATCCCATTCTCCGCCATGAAGCGCTGGTCCCGGCGCACATCAACATTGAAGAGCTGCACGTCAAATTGTGCCTGGTGTTCGATAACTTCGGCAACATCACGGCCTGCATATACTGAGTACCCCGGAAGATCCCCAAAGATGGTCCGGATGATACACTCCTCTGCACCGTACCGCTCTTGAATGGCATCAATCATCTCATGGTGAGCCGTAGGGTCGTTGAAGTGGATGAAAAACGGGGGGTCGTAATCGTGATGGACTTTTGAGACCGTACCATCTTTTGTCCAGAGATCCACCCCTCCGTTCCGGTACGCTGAGTCAATGATCCACATCTTCCTTCAGCCGGGATTCGATCTGGTCCTGGCGCTTGATTGTCTCGACAAGCGCCGAGAAGACAGCAGCTTCGAGCGGATCATCACAGGCAATGAATGCTTCGCTTGAATGTTTTTTTGCCAGTTCCACCAGCTTCTCACCATACGGCTGGTCCTCCTTTTTAAGAGCCCGGGATGACCGGGCCCAGCGGTCAGCAATGCTTTTCACACCCTGTCGGACACTCTCAAAACTTCTTCCCATCATGACACCTCCAGGTTCCTGAATGAACGGCTGATCGAAAAGATGAGGCGCACGTAGCTGCCACTCCGTACAGGAAAAGGAAACGCCGGAGATCCGTATTGCTGCCGGGTGCAGGAACCATCACATTCCCGGGTCCGATCACCGCATGAAAGGTACACGGGTGGAGCATCATTCCCTTGCGGAGTTCGATCACCATAGCACCGGATCACTCCCACTCAGGGGTGGATAAGGATCAGGTCTGAGCGGTGTGAAAGTGGTTGAAAATCAATTCAGTTCATATCTCCTATGATAACAAATAAAATAAATTTTAATACATTGATGGACAAAAGTATACATTAAGGTACTTAAATCCTTCAAAGATCTGATTACTCATCTAACAGGAATTAAGGAGAAGTGATGTACATGAAGTCAAAAGATATTGCAATTGTCGGAATTCTGCTCGCCATCGGTGCAATTCTGCGTTTCTTCCTCGCAATGCTCCATACTCCGCTCACGCCGAATATGATCATCGCGTTCTACTGTCTTGCGATCATCCTCATCCAGCCAAAAGTATACGAAGCACTGGGCATAGGCCTTGTTGCCGGGTTGCTGTCCATGCTGATCTCAAGTTCCATGTTCCCTCCGGCAAACCTGGTCAGTGAACCGCTTGGTGCACTGGTCTGTTTCGGGATCTATGCGGTCATGAAGAACAGGACAAAATTTGCACCGACAGTCACCACGTTTCTTGCAACGCTCGCGAGCGGGTTTACGTTTGCCGCGATTGCCATCATCTTTGTTGGTGCGACAATTCTCACCAAATATAACGGAAACCTGCTGGATTTTGTTGCAGTATTTGTTCCCATCGTTGTTATCACGGCAGTGTTTAATGCGATTATTGTCCAGATCCTCTACATCCCCTCAAGCAGGGTGCTGGTGAGAGGACAGGAATGATTGAACTCCACAACTTCAGTTATACCTATCCTCACACGGTGCAGGCGGCCCTGCACCATCTTTCCCTACCCGTAGAGAAAGGCAGGTGCGTGATGGTGACCGGGCCTTCCGGTGCCGGTAAAACCACCCTTTGCCTTGCGGCAGCGGGTATACTGCAGCATGAATACAGCGGCAAAAAAGACGGACTGGTAACGGTTGACGGGAAAGATGTAGCCACCTATGCCTCCCTGTCTGAACTTGCAAAGACCATCGGCATCGTTTTTGATGATGCAGAAGCACAGATGATCTTCACAACGGTCGAAGAAGAGATACTCTCTGCACTTGAGTACCGGGGACTTGAGGCAGCGGTAATTGAAGAACGACTCGCCTCAATCGTGGCAACAACCTATCTTTCTGATCTTCTGAACCGTTCCCCGCACCATCTTTCCGGGGGACAGAAACAACGTGTAGCGTTGGCAGCAACCCTGGCACTGGGTAACGATGTGCTCATACTAGACGAACCAACCTCAGAACTTGATGAACATGCGACCCGGCGGATTGTCGATATCCTGACTGCTTTAAAAGCACGGGGAAAGACAATACTTCTCATAGAACATAAATACCAGCATTTCCGGAACATGGTAGATACTCTCGTCGTGCTCGAAGCAGGAAATATCAGTGCAATGGGACCACCGGACGAGGTTCTCCGTAATGAACGGATCCGGAAGAGTTGTGATACCGGATTTCTCCGGCATACGGGACATGGAGCCGGAGAGCGGTGCAAAGACTGAAGATCCATCCTCTGCAGTTGTGGCTGTACACCATCTCTCTTATGCATACGGCGATGTTTTTGCCCTCAATGATATCAGTATCGATATCCATGCAGGAGAATTCGTGGCAATTGTAGGTGAGAATGGGTCGGGGAAAACAACCCTCGTCAAGCACTTCAACCGCCTCCTTTCCCCCGCGAGCGGTGATGTGACAATCCGGGGAAAAAATACCAAAGACTTCAACGATTGCTGACCTTGCACGGGATGTCGGCCTCGTCTTCCAGAACCCGGATCATATGTTTTTTGCCGATACGGTAAAAGATGAGATCGGGTTCGGTTTAAAAAATCTCAAAATTCAAAATGGTGACACCATCATTGATGCAGCCTTGCGTGAAGTCGGGCTCCTGCATACAAAAGACCTGTACCCCCGCTGGCTCTCGCGGGGAGAGCGACAGCGGCTTGCCATTGCCTGTGTCATTGCCATGTCACCTTCCATTATTGTGCTGGATGAGCCGACAACCGGTCTTGATGGCAATGAAGCCCGGCTTGTTATGGAAATATTAAAAAATCTCCAGAACGAGGGGCATACGATCATTGTCATCACCCATAACAAAGAGATTGCACAGAACTGCGCTGATCGAATCATTACCATGGAAAATGGATCCATTATTTCAGACACGCCCGTCCGGGGGGCCTGACATGGCAGAAATTTTACAATACGTTCACAAGGACGGATTCTTTCACCGCCTTACCCCGATTTCCAAGATCGTGTTCATTATTGCCACCAGTCTGATGTGCATCATCACAACAAACCTGGTTTTTCTGGCAATCCTTGTTATTGCACTTCTTGGTATCGCATATTTTAGCAGCCTGCATCACGAGGTCCTGCAACAGACAAAACTCATCCTTGTCATGAGTGTGGTGTTTATCATCATTACCCTCATCACCATGCCCAATGGAGCAATTCTCGGATATTTTGTACCCCAGGGCGTTCCTCTCATCGGAGGGAGCATTCCTTTAACCCAGGGAGCCCTTGAGATCGGGCTTATCCTTACCTTCCGGTTTATGGTGCTTATCTTTGCATTCCAGTTATTCTTAATATCCACCCAGCCACGGGACATTGTCCATACCCTGGAGAAGATGAAGATGCCGATAGATTACACCCTCATGTTCATCATTGCCCTCAGGTTCATACCCACGCTTCAGGTAGAGGGTACCCGCATTCACGAGGCGCAGCTTGCACGGGGGTACAACCCGGGCACCGGTTTTATCGGCAAGATCCGGAGCGTTGCTCCCATCGTTGTGCCACTCGTATCCAACGCACTCCTGCGGTCCAATGTATTAGGACTTACCATTGATATGCGGGGATACCGGACAGGAAAAAGGACCCATGTGCGTGAATCAACCCTCCAGTACAGGGATTATGGCGTGTTGTTCGTGATGGTTGTTGCCAGTTGCGGATATATTGTACTTTTCATGAAGCAGATTATATGACGTGCAGATAAACCGTTAGAGAAAAAATGGCTTTGTAGAAACGGACATGAACCTGTATGTTCTAACCCGAACCATGAAAATTGTATACTATACGACGGGCCCCGACTCAGGGCCTCTCTTTAGGCACGGCGGGACAGGGAGGTTAATTGTATTTTTTAGTTACTGATCCGCCGCGGGGGCGTCCCTCCGGGGGCGGCGGCGTTCATCGTACCAGAAGAATAAAGATGATAATCCACTCATCATACCTGAATTTTTCAATTTTCATGGGAAATGTTTGAAAAAACATAAACGCTCATGGGGGTTTCACCCCCGCCGCGTGGCTCCCCCCCAATGCGATACCTCCTGAATATATTATACAGCACTATCGCGCAGCGCAGGGGCGGACAGGGAGGACAGGCACTGTCCCCTCCTTCAGATTCTTTGCTTTAATTTTATACTCTGATAAAAATGAATTCTACAGAGCCCCAAAAATCACCTTTTTTAACGGATATAATTCTGACATATCGTAAGACCTGATGGGGTATGTATCCGTAAGGTTCTCCTGTTCCTGCAAAAAAAGGATAAGTCCCTGCTCCTGCTTACCACTCGACTTCCTTGATGGTGCGGATGATTGAATCTGCAAACTCCTGTGCGGCCGATGGACCATTTGCCGTGATGATCCATCCATCCACGACAACCGGTTTGTTTACAAGCACTGCTCCGCCGGCTTTCATTTCCCAGGACGAAGCAGGACTTTCGTAACAGGTTGCCTTTATCCCTTTCAGGATCCCTGCACGGGCGAGAACCACGGGTGCAAGACATATGGCCGCAACAATTTTTCGTGATTCATGGAAATATTTAGCCAGCTGTACAAGCAGGTCATCATTCCAGAGCCAGGTCTGGGAGCCGCTGCCTCCGATAATTACCAGGCATCCATACTCTTTGGGATCGATCTCTTCAAACATGACCGACGCTGTTGTCTTTGCCCCCAGCATTCCTGTACACGTTCCGCGACGCGTGGAAGCGATGTCAAATGCAATACCAGCTTTTTTGAATGCAGCAACCGGCACTGCCAGCTCCTCGTCCCTGAATTTTTCCGGGGCAATCGCGATCAGGATTTTCATACTGTTCGAAGGAACTTTTGTTCATATAAGGGTATTGGCATCATTGTCACTCAGGAATCAGGATATAGTTAGTAAAATATGAACGAGGGAGTTTACCTACGGGACAGGATAGCGGGCATATTAGAAGGATAAATTTTAGTGCCGATTGTCTGAAAAAATACCCGACTGATTCCCTGGTGAATTCAGATTAAAAACAAAAACGCCTCGGCCGGGATTTGAACCCGGGTCAAAAGCTCCGGAGGCTTCTAGGATGTCCACTACCCTACCGAGGCAGCTTTTTACCTTACTTATTCTCTCTCCCACCCATATAAATGCAAGTGATGGAGAGGGAGGAACACGTTCTTTTCAAATTTTCCCTGATCTGATTAAAGATTTAGATACTTCCGATGAGGGACCATTCAATTTCGTATATAAAACATCGCGGGAATACAACTTCTGTTTTCATGCTCTCCACACATCCTATCCGGGCCCGTATAAGCCCCCGTTTCCCGGAAAAGAGTTCCCAATATGCCCGTAAAACGCCCCGATTTTCCAAGTCAAGAAATAAGCCTGAAAATAACCCAGATTGGCAAAATAATCAATTATATCGATTTAAATAGACCCCCAAAACATGAGCTGGTTTTCATCTGGCACCTATATTTGCCCATTTGTGCCGGGATCGTGTCCTGGAACACCAATGGATACCTTCCGGGAAAGATGGAGGTAAATGGGCGTATTTTGGTAAAAGAGCGGAGAATAAGAAGAATAAACAAAAAAATGAGGAAGGCAGTATCAGAATCTCCCCCCATACCCGGTACCGAATAAATTTTAAAAGCGGGTTATCGCTCAGTGATTTTAAAGAGAGAATATTCGTAATAAATGCACCCTGCTGGAAAAAGTGTACCGGCGTGGAGTGGCCTCAAAACCACAAGACATCTCATGACCATAATCAGGGATGGTTAATTACTCGGTGTAACAGTTGACCGTCTTAAAAAGAAAATGGATTCGATGCTGACATCGATGTGATTGATCTCCCTGCGCCATGCGAGGTATTGCTGACAATTGCCATAGATAATACCGCCAACACATTCTTTATTGCAGGTGTCGCACGGTTTTGCGGCCATGATTTTACTTGGTGCGGTTCATTTTTAAATATTCGACAGATCTTTTTGGTTATAGCATAGAACATTGGGGTTATCTCATATAACCGGCACCATCATTCCCTTGAAATGGTTAGAACAGGACGGTCAGTATTGTCCTGGCACAGGCAAAGATTATGAAAATCCGGGTAGCAAATTTTGATGGAGACCCGGATGAGGGAAAACATTCTTGCCGTACAACAGATATAATCCTGAAAATTTTGAAAAATAACACACAGTTCACTTTTGAAAAATCACAAAAATGATAGGAGTGACGCTTCGCTACACGTGGATCACCTGGGCGATGTTCATGGGTCCCGGTATCGAGCCCGTCCTCCCATCAGGGATGCTATCACAAAAAATATATACATATCACCTGGATCGGGCTCCCTGGTCGCTGGCAAAAACACACAGTCCGTTGTGTATTATAAAAAAAAGAAGGGTAAAGTGTTATTTTAACCCCTAAATTTTTCATAAAATCTTCTGAAAATAATACTCCAATCGATAATTATCACGCTCCTGGGGGCTTCGGCAAAGCCCCCGCCCCCGTTGCTGTGGCGACCCCCATATCGCGATAGACCCGAATACAGGAGCCATCAACACGAAAATGAATGCTTGAAAATCATAATCACTTTTTTCATTCCAGTTTTAGTCACATAATTTTTTCGAAAATGTCATCGTAAGAATAAAAAAATTTAGGGGCTAGATTGGTACATTACCCAAAAAGAAAAAATTCACAGAAAAATCAGGAAAAAGGATTATCTGAGGATGAAGACAGATTACCCGGTTAAAACTATTTGCCCTGTTCACATTTTTTCTGTGAATAATAAAAACTAATATGAAAAAATGACGTATCAGATTTTTTTCGTCTGATACATATGCCAGATTTTACAGGCACCTTCGTGACTGACCATGCAGGGGCCGACCGGTGTGCGGGGATTGCAGACTTTTGAAAAGAGTTTGCAGTCAGAGGGTTGAGCGATTCCCCGGAGGATTTTATCACAGATGCATGCAGAATGTTTGCTGATGTGCCTGAATACAATATCAAATTTTTTCTGTGCATCGTACTGTTCAAACTCCTTCTTCAGCCGTAGTCCTGAACCCGGGATCACGGGAAATCCGCGCCATTCAACATCGGACGCTTCAAAGACCTCGTACATGATCTTTTTCGCTTTCTGGTTCCCTTCACGGCTGACTGCACGCGGGTAAGCATTGTCAACCCGGTGAGTCCCTTCACGAACCTGTTTCACCAGCATGAGCAGACCTAACAGGATGTCATCCGGTTCAAAGCCGGCAACAACCTGGGGGACGGGGAACTGTTCATATTCTTCATACCCCATGATCGTGCAGACATGACCCGGAAGCATGAAACCATTCAGTTTCGCTTCTCCCTGTTCAAGCAACCATTTCATCGCCGGCGGAACAATCCGATGGCAGGAAAGAATGGAAAAATTTTTGGGGGGGTGCGTGAGTATTGTTGCAGCTACCGTTGGTGCAGTAGTCTCAAAACCAACTGAAATAAAAACAACTTCCTTGGTAGTCTTCCGGGCGATTTCAACGGCTTTATGGACGCCCTGAACAACCCGTACATCTCCTCCGCTCGATTCAAGTGACCCTTTTGATCCCGGGACACGGAGCAGATCGCCGTATGTTGCGATAATGCAGTCCTTTTCAACGAGATCCAATGCTGCATCGATTTCTCCCTGGGGAGTGATACAGACCGGACACCCCGGACCCATAACAATTTTGAGTCGTTCCGGTAGCAGGCTGCGCAATCCGCTTCGGGCAATCGCAGCTTCATGGGTTCCACAGATATGCATGAACGTAAGATCCCGATCGACCAGTTCATGGAGTGTGTCTGCTATTTCCTGTCCCGTTGTCATGAAATCTTAAAAGTATATACTGGGAAAAGACATAAGAGTACGTATATGGATATTGGCACTCTCGGAATAAATTACGTATACGCCGCAGTTATCATTATTTTTGGCATTCTGATCGCCCTGATTGCCCGGAGTATTGTTCACTGGCTTAAGACAAAAGCAAGTGAGACCGATACCAACTGGGATGATATACTTATTGCTGCAATCGGGACACCGGCCCAGGTTGCGATTGTGGCGGTTTCCTTCTATATCGCATTAAAATATTTTGGAATTGTACCTGAAAATTTACAATGGATCCTTGACCCCCGGGCCATCACTTCATTTTACATCTTTATGGGAACATGGGTTATTTCATCATTTTTGCATGATATCGTCAGTACCTATGGCCGTAGATATGCGGATAAATCTCAAGGAGACTGGGACGATCGGCTGGTGGAGCTCCTTGAACTTGTTATCAAGTACGTTGCCTGGTTTGCTGCACTGATGCTTGTTCTGGCAACATACGAGATTGATGTTACCCCCTTCCTTGCAGGTGCCGGGATAGCTGGTCTCGCAATTGCACTGGCTGCCCAGGACATCCTGTCAAATTTCTTTGGTGGCGCCCTGATCACCGTAGATAAACCGTTCAAAGTAGGTGATCGGATTAAAGTGGACAATTTTTACGGCGATGTAACCCATATAGGCCCCCGCAGCACCCGCCTGAGAACCCTTGAATACCAGGTTGTCACTATCCCGAATAACAAAATCACCACAAATGTCATTATAAATTATTCCATGCCGGACCCGAAAATCAAAATGACCATCCCGGTATCGGTTGCCTATGGTTCGGATATCGATAAGGTCACAAGGATACTCTATGATGTGGCAAATGATGCTATTCAAAATACCGAATACCTTCTTTCCGATCCGGAACCCCAGATTTTTTTTGTAGAATTCGGTGCATCCGATCTCAAATTTATCATCCGGATCTGGTCAAAGGCATATAATACGCCGGATGAGGTGAAGGATGTTTTAAACCGTCGTATTAATGCACGGTTCAAAGAAGAAGGCATTGAAATCCCGTTCCAGCAGGTAGATATCCATATGCGGTCATAACGAATTTTATTCTTTTTTTTTGGTTTTTTGGCTCTGTAGAACGGTTTAATAACATAAAAACGCTCAACAGGGTTTCATACCCGCCTCCTGACGCTCCCGGATGCGATAACTCTTCAAAAAGGTTATACAACACTATCGAGCAGCGCAGGGGCGAAGGGGTACAGGGTACGGTCCCTCCTTCATACTCTGTGCTTTTAATTTCATACGCGAATACAATGAATTCTACAGAACAGGATTTTTTCCGGGGGAAGATTTATTGTACTTCGCCTTTAAATTTCAGGACAATGTTCGGTGTTTCTACATTCTGCCTTCACCAGAGTCCACTTACTACGGCTCTCGATAAAATCTCTTCAATTTCAGATTATATCGAGGTAATGGATGAAGGATTACATTATCTCAAATCCGCAGAACCCCTTTTGAGTTATTCAAAAAAATTTTCCATTCATGCACCCTGCAGGGGAACCAATATCGCAAGTCTTCTTGAGCCCATACGGAGGGCAAGTGTAGAAGTGACAGAACAGTGTTTTAGTATCGCAGCAGAAGTGAACGCCGGGGTAGTAGTGCATCCGGGATATTTTGCATGGGCAGAAGAACGGACAAATGCAGAGCAGCAGCTTGGAGTATCGTTAAAAGATCTTACCCGTATCGGGAAAGAATATTCGGTGCCCTTTTATCTCGAAAATATGGGAAACTGGGATTATTTTCTCTTAAAAACTCCTGATGAACTTCCCCTGATTCGTAATACTCCTCTCGCGCTGGACGTGGGTCATGCGCACCTGAATCACTGTCTTCTGGAGTTTCTTCCATTTCCTGCCGGACATTACCACCTGCATGATAATAACAGTACCGTGGATTCCCATGGTGCTGTAGGAGAGGGTACTATTGATTTTAAACCCGTAATGAAGGCTGTAAAGAGGAACAAAATCACGCCGGTGATTGAAGTGGCGACATTTGAGGGCGTGCTAAAAAGCATACATGCTCTCACCGTACTCGATTCATATTAATTTTCCTCTCGCGCCCGGGCAGAGTTTTCTCATAAAAAAGCAAGAAACAATTTCCTGATTTCCGCAATGTTTTATACGGAATACTCACAACGTAGTTAGGCAATCCGTCTCAGAGGCTTTGCAGCATGATACGTTCTGGTTTTGAACGTTTCTTCTGACCATAGCCTGGTGAGGTTGCAAAAATACAGTGTGCCTATGTGACACAGCCTGGCAGTGTGCCTCCTTGGTAAGGAGGAAGTCCCGAGTTCAAATCTCGGCATAGGCTTAAATTGAAAAGTCCAAATCTTTTTTCTTCGTACTATTTGGAAATCTTCCGTTTTCTTTGAGATTGGATGAGTTTACAAGTGAAGGAACTATTAAGTAGTACCCTGTAAAAGGGGATTTCATGATAGAAAAAATTGCAGCCCGGGGAAATATTCAGGCATTTCGCCTCTCTGGAAAGCTTACCGAAGAAGACTACACCAACAACCTGATTCCTGAACTGGAACGAGCCCTTGAAAATTACACGACGATCCGTCTGCTCCTCCAGGTTGAATATTTCGAGGGATGGAAACCCGGTGGCGCATGGGAGGAATTTAAAAACTGGCCACTGTACTCGAAAATAGAACGTATGGCCGTCATGGCCGATGATTCGTGGGCTGAGTGGATGAGCTGGATGGTGAAGATGTTTGGGATATTTACCGGTTTGTCTGTCCAGTTCTACCGGATCGACCAGATGGAAAAAGCATGGGACTGGCTCGAAAGGATCTAACATTCATTCTTGAGCACCCCCGTAATCCCATAAACACCGACAGCAGGTGAAAATGAGCATAATTTTTCTGGTGAAAAAGGTTCAATAAAGGCAGAGGAAGGAAAACGACTGGGATGGCATCAACGTGGTTTGGTATGATGACATCATGGTGATGCATGCGACACGGTCTGCGATGAACAGGTCGGTATACTATCTATCCACTATTATTCTACCGGCAAGACGATCGGTTGAGACTATTCTTCCGGTTTTTTAAGGATATTTGCACCAAAATCATATCGCAAGGTAATTATTTCACAGTGTGAATATCTGTTAAGAAATTCAGAGACCTCGATAACATCGACTTGGCTAACAGTCTGGCGGTTCACAATACGATATGGAGATGCATCAGCAGGTTTATATATGGTCCGCAATTTCAACTGGTGGTTGATACTCACCATTATCGTCATCGTTGCCGGGGGTATGGCGTTGACCATATGGTCGGTCCAGCGAGAAGACAGCATTCAAAGGACAGATCTTCTTTTACAAACCCATCTTTTTCAAAGGAGTATCAGTTCGGAGTACGTGAAAGATCTGACAGGATCTGAATCCGACCTCAAAACATCCGATTACCAATTCTTAAAAGAACAGATGATTCAAATCCGGTATTGCGAGCCGAAAATCCGGTTCGTCCATCTCATGGGACAGCGGCCTGACGGGACCGTATTTTTCTACATGGATTCAGAACCACCGGGATCAGATGATTGTGTATCACCGGGCCAGGAATATTCTGAAGCATCATCAACCCTCCTGAATACGTTTTCATCCGGTGAGGAAACGACCGAGGGGCCCGTGAGCTATCACCAGGGCACATGGGTGAGAGGTCTGGTCCCAATCACCGATACAACGACAGGGGAAGTCATTGCAGTCCTGGTAACAGACTATGATGCTGAGGACTGGAATATACAGATCATCAAGGCCAGCGCACCCGCAGTCATAGCAATGCTCCTTCTCGTATTTATCCTGCTGATTTTTTTCTATATAATACAGCGGAATGAGAGAGACAGGCAAATCCTCGCATCATCTGAAGCGAGTTTAAGGGAAAGCGAAAACCGGTACCGGACAATATTTGAAAGCACCGGCACGGCAATGCTCACCATAGAGGAAGATACTACCATCGGTTTTGCAAATAAAGAGTTCTTCACGCTGACGGGGTATTCTCAGGAAGACATTAACAATGGGAAGTCCTGGACTGAATTCATATTCAGAGATGATCTCAAAAAAATGATCGAACAGCACAAACTGCGACGGCAAAAACCACAGGAAGCCATGAGACAATACGAGTTCAGGCTCATCACAAAATCAGGAGAAATACGTAACATCCTGCTGACCATTGATCTGTTGCCTGGTACAAAAAGAAGCGTTTGTTCGCTAATCGATATTACTGAAAGCAAAGCAACTGAAGAGATACTGAGACACTATTCTTCGGAGGTAACACGCTACGCGGAAACCGTCAGGAAAACCAACGACAAACTCAGCCTGATGAATATGATCACACGGCATGACATCCTCAACCAGCTTACGGTGATTCTCGGATATCTTGAAATGATGCAGATGAAATATACCGATCCATCCCTGCAGGAATATATCGACAAGGAAATTCAGGCTGCCAATAATATCAGGACCCAGATCGAGTTCACCAAAGATTATCAGGATATCGGGTCCCACTCCCCGCAGTGGTTCAATGTCAGAACGGTCATTTTGTCGAATGCAGCAGTTCTCCCGCTTTCCGGTTTGAATCTTGTTATACAGTTTGATAACCTTGAGCTCTATGCAGACCCCCTGATTGAGAAGGTTTTTTATACTCTTTTTGAAAATGCTCTTCGTCACGGTAAAACAGTAACAACCATTGAATTCTCCTGCCAAAAGCTGGCAGATGGTCTGATGGTTTCGTATCAGGACGATGGAAAGGGCATCCCGGCTGAATATAAGGAGGCAATATTCGAGCGCAGGTATTACCAGCATACAGGTGTTGGATTATTCCTTTCGCGTACTATTTTAAGCATCACCGGGATAACGATCAGGGAAACCGGTGACCCGGGAAAAGGGGCACGGTTCGACATTACGGTTCCAACGGGAAAGTACCGGTTTACCGATACCGGATAGAAAATCCTGATCTGATTTTGTAGTGACAGGAGTGTCTGAAGAGTCGCGATCTGTATCCAATTACCCTCTCTCCCTGGATTAAACCATTTTTCGCCGGGTTGATTTTTTCGTATTCAACGATTTTATGCTTTTTTTCCCCTGGTATTGACATAAAAAAATGTCTATACGGTGTTCAGGATTTGTCCTAAAAAGGACAATCATCTCCGTAACTTACCAAAGATAATGCTCACAATAAGAATCAGGAGAATAAACAGGACAACACCTTCCAGCCGGAACAGGGATCCGATATACTGGGTACCGGGAATAAATGAGGTTCCTGGAATTTTTATCCCCGCCAGCAGCTGTACCCCAATCGTGAGCAGGAGCGCTGCCGGAATCACATATTTACAGAGAAAATAGATGATCCGGTTCAGACGTGTTGCCTTTCCCAGCTCTGAACAGAATACATCCGGAGAAAGGAACCAGGTGAATGCGACGGCCAGAATGATGGCGGCGATGTGAAGGCCCAGTGTTCCCACGGTCTCATCCATGAAATCAAGCAACGGGATTCCATTCACCGAAAGCTTCGCTGTACTATAGCTGAGGGCAGGCAGCAGGGTTATAAAGAGGAGAAGCCCCGTGAGGATCATGGTGGTTTTTCTCCGTGTCCAGCCAGCAGCCTCGTCCACTGCCGCAACACACACTTCCAGCATGGAAACAGCAGAGGTGAGAGCGGCAAAGAAGAGCACGGCAAAAAAGGCAATTGCAAAAAACTGCCCTGCCGGCATAAGGGAGAACGCTATCGGGAGCGTAGTGAACGCAAGCTCGGCCCCGACAGTCGGCGAAAGCCCGTATGAAAAAACGATAGGGAAGATAACAGCGCCGGCAATGAGTGCAACGAACAGATCTGCTATCGTGATGATGAGTGCCGCTTTCGGGATATTCTGATCTTTTGCCATATAGGAACCATAGGTGAGGAGGATACCTTCCCCGACAGAAAGGGAGAAGAATGACTGCCCGAATGCGGCTACCCACAGGTCTGCGTGAAGGAGTACGGAATAGTCCGGAGTCAGAAGGAATCTTATACCCTCATTAAACCCCGGAAGCGTCGCAGTGTAGAGTGCCATGATGATAAGAATCATGATACAGACAGGGATCAGCATTATCGATATTCGTTCGATCCCCTTCGTGACTCCCGCTGAAACGATGATTCCCGTTAAGAGAACTGCGATCACTGCAAAAAGAACCGGCAAGTACGAACCGGTAAATCCGGAAAACGTAACCGTATCCCCGGTTGCAGAAAAGAGGGTGTATGCAATTGTCCATCCGGTAATTACAAGGTAATAGCTGAGAATCAAAAATACAATGATACAGATCAGCCAGCCGATGATGCGGAATTCCGGTCGGACTTTTCCAAAAGAACTTACGACCGTTCCCCGGAACCTCCTCCCCATCGTGATCTCAAGGATCATAAGGGGCAGTGCAAAGACAAAGACCGCGATAAAATAGGGAATCAGGTATGCTCCGCCGCCGTTCTGCCCGAGCACTGCTGAAAAACGCCATATATTGCCGATCCCGACCGCAGCGCCGATAGCGGCAAGAATAAAACCGAAGTGGGATGACCAGCGCTCCATTAACGATATTCTCCGTGAAATTCGGATATTTCACATGATAATGGAAAGGGACAGGTTGATACAGGCATCGATCAGCACCTGCATCAACAAAAACGCAAGGCAGCAGAGAGAGGTGACTATTACGACAGGGAGGATACAACATCCTGCCGTTAACTGATTAAAGTCTGCCGGCATCAGGGCCCGTCAGCATCCCCGCACGGTTCCACACCACGATCTGAAGCCGGTTGTCCGTCCCTGTTTTTATTCTCATTGGCAAACCAGACCTCGCGCTGCGGGAACGGAAAACCGAATCCCTCCTGATCAAGTGCCTGTTTGATCTTCAGGAGCATCCTGGTTCTCACCGACCACCATTCACGGGAAGGCGCCCAGATCCGTACCATGATGATTACCCCATTATCTCCAAGCTCATCCACATAAACCGAGGGCGGGGGATTCTTCAGGACAAACGGGTGTACCTCCAGGAGTTCATGGATGATCCTGATCGCCTGATCGGCGTCATCGCTGTAACGGATCGCGATTCGGAACTCGAATCTCCGCGCCACATTGGCCACGTAGTTGGTGATCTCGGAATTAAAAACCGTCTCATTCGGGATCCGGATGTAAATTCCCTCATAGGTCTTGATGGTCGTAGAAAGGATCCTGATATCTTCGATAGTCCCTGCGGTATTCCCAATCTTCACCGTGTCACCAATCTTGACCGGTCGTTCGATGATAAGAAAGATTCCGGAACCGATATTGGTGACGAGCCGCTGACTGGCAAAACCGATAATAATACCGGCAGTGCCGCCAATCAGGAGGAGTTCGCCAACATTGACATTAAAACTGGGAAGGCTGATGAAGATACCAAAGAGTATTATGGCAGCCTGGGTAATCTTGACGATCTTTACCATCTCATCCTGTCTGATGCGGTCAGAAAGGCTCTTTTTGATATATGCACCGGTAATATTTGCAATAACGACTGATGCCGCTACGATCAGGGAGAATACGATGAGATCGAAGACGGTGACATCACCGATTACCGGTGTTGAAAGAATGACCATCCGGTTTCACCCCACTCCATGTTCCATCAGAAATCCTTTCTTCTCGACATCGACAAGAAGGATCTTGCGTGCCTTTACTGCTGGTAGCGCCAGTTCCATTCCGTCCTGGAACGGCCGTTCAAATATCCTGGTTTCGGCAATCATTTTTGAAAAGATCACCATCTCACCGGACATTGCAACAAAATCTCCAAAGTAGATCGACATATAGTACGATTCAAAGACCGCGTGCGAAACCTCAACCCACCCCCGGCTGGTATTCCGGATTTCCAGTTGCAGAATCCCCTCGCACACCGGACCCGTCCTTACAAGACTGTCTGATACCGGGCTCTCGTGGTAACGTGTTATTACGCCGTTCTCAGGTGAGCCATAAAGGGAATATTTCGGCAGGCATTGGGAAAATACATCGAGGAGCTGGTAATCATCCTTTGCAGTTACAAAGACGCCAATCTCGATGGGGAACGTAAGAAAAACCGTTTTTTTCGATTCCGGCTCGATGATAAGTGGCGGGAATACGATCTCAAGATACCGGGTCACCTCCTTTGGGAGATTGACCGGTTCCAGCGGATGGACAAAAACAGCCGGGATGGCCGATGCAACAATCTTTTCCACGCGTTCATGGAGGCACTCCCTCCGGTACCTGAAAAAATCCCCGTCTCGTTCAATACTGAATGAGAACTCATTGCCAGCATAACTGCATGGATAACTGAAACGACCAAACATCGTTTTTCGTCCTCTGCCACGAATCATGGTTTTTCAAATTATTTTTACTTATTCTTCCTTTTCGCCCGGGGGATTGTTCACCCCCTTTGGAAAAAGACGCAACGGTTTTTTAGGATTCCACGGATGGTTATTCTCAAAACCTTCCTCCTGGAAGAGTATCCTGGAAAACGTGCTTGCCGTAGGGCTGTTACTGGTCGGAAGATGGATGGCGGCCTGTTACACCAAAAAAAGGGAATTTCATTTTTTATTTAGTAGTTTTAAAAAAAACACTATTACCTGAATGATTTTGAAATGTGATTATTACCATGGTCTCCGTGAATCTTTCGGACCTGTCCTCGTATACGTGAATAACTGAGTAGGAGTCTGCCGGTGCGAGTGTTTTTTAAGAACCCGTTCCCACACTATCAGCAACACATTTGACAGGAGATTCTGATAGTGAAGGAGCTGCCTCTTCTCATTATGGTAATTTTAATTGCAGCGGTTCTCGCAGCAGGCTGCACGGATGAAGAATCTCCCGGAATGGAACCGTCTTCAGGGAGTGCTGTGCTACCTGGTCAGGTATTGGTGAACATAGGGGATGTCACCGGTGATGGCATACCCCAGGGTACAATCGATACCATTACCTTCACGATCGGTCTTGCCCCGGGTGAGAAAACAGTCAACATGGAGAACATCTCTGTTGTCTATGCCGATGCAGTCCGATCCGAAAGCCTGATACCGGTCGAGGGGTTCCGGACCGATCCCCCACAGGGTTACTGGGGAATTCTGGAAGTGCAGAATGAGGTTGGCAACACCAACAACCGGCTCGAATACGAGGAGCGGTTCGTTATCCGTATAAACCCCAGAGCCCCGCTCGTTCCCCAGCAGTTTATCACGATCATCGTCAAACCTCCATCAGGACCACCACTGACAATTCGGAGGATCTCTCCCCCAACCATTATTAAAGAAAATAATATCCTTATTCCGATATGACCAGAAAAATCCTGGTAATCTTCAGGAATATATGGACCGGGATACAGGACAGGGCAAACCGGCAGTGAGCAATCCGGCAAAAAATCCTGATACTATCTCCACCAGCTACATGACAATGGATACTTTCGGAGAGATTCCCGATTATTAAGACCGCAGAGATCAGCCGGGATATCAATCCATGAAGGTATAAAGAATCCCGGAAATAGTGCAACCGTCAGGACCATTATCAGAAGCAACCAAGACCTGACCCGGTCTAATGATAAAGAACGTGCTCTTCTGATGCATGAAATTTCAAAATACGTGATGTTCAGAAAACACAAAATCCCATATTTTTTCTTTAAATAGTTTTAAATTACAGTCAGCGGGATAGTATCTTTTAAAAATGTCTTATCTGTTTGAGATTGTCATTATTCTCGTTCTTATCATGCTCAATGGCATCTTTGCCATGACAGAATTTGCCATCGTTTCGGCAAAGAAAACACGCCTCCAGCAGCGGGCGGATCGCGGAGACCGTGGCGCAGCGGCTGCACTTGAACTCGCAGATGAACCCACGTTATTTCTCTCAACAATTCAGATCGGGATAACTCTCGTGGGTATCTTTGCCGGTGCGTTTGGTGGAGCGACCGTCGCAGAGGGACTATCACGGTATCTCAAAGAATTCCCTGCTCTTTCAGGATACAGCGATCTCCTGAGTATCCTTTTTGTGGTTCTTGTAATCACCTACCTGACATTGATCTTTGGAGAACTCGTTCCAAAACGCCTTGCGCTCAATAACGCCGAGAATATAGCCTCTGCCGTTGCAAAACCAATACGGTTTCTTTCTGTTATAACAGCACCGCTGGTGATAATACTCAGTTTTTCGACAAAAGCCGTACTCTGGGTTATACGGTTCCGTAAGATTACCGAGCCACCGGTAACTGAAGATGAAATAAGGATTATGCTTGCCAAAGGTACCGAGGCCGGAGTATTCGAGGAGGCCGAACTGAACATGGTAGAGGGAGTGTTTGACCTGGGCGACCGCCGCGCTGAATCCCTGATGACACACCGCACCGATATCATCGCTCTCGACCTGAATGACCCTGTTGAAGATAACCTGCGGAAACTGATCCGGAGCGGGCGATCAAATTTTCCCGTATATGAGGGAAATCTGGACAATATTACCGGTATGGTATCCGTAAAGGATATACTTGCGAAAATGGCAGATGGCAGTACTCCGGATATAAAATCCTCTGTCACAAAACCGCTCTTTGCCCCCAAAAACACCCCGGTCCTGAAACTTCTTGAATCATTCAAGGCAACCGGTGTGCATATTGCCCTGGTCACTGATGAATACGGAGGCATTCAGGGGGTCATTACCCTCCATGACATCCTTGAAGCAATCGTGGGCGATATCCGGACTCTGGGTGAACCGGTGGATACAGCCGTTGTCGAAAGGGAAGATGGATCATGGCTGATCAACGGGGATACACCCATTGAAGAGGTCAGGAATATCGTATCCATTGATTCCTTACCGGCAGAGCACAAGGGACATTACCAGACTATTGCCGGGCTGATCCTGTTTATTCTGCAGCGGATTCCAAAAACAGGTGATTATATCGATGTTGGCGGACTGCGCTATGAAGTCGTGGATATGGATGGCAACCGGATCGATAAGGTACTGGTCACGCGGGTTCCTTAAGGACCTGCCGCTTGAACACTCTCCTGCTCATCGGGCCGGCAACGGCGGTAAGCCAGGTATGGAATGGTAGCTGAACGTCAACCATGTATTCAGGAGTCTGTGCCCGGCAATCACTTTTTTATGTATTTGATATATTCACCGGGAAACCAGAATTTCATCCGACAGTACTCATTCTTTTTCGCAATAATTGTTATTGAATCCCCCAGTTGAGGGAACAACAGACCGCTGGTTTTATAAAAAATCTTTTTAAGGAAAGGAGAGGTCGGCTTTTGGGCCATATGGGAATATGAATGTGTTGTTATGGTGAACCCGGTAATCTCTAATAATTGAATTAACTCATTCAGGGTATATTCTCTCCAGTGTATGCCACAGATTGTCTGCCGGGTCCGGTCCAGTTGCGTAACAGAATCGTGAATGGAATTTCTGATAGAACGGCCCAGGACAATTTTAATCCTGTTCATCAGGTTTGCCTGGTTTGGCGTTGTGATGTAAATAATGCCGTCCTTTTTCAAAATCCGGTTGATTTCCTGCATCAGAGGTAAGGGATTGAAATTCAGATGTTCGATAACTTCAGATAAAATAACTGCATCAAAATGATTTTCAGGATAGGGTAATCCGGTTTTCCAGACATCGGATAAATACCCCGAAGATGGATGAATATTGAATTCAGAATATAATTTGTTCAATGTACAATTTTCCTGAAATTCCGGGATATCATAAGTATATACTTCACAACCGATTTTTGCAAAAGCGATATCGATGACAGACTAAAAATGAACTGATTTCCAGAACGCGTTTACCATCAAATCTGCTGTCAAAAATTTTATTGAAATCCAGAAGTATTTTTTCATATTGAGAATGTAAAAAACCGATATATTTTTTCTCTCCTTCTCCATCCCAGATATTTTTTAAAACAACAGGATTTTTTCCATACATATTGAGGATGATATCATCAAGGATTTCTTTTAATGAATTATTGTCATAGTCCATACGTGAATATGGAATTATCTAATATTTCTCATGTTTGTAGCGGGTCTGATATTTTAGTAAAAAGGCATAAAAATGCTCAATATATTATTTTTATAATTCGAGACCTATTGTTTTTTATACAGGTATACCCCACGATGAAATAATATCTCTTTATTCAAAGGTGAGCATGGTGGACAGTGGCAGGATTCTCGAGAATTCGATCAGATATGCACAAGAAGGACTCGCGGGAAAATGGAACAGATGGGTACTGCTGATTATCAGCTGCATCATTTTCCCGCTGTATCTGGGTTACATGATTCGGATTTATCGTGGTGCAAATCCAGCCCCTCAACCTGAGACCTGGGGCTGCATGTTTCTTGACGGGATAAAACTCAGTATTGTCTATCTTGTCTACATAATACCGGTTCTCATCTTTGATGTTATCCTTTTTGCCAGTCCGGGTCTGGTGAAAATATCTTCTTCGAATCCAGATGCAATAATGGGATTAATACTTGCAGTTCTTTTCGAATCGATTTTTCTTGTCGTCCTCGCTATCCTCATCTGGCTGATTATTACCACTGCAGTTGTTCGTTTTGCACGAACCGATAATTTTTTCGAAGCATTCAGCTTCAGGAACATCTTTGCTCATATTGGCGCGGATCGGCTGGATGGATTACATCATCGCCCTGCTCATGATGCTTATTGTCCTCGGCATAATAACCCTGATCTGTTTAGTAATTCCCTGCGTTGGTGCAATTATATTCCTCATACTGCTTCCTTTGATGGGTTTGTTCTCTGCACGATATACAACCCTTCTCTACGAAAGTGCTGGCCCGGAATAATTTTTTTATGACTATTGTATGACAAGAAGTCCAGAATATCTTTGAATATTATGAAAATAAACTGATGTTTGGCTTTTCCTAAAGGACTCCTGAATCCTGTCCTCATCAGGCTGAATAAATTCAGAATTGCCGGTGCAATGATTAATAAAAATACTATCCGGACATTGGTGTTTCAGAATGAATCCGTTCGTTTTTTTTTTAAAGACACACAGTCCACTTTTGAAAAATCACGAAAAATGATAGGAGTGACGCTTCGGTCCACGTGGATCACCTGGGCGATGTTCATGGGTCCTTGGTCTGGAGCCCGTCCTCCCATAAGGGAGGCTATCATAAAAAATGTATACATATCACCTGTATCGGGCTCCGTCGTCGCTGGCAAAAACACACAGTCCGTTATGTATTATATTTAAAAAAAACATAAATCCGATATGAAAAATATGAACGATGCTTCTGTCGATTCGTCACATTCTTCTATACCATGACACAATAACCCTGAAAGTTCGGATCATAGTATAAAAATAGTATTGATAAATACGATATATACATATATAATACCAGAAAGGGTATAAATCGCCTTTAGAAACCTGAACATATGCACAATCAGAACGGAAAATACCTGAATTCCAAATCTTATACACAGTGAGGTAAGAAATACATGATTAAGAGTGATGCTGAGGCATTGTTGCGACAGGGCATCGAACTCTATGACCTTGGCAGGTATCAGGAAGCCATCGTCATGTTTGATCGGGCACTCGCCATTTTTCCCAACCTTTCGAAAGCGTATTATTTCAAAGGTATTGCTCTGTACGACCTTGGCAAATACGAGGATGCGATCGATTCCTATGAACATGCTCTGGCAATCGAACCTTCTGACACAAATGCATGGTATAATAAAGCAGCAACTCTGGCACAGGTCGGGAGAAATGAAGAATCTCTTCAGGCATGTGATCGATTGCTCTCCATCAAGTGGGACAATGCTGAAGCCTGGATCCTGAAAGGAATAGCCTATTATGAACTGGGACGTTATCAGGACGCCATCAGTGCATATGATCATGCCCTGACGGTTGATCCACGTCATGCAAAAGTCTATTACAATAAAGGCATTGCCCTCGCAGATCTCAATCGGCATAACGACGCAATTCTGGCATACGAAAACGCCATTAAAATCGTACCAAATTATGCAAAAGCGTTCTATAACAAAGGCATATCTCTCTATGATATTGGAAAATTCGATGATGCTCTGATTGCTTTTAATAAAGCGTATGAAATTGATCCGACTGATATCTGGGTATGGTATTACCGGAGTTTCATTCTTGCAAAACAGGAACGATTTGAAGAAGCGAACAGGACATGCGATAAATTCCTTGAATATGAATCAGGATATTCCGATATCTGGGCGATTAAAGGAATTTCATTGTTTAAAACCGGAAAATATGAAGATGCTGTTGCTGCACTTGACCGGTCTCTTGAAATTGATCCGTTATTTGTTGATGCCTGGCTTCACAAAGGACTGACATTTAATATAATGGAGAAGTTTGGCGATGCAGTTTTTGCTTTTAATAAAGTCCTGGAACTCGAAGAGGAAAATACTCCTGCACACTATAACCGTGGAATTGCTTATGCTCACTTAAAAAAATACCGGGATGCTGTACTGGATTTCGACAGTGTGCTCTTAAAGGAACCGGAAAATTCCGATGCATTGTATCTGAAGGGAGTTGCCTGCATAAAACTCAGCCGTTATGAAGATGCACTTGCTTCATTAACCCAGACATTGCAAAAAAAACGGGAGCATCCTGCATCATTTTATTACCGGGGGATCGCTCTTACCAAGCTTGGCAGGCATAAAGAGGCAATTGAATCATTCGAACAGGCACTCGATCTGGATCCCGGATGTGCTTCTGCTGCATACCAGGAAGGCATTACGTATGCCAGTCTCGGCAGGTTTTCAGAAGCTGTTACAGCGTATGATCGTGCATTAAAGATCAATCCATCATACACCGATGCACTGTATCACAAGGGATTTGCCCTGGCAAAACTGGGAAATATCAATGAAGCAATCCTGGAATTCGACCGGACGATACTCCAGGACCGGGAAAATGCCCAGGCATATCACCAGAAAGGGCTCCTGCTTGCAAAGATTGGAAGATATGAGGATGCTATTGATTCTTACAACAAAAGTATCGAGATAAAACCCACATACGCTCAGACATTCTTTGATAAAGGTCTCGCTTTAGCAAAACTCGAAAAGTACCAGGAAGCAATTGGTGCATATGAGCAGGCTGTTTCAGTCAACCCGAACTATGTGAATGCCCATTATAATCTTGGGCTAGCACTCATTCAACTCGGAAGATTTGAAGATGCAGTGTATGCATTTGATCAGGCGCTCGAAATTGATCCGTGCGAATACACTGGTTCTCTATCAGCGGGGAACTGCACTTGTTCATATTCAGCATTATGCTGAGGCTTTAGTGGATTTGGATGGTGTACTGGCACAATTACCCCAGAGCACCGGAGCAATGTACAACAAAGGGATAGCCCTTTTTCATCTTTCACGGTATCAGGAAGCCCTTGTTTGCTTTGAAGATGCGCTCGAACAGAACCCGTCGCTTATTGATGGCTGGATTCAAAAAGGGATAACCCTCATCAATCTCGGGTTCCCGGATGATGCGATCACTGCATTTGATAAAGAACTGGTATTGAATCCCAAACATGCTGATGCGGCAGTGCGTAAAGGTATCGTCCTTGTATCACTTCAGAGGTACGATGATGCAATAGTCGTCCTGAATCGTGCTCTTGAAGAACAACCTGATAATGACCGGGGCAGGTGCAATAAGGGTATTGCCTTGTCTGCCCTTGACAGATTTGAAGAAGCAATCCGGTCCTTTAACAAGGCGCTGGAAATCAACCGCCAATGCACTCGCGCTATCTACGAAAAAGCAAATGCCACCTCAAACCTGGGCAATCAGTCAGAAGCCATTGCTTTGTATGATGATGCCCTCAAAATTGAACCCGATAACCCGAAAATTCTCTATTTGAAGGGTGTTGCCCTTTTCCGCCAGGAACGTTATGATGAGGCAATTGATACGTTTGAAGGAGCGCTTTTCCATGAACCGGAAAATGCTTCCGGGTATTATTACCTCGGTGTGGCATATGCCGGAAAGGAGCGATATTATGATGCCATAAAAGCATTCGACCACTCTCTTGAACTCGAACCGTCCGATGCCATCGTCCATCATTTTAAGGGTTTTGCCCTGATTGAAACAGAGCATTACCATGACGCCCTGATTGAACTCAATCATTCACTTGCTCTCGACCCTGCCCATGCATCATCGTATTATTATCTGGGAATTGTCCACCTGGTGTTGAAAGAATATGAAGATGCAATAACTGCATTCGATAAGACTATCGGATTAGATCCGGAATGGAAAGAAGCGTATGTCAGAAAAGGTATCGCACTGTTCAAGCTTGAACGATATGAAGAGGCCGTTGCAGTACCTCGGGCATTTTCTTAAAGACAACCCTTATGATGCCATAGCATGGTGTTACCAGGGTATCTCTCTTGCTGCACTGGGGCAGTTCGAAAAGGCCGTCATGGCATTTGATAAGACCGTTGAAATCAACCAGCAATGCGCTCCGGCTTTCTATGGTAAGGGAAATTCACTCACGCACCTGGGAAGGTACCAGGATGCTGTTTCATCCTATAATCGGGCGCTCGAGCTCGAACCTGATAATTATAAAACCCATTTCCGCAAGGGAACGGCGCTCATCAAGCTGCAAACAGTATGATGATGCAATTTCAGCGTTTGACAACACTCTTTCCATCAAACCTGATTGTATTGATGCGTATTACAACAAGGGATTTTCTCTTGTTTCATTAAAAAAGCATAAAGAAGCACTGGATGTATTCGATCATACTATTGAACTCGATCCTGCGTATACTCCGGCACTCTATCTCCAGGGTACAACCCTTTTACAACTCGAAAGAAATTCTGATGCGATAGAAATTTTTGATCGTCTGCTTGACATTTCCCCGCAAAATTCAGATGCACTCTATGGAAAAGGGATTGCATTATTACACCTTTTGCGATATCAGGCTGCCCTCAATGCATTTGATGCAGCCCTGGAGTCTGATCCTGCTGATACCGATCTCCTGGCTGCATAAAGGAATTACCCTTACTCATCTCGACTTGCATGTAGAAGCAATTTCGGCCTTCGATCATGTCCTTGCGTTAAATCCGGGACACTTTTCGTAGCAACGGTACGGAAATGCATTGAGCTCATCAGTTTATACCGTTACGAGGATGCTGTTTCGATTCTTAGCCATTTCGTTGAAGAACACCCGCGTGATGTATGGGCACGGTGTTACCTGGGTATAGGGTACCTGGCACTTGAACGATTTGAAGAAGCAGTTCATGCGTTTGATAAAACTCTGGAAATTAACCGCCGTTGTGCACGTGCATTTTCTGAGAGAGGAAATGCCCTGCTGAATCTGGGAAAACCACTTGAAGTCGTTGTTTCCTGATGATCAGGCACTGGAAATTTCACCGAAGGATCCGAAAATTCTCTATCAGAAAGGAATTGCCCTTGCCCAGCGTGAACGATATGATGATGCAATCAAGGCATTTGAGAGTCTTTGAATATTGAGCCGGAAACGCACCGGGTTTTTACTTTTTGGGCGTCGCTTTTGCCGGACTGGAACGATTTGATGATGCAATCAAGGCATTTGAAAAAGCAATAGCCCTCGATGCTTCAAATGCTTCCGCACATCATTTCAAAGGTGTAGCCCTTGTCCAGTGTGAACGGTATAATGATGCAATAGATGCCTTTGTAACCGCGGCCGGGATTGACCCTTCGGATGCATTAAATTATTATTATCTTGGTGTTTCCTACCTGCAGTTAAAACGCTACGAAGATGCGATAACTGCAATGAAAACAGCAACGGGGATTGATCCATCACTTACCGACGCTTATATGTACGAGGGTATCGCCAATGCGGAGTTATCACGGTATGATGAAGCGATACAATTACTGGATCAAGCTTATCCGCAAATCCTTCGCAAATCGAAGCATTGATTTATCGTGCAAAATCCCTTATCAGGCTGAAGCGGTACTCTGATGCAATCGAAACACATGACCGTATCCTCTCACTCAACCCCACGATTATTGAGATCTGGATGCAGAAAGGAAATGCACTATTTTCTCTCGATAAAAAGCAGGATGCGATTGCGGCATATTCCAAAGCGCTGGAGATCAATTCAAATTTCGCAGAAGGCTGGGTGAAAAAGGGTCATGCACTCTATGATATCGGAAAAGCTTCAGGAATCGGTAGTCGCATACACCAGGGCCTCGATATCAACCCTGTGCTCAGTGATATCTGGATGAAAAGGGGGATGCACAAAACGAACTCGGGCGAACCGAAGATGCAATCGTAGCATACACAAGATCATTAAAAATTGATTCGGATCAGGCGAGTGGATGGGTTAAAAACGGGAAGGCACTCTATGACCTGGGGAGATACCAGGACGCAATTGATGCCTTTGACAATGCAATAGCGCTGAACCAGAGATGTATCGAGGCATTCCATTACAAAGGACTTGCACTTGATAAGGTGAACAGGATTGACGAATCAATTCACGCATTTGAAGTTCTCATCGAAATCGATCCCGGTAATGGTGATGCGCACTACCATAGAGGACTTGCTTTGGTAAAACTTGGCGATCACCGTGAGCTTATCGCTGCATTTGATAAGACTATTGAACTGCTCCCATTATTTGCACCTGCCTGGTATAACAAAGGGAGATCGTTAATCTACAATGGAAAATATCCGGTATGCAATCGACGCATTCGACCGGGGCTCTGGAAATTGAATCTGCATATACTGAAGTATATTACCATAAGGGTTTCGCGCAATTAAAATTAGAGAGATATCCCGACGCTATCGAATCTTTCGATAAGAACCTGGAAAAGGATACCAGTAACGCACTGGCGCACTATAACAAAGGCATCGCACTTTCCAGACTTGGAAGATATGATGAGGCGCTGAAAGCTTTTGATAAGGCACTCATCTATGATCCTGAAAATGCACTTGCATTTTATCATAAGGGCAGGGCATACGCAGGTCTGAAACAGTATAATGAAGCAATTTTTGCTTTTGAAAAGACGCTCCAGTTAAAACCAAAATACCAGGATGCCAGGATGCGCAAAGGCATCGCTTTGTACAATCTTGGCAAGTTCAAGGATGCTATCAAGGATTTTAATAAGATTATTACCGATAATCCCAAAAGTTCCCAAGCTTATTACCAGAAAGGAAGAGCACTTTTTGATTCGGGAAATGTGTCTGATTCCATCGATGCTTTTAACAGCGCTCTGGAGCAGGATGCAAATTTTACCGATGCACATTTCCACAAGGGTATCGCTCTTGAATCAGAGTCCCGTTGATAATGCAATCCTGAATCGACCTGGCTCTGGAAATTGACCCTGAACTTGCGGCTGCACATTATCATCGCGGAGTAGTCTCTTTCAAAACTTGGCCGGTATGACGCTGCGATCACCGCATTTGATAAAACTCTTTCACTGATGCCAGATGCTCCCGGAGTTCACTGATAAAGGACTTGCCCTCCATGCCATCGGCCTTTTCCAGGATTCGATAGATGCATTTGACCGTGCACTGGCAGGCGGATGCAAACTTCCCTGAAGCAGCACTCAATAAAGCTATTGCCCTTCATGATCTGGAAACGTAATGAAGAGTCACTGACCGCCTCTGAAGCACTGGAACTCAAGCCTGATTTTGTTGAAGCAACCTACCAGAAAAGGAAGCTCTCTGTCGGGCTTGAACGGTATGATCTGGCAGTAACAGTCTTTAACTGGAACAATTGAACTGGATCCCACTGCTGCACAGGCATATTTTGAAAGGTCTGGCATTAATCCACCTTGGCAGACATCTTGAAGCGGTCGCATCATTTGACCGTCTGTTAGAACTGATACCCAGTTATGCACCGGGCATTCTTCCATAAAGGCAGAGCACTTGCACATGCCGGGTTATACTGAAGCAGTATTTGCATACAATATTAACCTGGAAATTACCCAGGACGACCGGTAGTGCTCTACCAGAAAGGAATTGCGCTTGCACACATGGAAAACCATGAAGAGGCAATTTCTGCATTTGAAGCCGCTATTACCATCAGTCCCCTGATAGCAGATGCACACTACCAGATGGGATTGTCCCTCGCAGCATCAGGTCAGCATAACGAAGCAGTTAATGCATTCACCCGTGTACTCTGAAGATCGACCGGGTTATACGGATGCAATGTACCATAAAGGACTTTCACTTGCCGAACTGGGTAACTTCAACGAAGTCATTGCATCCCTTTCACGTGCGCTTGACGTTACTCCGAAAATTGCCAATGCATGGCTGATTAAGGGATTCTGTCTCTTCGCAATCGGGAACTATCAGGAAGCAGTCCTTTCCTATGATTCCTCACTCGAGATAGATGCAAAGAACCCGCATACCTGGTTCTATAAGGGCAGGGCACTGCTCAACCTCGGGAATGATGATGATGCGGTAAATGCGTTCGATCAGGCACTGTCGCTTGAACCGGAAGTTCGGGGAGGCATTTTATTATAAAGGAATCGCACTTGCCAAAGGTAAGAAATTTTCTGAGACTGGAGTTTCTTTAAACAGGAGTCCTGTTAATGTCAGATTTTATTGATGCATATCTTCAGAAGGGAAGAGCACTTTCTGCAATTGGCATCTACCACGAGGCAGTTGATGCATTCAAGCATGTCCTTTCATTAAATCCCGATGATCTGACAGCACTCTATGGACAGGCCCGTGCGTTCGACCATCTGGGGATGTATGAAGATGCAGTAGTTACCTACACTCATATTTCCCAAATCGAACCTGCATGTGAACGGGTTTTTTACTACAAGGGTATTGCCCTTGTGAATATACGTCACTATCCTGATGCCATTGACGCATTCAGCAAGTCACTTGCCCTCAACCCATTACGACCAGAGGCATGGAGCGAGATGGGGAGAGAACTGACTTACCTGAAAAATACACGGAGGCAGTGGAGGCATTTGATAAACTTCTTGAACTCAAACCCGATTCAATTGACATCCTGTTTGAAAAGGGACTTGCTCTTTCTCACTTAAAAAAGCCTATTTTCTGCGCTTGAAGCATTTAACCGCTGTATCGAGCTCCTTGGTCTAACAATTCACGTGTGCATGCAGAAAAGGGAATTGTCCTGTCTGAACTTGACAGATATGACGATGCCATTACTTCCTTTGACCATGCACTTGAATTTGATAGTAGTGATTCGGTCTCGCACCGGATAAAGGAGAGATACTGCTCAAGATCAACCGGTACGATGATGCCATCGCGGAATTCGATGCCACCCTTGCCCTTGATCCGGAAATACTCTGGCACACCGTGGAAGAGGTATCGCACTTGCCAGATTAGCCCGTTACGAAGATGCTGTTGTTGCACTGGATCGGGCACTGGAAAATGATTCGGCAAATCGGATCTCCACGCGTGCAAGGGATATTCACTCTACAAACTGGACCGGTATAAGGAAGCAGTTGAATTTTTCGCAAAATCCTTAAAACGCAATCCTCAGAACGTTTTTGCTCTGATGTATCGCGGCAAAGCCCTTCTCCATCTCCAGCGCT
>CAWBOH010000006.1:0-72306 GCA_963790395.1 uncultured Methanoregulaceae archaeon
GTATCCTATCCATACTGTCATGATTATGCTGTGGACTCGAAAGCGGAAGGTATGCATGGAGTCATGACCCAGATTAAACAGGCATGTCTGATCTCACCGTTGAAAAGATTATCGAGATCCATGATGAGATCATCCTGAGAGATGATGGAGCGCAAGGAATACTTTCAGAAGCCACCCTTCATTTCATGGTCTTTCGTGCAAACCGGATTGAGGACACATTTACCAAGGCAGCAATCATCCTTCATGCTATCGGTTCACAACACCCGTTTATGGATGGAAACAAGCGGACAGCGCTAATCGTTGCTGAAAATATTCTCGGCCAGTCAGGGTTTTTTATTGCATCTGATGACGATTTGGTTGTACAATTCATGTTGGAGGTAGCATCGTACACCTATGAACCCGATGAGATCGAGCAGTGGCTGCGAGAGCATTCAGAAGCACTCTAATGAAGCGCAAAAAAAAGTCAGAGTTTGCTTAATCTTCTCAGCGCTTTGTCATGACGCTCTGTGGATTGTATCAGGATGCTCCGCTCGGTCTGGTTGAGTCCCTCTCCCCGTGGTGAGGGTTCCTTTTTTTCAATGGTGGCGGAAGTATTTTTTGTTACCATACCATTCCCCTGGCTTGTTATCCGTACTATTTTCGCGGCAGTGATGATTAGGTTTCTGTTGTTGCATCTGATGATACCTCAAAGGTTGTCGTGATCCCCTTTTCTTTTTCGCCTGAGGAAATGCTTCAAGGTAAAGGGTAGTTGCTTCTTTCAGGTTGCTGATTGCATCATCTACCGTACTACCCGGCTGACTGAACCTGCATCCGGGCATTCTGCCACATACAGGTCATCCTCTTTGGTGAAGACGGCAGTACATGTTGACATAAAAGTCTCCTGAATCTTATTGGGAAGGTGCTTTCCTAAAATCTTTGTTTAAAAGTCTACCCTGGTTTGTCTGTCTTCCGGTTTCATCCAAAGATCACCATTTCATCGCGGTGAATGGAACCTGCGATATGGGGACTGACAGCCTTCCCGGTCACGAGATCGACTTTCATGTGGATGGCCATCTCGATCTCGTCTTCGATCTGTATAAGCTGGATCAGGCTTTTTGGCCGGGCAAACCTGACCAGGATGTCAATATCACTTCGATCTCCGCTTCTCCCCGGGCATAGGAACCAAAGATAGCGATCCGCTCAGCACCATACCGGGTCAGAATTGCCACAATAGACTCCCGGATCTTCTTCTTCAGTGTGCGTCCTGCCATCGAGCCTGCTCTCCCGCTGTCGTTTCTGAGTAGTAGTATCCGCTCTTTAGTCATCATCTTTTTGCCAAAAAAATGGCTCTTTTGAAAAATCGGTATCAACAGCACTACTGAGGATTGTTCTCCTCTGTCGTGTGTCGTTTGGGTGAATCTTCAAAATCTTTTCTTACAAAATTCAGACTTTGGATCAGGTGATCATAGTCACCATCAATTGCCGGTAACTTCCGGTAATAATACCCCATGTCACCGATCATGATGATACACAAAGGCCGCCCTAAATTCCCGGGATCGATATTGGATAACAATCCCTCTGTTGCGTTCTTCACCTCGACTGAAAGGTTCTCATCGGTATATTTCTCGACGTTATCTTTTTCCTGGAATATTGTGCATATCGGGCACACGATCTTAAAACACTCGTCACTTCCCTGCTCTACTCCGCAGGGGATCATCATCTCCAGGTCTTGGGCATGGGGCATCACAGCACGGGTCGAAACAGCCACAGGCATAACTGCAGGTCCGAAACGATTGTTTCTGTCATGGTTTCTCTTATGATGATTGGGGGGAGGATCTGAATGGTTAAGACATATGAAAGGAACAGACCTGGATTGGGCGTGCACCTGATCATCCGTCATCCCGTGCGGGAAATGGAGGATCTGCCGGGATGCGTGTACCGCATTGGGCAGGCACGGACCGGAAAATCCGAAATATCCCCCACCCGGATAAGGATCATCCGGCTGTTGCTTACACCCCAATCCCCGTGATAATCCCCACCACTCTCTGGGCAGTCACCGGGTCAACAACCCGGGCCAGGACCAGCCCGGCCATCGCGGTGAACACTGCCCAGAACACCTTTCTGACCTGTTCATTCTTCCCGAACGCATCGATAACCGCGTCCGTGTCCACCTTCATCGCCCGCTGGACCAGCTTCGGTATGAATACAAAAAGCGGCAGGAACATGACGGCAGCCCCGATGAATGCTATCGAGATCTCGGTCTGTCCTGCAAACCAGATCCCGGCCGGGACCGCGATGCTCCCCGCCAGCATACCGGCCATCCCCACCTCCCCGAACCAGAAGTAGTGTTTTTTCTGTACATAATTCATGTTCTCCGCATCGGACAGTGAAGAAATGTCAAAGATACCGAGTGTATTTAACATCCCGTACCACACGGCATGGGTCTCGTTTGGGTCTGCAACAATGCCCAGGAAGACCACCGCAACCGGCAGGATGAGAAAAAGGAAGGGGAGATGTGCCAGCACACCAATGAGCCCGAGCACAACCCCCGTCCCGCTGATTGCACACCGTGTCAGGATCTCGTTCTCAAACACCGTAATTCCCTCCGATCCATAGCTCAAACACCGGGCTTGTGTACCCGCCATTCTCCGGGCTGAAGTCCCGGACCCGTCCCATCTGCGCAAACTTCCGCCGGCGGTCCGGATCTGCACCGTGTGGAGACCCGGTGCCCGGGGATATACCAGGCGGCCATCCGTGTCATGCATCTCCTCATACGGGGGGATATCGAACCAGTCCGGCCAGAACCGGACCCCGTGGGGGATATCGGTCCCCCTCCGCAGGTCCTGCAACCGCAGGGGCGAGAGGTTATCGTAGATCACATCGATGATCAGGTTCTCGCTGCAGGTGTCACTGTTCAGGTCGAGGATATAGAAGATCGGGTTTAAGGCGACCTCCTCATGCGTAAGCGGTGTATCGCGACCGAGCGGTTCAAACCCGCCGGATTTTCCCCGGAATACGCCGATAACCTGCGCAATTGCGGGGGATATGATCTTAGTTTCCATGGAAATTCTCCTTATGGGCATCGTGTTCGGCCCGGAGTTTTTTGAACTCCTCAACAATCTCGTCATATCTGCCAATCTTCTGGTAGATAACAAACAGCATCGGGTAGAGGGGCAACACGACCCCAAGGATGATTCCCGGTACTTCGGTTTCCATAACGGTCCTCTCCAGGTACCTGACGAGAGGACCACAAAAGGGAGGGGACTGTATATGGGTCTCTTCCCTCCGGGTCTTGTCGTCCGTGGTACGTTATGCGAGGGCCGGGACGGTGTCCGCCCAGGTCTCGACCGATGTCCGGATTGCCTCATCCGAGTAGGAGGTGAGGGTGACCCGGTCCCGGCTGAAGTTCACCATGTACAGTTCGCCGTTGGCATCGTGGCACCTGAGGGTTGCACTGAACGCATCATCCGCCGGGTCGTGGACTGCGGTACCGGTATGTGCCGTGGTGACTGCCGCGGCTGCCAGCAACGCGGTTACCCCGGCATTGAACCCGGCGAGGGTGTTGAACCGGTGTGAACAGTTGCCGACGGTCTTTGCATTCCCGTCCTCGTAGTTGATCCGTGCGGTGTACGATTCACGGGTCTTTTCTACCGGGTCGTGGTTTGTCCCGGCGGTCATATACGATACACAGCCAAACGGGTTGTCGGCAATGACCGACTGGACAATCGAGTTGAACGCCGCTACATCTGCAATCGGGCTCGCAAGTATGCGAACCGCATTTTTGGTCTGTGAGTTCTGTACGAAATCTGCCATGTTTTTTTCTCCTTGTTCGTTTTTTTTGGTTACTTGTCGCGGGGCCCTTTGACATACTCCTATGGGATATACAGGAGTAAGGTCTTTTATTATAAACCGGAATTTCCGGAAAACGAAGGGTGCCGGGATGAGTATAGAGCAAACGGGGCGTTTTAATGCGGGGAATGGAAGGAACCCGGGAGGTTCCCTGGGCGAAATGATGGACAGATTCCAGGAAGACCAGAAAAAAGATTGCCGGGTTGCGGGAGAACAATAACAGGCTCTGTAGAATTCCTTTTACTCTGGCACAAAACAAAAGGACACATGCTTTGAAGGACGGGACAGTGCCTGTCTCCCCGGACCGCCCTGCGCAATGTGATAGTGCTGCTATTACCTTCCCGGGGGTTATCGCATTAGGGGGAGCCAGGTGGCGGGGGGTGAAACCCCCATGAACGTTCGGGTTTTTAAAAACATTTCTCCAGAGTCCAGAAATGATCGTCCTTAAAGACCATCAGCACAAAAAATCGCGCTGTATTACGTCAGACATAATATTCATCGAGCTGAATGGGTCACCTGAATTTAAATGCTCTTGAGTGCCTGACTGATCAGTACAATGATCGGGGAATTTTTTAAAAACCTGCTCGACCGGGCAAAGAAGGCAGCAAAGGCCCTCAAAGCAAAAGTCATAGCGGTGGTTCACACTATCCTGCTCCCGGTTCCTGCGAAAATATCCCTCCTGCCCGGTATCCCTCTCAACATCGTGCATGCAATACGCATAAGCAGGCGCTACCGGTTGACCAGCGACCATTCCCCGGTCTTCTCCCTCTACACCTTTTTTGCTGATCGTCAGTAAGCGCCGGAATTCCGGTGATTGCCAATAGTCCGTGGTTTTGAGGACCTGACCGGTCACCTGCCGCCCGGGTACGCATGACCTGCCCCTCAAACGACCCGGTTTTGCGAAACTCGCCGCTCACCGGTAAAACCGGTAGTTTGTCACCCATGAAAGGAGCGTATGCTCCCGATTTCACCGGACCGCTGCGACCAGATGAACAGCATCAGACAATTTCACCTCGTGATCACTCATGACAAAAAACCCCATGACAACACCCTCTCATACGGGACTGAAAGGAAATACTCTCCTTTCTCTTCCCTGGAGCAAAGACCAGCCTGCAGAACACCAGAACACCCGGACCGGGCACCCTGGTCAACGACCACCCCTTGCCGGTGAACAGGAACAAAGGAAGAGGCGGTCCTGATGCCCCGCCGGCCGACAAAGACCGAGCGGGACATCCCTCTCTATCTCATCCCGGATATCGTGAAGCGGGAAATCAGCACCCATGGCGAAGAACTGGAATGGGTATTTGTGAATACTGCCAAGAGCCATTTCTACACCGTCCGCATCCGGACGCGGCCGGTCAGGAGGGAACTGAGGAGTTCGTGGACCCGTTCCAGGAGACAGGAACACCTTGAAAGTAAAAATGAAGATCAGGGAACGCATGATGAGAACGGGAGTGAGCAGGGATGACGAGGGGGCGGCCCCCGAAGAAGGCAGCAACGGAAGCACTGCCCTGCGCCGGGCGACGTGGTGGTGTCGTGGAACTCCCCGGCACCAGCGGCATACCCTGCGATCTGATGATCTTCTCCCCGGTATCCATCGTGTTTGTCAAGGTGAAGCGGATGCGTGCCATGGTCCAGGGGCCAAAGGATGCTGACAGGAAATACTCCCCGGAGGTCCGGGCACTTCGCGTATTGCCCGGAGAGTACGGTTGCCCACAAGGAACTCTGGGTGCTGTCGTCGCACGCGGTGTGGCAGTATTTCCGGGTCCTGCCGGACCGGGTAGTGGAAATACGAAGTGATGGGACATCTGTTGGCGGGAATGGGCGGGACGAACAGGTGCGGACAGACGAGCACATATTCCCGTAAAGGAGGCTGATACCAGGGCAGATTCCCATCAGCCTGATACCCCGGATTTTCCACTATTTTCCACTTATTGGGAGGGGGAAGATCATACTATTTAAATAAGCCCTATACGGGCTCTGATTGGCAAACGGGGCCTTTTTGGATTTTGTGATGTTGAATTTAGTGGTGAAAAGTGCGAATTTAGTTGGGGGTTTTTGCAGAATCGTGATTATTGGGGTTTTGAGGGGGAAATGGCTGGTTATTGAAGTTGGAAATGTGCCCTAATAGCACCTTTTGGGAGGCGGAAGTCTGGTTGGATGGGCTGGGCTCGTAGCGGGTGAGGGAAAGATGGAGGGGGTTAAGGGTTAGAGGAGATTTATCGGGATCTGTTTTTGTGGGACAGGTTTTGTCGATATTTCGGCACTTCGTCCCAGAAAATCAAAAATATACGGATCCTTGACAACCGCAAGAGCAGGATCTGACTGGGGGACAGGAAGCGTAGTTGAGAAATTGGTGACCGATGTCCCGGCCCTGTTTACCTGTCCACCCTTTTATCTGGTGAACGAGTACATTCCGGCTCCAGCCATGCCGGATCGTTTCGCGGATGTACCATTCCCGCTCCGGCAGGCCAGGTACTTTGTCAAGGATTACGCGAATGGTGGAACCACGGTATTTGTGCAGCAACCTGCTGCACGAATTGAAGATCGCACCAGGATTCGGCAAATTTTGTGCATATATTTCAGGTTCCTGACTAAAGAATCCCTTCATTTCAGGAAATTCGTGAATCAGATCCGAGGACAAACGATCGATTCAAAACAGAATCCGCTCCCTGTGGAAAAACTATATTCCCTTACCGGGGAAATGTGATTATCATGAATGATATCCAGTACGTGTATGACGCTGGTGGTCACAAAAAAAGTGTTATCGTCCCCATCGAGCTCTGGGAGAAAACCCTTAAAGTCCATAAACCCCGTCATACACCCTGCAACCCGCAGGAATACTATGGGATATACCGGGATCGGATCCTGGATCCCAAAGAAGAAGCACGGGCGCTTCGCAATGAGTGGAACCGGAAATGACCGAATATCTCATCGATACGAATATCCTTATCTATTATCTTGCGGGCTCACTGGGACCCGGAAGAAAAACCCACAATCGATTAGAATTTTTGAGGAATCATTCAGCATTTCCATAATTACCCGTATCGAACTTCTTGGCTGGAAAGGTCATTCGCCGGAAGGTTTGATCATGGCACGGCACCTGCTGGACTGCGCCAGATGCATCTCCCTTACGGATACCATTGCAGAAAAGACGATTGAGATCAGGAATGCTGCATCCATCACACTTCCTGATGCAGTTATTGCTGCATCCGCTCTTTCGCTTGATGCTGTACCTCGTGACCCGAAACGTCAGGGACTTTGCAAATGTTGACGGGATCAGGCTCTATAATCCGTTCCACAAGGTAGATTCAGCATAAGATTTCCTCTGCCGATCTCCGGGCAATGGATCTGGATCTCTGTTTTGAGATCCGGGGATCAGGTTCCTGGAGCCTCCCATGACGCGTTAATTCAGCAAACCTGTCGCGGATGAGATCGGTGCGAACTAAGCTGAGATCTCTGCTTTTGGCCGGTGGGATCGCTATCCGGTACGACAAGGGGTTATGTGGGTCTGACGCTCAAAAGGGGCTTTGCGCCCCACAGCCAGCGTGGGCTAGCCCCGGGATCATCACAGTTCCCATTCACCCTCACTTTGAATATTCACCGGACTCCGCTGGCATATCATCATCGGCAAACGCACTGCAGTCCTCATACTCGCAGAACAGGTCCCCGTCCGTGTGCCGGTCCAGTTCCCTGATGAATGCATTGAGCCTGGTGACCGGCACGAGCGGGACGCCTTCATGGACCAGGACTGCCTCTTCGATGAGGGTGACGATGACCGGGATCGCCTCCCTGCCCGTGACCTCTTCATAAAATGCGGCTCTTTCCTTATGCTTCCCGACAGCCGTTTTCAGTGCAGACAACCGGTAGCGGCTGCCAGCCCATTTCTTGCATTCCACCAGGAACGTCCGGCTGTCTTTTTGGGCGATAACATCGTACTGCCTGCGTTTTTTATGGTGTGTTTTTACGGTATTGACCCGGACGCAGAAATCATTTTTCCCGAAGATGAACCCCGCCAGCTGTTCAAAATGCTGCCAGATAACGGTTTCTGCCACGGTTTCCAGGTCTTCGGTGCTGGTGATATCTTCGAAGTTCATGGGAGTTGCTAGGAGAGATGGGGGTGTAATGGGATATTTTAGTGAGGGCGGGGATGGCGAAAGTGTGGGGCTGGGAGAAAGGGAAGAGGAAAGAAGCCCTGACAACCAGGAAATGGAGGGCGGTAAAACGTTGACGTAAATTTGGATTTATACAGGATGGGTGTCCTTGAGCTTCAGTCGTGCAGGTGACTCTTCAAAATCTTCCCGTACAAAATTCAGACTTTGAATCAGGTTATCATAGTCACCATCAAATGCGGGTAACTTACGGTAATAATACCCCATGTCACCGATCATGATGATACACAACGGCCGCCTAAATCTCCCGGAACAATGTTGGATAACAATCCCTCTGTTGCGTTCTTAACCTCGAGTGAAAGGTTTTCATCGGTATATTTTTCTACGTTATCTTTTTCCTGGAATATTGTGCATGTCGGGCATACGATCTTAAAACACTCGTCACTGCCCTGCACCGCTCCGCAGGGATCATCAAGTCTCCATGTCTTGGGCATGGTGCATCGCAGCATGGGTCAAAACAGCCACTGGCAAAACGGCAGGTCCGGAACGATTGTTCGGTCATGGTATCACGTATTAGGATTGGGGGAGGGGGGATTAAGGTGAGGGTGGAGAAGGGGTTATCTCGTGAATGTGCAGGTGTGGCAATTTATTTTGAAGCAACAATGACATCTCCTCCTGAAAACATCACGGTAAAATGCCCCAAATGTGGGAAAGTGTTCGAGGATTTTTAATCAGGAAGTCCGACATTTGTCGTTGCATCAGCTAAAAGGTGAAAAAAATATCCAAGAAAAAAACACGAGATAAGATAGAATGCGGGAGATGTTGAGATTAAAAAAGAGATTAGACCGCATATAGCAGTTATAAAAAATATTGTAGCAACAAATTTCAAAGCCCGTTTACTATGACAAATACCTCTGTGCATCCAGTTTGTCGCGAGGCTCAAAAAATCTGGGATGACAGACCCAAAAAGAGCACAGAAAAAGCCAAAAATACTTCCATCTGATGGAATTCTAACGATAAAGGAAAGAAAATAAGTGTATGCTAAAAAGGCAATTACACCGATAAATACATGTTCTCCTTTTTTCATTTTGCCTGTTTTGCAATTTGTATTGCACGATATAATTCTAAAACATCTGATGGATCTCCTTTGATCCTAAGATCGTTCAACTGAAGATACATTATTTTGAAAACGAGCCCTTCTTCAACAATTTTATAATAATTAATGTCTTTTAGAGGAATTTCGTGTAATCGATCCGATTTAAAAATCAATCCTTTACTTGCATAAAAAATCACTCGATTATTTGTAACGTACCCTTTTAATCCCTCTTCACCACCGACATATAAACTACCCTTTGTCGAAAAAGCTGCTATTTCATTGGGTAATAGGAATTTCTCAAATTTCAGGTTAGACAACCGTGAAGTTTCTGAAATTGGTTTCTTTTCAATATTCAAATTTATTATTGGAATTGGTTCGGATAGATTATTCTGTTGCTGAGCTGATGAAGATATTATTGGTCTACCACATTCAGGACAAAATTTCATATTTTCATTGGGCAATTTTTGTCCACAGTCAGCGCAAAATTTGGACATATTGTTTACATTGTATATTGAAACGAAAAGACTTGTCATTAAAAATAATGTTAAAAAATGCAATTCATCGATAGGTCTGACGCTCACGGGGCTCTGCCCCACGGCCAGCGTGGGCTAACCCCGATCGAATCCGAATCATTAAGCAAGATAAGAAAGGATAATCCGATGAGAATGAGCACACCGGTCTCTGAAAATTTCAAAAAAATCAATTCGCTGCTTATTGAACGCGAAAGGAAGGATGCAACCTATAAGTTCGCGCTTTTACGTGGTGCAATAGAGATTTGTGAAAAATCGGATCAACACAAAATAGCCGGGAGTGATCCTGAATGGGTGACTTTTCCGCTTGGGTTAATGATCGAGCAATGGATGCTGTATTATTATCCCATCTATGAACAGGATATTCCCCAACAAAAAAGTGAAAAAAATAATGTGAGAAAAACAAAATTCCGGCAATCCTTTAATCCGGTGATTGCACATTACCGGGGGAGAGAAGGCGGATATTCCAAATTTGCAAACGATCTCTCAAAAGGCAGATTTTCCGCAGATATCAAAAAGGCAGTATTTGATTTAGCTAAAGAGATCTGCAATAAAGTCACCGGCATGCCGATGGTTCACCTGGGAACATCCGTGAATGAGAAAATCTTCGTTCATACAAAGGAATTGCCCAGATATGATACCAATGCTCAAATCAGCCGGGATTATCTCATCGATAATTTTGGGACTTTCTCGATGCGATCGGATTATTATCGTGCATTTGTTGAGGTTGGGCCATTTATCACCGGTGACAAGAGTATCCTTTTTGGCTGGGCCCAATTGACCCACGATTCGATGTGCAGTAAAAAATCCTTCGGGGATTTGTTGAAAATAATTGCATCCGAGCCAATCAAAGAACGGGATATCCAGGATTCAAAAGCCTTCTTCCTTCAGTTACAGCGGAAGGAAGGGCCGTTGAAATCGGTCTGGTCCGGCAAAGACGATTATTCATGTCGATGAAAAAGTGTTCGATCATATGATCCCGTTCTCGGTATGGAAGAACAATGAACTCTGGAATATAATACCCGCATTGAAAGCGGAAAACCAGACGAAGAGTGATTTTATTCCTCACCCGGAACTCCTGGATAAACAAAAAGAACTTATTATCTGGTACTGGAATAAGATGAACGAATACGACCCGGATGTTTTCATGAAACAAATTCACTATTCTCTCATCGGAAAAGATGCAGGTACAGCAAACTGGCAGGAACACGCATTTACCAGTCTCCGTAAAAAATGCGAATACCTGATTCATGTTCTTGGGTACCAGTCCTGGAGTATCCCATGACCTGCCCGTTCTGCAATCCCCTTGCTGAAGATATTATCGCGAGGAACGATCTCTGTTATGCCTGGTGGGATCTCTACCCGGTCAGCAATGGGCACCTGCTGGTAATCCCGTTCCGGCATACGCTGGACTTTTTCTCTATGACGGTTGAGGAGAAGCAGGCTGTGCTTGCTTTGATCGATGAGTGCAAGGTAGTGATTGAGGAGAAGTTCCGACCGGCCGGGTACAACATCGGGTTCAATGTTGGCGAGGCGGCCGGGCAGACGGTGATGCACTGCCATTGTCATGTAATCCCACGGTATGTCGGGGATGTGAAGGAGCCAAGAGGTGGGGTGCGAGGGGTTGTGCCGTGGAAGAGGGCGTATTGAGATTGAAATACACCAAAAGATTTACAAATTTTCCTCAATATCAAAGGGTGCATCTATTTCCCATTTGTTATTAATTTCATCTCTGAAAAACCCTTTAAGATTAATTTTTACCGGAATATCCAAAATGTTTTAGCGAACCTGCGATTTTTTCTTGAGTATTCCATCCATACTAATACATTTTTTCCTGGTTGAATTTCATAAGGAAATCTTATGGGAAGAAATGGAAAGGGTTTTTAACCAAACAGGTTTTATCAGGCAATTCAAATCCCCAAGATGAGATTGACACGGATCTGTCACACGATATTCATGCCCTTAATACCAAGGCAAAGTGGTCCGAGGCTCGTTCCATTCTTACGGGAGTGGGATAACCTGGTATTAGTGTTGAAATTTCCAATTTCAATTGATAGGGATTTTTTTCTGGCAATTCATTTTTATCGTAAGTAGTGGTTTTAATAAGATCTCCTAATTTTTGATCTATTGAACAGATAATAGTTCTAATTTCAGATTGAGATAGAGAATATTGATTTTTCAAGTGTCGCTCTTCATGACTTTTTTCATGGCCTTGAGCGATTCTACGGTAAATAATGATACGTTATTTGTTGCCAAATGATGATTAGCACAGAAAAGAATTAGATTTCATAAGCCGCTCCGTTCATCATCATTTTGTGAACGATTATATCTCTCTCCGCCTATTATTCGCAGATTCAATATGACAGATTTCACCAATTAAATCGCCGTTTTCATTGATGAATCTTTGATCACATCCCGGGAAATGCACACATATTCCCAGATAGTGCAAATAATTTTTTTATAGTCTTTTCTGAAGGTTTAATTCTCATCTGAATGCAATGAAGAATTATATGTTTATTTGTTTTACCTCTTTCTTTGCTTCTTCAAGGTCTTTGATAAACTCCTCAATATTATAATAGTAACAATCCTTATTTTCTTCGAAAAAAGTTCTCTTGATGATTACACCAAAATATCCGCCTTCTTCAAGGAACTCACTACTAAATGTACATTGTTTTCCTGTTAAAATACGATGAAGAATTCGTCCTAGGTTAAAGATATCGCTTGAAAAATCAGCATCTCTTATTGATTTTAGGTCTCTATATGGGATATATGGAGGTGTCCCATGCAAGCTGTTATTTTTCACATTTATCTTTTTTACGTCTTGCACACCCATTGAAAGACCCAAATCAGAAATTTTAGCGGTAACGCACCCACCAGTATTAATGAAAATTAACACATTATTGGGATTGAGATCAAGGTGAAGAATTTTTTTGTGGTGTAATACTTGAATTCCTTGAACAATTTGATCGAAGATTCCAATTTGTGAATACCCAAAATTTTCTTGTGAATATTCTCTTAAATTCTTGTCAGACTTTTGGCATTATAAAATAAGGCAATTTTCCCCGCGTATTGTAATCAATTATCGATATAAAAAAATCAGAATTAAGTTCGGATAAGATGGACAATTCATTTAAAAACCGCTTTTTTTGATCCTTATCTGCATTTTTTTTAACTGCTTTTTTATGAAAAAATTTCCCTTCGAATCCTGGACTTCGAAAAGATCCGCTGATTCGCCGTTGTGAATTTCCTTAATTACTGAATATTTTTCCATTAAAAGCAGTTAACTCGCCAGAGTATTCATTATTGCGCTTTTTTTAAATCGATTTGGTTGGCAATCCACATTGATAAGGATTAGAGAAAGAGAGATCGATTTTGATAAAAACTAATATGTAAACGGAAATTTTTTTAATAAAAATATCCAAAAAGAAATTTAACAATCAGAAAAATCAGGGAATGTATAGTTTTTCAGATTCAAGATATTCTTTCACAATATTCGCTCTGATTATCTCTTTTTGCATTTTTCCAATTCACTTTAGAATTGGCTTTTTTCTAGGTCTTTCCATTTTCCGTTCATAACCCATTTGAATCGCTGTAATTGCGATGGTTGACAATGTCACCTCGGAAAGAGGATTTCAGGCTGATCAAGGATTACTGCTCCAAGTGTTATCATTGATCCCACTGTAAATAGGCTCCAATCTTTGATTCCTTGTTTAACACATAATTTTTTACTTTCTTGGATCTTCTAAGTCGAGTTTTAACTGAATTTTAAAAATTTTTTCCATTCACTTATCTTTATCATGAATTTGACTCAATCGATTTTCCTTTGTTATTTCTTCAATAAGTGAAGGGAATACTTCTCGAACACCAATGAAGTTTTGTCGTATATCCGAATATTGCGATAGACTTACTTTATGAATATTCTGTGGTATAGAGCATTGAATTATTGATTTTGCTAAAAGTGAATCTACCTCAAAATTTGATTTATACTGAAAATCATCAAGTGAATTAAACAAATAATTTAGATTGGTATCAGTTATTGTGGGTAAACCCGTTCGATATCCGATATTGTCTGCCATATATGAAACAATAATGTTAGCAGCATCTTTATTTATTATAGAATAATTCCCCGCTAATTCCTTAGGGATAAAATTAAATTTTTTTGCGTCTTCAGAATTCGCATAGACCAAATCGTATTGATTTAACAATTCACCCACTTTTTCAGTAATCTTAAAATTATGCATATACGTAGAATTAAGAAATTTCATCCCGTTCGGAGTAATAAGAGTCTTTTTTCCGACTGCTCTATTTTTATTAGAAATAATTTTAAAAGCACGTTCTATTTGATCCACTCTATCCATATCGTTAATTTTATCAATTTCTTCTGGGATTATTGAGTCAAAGGTTCCCGGAATTTTGATTAACAAAACACGAGACTCCAAATGGCATTTTACTTTTTGAATCTCTCGGAATAATTGTTTTAACTGAATCAAAAAAAAGCAAGTTGCATCGAAGCCATTTTTCTGATGGGTAAAAGTAGGGATAATACAGTACATCCATAAATCTCCTCTTTTGGTTTTTTTATACTGATTCTATATAACCTTTATATTGCTTTATCGATTCATTGAATTCTAAATGAATAACCCTTTTCTTTATTATTTTTTTATCGGGCTTCGCGAATCAATAATCTCTCTCGCTTGAGAAATCCCCTTATCGCTTAATACATTTAGTAAAACATCATGAGCCTTTCGTACACCCTTCCCACCACCTAAAAAAGCGAAGGGTGATGTTTTTTTATTCCAATCAAAATCATTAAGGGGGTCAAGGAATTTTTTTATCGATTCCAGTTCAAAAGGATCGAATCCATCATTGACGCACCAGGAATAAACATCATTTGAAAGATAATTTAATGCATAAATCGAGGTGGTTCGAAGAATTAAGAATTCTTTTCGTGTTTTTTCATCAAAAGTTGCTGGGAACATGTCTCTGATACAAGTCCAATAATTGATTAAAAAGATCTTTTTTTGTTCGAAATTTAATTTTGAATTTATTCATTATCAAAAAGTGGTTTTAACGAGGAGACAAATGAAAATAGCGGAACGGGCAGCCTTTACTCGGTCGTACCACCAAGATTAATCAGCCCCTCAAACGGTGATGATTCTTTATTTAGTTCATTAACGACTGGAACAATCTCAGTTCTCCATTTTTCTTTGTCTATGATTGGAATTCCAGTGATTCCTGCTTTTAATGTTTTATATGCTAATTCATCTTTTAATGAAGGATTGACAGGTTTTTGAGTTTTATTGATAATAAAGAAAAATGCTCCCTCTAATTCTGATTCGTTTGATGATGAGATTATCCCTAGATTCTTTTTTCATTTTTTCGATAATTGCATTGGAATCGACAAAAACAATTGGAATTTCAAAGGATAATAATTCAGTATATTTTTTAATTAATTCTTCACGATTTGGCAAAGAATGCTTCGTTTGTAATTTTTTTATTTCTTTGTAAATTTCCTCAAAGCCACCAGTTCGTTGCTGACCATCTAATATTGAAATTGCACCAGGTCTTAATGGAATTTCAAGAATTCCAATTTCCTCATCTGATGGAATGAATTTTGCATTTCCAAAACTTGCTAAAATAGCAGGAATAATTGATATTGAACAACCTTCGAGATATTTTTTTATCTCGTTTGTTTTTTCTCGGAATTTTTCTCTTTGGTATCCTTCTAATGCTTCATCTCTCCATTGGTCAGAAGTTGCCAGTAAAAGAGCTCTTTTGCTTTGACTTTTCCGATATAGAGGGGCATTCCCTTTTGATGTATTTTGATAACTTTAATTTTTAATTTTACATCGGTGATATTTTTCCAGGTTGCTTCAAAGTTTTGAGATTTAATTTTTGGATAATTTCGATAAATATCAATTATTTCAATGAAATTAAGATCGTTGAAGTCTGGTTTTTTTACATTTTTCGCAATTTTCTCCAATGTGTCATTCATTTTATCGGGGAAAAATAATGCCGGATTATTCCAACAATTGTCGCACACATATCTCCCATCATAGGGACCGTGACGTTCTCCTTTGATTTCAAAACCACACGAGGAACAAATCATTTTATTCTCCGATTTTTTCTGCATATAATTCAAACGCCTCTTCAAACCCTGCTGCGTTGTTAAATTTATTTACTAGTCCTTCATAAGCAGGGAATGCTCCCCCATATCCAATTACCCTTCGAGCATGTTGAACAAGTTCGATTTTTTTGATATCCCAATTAGGAGAAATAAAAGAATTTTTCTCAATTGTGAATAATGATTCATATCTCATTGGATAGCAAACCATTCCCCAGTTTAAAATTTCCCTGACACGATTGAAAAATTCATCCGGAGTATCTGTGTAATTAAATAGAGCATATACAAAAATATCTCGTTTTTTAATCCCTACTTCCAATAATCTATCAACTGCTCGTTTCACATATTTTTGCTGATCATGAGAATCATAGGCAAGACGTATTGTAGAATCCAGTTTTAAAGATGCGATCATTTTTGCTACAGGGTCAGTGATAAGCCTTGCATCAATACCCTGATTAAAATCAACTTTTTTATCAAAGTCAATAAGTTCTTTGAAAATATTCATCCGATATTTATTTGCCAGAAAATTGTTATCAAAGAAAATAATCTTTGTATGTCTATCCAAAACAAAAGGCTTGATACTTTTTTTAAGCGAATTCATTTTTCCTTCAAGGCGGGGAACTGCGCAAAAATCGCATTTATTACAACAGCCTCTCGAAGAAAAAATTATACTCCCATCCCAATTCGGTACCAGATTATAATCCGGCATCAAATTTTCTGCATCTGCGAAAAGACCTTGGTATATTCGATCTGCTCCTGATAACTTAGCATGTTCCGGAAGTAGCGATGCATAAATACCTCCGAGCCATACTTCGGCATTGGGAAATTTATTTTTGTAATAAGCAACGGCATCCCATACAGGCTGCCATGTCCATGTGAAAAGACTTGTAATGTAAATTTTTTTTGGAGTCTTTTTGGTATCCGTTGAATCCGTATCTTTAAAATCAATATATTCTGTCGTATCTTTTTTGGATTTATGATACGTGGAGAGTTTCAATAGACCAATCGGGGGGAATTTGGAATAATAGGCAGGTTCTACGAGCAGAATATGATTGGCCATCAATGATAGATTAGTGATCCGAATTATTTAAGATTTTTATTTGATTGGAATCCTAATAAGTTCCTGAATTAACAAGGTAATTTTTTCTGTAATTCTCCAAATATATGTTTTACAAATTCTAATTCTTCGTCGCTCACTCCTTTTGGATTTTTTATTGTATGAGCTGTCTTATTTCTAATAGAATTCAATTTTGTGAACCACGCAATTTTTTTAGGTTTTTTATCATTTGGTGAAGCATCTATTGTATAAATCTCACCGAAAATCGTCCAATGTTCATCAATAATTTCTTTTAATTCGATTAAGGTGATGAACCTTTCATATTCAGTAAGTTCGCCTTCTTGATTAGCTATCAGCATCGCTTTTGACCGTATTTTCTCACCAACTTTAAACCACCATTGTGATCGCTCTTGACCAAAATTTGCTTTTAAAGTATTAAATACGTGTCCGTGAATCATAGGTTCAATTTTATCGAGAATATACTCGCGGGATTCCGCATTGTTGGATGTGTCCATTTTTTTTAGCCATTCATTCAATCCAGGAGTTTCGAATTCTGGAAATTCTTTATGAATTTGTGATAATAAAACAAAAGAGTGTCTTTTACCCCACTCTCTCCAGTTCCCCGTCGTAAATCATATAATTCTTTTAATGGTGCATTTGCGAGATAGTTAATTACTGGATTGATGTATTTTTCTAAATGCGTTAATAATTGAGCGGATTTTATTGTTTTAACTTGAATCTGTTCTTTATGTTCGAGATGATCAAGTATTGCTCTCAATATTCTTAGAGTGGCTTGTATGCCATGATTTGTACAAATATAACCACCTTGCGCACTTCCAAGTTCCCATTGGCGTTTTAACGCTTCATTTTTACAAAATAATGAATAATATTTATTAATAATGTCAAATGCCCTTAAGAGGGTTGCATCTAAATCTTCTTGGAATTTTGTAGTATCTGATAATGGTCCAGGAGTAATTTCTTCTGATTTTTGGCTTTGAACTTCACCAACTAATTTTTGATTTTTAATTTCTGTTGCTAACCCCGTTAAGGTTAAATTCCGTGTCTTGGATTTTATTCCCTCCAACTTTGACAATTCTATCTCTCAATGGCGATTCTGGTGACTTATTTAATTGATTTAATAATTTGGAGATTAGTGCGCGTAATCTATCCGTTGGTTTATAGGAATCCCAGTGTAAATTGGCAAAAATATCATTTAGATGATTTGTAGGAACACGACGTTGTTCACCATTAATTTTAATAAATAACTCGGCTTGCTTTTCCGGTTTGAGATTTTCAAAAGCAATTACTGGTAACGTGGCTGTTTGCGCTTCCTCCAAATCTGAAAAAGCAAATAATCTGTGTTGTCCATCAATTATCCATGCACATTGAAATTTATTAGGAAAGTGTAACGTACCAAGAACAACATTTTGACCAGCCATTTCCTCTGCTTTATCAAATTGTAGGGGTGTTCGGTTTCAAAATTTATTACAATATTCGTTGGAAAAATTCCATTTTCATCATGGATATAATGTTTGATTGTATTCAATCTACGTGCTTTTTTTGCCATTCTTTGATAAGATTTAGATCGATTCCACATTCGTTTTATTTCTATGTGCAATATAAGCGAATTTAAGCAAGTTTTTCGGGTTCTATTACGAATGAATAAAATGATGTATTTCCCATAGATCCTTTTATTGCAGGAATGGGTTCGAACAAATGAGGAATTTCTCTGTCAGGTAGCAAATCCGATAGGAATTGATATTTTGCAGCATGGCCAAAATGTGTGGAAAATTCATCGTAATATTCCAACAAATTCTGATTTATTGGAATTATGTTTGCTGCTTCTGCTCTCGTTCTTGATCTGCATCACTCAAATTAATATTTTTTAGGGCTAAAATCCAAATAAATTTGAATTTTGGGGCAATACCTTTTTTTCATAATGCTTATTAATTGAGAGATTAATACTTGGCTGAATCTGACCCAATTGATCAATATCAGTGCCTAAAGATTTTACTGTATAAGGTTTTTCTGCTGATTTACATTCAACAATAACAATGCATTGTTCTTCTCTTGCAAAAACATCAATTTGTTTTGATACATCGAATCCAAATCTGGGAATTGTAAATGTTGAATCCTTATTCATTTCAAAAAAACCCATTCGATAAAAAATACCCCACACCTCATCTTCAAAACCTGAACCAATTTCTTTCAATTTTCGTAATTTTATTGTTTTTCTACTTCTGTGAGGTATTTTTTCCCAACCATCTTGGATATAGGAATCGATATCCTGTTTTACTAGCGTCTTTATAAATATATTTTACACTTCGTTTTTTGTACACTTTGTCCAAATCAATATCGGATACTAATCCGTCCAATTAAAGCGGTGAATTTGCTTTACATCAGCACTGTTTTTTTCGGATATTGACAATTTTTTAACCATATATAAATACAGGTTATTTTGTCAACTTAAAATTAACCTTTCTATTTGAGGATTTTGTTAAAAAAAGAGGATTTTTAAGGATTCGGTATTCAAACGGACATCAACTATGAATTCTCAATTCATTAGAGGTGAACATATTGTAAATTGCAATTTCTTTTCTTATTCTGCTAGCGTTGAGCTTTTGCAGCAACATTATCAACTCCCTCACCCCCGCCCCCTTCAGCGCCTCATACGTCGACCGCATCCCAATCTCATTCGGTACAAACACAATAAACCCATCCCGACCCCGCGTCAACAACACCCGATAACTATTCACCCGCAACTGATGCGGATCCTTCGCCTTCGACTCGTTTCGCCGGCGGACTCTTCCACTGCCCATCCCACGTGAAATCATTCCCCCAACACACAATCGGGAAATCCAACTCCAGCCCTTGGCATGAGAACTCCGTCGCCACATCGCGTAACGCACAGCAGAAGTTGATCCCAGTATTTTTGTCGACTATAGTCTGCGATAGACATTAGCCTCTTTTCATTGAATCTCATTCAGTGAAAAAATGCACAAAGAAGAGATTTTTGGCAAAATATTGCAGGAAGAACGAAAAGCCAAAAAGATTTCACAAGAAAAACTCGCAAAACTCACCGGCCTCGACCGAACCTTCATCAGTCTCATCGAGAACGGGAAACGAAGCCCGACCTTTTCCACGATTTTGAAAATTTGTTCTGCTCTCGAAATTGATTATTAAGATAATCTCATTCACTCAGCAACCGGCAATCCGTCAATATAACAATAAGACTGTGGCGGCACAAATCCCGGTATCGTTTCATAGGGATCGATCGGATCTTGAATTCTTGCAGGTTCTGGATCTCAATAGCGAATGCCCGTGACTTTCCCTCAAAGTATGAGAAAGAAATCCTGGTCATTGATACCGGCATATTCTTTCACATGTATCCCAGAGATCGCGTGGATGATCTTCCAGGATATCCGCCGATCTCGAACGATCCAACAATTTTTTTCACGGGCGATGATGAATAAATGTAGATCAGATCAATCTCGCGATTTTTAAAGATAGTTTTGCGGAACTGGTACCGTTTCTCACCTTCAATGATGGACTTGACATATTTTGGCTTAATTGACAGTAAAACGTCCATCGATGCCCCCGAGGCTTTTAATCACGTTATATTTCTCATCGCTTATCTGCATTATGGATTGCGGGGGGCCGTTAAAAATCCCGGATGCCTAATAAGTGGCCAATTCTAACGGATTTTTCAGATGGAAATGGTGCCGGAAGAGTATGACATGAGGGGTTTTGGATTTGCTTCAATCTCGTCTCGGGTATAAACCGTCCGTTTACCAACAAACCGGATGATCTCATCAGTCCTGTACCATGCCAAATCTGACTTCTTCAATAACGCCAAGAGAGGTAAGGGAATGATCATCCTTCGACCGGTAAAAAAGAAGGATATCGCCAGGCTTGAGTCTGCTTGATCCGTGAATGACTGAGATATGCTTTCTTTATGGCATTCCCTTCCACGATAAACTCATGGGCATGTTCCAAGAGCATTGTCTGTCGATTGCGATAATCGGTAAAAAGCCGGGTGTGAAATTCCGGATATATCGGAACGATCCATTTCTTCACCGCAGGACCATCATAAAAGGAAGGATAATACTTTTTGAAGATCTCATGCGGGGGTAATCCAATAATATCCTGGGATTCAGGTACCAGTTTCTTCAAGAAGATCTCTTCTCCTCGTGAATTAATCCCTGCTTTTACAAATCCATATTCACTTATGAGCTCAACCAGTCGATCGTTTTCTTCAGTGAAATGGGTCAGAAAGATTTCATCGCAATCGTTCTGTATCGTAAGATCGATGGAGATTTTCAGGAGCAGTTCACCAATTTTATTCCCGACATGTGTTACTTTGAGGGTCGCAATCTTCATCCTGTTTCTTCTGCGGTAAAGGTGGGGAGATATCGATTTTTTCATCCTCAAATTTGTAAATAAGAAGGGCTCCGATGCTTCCGTCAGCACGATAACTGACATAACATTTCCGGTGTTCCAGAGATTTTTTTCTGAACCAATCGGCAAATTCCGGATAATCGCGTTTGAGCGAGTCAAAGATTGGATCATTGAGTTTCAGATTGTACATGAAATCTTCTTTGAGTCCCGGCGGCGAGGAGATCCTTTCTTTTTTGGGAATGAACTGCCGGAAAAAATGAATTGCATCATCAATATGGAGAACGCGATCATCGATGCCAACGGCGAACGCTTTTCGATGAATCCCTGACATCCTCCGTTAGGAGGAAATCAATTGCCCCTCGGAAGACTGCGTAAAGGATTTCATTATCAACATCATCTTGCGGTGAATGCGGGCTTCCGACAGCCCTGATAAAATCTGAATCTCCTGCCGCAGAAGGGGGACTGGATAATTGTCGGTATATTCCGATTTTTGAGAGCATTACATTTCTTCTACGTTCATCAGTATCCCGCTGGATATCTGCTAAGGATGCAGGATGGATAAAAACATCAACAGAAATTTTGTTGTAAAAGTCCGAAGAGATCACTGACATTTTGTGTAACGACGCGATCATCTTCACGATAGATGAAAATGTTGGTATCAATGAGCAGATGCATTCAAAATCCCTGATTTACACAAGATTCTTGCCATTATAAAGAATTCATCTGCGCAGGGTGAAAGAGAATTAAGTAAATACTGCTCCAGTCTCCCCAATAATTACCCCATCTCCCCCACTCAACAACTCCCTCACCCCCGCCCCCTTCAGCGCCTCATACGTCGACCGCATCCCAATCTCATTCGGCACAAACACAATAAACCCATCCCGACCCCGCGTCAACAACACCCGATAACTATTCACCCGCAACTGATGCGGATCCTTCGCCTTCGATCGTTTCGCCGGTGGACTCTTCCACGCCCCATCCCACGTGAAATCATTCCCCCAACACACAATCGGGAAATCCAACTCCAGCCCCTGGCACGAGAACTCCGTCGCCACATCGCGTAACGCACAGCAGGAATTGAAGGAACTGGGGGGATCGTTATACCACGGACCTTCCCGCATATTCTTGGTGTAATTGTATTCGTTGTGGATGCCCCATGCCGGCAGATTCTTCGCCTTCGAGGATGCGAGCAATCCATAGCGCTTGTCCTCTTGCCCTTGGTAGCGTTCCTTCACGTAATTCGTTGCGACATTGATGTCATTCGTCAGATAGACATCGAAACCTTGGCTGGAAACACGTTCCGCTAATGTTCGTGCACTCATCAGATCCCCGTCCAAGAGGGCTTTAATCCATTGAGCAACATCTTCTGCCAGATGAGATCGGAGCGTGATGGAGAGATCGAGAACATTATTTTTCTCTAGTGTTTTTGCCGCGGTAAAATATGGAGCAATCTTCTCGGAGCAATGCGCAACCCACGGTGTCTTCATGACGGCCAATGCATCGTTCCATTGTGAGAGTCCAGATTCTTCCCCAAGATGAATCTCTTGACCTTCACCAATCAAGGCAACCATCAAAGCCCAGGAATTCATCCGTTCGGCAAGTTTCAGGAAATCTTCTGGTTCGGATGTAGCATGACCCCGTTTTTCATTCACCCGCTCGGCATCCCAGGCTCGTTGGGCTTCATCATAGACCCAGATATGTTCATGCGGGATCTTTGCTGTTGACCCGCCATAGTCTTTTAAGAATCCATGAACATCCTGCACAAAAATGGAATTTTTCAAGGCATGCTGGAGAACTTTTACAAGCGGACCATTCCCAGAGAGAAATACCGCATTGTTCCTGATATCTGAAGTATCCAAATGATTCTCATAGACCAGTTGAATGCCTACAAGGGTCTTTCCTGCACCAGGAACACCGGTCACAAGTGCCAGATGCAATTCATTCTTGGATTGTGCGACTTGGGCAATCTTGATCAATTCTGCAATCGTTTGAGGAATACCGGCACTTAAGGCACGTTTGATCTGAGGCAGCGGTTGTTTATTCCAGATTGTTCGAGCGGCTTGAATCAAGGAGGGGAGAGGGGAATAATCTGATCGTATCCAGCCGATTGGATCAATCAGGTTAGAAATATCCGATGAAATTGTATTTTCTAAATAATTTCCGAGAGTATTTGCGGATACAACGGCGATGGTGTCATAAGTCTGGTTTAGATCTTTTGCTCGGGCTAACACAAGAACGGGAAGAACAGTGTAGGGTTGAGATCCTGCATGATAGTGTTTCAAATCCCGTGCATAGGCATCGACTTGATCTACATGAGCCTGCAGGATTTTACTATAGTCTTTGAATTCAAGAACAAGGATCTTCGATGATCCGAGAATGATCACATCCGGGCGTCTTCCTCGCTCACGGGGTAATTCATATTCGAAAATTATGGAAAAATTCCCGATTGTGGGTTTTGCGGTGATGAGTTTTTTCAATTCGACCTGAAGGATATCGAACTCATGCTCCCAAGCGGCTTTCTGGCTCTCATCAGCCGGACAATTCATGCACCGTTGATGATGCTCCTGTAATGAGGTAAGCCACTCGGGTTTGGAGAGCGATAAAAATGTGTGAATGGTGCCAAACCAGCCGCAGGGAGTGTTGTTTGTATCCATCAGAGGAGCATCCCGATTAGATTAATAGTAAGCCTGGATTGATCGATAAACGTATCTGGCCATTTTCTAAAAAGGAAAGAACGATGAGGTAATAAACAATATTCCCTTTCATTCATGATCCCATCCGATCTCGCCCAATTCAAACAAATCAATGCTATCATAGAACGCGACAGCAAAGACGCAACCTATAAGTTCGCTCTCCTTCGTGGCGCAATAGAAATATCCCAGGAATATGATCATCTCAAACGCGACACAGGAGACCGGGTCGAATTCCCCCTTGGACTTCTCGTTGAAAAATGGCTGCTCTATTATTATCCGCTCATTGCAGGTCCCGACTTCATACCCCAGAAAAATGGCGAGAGCAGGAATTCACAATATCAGATAGCGTTCAGGAAATCTTTCAGAAAGGTAACGGAGTATTATGATACCCGTGGTGGATTTTCTGCATTCTATAGTGATTACGTGAACGGAAAAATTCCGCATGAGATTGATCCATCGTTCAGGGAACTTGTTTCAGATCTGAAGACAACCATAACCGGAATGCCCATGAAGCACCTCGGGTATTCCGTTTACCAGCAGCACTATTCTCTGTTTAAGGATGAAAAAGGAGGACGGAGAATTCCGGGAGGTGCTCCGCTGGGGCAGGAGATTCTGGTCCGGAACCTTGGTTACTTCTCGTTCTCAAAAGAACTCTATACTGTCTTCAGGTATCTGGGAAGTTTTATTTCCGGTGAGGATTCCCTCCTGTTCCAGTGGGCTGAGTTTACCCGCTCGGCAAGCAAAGGCGACATAAGCGTAGAATACGCTCTTGAGAAAATCCGGACTTTTCCGATAACTGAAAGGGATGTGGGATCTGCAAAATCATTCTATGAAAACCTCTTCAAAAAGGAGGAGTATGTTGAGTGTGTGTGGTCTGGCAAACCCCTGCGAACAATGAAATCTGTCCATATCGATCATCTCATACCCTTTTCTGTCTGGAAAAATAATGACTTGTGGAACCTGCTGCCTGCATCCAATCAGGTAAATATGGATAAGAAGGATAAAATCCCGAAACCTGAATTTATCGATGAACGAAAATTCGCCATCAAAAATTACTGGAATCATGCTTCGGAAGGAATATCCCCAAAAAATTTGAGCGTGAATTATCGATCTCCCTTACCGGCACCATAGATCCACAACTGGATTGGCAGGAAATTGCGATTGAGCACCTTAAAGAGAAATGTGCATACCTTATCGATGTCCGGGGGTTCGATGCATGGAGCCTGTAACCTGTCCCTTCTGTTCCCCATCTGCTGACGTGATCGTTGCAAAGAACAGGTTCTGCTATGCCCGTTGGGACCGGTATCCGGTGTCCAGAGGACATATGCTGGTAATCCCGTTCCGCCATGTGCAGGATTTTTTTGACCTGGCCGGTGAGGAAAAATGTGCGATACTCGAACTGGTCGGGGAATGTAAGCAAGTGATCGAGAAAACAGAAAAACCCGCCGGTTACAATATCGGTTTCAACGTCGGAGCTGTTGCTGGCCAGACCGTTATGCACTGTCATTGCCATGTGATACCCCGTTATGCTGGTGATACGGAGAATCCACGTGGGGGAGTAAGAGGAGTTATTCCCCACAAACGGGAATATTAAGCATTACCCATGAACACGTCGCCAGATCCCGACCTGCAACAAACGGCAGACCTATAGATGAGAGAGAATTCTTTTCCCCCACATGGTGTTCACTCCCCTGATCCCCGTGCGGTCCCGTGCTGACCGCCACCAAGAAGATTCCGGCAAATCCCCCGAAAACTCCGGACTCTATCTGGCGTACCCGGCGAATCTGGCAAAGACTTCCTCATGTATATCGGCGAAACCCGGAGAACCACTCACGAGCGACTCAACGAACTCCGCCACACCCTCAAACGGACTGACCTGATGCCATTGAATGATCCCCACGACTGCGACCCCCTCGCTCTGAACCTGGCATGATTCAGAAAAAAAGTTTACGAATATTTTCCTCTGATAAAGGCTATTTCTCGCTCATTTTCGTCTTTAATTCGAACAAAAGAGCGAGAAAATAGAATGGCAATATTAAAGGTAATTTAAACGAGAATTACGAAGATGAAAAAGATTTTTTTTGTATTATCAGTTATTTGCATATTGGGTATATTTTTCGCAGGTTGTGTTTCTGATGAAGGCAATTCAAATGTGGGATCATCTCCATCGCCAACACTTACACAAAATAAATTCAATTCTGGCGATGTTTTAGCGAAAGGTGATTCATCTATTACAATAACTACCGCTGTTGCCAGTTATGACGCAGCATCAGACTCCTACATTATTTTTGATGTTTCAAAAAGTTCCGATGGCGGATGGCAGGCACAAACAAACCCTTCACAACGTACATTATCCCGTTCTGCTGTTGAAAAAATTTACACTGAAAAAATTGCGAGAATTGGGGGCATATCAAATACCGGCCGAAAGTTCCGCTCAATACACATATTCGACAACTTATTCCACTACTTCAGAGCTCATCCTCATCCGGAGTTCAAATAAGAATTACCTATAGTGGATTGTGGTCAGGAGCTTATGGGGATGCAGGATCAATGCAGTCCATTGATGGCTCCGAATCGAAAACAATCACACCTGGATAACCCCAGTAACATCATTTCTACGTCATTCCAAAAGAAGGATAATTCACAAGGTGAATTAAAGGTTGAAATTCTACAAAAATGGTCAAGTGTTGAAATCAGGAAGCACAACTGCCGCATATGGGGTTGTTGCTGTTGCTTCATCAATTTACGGAGGATCGAGTAGTTACCTGTCGACTTCTGCCTCTTCAAAAAATGTTCAGATAAAAGTGTATTATGATGGATTGTGGCAAGGTGCATATGGGGAAGCGGGTGCAATGCAATCTGTCGATGGGATGGGATTCTCAAACATATTCTATCGCGAATCCGAACTTTGCAGTATCAGCGTCATTCCAGAAGAAAGATAATTCCAATTCTGAATTAAGGGTTCAAATAGTAAAAGACGGGAGTGTCATTAAAACGGGGAGTACAACTGCCGCATACGGCCTTGTTCTTGTATCATCAACCGTTTAATTTTTTTGAGAGAGTAAGGACATTAAGCAGAATTTATCGACTCCTGATCATCGTTTGAAATAAATCAGGGATAATCTATACAACTCTCTAAATTCCCTGGACGGCAACGGTAGAGCCGGTTCCATGTTTTTCTGATACCCTTGAATACTCCATACTTCTGAATTGCCAAAATCCCATAATTTGAGCACGTGGGATAAAAACGACATCGCACACCCTTTTTTCTTAATTGAGGGGATAAAAAGTTTTGATAAAATTTTATCATACCAATACAGAAAGACACCGGTGCTTCATTCAACTTCATGGGTTATTTGTTCCTTTTTTACTGCTTTTGAACCACAACTTGGACATTTCCCCATATCCGTTTCTTCCCGACTCATATACGACATTGGCCAACAACAACATGAAGCCCCGGATATTGTTTTTCCCGCATTCCTTAATTGCTTTGAAAAATTATTGTAGACCTCTTTTTTTCCGTAATACCATACTTTACCACAGGCCGAACACGTGCATCGGGTTTCTTGAATCTTTTTAGGGGCAATACCATTTCGTTTTGGTAAAGTTCGATTTTATTAAGGGTAATCATCTCATCTTGAGGATTACCTCTCATTCCTGTGTTTTCAGCAACTAAGGGAATATGTGCGTATTTTTTTGGTATTTCAGCAATCTGTATTTCTTCAGGTTTTAATTGAGGTTTATCGTTAATCAGAATTTTTTCATTTTTTTGTTTTTGAATTGGATTCCCGCACCTGTTACAAAAGAGAGCCTGATCGTCAATCGCGGGTGTTCCACACTTAATGCAAACAGGTAATGTGTTCAATGGTTCTTCAGGGATTTTAGTTCCACACTTATTGCAAAAAATTGATTGATCATCTATTGCGGGAGAACCACAATTTGTGCATTTTTTTACCATTTTAACTCATTTAATGAATGATTCAATAATGAGCATAAACCCTGTTATTTAATCGTGTTTGACAAAAATGGATCTGTTCAACTTCTGCAGACTGCAATCGAAACGCGTCTTAAATTAACTTTAAGAATCGATTTATCTCATCAGTGATACTTTCTTGATAGTCCGTATTCTTTTTCCATGACCATCCATTTCCGCAATTTGCTGGGGAGGGATGAGGGAGGTTGATAACATTATCAGAATTTTCACCAAGATGTTTTTTCGACCACTGGTCAAAATATTTCTCAACATCTCGTCCACACGTAATGATAATTTTGTCTTTTAATTCATATTTCTCGAATTCAAATTCAAACCATTTGTCTGCACATGATTTTGCCGTGGAATATCGAAAAGGCGGGAAATATTTACTCATTTTTTTAATTCCAGTTAGATTTTGAACCAGATTTTTTCCGGGTTTACATGTAGTGCACTTATGTAAGTGCGTCCAGTAGCAATGATGATTTAAAAAATTACGCAATTTTTTCATTTCTGGAGACGGTTTCAGAAAAAGTCTTAAAATCTTTGATTTTGTTGTATAGCCAGAAAGGGGGAGCATTAAACCACAAAATTCCTTTCTGATCGGCAGAAAGTTGATTATAACTCTCTAAAGGGACTAAAAACTCCTTAGTCGGATCCCTGGATATAAGGCATCCTCGGATTTTATCTTTGGGTGGCGGGATACAGACTCGATGAGGAATATCTCGATTATATATTTTACAGCCTTCACAACGATTCATAGAACTACAAAAGATCTTTCTCAATTAAATAACAATGTTATTTCCCGAATTTTTTCTTTACCGCTTTTTCAATAAGTTCGATCCACACATCATCCAGCTCGACAGCGTCCCAAAGAAATTCACCGTTTCGGAGTAGATTTCTTACATCTATTCCAATATCATAATGATGAGAAACACCCCAGTCAGGTCCCTCTTTTTTTATTATCACTGCAATCTCTTCCAGTGTTTCGGCAGGAATGTGATCAATGAGATACCTGACTGCTTCTTTCTTGTAGCCTGGTGAAAGGGGAGGTTCGATGAGAAATATCATTATGTTTGCTAATATGGATCATTCAATTAAAAATGTTGGTTTCTTAAGATCTATTGAACAATTGACAGATTATGAGTCCTCATTAGTGCTTTTTTCATAGTAACGTAGCAAATTTTGCAAAGCAATTTCCACAGCATTCACCCCATGTTCCAAATAGATAATACCAAAAACCGCCTCCATGTAGGAACCATTGGTATCTAAATTTTCATTGGGGTGTTCTTTTAGAATTTTCTCGTCGTATAACGACAAAGTATCCCAGTACTGGGACAATGGTAAATTTTCAACAATTTCTCCTCGTTTGGTATGTAAAATTTCAGATGACGGCAATTTTTCTGTAATATGCTGCCATATATAAGGAATTACACAAATTTCCAGTGCAGCATCTCCGATATATGCAAGTGTCAATCTGTTTTGGGAGATTTCTGTTATCCCTTCGAGATCTTTTCCATTTTGAGAATTTACGGCCTGTTTTGAGAGAACTTGTTGGGTCTCATTATATACCACACTGAGTTCCTGATACAGAAATACAAAATAGAAAAGACTCGGATGGGGAAATTCCTGCCCAGTCGCAGTTGTGAAGATTGGAATGCAATGATCATGTATTCTCTGATATTTTTCCTCAATTTCTTTAATTTCGCGAAGCGTTTTTTCTGACAATTTTTCATTTTTCAAACTAACCAGACTTTTTTCGATCTGGTTTGCTTTCTCGAAAAATTGTTGAGCAATGATTTTATGAGATTTCATGCTTTTTACTGTCCTTTTTATATTGTCTTTCAAATCCCGGTGGAACTAATTTTGGGATTCACGGTATGTTCCCCAACTACATGTCCTATCGGATATTTATTATCGTGAAGAGTAAATGAGGTGTATGAACCCGCAATTTTTCGGAGATTCGCCATGACCTTTTCAAATATGATCTGGTTTTCACGATTATGGACCGGATGAAAAATGATCTCTCTTCATTCACGTTCATCCCGATGCTCACAAAAAATCATCCCCCAAAAAATAAAGACATTGCGGGAACGGATAACCAAGAACTCTGGGAGATTTTCAATACATTGTTCGGTGATGGTGCCACTCACGGATACTTTGAAGGAATCCGGCAATATTTTATTTCGCAGGGATACAGGACGAAAATATTCAGTGAGCCGATTTTTTCCCATTCACACCGTAAGGAATATTTCGATTCTGTTCGTGCGCAGTTGCCGATGAATTCATTGATTTTCCTGGATCCGGACACAGGCTTGAAAGAGAAAGGTGCAACCGAAAAACATCTTCGCTATTCTGAACTCAGGAACCTGATTACTGAACTGGATGACAATTCCATCCTGATGGTTTACCAGCACCATTACCGATATAAAAAGCAAATTCTGAATTTTCCGGAATTTATCGCGGAACAGGTACAAGAGAAAATTGGAATGAGACCCGTCTACATCGATGATAATTCAATCATGTTCCTGTTCCTGACAAAGAATATACCATTAAAAGAAAAACTTGAGGGAGTTCTTGAAGACTATGGGAAAAAGTACCCATGTCTTTTAACAAATAGTTCCTAAGAATTTTTTCGGACTGAATTATTTCGTGATTTAAGCAAGAACGAAATCCCCCCCCCTATTTCACCTTCCTGATCTTCCCTCCCGCAAAATCCACCGCGAAAATATACGACGCCTGGTTAAACCCCGCCTCAAGTTCCCTCTCGGGAATCGACTCAGCACCTATGAACTGATAAGATTTCGTCCTCTCCTTTCCGATCGCATTGGCAATCTCGAAAAACACCATCCCGTCGTGCACGGCATCTTGTGTCTCACGCTGTTTCCATTGCTCCATAGCTTGCGCCAGAACAGAATGAACAAACTCCCGGTCATCAATAAATATCGGGAAATACGCTTCCCTGGTTCCTTTTTTCGTGACTAAAATCCCTTTTCTCATGGTTCTCATGGTATCGCTAAGGATTCATGTTCTGGAGGACAAAACCCTTGTGGACAGATTCCACCCGAACGTGCCGGAGTTTCAGGTTGGGAACAGTGCGTTACCCTGGGGGTAAGCCCACGCAGGCTGTGGGGCGACAGAGCCCCGTTGAGCGTCAAACCCCCAGTCAATACGATCCGTACTATTTTCAACCCCCCCAAAAACGGTGTTCCTTTCCCCACCACCCTCCTACCTATCAAGGCACCTCCTTTTCCACCTCCCAAACGCGTCCATTGGCGTACATTTTCCCCGATAAATTGCACCCCGTTTGCCATAAAACGGCAAATTTCGCGGTATTTCCAAAACCTGTGCCGGAATTCACTGAAAATATGCAACCTGCCCTGTACCGGATACCCCAAAAACACCAATAGGAGCCCGATAAAACCCCGGATTGTGAGTGCGGAGATACCCTCCACAAGGGTGCCGGAAACAGCAAATCATTAGTCGTAGACAGATCAGAGAAAACCCCGCAGAAACAAACCGGTTCGTCCTCCAGAAAAAATCTTTGGCGGATTACCCCGTAGAATTTTTTTATCCATGAGTAGGGTAAACAATTCATCAGATGTGGGGCATAGCACCGGGCGTTCTTTTCACCCCGCTGGACCATCAAAAAGTTATTGCACTGACCGGTATGATATATTCATCAAAGAACACATAAGGAAAGTTAAGGTATGCACAATTTCCGGTTTTCAGTAGTAATCGAAAAAGATGAAGATGGCTACACGGCATTCTGCCCGGAACTTCAGGGATGTTATGCACAGGGTGAAACCTATGAAGAGGTTCTTGATAATATCCGGGATGCCATCCGCCTCCATCTCGATGATCGCATCGAGTCCGGAGAGAAGATCCCCCAGGCCCAGCTCATCAACTTAACGACCGTGGATGTCACGGTATGAATGAAAAACTTCTACGGTTCCGGCGAGCAGGATAATTACCCTTTTAAAAAGAAAGGGATTCGCCTGCGTACGTCAGAGCGGGAGTCATAAAATTTTCAGGAACGATTCCGGTACCAGGGTAACCGTACCGGATTATGCCGGGAAAATCCTGCACCCGAAAATCGTGAAACAGATCTGCAAAGATGCCGGTATCAATCCCGATGAATTGGCGTGAGATCGGGGAAACTCCCTTTAATCTCCCCACACTTTTTTCGATCTTTCAGCTCTCGTCAGATATCAAAGGAATCTCCCTTAAAGTATTCTGTCACACTTCGGTATGCTTATCACCGCTCCTTAAAACCTGCCCGTTCAACCACAAACCTCTTGGAAGAATGTAAGAGAACACGATAATTAAGCAAAGAGAAAATCCCATCGTAAAAAAAACTATCCGGCAGTCCATTCCTGGAACTTCATTACCATCGATGGAAATTGTATGCTTAATAGGGAATACCGCATTTTTAAGGACCGGTATAACTACCGGCTCAATCCGGATCGCACATTCACAAAGGTTAAAGATCACCAGTATAATCCGACCATGAAACCAGAACCTTATCCGTCTGACTGTAAACATTCAGTCAGATCTTCATGCATCGGATGTATCCATTTTGGCTGGTGTGATCCCGGGGAGGAATCTTTGAAAGAAAACGCGGAGCCTTTTTTGTTCAATAAATTGATTCAGTAAATGTTGAAGTGGGATGAAGGGTGTAGTAGGGATATGTTTTTTCCAACAGGGTCGCAGTAACCGTGTCTGATCCTCCAGCAGAAATAACCAAATTCTGCGTATAATCTTCATAGCCGATTTTTGAGATTTTAACGAAGTGGGGGCCGCTCTGTAATGATGTGGTGAAACTATCATGTCCGGTGGGAGTGTCCCCGAAGTACATCCCATCGATATACACAGAACATGCCGGTGGTGATGACCAGATACTCAGGGATCCTGTGCTGTGGGGTAACGTCCCCGGGGAGGTTTCTGGGGGGAGAGGCGAGAGAGGCGGGGTCGCTGCCGGCGTCACACCGGGTGTCTGAACGGGGATGTGAGGTACCGTGCTCGTTGACGGTGTGGCTGGTTCTTGGGGTGATGAAGAGTCGATACATCCGGAGCAGCACACAAAAAAAAGGAGTAATCCGGTCAGGATTACCGGGAAAATGAATGGATGAACGGAATACCATTTCATTACACACCATGAGGCGACTTTTTGGTATTATGCCTGTTGGTTTTTTGTTTTGGTGCAACTGCAGGATTCCCCTCAAACATTGTAACCCCGCCCTGATAAAATTCTCACGTTATTTCAATTTTAAAAAAAACGATAAGCACAACACTCTTCATCCAGTACTGCCATACACCGGCTCAGGTAAGATCTGCGATGAAAATGTTTTCTGGTTGTTTCCTTTGTAGTGGTATGGCAGTCGTCCTCGTCCTCGTTGCAGTATCCGTGCTTATCACCGGCTGTACTTCACCCACGGACCAGCGCATTCCACCGGTGACAGAATCCCCTGCCGTAACTCCCGTGCAGGGTCCCGGTGGCACGACCAGTACCCCTGCTCCGGCCAGTACTGAGGTGAGTTCATCCCTCCCCTACGGGGTAACCATTTCGGTCCCGGCTGACTGGACGAGGCAGGATGTCATTACAGGCGGGGTCAGGGACTATGGTACTTCAACGCTCAATATCGCGAACTTCTACTCTCCCTATGCTATTCCGGGTGACCGGTCATCCTACATTGCCATGGGCGTCGATATCGATCAGGATCCCGGAAAGGACTTTGAGAAATATTTCAACAACGCGACCGTTGCGGTCCAGGAGACCTACGAGGCCCTGACACATGTCGAAATCCACAGTTACACCCTGAAAATATCAGGTTACAAATCCTATGAACTGGATTTCCAGACCCGGGAGGTAAAAGGCACCTACATCTTTACCTCCACGGAAAACGGCATGTATATCTTTACGTTCAGGGTCCCGAACAAACCCCAGGCAGTCCGGGTATTCCAGGGTGAGATCGTGGATATTTACCAGTCGATCAGGATCAATCCCCCGGTCGTTGAAGTCACCCCGTACCGGTAACACATCCTCTTTTTTTAGGCTCTGGAGAATTCATTTTTATCCGAGTATACCATTAAAGCACAGAATATGAAGGAGGGGACACCGTGCCTGTCCCCCATTACCGCCCCTGCGCTTGCGCGATCGTGCTGTATACCATCCCGGGGGTTATCGCACCGGGGGGAGCCAGGCGGCGGGGGTAAAACCCCTGTTGAGCGTTTTTAGTTTTTAAAAAACATTTCTGCAAATCCTCTTTATTGAGGGTATCGTGAGGACAGGCACTTCCCGGTGATGGTCCCGCTCAATCCCTTCCCTGATTTTTCTTACATCCCGCTCAATCTCACTTCAGGCATGCCCTGCTCCCCGTCACGGCACAAAGCCGTAACCTGCACCGGCATCCGGTTAATCCCCGTCGGTAACGGATCCGGTACAACACGTGGAATACCAGAAAAGATCCTCCACCGTATCCGGCAAGGAAGAAAACCAGAAAATATCCTCACCCTCACCTTCTCAGACAAAGACGCTTACGGGATGCCCGAACGGTCAGAGAAACAGACAAACACACGCGATCCTGCCATCAGCCACGTTCTACGCCTTCGCCCTCCCGGTGCTGCAGGACAATGTGCCCGATTCCGGCCTTTCGTTTTTTGGCCGGGATCATCAGCCGGGTCAACCAGCTTATGTGGGGGCAAACAAATATCAGCTTCATTAAATTTCTCACAGATGCTTTGCACCGCTGCCTTGCCAGCATTTATGAATTCAACAGGAAATAATCGACTAACCGACATCGCATTTTTTCTGATAATTCCGAGCGAGTCACAAAAATAACGATGAGATTACAGAGAGTGATAGTGTGCAAAAGGAAGAGTTAATCCATCTCCATACGCTGATGATGCAGATTAAAAAATGCTACGAATCCGTCGCGAATGATGAAATTCCTTCAGGACGATACGATTCTTTGAAAATAACGCCTCTCCATCTCCATAAAGAGAAAAAAGCTCACAAAGCTGCCCTCCTGACGCTTGGCGATGAGATTGTTACGCATATTCACCGGCAATCAATTCATATTATGAACAATTCTTCAGACAATCCATCAACAATCGTTGCGGCACAACATTGATTTTTTTTAAATAATACACAACGGGCTGGGCATTTTTGCCAGCGACCAGGGAGCCCGATCCAGGTGATATGAATACATTTTTTTAAGATAGCCTCCCTGATGGGAGGACGGGCCCCGGACCAAGGACCCATGAACATCGCCCAGGTGATCCACGTGTAGCGAAGCGTCACTCTTATCATTTTTCGAGATTTTTCAAAAGTGGACTGTGTGTTTTTTTAAAAAATAGCGCTGACATTCCACCTTCGGGTAAGAAATCTCACGACAGAATGCAACTATAATGGTCGTTATTTTTTAACGATGGTTCAAAGAGGATTGGCTGGTGCCGGAATATCAGTCTGGGAACCATCGATACATTCTTCCCTCCAATGGATGAGTTTTTTAAAAGGTGAGGACCCGGGAAAGCTTATCTCTTGACTAAAAACCAGGTCCCTGCCCGGACATAGTGAGAAATTGTCCAATATTGTCCCTGACCTGGTCTATCCGGGACAACATCGCATGTCCACCGGTTTCAAATAACACGAGTTTTGACTGCTTTATTTTTTCATGAGAATTGAGAGCATGGGTATAGTTTACCAATGCATCATCTCTGGCATGGATGATCAAGGTTGGTGAAGTGATAGTATCCGTAGATATTTTATCTGCAAGAAGCATCTCTGCATCGTTTATCGTTCCCTTGTATCGTGGGGTCATTGGATGCATCACATCCAGCATTTCCTGTGCCAATTGTTTTTGTTCCGGTGTAAAACTGGTATAGACATCTTTTGGAATACCCATTAAGTCAAGGATTGCAGATTGCCCGAACCTGGAAAAAAGCCAGTAAGAATAATCTGATTGTTGTATCACATGAATTATTTTAATGTAAACGGGCTCTTCTGCACCCTGAGGTTCAGGCATACTTACTGCAGATACCAATATCAGTCCGGAACATTTCCCAGGATAATCGTTCGCAAACTGGATAGCTGAAGGACCTCCTGCGGAAGCACCGACAACGACAACTTTTGTTATGTTCAGGTGGTCCAGGAGAACATTATACAGGGCCGCCTGGTTTTTAATTGATGCATTACCGGGGATTGGTGAACGAAGATAGCCGTATCTTGATACAGAGATTATCTTACAGGAATTTCCAAAAAACACTTTACCGGACCAGAGGCCAAAATCAAAACCGCCCCCTGCACCGTGTAACAGGAGGACCGGCATTCCTTCGCCTTGTACTGCATACTCAATATCGCCATTGGGGGTTTGTAACATTTCACTGGTTGATAACCGTTCTTTTGCCAAATCCATATCATGACAAAAACTCAGGTAACTGAACCCAAAAAGGAGAAGAACAACGCACAGTAAAATTATAAAAGCAATCGATATAATTTTTTTATTTTTGCTTTTCATAGTATCAGACACCCTGAAATTTTTTTAAATTATCCGCTTTTTTACATAAATATATAGTGATGTGCGGGGTTATGGCAGTTTTTTTGTTGCCCTGCTCATGTGAGTTTTTCAGCAGGCCCCTGTTTTTTTCGTGCTGCTTCTTTTTTAAAAAAGGCCTTTTGCCAGTGGCGTGTCAGCCCTGTGGATCACTACATATTCCCCATCCTTCTCATGAAAAACCCCACATTCCTCACACTGTACCTGGTGAGACCCTTTTTAAAAAACCCGGCCTCTTCCCATCTGCCCTACCGTGAAGGTTTCCTGATATATGTCGGCGAAAACTGAATTGTTTTGAATTTTTTATCTTTGACATAGATTACTTTTGCCGGTGAATTCCCGACCTGTTTCACATCAATCTCAAACAGGTCAGTCGCTTCAACGAGTTCTTTGAGTTTTTTAAACCCATAGTTACGGGGATCAAAATCAGGGTACTGGTTGACAATGTTCCCGCCGACATCGGCCAAGTTTGCCCAGCCATCATCATTGGAACAACCGTCAACAACCGACCGCAGCAGGTTTAACAATCCGACATCATTCTTGAGCTGGGTGAGACTTTTTGTGGATTTTGCCCCTTTCTGGGTTTCGGGAGGTTCTTCATCGGTTAACCCGCTCTTTCGTAATATCTCGGTATATACGAACTTATCACATGCCTGGACAAAGGGTTTTGGTGTTTTTCTCTCCCCGAACCCGTATACCAACAGCCCGGATTCCCGGACCCTTTGTGCCAGCCGGGTAAAATCACTATCACTTGAAACGATACAAAAACCATCGAATTTATTAGTATACAACAGGTCCATTGCATCGATAATTAACGCAGAATCCGTAGCATTTTTCCCTTTCGTATATTCAAATTGTTGTATAGGCTGGATTGAGTAGTTCAGCAATACTTCTTTCCAGGGCTTAAGGTTAGGGCTTGTCCAGTTCCCATAAATCCGTTTTACGCTTGCGATACCGTACAGGGAAATTTCAGCCAGCAGACCTTCGATAATTTCCGGTTGTGCATTATCAGCATCAATGAGGACCGCCAGTTTTTTTTGCGGTATATTCTGGAGGAAGGGATCTTTATCAAAAATCATACGCGTTTGATATTTCCCGGTGAGATGTTCAAATTATTCATATACACCGGAGCATGAGCCGGTACCTCTCCCTTATAAGAAACGAGCAATCAATTCTCAAAAGTGCAGGTGAGTACATAAACCACGAAGAGTATGTCTTTATTTGAATTGTGATATTTTTGTATAATTTTTTCAACTTTCAGCCCTGCTGGCCAGATACCGGGATCATCCCCGGAGCCCGATCATGACTGCTCCAAGAATCATGATAATAGCCCCCGGCATCCGTCCCCGGATCTGTTGTTCATGGAGGATGAAGCCGCCGAAGAGCACGGAAAAGAAGAGAGACAGCCGCTTTACCGTGATCACATAGGGGACGATGGTCATCGTATAGGCGATATTGATCGAGATTCCTTCAACAACAAGGATCAGCCCGACGATGACATACAGGAAAAAGGGGGAATGGAGGAAGGGCGGACCTGGCACAACCGGGTCCGGTCCTTGTGGATCTTGTGCACCAGGAGTACACTTTGTCATGGTAAGCAGTGCAATCAGCAGGAAGACCATGCCCAGGAAAAAGAGGGTGACTGCACTTGCAAAGACCGGGCTGGAATTCGTGACCACTTCCTTGTCAAAGTTTACCGAGATACTATAGAGGAATGCCACAACAAGCATGGACCTGACTCCCGGTTCGGAAAGAAAGGTTTGGAAGGGATTACGGAAACAGGCAGACTCGCGACCGGTGGACCGGGAGGTGAGCAGGAAGGCACCGGCAGTAACTAAGAAGATGCCGGCAGCTCCGGCCGGTGTGGGAATTTCCCCCAGCATGATAAACGAAGTGAGGATTAAAAAGACCGGGGTGAACGCGAGGATCGGTACGCACAGCGAGAGATCGGTGGTGGAAAGTGCCCGGTAAAAAAGGATGGTCGCCACGATATTGATGGTCACGGTTGCCACAAGAGCCGGAAATAACCCGGGGCCAACCGCTGGGATGCCGGAAAAGAGGATCACCGGAAATAAGATCATGGATGCGGCAAGGAAGGAATACCCGGCCAGGAAAAAGGGGGGGATTTTTTTGAGGAGGACCTTGACAGCGAGGCTGTACAGGGACTGGCTGATGGCACCGGGCAGGGCAAAGAGAAACCAGAACATTCTGGTAAAATATTACCGTCACACACCATAAGGATACAGCTGACACCCTTTTTTAGTCCTCTCACCCGACCTGCCCTTTTTCTTCTTCCCACCGGTACAGCCCGCTCTTCTTCGCAGCCCGTTTTCGGAGCCGCTCAATACCGCAGTCAAAACAGATCCCGTTGTGGCAGGAGATTGTTCCCCCGCACCCGGGGCAGTGCCACTTCTCCGCTTCTTTTTGTAAGAACGCATCCATTCCCTGTTCTTTGATGAACTTCAGGTTTTCGAGCATGCTCATATGATACCGTTCCCGGTAGCGTTTGTCCAGCGCCACGAGCCGTTCACAGGGAAATTCGGGACACTCGTAACAGAACGTCACTTTTCCTTCGGCGAGCAGCTGGCAGTGCTTTTTTAAGAATGCACAGGATTTGTTTCTCGGGCGGCACCCGGGGCAGTACGGCATCCTCACACCGAGATTTTTGATATCACGGGTCCCGGCCAGATAGCTGCTGCAGATACCGCAGTTCATACCGCAGGGTGCGACGAGGTCAGCATGACGGTCCATAAAATGGTTTGGAGGTTACCGGTAGTAAAGGTTCTTTTCTGGTTTCCTCCTTATCGTGTAGTGTCGATCCTGGTGTCCTTTACCCACTCCACAATGCCGCTTGCTCCAGCGGTAAAAGTATTCCGGTTACGGTTTTCCCTGATCAGGATTGAACAGGAAAGGAGAACCTGACAGATCATCGTACCACACGCAGTTCCCGTTCGCATACCATCGTCCCCGGAAATGATTATCACCTTTGCGGACTATGGAACCGTGGTGGAAAGAATGCTGGTTGGCGTCATGTCTGATACCCATGATAATATTGCGCAGACAAAAAAGGCCGTGGCAAAGTTCAACCGCGAGGGCGTGGAGCACGTGCTGCATGCGGGAGATTTTATTTCCCCGTTCATGATCGATACGTTAAAGGAACTCAAGGCACCCCTGACGGGAGTATTCGGGAACAATGACGGGGACAGGGCCCTGCTCAAAAGGAAATCCGGCATGCACACCTCCATGATGATCGCGGGGACGTTTGCCCGGATTGACCTGGGAGGGATGCGGGCCGGGCTCCTGCACGGCAATGACCGCGAACTGCTGGAGACGCTTACGACATGTGGTTCTCTTGACCTGCTGGTGTATGGTCATACCCACAACCCGGAAATCAGGAAGGAGGGGGGCCTGCTGATTGTTAACCCCGGCGAGGTGTATGGCCTCCTGACCGGGAGGAGCACCGTAGCGCTCGTCGATACCGTACAGCGATCCGCTTTGATTGTGGACCTATGAGACCTTAAAAAGGGTATCATGAAACGACCAGGTCCCGATGCGAAATACCGTTGCTGAAGGGCAGGCTTACCGTCTGCCAATCGCGAGTTTTTCAGGAGTGCAGGATAGTTGGATGGAATAACATAAATCTTTTAAAAAGATATCAAGTCAATCATGCGATACTATGGAATAATCCTCTGTTCTGCACTCCTCCTGGCGATGGTATTTTTCCCGGGATGTACCACGCAGAACACCGGTCACCCTGTTACAACACCGGCACCACAGGATGTGAATAATAATCCCCCGATTACAACACCAGCGCCATGGATTGCGGACGTTCATCTCCCCATTGCACCACCAACACCACAGGTTGTATATGTGACAGTTACCGTACCGGTCCCGGGGCAGACACCAGGTACCGTACCAGTTCCGACCCCGACAATGGCTACCGTACCAGTTCCGGCACAGACACCGGGTACCGTACCGGTCCCGGCCCCCACATCCGGTGAAACCGTGTGCAGGGGGATTGAACAAACGACTGCTGGCATCAGCCTGACCGGAAACGTCTATGGTCTTGCATCTGTTCCGGATGCTGGTATTGACGAAATCAGGTTCACCCTTGGTCTTGACTCCTGCAGTCCGGCACTGGACCTGACAACTTTGCAGATTGTCTTTTCAACACCAGGTTCCTTCCCGGTAACCCTCACCCAGAGTGCCAGGACATCTACGGGGTTTTTTACCACAAAAACCGGTACTACCAGGGTCACTTCACTGAATCCGGGTGACCAGGTCGAAATTACATTCTTTGTTGCTCCGGTCCAGGCAAACACAAAAATGAACATTGAGGTAAAACCGTCCGGCGGTGCCACCGTGCTATTCACCAGGACTGCACCTGCAAGGATTTCAGCAACCAATGTTCTCTCTTAAATCTCCTTTTTTGCTGATCCACAGGGCAGTGGAACAGTGGGGATCATTTCAAAAAAAATCCCGGTTATTTTTTTTAACCGTCAGATAACTCACCGTGAAAGAAAAAAATACCTGATATACCGTTCATACCTTATTTTTTCCTCCGCATAATTCCTGCAGCACAACCAATGATACCAAGCGCCCCTATCACCGCTGCGGGTGCGGTACCTGCTTTTGTCGCTGTCGGTGCCGGGGAAACCGGTGCCGTTATTGGGGGGGTTGATGCCAGGGTTGTCGTCCCTGTCGCTGGAATGGTGCTACCGGAGGGGGGCAGGGGGATTAACAGAACATTGATCGACTGGGTACTGCCGGTACCGGGAAAATTGATCGCGGTTGACCATTGCTCATAGCCAGGGGTTATCAGACTGATTTCATGAGTTCCCGCGAGGAGATTGTTAAACGTGAGCGGTGTTTTACCGCCATAGACCGAATCAATGTATACAAATGCACCGGTCGGATCTGAGGTGATGGAGAGTATATTGGGTGAAAAAGGCTGTTCTTCAAGAGTAATGCGGATATCTTTTGTTATGCCCGCTTCGATCCAGATCATCGTGGTATAGTTATAGTAGCCCTCAAGGACAGCATCTACGGTGTGACTCCCGGGAGATATCTGGCCGAAGGTGGATTTCGAGATCCCACGGTAATTCCCGTCGATATAGATTTGTGCACCCCGGGGGGATGAATCGACTGACAAAGAGCCGTTTGTGGATGAGAGTTCCAGCGTAGGAGTTGGTACCGGCCGTATTATCGCCAGGACAGAGGTTGTCGCACCGGCTTCGGGCATGACAAGTGCTCCCGTAGCATTCGTAAACCCGGGTTTTTTCACCAGGTAGAAATGAACAGGTGCTGCCATGTACACCGTGACCGTAAGCTGACCATCTGATGTCTGGCCCTGGTAGCGGTCATCAAAATATACCGATGCGCCATCGACATTGCTGATGATCTGGATCCACCCCTGGTTGACAGCGCTGACCACGGGAATTACGGCAACGAGCATGCAGGCAGCCAGGCATACAACAAGGGTACTCTTTGTCATAACCCTCCTCTTTTCCGTAGAGATTTTTCTCATATTTTACAACTCCTTCTCCTCAGTTATTCAAATATACGGCTTTTTAGGTCAAGTCAGATGCATGAAACTGGTAGTGTATTTCCGATAAATGTTCCGCATTGGGGTGATGACTTCAAAGGTTCAGAGGTAGTTACTATCGCACTCTCTCCTGCTAACCTGTCGCGGTTGCCATTTCTCATGATGAAAAACAGGGAATCATACGGGTGCTGACAAAGACACCCCGATGATCAGGATACCCCAAAAACACACACCATGAACCCCCGATGGCCCAGGATTACGGCGGTCGTGGAGCAGGTAACCGGAAGAAAAATCCGATATACGAACGGGATCCATACTGGTGAAGACTTCAAACCGGCCCTGATACCCTGTTCCCGGTCTGCATGCTATCCGGGGGAAAATGGGGAGTGCCCCCTGTGTCCGCACCATTGAAATCTCCTCACCCGGGTTGAACAGACTAAAAAACGTTTTATGTACCTGATGAAGCCTGCGTGACATTGGCAGGTACTGGTGTCGGGGTTTCCGGGCAGATACATCCCAATGGCAGAAACCGGATGTTATTTTCGCAGGAGATCCGGCAGACCTGGAGAGCAGTCGCCTGATCGGGGGATGCATTTCTTTCCCCTGCCTGTACGAACGGGTCCACAATGATACACCCCGCAAAAAATGAGAGCAGGATGAGGAGTGCAAGTAGTAATACAGGTTTTTTCACAACGGTGCCCTCGCGAATATTGTTACAAAGCAATTCTTCCCGTTATATACTATAAAATTCTTCCTTTGGGACATGCGGGAATCCGCGTCATATCGGGGACACCCCCTGCATCATCCTACACCATTTCCTCATCGTTTCAGCCTCTTTTTTAGGGAACACGACTTAAAACGCCACTATTGAGAAATGATAGTACCAGGCCTCACGTCCACTCGTACATGATCCCGTGCGGTTGTCTTTTCTGCTGAGGGTACTCCACGGGATAACGATACAGGGAGCATATTCCTGTCCGGATAAACGCACATTTTGCGTTATTCCTGATTTAAAAAGATCTCAAAATCCATAACGGCATTTTTCTCCGGAATACTGCTCACGAATCATACCGGACGGGTTTCTTCTGTAAGCACCTGCAATTCTCATCACATGATGGATTTTTATGTTTCCTGTTTTAACAACTGCATCTGAACGCTCCCGACAGAACCATACGAGCAAAGGAGCCGTTTGTCTCTTTTTGGATCGCACAGGTTTTCTCCAAAGGATGAAAATAGTATAGGGAATACGATAGCATGGACCCTATAATTCAGGTAAAAAACATTGTCCGGACATTTGGCAGCACGCGGGCGATCGACGGTATCAGTTTTTCCGTTGACGAAGGAGAAGTCTTCGGGGTTCTCGGGCCGAACGGTTCCGGGAAGACCACCCTCGTGCGGCTGCTCAATGGTGTGCTGGCTCCCACATCAGGAGAAGCGTTCCTTTTTGGCAGGGATGTGGCCACTGACGGGACATTTATCCGGCAAAGGACCGGCGTACTGACGGAAACCCCGTCCCTCTACGAGCGCCTCACCGCACGAAAGAACCTCACGTTCTTCTCACGGTTCTACGGAATTCCTGATGCAGATATCCCCCGGCGTGTTGACCGGATCCTCTCGCTGCTGGATCTTGCCGACCGGGGCGATGAAGCCGTGGGCGGATTTTCAAAAGGCATGAAACAGCGTCTTGCGATCGCACGCGCCCTGATCCACGACCCGCAGGTTATTTTCCTTGATGAACCTACCTCAGGCCTTGACCCGGAAGCGTCACGACAGGTGGATGGGATCATACGCGAACTTGCATCGGACAAGGGAAAAACGATCTTTTTATGCACCCATAACCTGAACGAGGCCCAATATCTCTGTTCCCGCGTTGCGATGATCAACAAGGGAAGGGTCCTTGCGCAGGGAAGCATCCGGGACCTTACGGACCGGCTCTGGAAAGCGGTGCCCATTGAAATGGAGTTCCTCAACCCGGCTCCGCCGGCAGTAACAGAAAAAATCCGTATGATGGAGGGGGTAACCATCGAGGGACAGACCGGAAACACCCTGACCCTGCGGGTTTCGCACCGGGACCTTGTTCCCACGGTGATCGGGACCGCGGTAAAAAATGGTGCCGAGATCTTCCGGGTCACCCCCCGGAACTACACGCTTGAGGAGATTTATTTTGCCGTACAGGCACAGGAAGGTGGTGCAGCATGAACTGGCAGTATATCCGGGCGATAGCGGAAAAGGACTTGTCCGAGGTGGCAAAAAACCGTATCGCCGTTATGGGAGCCGTCGTGCTCTCGCTGGTGTTTGCCGTGGGTGTCCCGCTGCTGATCACACAGATCCCTGTCATGAGCAGGGAAAGCGACCTGTCGGATTTTGACACCATATCAGCTATCGTCCCTGCGGCCCAACTGGCAGGGCTCACCCCGGAACAGCTCCCGATCGTCCTTATCCTCGGCTATCTGATTGCGCCGCTCTTCCTGGTGCTCCCGCTGATGCTTTCCTGTGTCATAGCAGCAGAAGCTTTCGTTGGCGAGAAAGAACGAAAGACCCTTGAAGCGCTCCTTTATACCCCGGCAACCGATGCTGAACTGTTTATCGGGAAAGCGCTGGCCGCTCTCATTCCGGGCATAGTATTCACCTGGGTAAATTTTGTGATCTTTGCTGTTGTAACAAATATAGCAGGTTACCCGGTTATGGGCAGGATCTGGTTTCCGACAGACAGACTGGCTGGCACTCATGATTATTGTCGTGCCGGCCGTTGCCCTGCTCGGGGTTTCGGCAACCGTGATTATTTCAACAAAGGTCAGTACATTCATGGAAGCCTACCAGGCATCAGGTGCACTCGTCATCCTGATTGTCATGCTGGTAGTTGCCCAGAGCACAGGGTTGTTATTCCTTTCGCCCTTTGTTGCGGTGATCGTTGGCCTGGCGCTGTTTGTCCTTGATGCCATCCTAATCCGGGCAGGGATCCGGCTCTTTTCCCGGAGCGGGTTGATCTCAAGGATATGAATCTGGTGCATACCTTTTCACAACAGCAAAGCAGGAAGGAGCGGGTGTAATACACCGGAACTGTGTACGAAAGGTCAGGCTGGAAACCTGGTGTATGCGGGAATCAGGCACTTACCGCAGAACTCCAGGGAAATGCCTGCTCTGTCATACCGGGTCACTTTAAAAAAGCACGACCTGCCGGGAATTGCTCTCCCGGTGAGCCAGGCCCCTGCAATGATATTTCTTCCACCGTGCAATCCGTCCCATATCCCGGGCAGTCTTGATCCTGTTGCACCTCCCGCAGAGGACCTGGAGGTTATCCCTGGCCCACTGGTCGCCTCCCATGGCAATTGGCCTGATGTGGTCGAGGATGTAGGGATGATGGTTACCCGGGCCTTCCAGGGCATTGCAATCATGGACCTCCTGCTTACACCGGGCACACTTCCCTCCCTGCTCATCGCAGACAAGCCGCCTCATGCCGGAGATCGTGGGTCTCTCGGTGAACCAGTACTCCAGGGAGCAGGAAGCCTGGCAGCAGAGGGTATGCTCGTTTCCCGGGTTGAAGTGTACCCTCTCGCGGCCACACCAGGGGCAGGCACCCCGGGAGAGCCGCTCCTTCTCTTCAGGAGTATACCGGCGATATTCACGCACTACCATGGTCAGGTCTCACCTCCCCGGTCCTGTCACCGGACATTGTGCACATCTTTGTACCCGTCCAGAATAATACGGGGGAGGACGGGGTGAAAGTGTTCCGGCACAAAGGTACATGAAAAGCGGTTCTGGTTTCGCTGTGCTGCTCATTTCCCTGGTGAGCGGGGACGGGGATGGGGCGGCTTTTTCACATCCGCCATTCCGGCAACGTTTTCCTGGTGTATCCCGGTGAAAAGAGGATTGTTTTTGAATTTTTTATCTTTTACGTACACTGCTTTTGCCGGCGAAATTCCGATCTTTTTCTCATCAATCCCAATAAGGCCGGTTGCATCCACACGATCTTTTGATTTTTTTAGCTCTGGAGAACTGTTTTTAAAAACTTAAACGTTCTTGGGGGTTTCACCCCCGCTACCTGGCTCCCCCCTGCGATAAACCCCGGGAAGGTAATAACAGCACTATCACATTGCACAGGCACGGTCCGGGGGGACGGGCTCTGCGTCCCCTCCTTCAAAACATGTGTCCTTTTTATTTTGTGCTGGAATAAAAAGGAATTCTCAAGAACCGATTTTTTTATACCCGTAGTTACGGGGATCCTGCCGGGATCCGGAAATGAGTCAAGGTGCAATGGCTCTTTTTTATGTTTCCGGGTTATGGTGAGGGGAACATCGTTCAATGGCAAACCAGGTATATGCACAGTGATTGCAGACCCAGGTGCCCGTTTCCTCCACGTAGTGTGTATCCGGATTCCTGCATAACGGACAGGAAATCCCGTTACCTGTCCTTCCTTTTTGTCTGTCTCGCTCCATGGTGCTCCCGTAAAAGATAGCAGGACTGCTGCACATAAAAATTTTCACGCTCACAACCACTTGTACTTCTGCTCAATAGTATCGACATCCACAATCCGGACGCAGTCCCTGAACACGGGCGGATCTCCCCAGGGACCGTCCGTCACCCACCCATCACGATCTGAAATACCGTGGGATACTTCTTCATGATTGCATAGACAATAGGGCGCGACACCCAGAACTTCCCCCCTTCAAATGTACGCAGGGTGCTCACTTCCCCCAGCTGCTGGAGGGCAGCAAGTGCCTGTGCATCAGGGCACGAGAAGCTGCCCGGGTGTCCGGTGAAGCGTAGAACAGGACCGGGAGCCTGAGCTGCTGCTGCAGGTCTTCTGCCAGGACTTTTCCCAGGGTCGCGATTACGGATGCATCAAAATGGTATGTATCCCCCTTTTTGGTGACCGAAACGGGATCCTTTTCCCCGAGCAGGACACCCAGAGACTTTCTCTTTGTAACCAGACCTTCGTTCATCTTCGCAATCTCGAGACCCATCCAGCGGGCAAGAACGGATTCATCAGTGATGCGGGGAGGATGCGTCATGGCTTGCAGGAAGATTTCCTCTGGAATATATTAAACCCGGTGGCGAAAAGATGGGGGGGTCTCTTTTTTTAAAAATTGGAAATATCGGCTCTGTAGAAATGTCTGGAAAAATTCGAATGTTCATGGAGGTTTCACCCCCGCCACCTGGCTCCCCCCAATACCATAACTCCCGGGAAGGTAATAACAAAACTATCACATTGCGAAGGGGTGTGGTCCCGAGGTGACAGGCACTGTCACTTCCTTCAAAGCATGTGTCCTTTTTATTTTGTGCCAGAATAAAAGGAATTCTACAGAGCCAAAATATCGATACTGTTCGATACATGGCAGGTATTTTGAATTCCGGATTCATTTTGGTCCGAAAGAGTCATACGTAAAAATCTGGTCCGTTCGCTTCGCCTTTACGTTCCTTCACAAAATACCAGTACCACACATCGAATGAGTGCCAGTTTTTTACCCTTACCCCCGTTCGCGGATTACGTTTAAATAGAGAGAAGCAAAGACCAATCGCATACAACAACGGAATGTTGCCTCTATGGAGTTTGCAGATATTGTGATGTCGCGATATGCGACCAAGAAGTTTGACAGCAGAAAGATTCCGGAAACCAAAATCAACGAGCTGCTCGAGCTGGTGCGGTTTGCCCCGTCAGCATTAAACCTCCAGCCTTGGAAGATCAGGGTGGTCACCGACCAGGAGATAAAAGAGCAGCTGAGACCGGCGGCATTTGACCAGGAACAGGTCACGAGCTGTTCGCACCTGTTGGTCTTCTGTGCAGATCCCGATTACGACAGCCTAATCCACCGGTTGGGGAGACTGTTAAAAAAGAGTGGTGTGCCTGAAGAGGTACAGAGGATGGTCATTGGGATGGCAGTCCAGTTCACGCAGCCCATGTCACCGGAGCAGAAACTGGCATGGTCACAGGCCCAGACCTACCTTGCGCTGGGGAATGCATTAAACGGTGCAAAATCGCTCGGTTTTGATTCCTGCCCGATGGGGGGGTTTGACCCCAAAGAGTTTTCCCGGATCCTGAAGATCCCCCCGCCGCTTGTCCCGACACTGCTCTGCCCGGTGGGGTACGCAGCGGACAAACCAATGCAGAAAGTCAGGTTTGCAAAAGAGGATATTGTGTTCTGAAATATCTGAACAGTGTCCCTTTTTCATGAAGTATGATACCCCAAGGGATGTGTAGTACGGCATCAGGAGCCCCGCCACCCTTATCCTGTCTCCCACCCTATCCATAATTACGTATGTCGCCTGAACCCGACCAACAACCCACGGCAGTCCTTAACGACAGGGAATACTTGTCATACTCATGGTCCACCCTCCCCTGGTGTCCGTGGGTCCCGTTCACCGCCACGAAAGAAGAATTCCGGCAAATCCCCCGGGAGCCCGGTCTCTACCGGATAAAACCGGTTGGCAAAGATTTCCTGATGTATGTCGGTGAAACCCGGCGAACAGTACATGACCGGCTCAACGAACTCCGCCAGACGCTCAAACGGACCGGCCTGATGCCGTGGAACGACCCGATAACTGAAGCCCCCGCTCTCTGGGCCTGGCAGGAGGCAGAAGGATTTGAGTACGAATGTTCTGCCGCCCCGCTGGATGCTTCAACCAGCGGCAGACGGGGGATGGAGAGTTTTCTCCTCTACCGGTACCGGCAGGAATACGGTGCATCAACGCTCTGCAACTTCGGGCGGTTCCACCCGCGGTACCGGAAATCCACGAACCGGAAAGAGAACAAACGGGGCGGGAAACTGGCAGAAAACAACCTGGATAACCCGGCTGGCGGGGCCAGCATTCCACCGTTACCCGTCATCGGAACACCCGGGGATCAGGACTGGATGGGACTTTCATGGAGCGGGAAAAAACCGCTCGATGGAGAAACAATCGGAACCGTGCCCCCCGTTGCGGGATTATATCTCCTGTTCGAACACGACACCCGGGATCTCATCTACATCGGCCAGTCGGAAGATTGTGCACAACGACTCAGGGATCATGCATTAAAATTCCTGGATGAAAAAGATCTGTTGTTTTCGTATTATATCGGGGAAAAACCGCTGCTCCCGCATAACCTCAGAGAATGGGAAAATGACCTGATCGGGAATTATTTCGAGGTGTACCGGAAAGCACCGAAGTTCCAGTCCGGGAATAATAAATAGTATTCCGGATTTTCTTACTCACAACCCTGCCCTCTCAATTAAATACGAACGGTTGCAGAGCGAAAAACCCCTCACTTCTTCTTTCCCGTTTTACTGTCATACCCGCAGTGGTTGCACGAATAACTCCCGTCGGGCCGGGTCTTTATGCTGGCAGCCTGGCATTGTTCACATACCGGGCGATCGTGTTTCACGTGCGAGGTTTGTTGCTGTTTCTTTTCCATGGGGATTGATTGCCGGCTCCCCATAAAAAGATACCCGAGGCAGGAGTCTAAAAAAAGATTCAAAAGGGCCCATAAAACAGCGGGTATTCCCAACAAGGATGGGCAATGTATTCCAAAAGAGTTTTCCCCCAGGACCTCTGCCCAGCATAAACCCATCAGAAAAGGACGGGCAACAGGTCGATATGCCCATAAGCGGTGCATTTGATAGGTACTGGGGGAAATACTCATGTATCATCCAATGATTGAAAATGATCTCAGGAGAATACCCCATGAAAAACATCGTCATCATCGGTATGCCCGGCGCAGGAAAAAGCACCACGGGAGTAATCCTTGCAAAAACCCTGGGACGGAATTTTATCGATACTGATATCGTGGCACAGGAAAATACCGGAAGGCTCCTGCAGGAAATTATTGATGCTGAGGGGACCGGTGCGTTCCTGGAAACCGAGGAAAAAACGATACTCTCGCTTCACGGTCATAATGCAGTTATCGCCACAGGAGGCAGTGTTGTGTTCAGTGAGAAAGCAATGGAACACCTCAAAAAAGATGGTGTTGTCATATACCTGAAGATCTCCTTTGAGGAAATGGTCCGGAGACTCAATAATATCACGACACGGGGAATTGTCCTGGCTGCGGGCCAGAGTCTTTTTGATATGTATAACCAGCGGGTCCCGTTGTATGAAAAGTATGCCGATATAACGATCGATTGTTCTGACGGCGATTTTGAGCATTGTATCGGAAATGTCATTGACAAGCTCCCCGCATTCCCGGTATAGTACTTATTTTTGGCCTGGTGCCACTCCTGCCCACCGGTGACCACCCCGGCAACCCGTCCCATCATTTTAAAATATCACGTCATTTCAATCCGTGCAACTCAGCACAACACACTTAATCCCGTACTGCTATTTACTGGATCAGGAGAGATCTACCATGAAAACAGTTTCCGGTTGTCGCTGCATCAGCATCGCAGTCATCGTGCTTGTTGCAGTATCCGTTCTTTTCACCGGGTGTACTTCGAATTCCGGGCAGGGCATACCTGCTCCGGTCAGTACACCTGCGGTGACCATTACATCTGCCCAGGCTGGTACACCTGCTCCGGTTGGTACATCTGCACCGGTCGGTACGAATGTAAGTGCATCCCTTCCCTACGGGGTAACCATTTCGGTCCCGGCTGGCTGGACGAGGCAGGATGTCCTCAAAAGCGGGGTCAGGGACTATGGTACAACAACAGTCAACATCGCCAATTTCTACTCTCCCCCCACAATTTCGGGGGACCAGGAATCCTATGTTGCCCTGAGCGTTGATATCGACCGGGACCCCGGAGCGGACTTTGAGAAGTACTTCAACAATGCGACCCTTGCCGTGGCAAAGACCTACGGCACTCCGACAACGGTTGATGCCCACAGTTACACCTTAACGATATCCGGCTACAAATCCTATGAGCTGGATTTCCGGACCCCTGCGGTACAAGGGACCTACATCTTTACCTCCACAGAAAATGGCATGTATATCTTCGCGTTCAAGGTCCGGAACAAACCCCAGGCAGTCCAGGTGTTCCAGGGAGCAATCGTGGATATTTACAAATCGATCCGTATCAGTCCCCCGACCGTTGCTGTCACCCCCCACCGGTAACGAATCTTTCTTTTTTTTAACAGCAGGGAAGTTTTATGCACACTGCCGATTACCTGCGGGATAATCCTGCACTCCCTCCATGACAGGGGATTATACCGGTATCAAACCATGATTCCGGCTTCCCATGAGTGCAAAAAACATAAATAACCATAAAATAATGACACAATGGTGCTGAAAATGCCATCTTTTGTATGCTTTGCAAAGAACTGTGGGTTTCAGACCTCTGCTCCCACCGAAGCTGAGCTGATGACTAAAATTGCAGAACACGCAAAAACTGCCCATAAAATGGACCCCATTCCACCAGATGTCATGGTAAAGGTGAAAGCTGCAATTAAAAAGTGAAAAATTCATCATCCGGATTACGGTTTAAAAAAAAGCCGGGTATCAGACCCTCATCCGGAAGGTCCCATTCAGGACCCCCGTTTTTGTGTCAACCACCCACCGTCCGGATTGGTTGTAGTGTCGGCCTTTAAAGTTCCGGTGATGTCAGCCATCTCCCGTTCCCTTCAGGATTTTGTTATTTCCTGTAACACATACGGGTTACCTCGCTTCAAACTCCTTTCCGTTTCCCGGAAATCCGGCCTTAAAACCTCGTTTTTGTTGAAGCAGGATCACGACCATCCCTCCGAAATCGTTTGAGAAATTGTGATCGTCCATTTTTAATTTTTGGGAGAGGATCTTTGTTTACACCGCGCCTACACCCGGGAAGAGATTTTTAGATAAACAATGTTCTGACACGCATAAAAGAGGGAATATATCAAAAAATTTTCATTTTAAATCATATTGATAACTTTTTTTAAAATCAATTATTATAAGTACTAGAAATTTATTTAAAGTATTTTGATTAATAGTCTTATATGTCTGCCACAAAAACCCAGGGGAAACCTGCCCACAAGGGTATTTCGCTCCAGATCCCCATTTTCTATAAGCTTATGGCGAGTATGCTCTTTGTTTCCATGATTCCGATAATGCTGCTCGGGATCGTTTCAATGGGGGGGACCGAGAGCATTGTTGCAAGCCTGGGTCTGACAAACAGCATCTTCGTTCTCACGCTCGTCACCCTGTCTGTCGTTGTCATGTGGAGTTTTTTTCTCGCCAGCAGTATTACCAGCCCGATTGTAAAACTTTCTGAAATTGCCACCAGTATGAGCACCGGACAGCTGAAAAATCCGGAAATTGAACTGCTCAGCAATGATGAGATTGGCGAGCTCCAGACCGCGTTCAACCGGATGATCAATACCTATAAAATCCTCGACACCCTGGCTAAAGAAGAAAACGAATGAATGGACTGGGGGCAAAGACGCACCATCGCCCTCCAGTCTGGAGTCAGCCTGGAGCAAAAATGCCTCCGGGAAACGAGTGTATTCAAGGGAAATCCGGGTTATTCCATGACCCGGTAGGTACGTGATATGATTCACTGAGAGGAAAGGAAGAACCCATGCTCAAGGAAACCCTGAATAAATTTCTTATCCTTCACAATGTCCGGGGAGTAATTGTCATCAGGGATGATGGCGGAATTATTGAGAGCATTAAGTCGGGGATAGAATTTGATGATACCTTCATGAAAGCAGTTTCCAGCCTCATGGTGGGTTCAAAAGTCACTGCAGAAAATTTTGGCAATTCCCCTGTTTTCATGGTGTTCATGGAGTTTTCTGAGTATTTCCTCCTTCTCATGCCGCTCAAAGAAAAGTTTTTTTTGCTCGTTATTGCGCAGAACACTGCAAATATCGGACAGATTAACCAGGAGATGAAAAAGAATAAAGAGGATATTGTGGCACTCCTATGATAGAATTACCTGAAGGAAACAGCCTCGGATGGATGCAGGCACCATCGTCGTGGATAAGTTCCCATACGGTACGCTTTATCGGGGTAGTCCGGGTCGTGATCCAGGACGGGGAAGGATTTATCCTGATAAAAAAAGGAAAGCCGCTCTTCCATTATTTCAAACATGGCTCAATTGAGCTCAAAGGCCATTCCGCCCGTGATTATTTCAACTCGCACCCCGTCATAGAATTTAATCTCTGTAAATATTCCACAGAAGAGTTCGCTCTTGCGCTGAAAGTCTGCAATATCGAAGATTACGAACCACCGGTTCCCAAAGAACCGGAGAGCTCCGGACCTGTACCCGGAAAAACCAATCCACCACTTCACCCGCCAGATGTACCGGTCGCCACGCCAGTACGGAACATAAAGATCCCTGATTCGGTCACGGTTTCACCAGAGATACCCGCGGTTGAGGTAAGACCGGTTGTACCTCACCCGACAGATGCACCGGTCGACATGCCGGTCCGGAACATTAAGATCCCTGACCCGGTCACGGTTTCACCAGAGATACCCCGGGTTGAGGCAGGACCGCTTGTACCTCACCCGACAGATGTACCGGTCGCCACGCCAGTACGGAACATAAAGATCCCTGACCCGGTCACGGTTTCACCAGAGATACCCCGGGTTGAGGCAGGACCGCTTGTACCTCACCCGACAGATGCACCGGTCGCCACGCCAGTCCGGAACATTAAGATCCCTGACCCGGACATTTCTCCACCAGAGCTACACGCTGCCGTAGAAAGACCGGTTATACCTCAACCGGTGACCTGCGATGAGCTGGATTTAACGATAATTTCGCAGATCAAGGACCTCAATGGAATTGTCGCAATTTCCGTATTCAATGATACACGGAATGTCATCATGATGGGTGATGCAAATAGTGAGACGATGTTAAAAATTGCAGGAACTATGCTTGAGACTGCACAGAAAGTTACTCCCCTGCTCACCTGGGGACCTTTTGTTCACCTGACCCTCCAGATACCGGAGGGTAACATGATCATAGCCCCGTACCACGACAATTACCTCTGCCTGCTCACGACAAGGACAATTAATATCGGGCATATCCGGAGAATCCTTCGCGACCTCCAGCAGAAAGAAAGCTCTCACCAGGTGTCATGATGAGGGATTGCTTCCCTTAAAGAGGACTCCGATTTTATATGTGATCCGGGACCATCGCCAGCCGACTGGAGAGCGTGGACCCGTGGGAGACCCTTTTCCTTCTCCTGAAAAGAAACATTCTGGGTTATAATAAAAAAGCCCGGACTCTGTGCCGGAATCTTTCGCCGGTCGACCACTGGCGGCCAAAAAAAACCAGCGCTCTTTTCACTCCGTGTTTACTCCATCAAATCCCGGAAACACTGCCAAAAAAAGATAGTCCATTAATCCTGGAAATTATTCGTTTATCCTGTCGAAAATACCGTGTCGAAAACTCTAAAAAAAAGAACTATCCTTACCTTTTTCCCCCTTCCCCGCCAATCAGAAAATAACCCATGACCCTCTCCCCCTCACAAGCCAATGCCGTCACCTGCACGGGTATCCAGCTCATTCTCGCAGGTCCCGGTTCCGGCAAAACCCGGGTAATCACCGAAAGAATCCTCCACCTCATCCAACACGGTGTAAAACCAGACAACATCCTTGCCCTCACCTTCTCCGACAAAGCTGCTGCCGAGATGCGGGAACGGCTTGAACAGAACACAAACGTGACCGACCTCACCATCAGCACATTCCATGCATTTGCCCTCTCGGTGCTGCAGGACAACGTGCTCGACTCGGGGCTCTCGTTCTCGGCCGGGATCATCAGCCGGGCAAACCAGCTGGTGTGGGGGCTGGAGCATATCGATGAGTTCGGGTTTGAGCATATCGAGGTGGGGAATAATGCAGTCGATGTCATTGAATCGATCATTGATGGCATCAGTGCATTCCGCGACGAGCTGATCAGCCCCCGGGAACTCGAGGCATACCTGAAACGGAAGATGGAGGAGCAGAAGCAGGAAAAAGGGACCGGGGAAGCGAAGGGAGAGAGGGAGACAACCGGGAAAAGGACCGGGGAAGCAACAGGAGCGGGTTTGAGGAAAGGGAAGAAGGATGACCCCGGTGATGACGAGCAGGAGTACCTTGCCCGGCTCTCCGACCTGCTCAAAGTCTACCAGGCCTACGAGAAATACAAGCGGGCGGAAAACCTGCTCGACTACGACGACATGATCCACGAGGCGGTCACTCTCTTTGACAAAAAATCCCACATCCTCCGCAGGTACCGCCGAAGGTTCACCCACATTTTGGTCGACGAGTTCCAGGACACCAACTATGCCCAGCTCCAGCTGATCAAGCAACTGGCAGGAGACCAGCTCTGCGTGGTGGGTGACGATGACCAGACCATCTACCGCTTCCGGGGGGCATACCTCACCAACATGCAGGACTTTAAGGAGTACTATGCCTCCTGCTCCGAACACCTGCTGGACCAGAACTACCGCAGTACACAGACCATCCTTGACCTTGCACTCACGCTGATGCAGCATGCCCCGAACCGGCAGGAGAAGCGGCTTATCACCCATAACCCGGAGGGCGATCTGGTCACCGTTGCTGAATGCCAGAATGAACAGGCTGAGGCGATGTTTGTGATCGGTGAGGTCCGGCGCCTTGCCGGGACCCCGTTTTATTCCCGGGCTGAAGGCAGGACCCGTCCGCTCACGTACAGCGACATTGCCATCATCTGCCGCCGGAGAATGGAAGGGGCGAAGTTCTACAAGGCGCTGAAGAAGAACGGGATACCGGCCGAGTTTGTCGGGGAAGTGGACTTCTTTTCAACAGCGGTCATCCGTGATATCCTCGCGTATCTCCGTGCGGTTGAAAACCCGCTCACGGGAGGGATCCCCTTAAACCGGATCGAGAAGATCAACGGCATTCCCGAGACCGTAGTCCAGAAGATCAATGCAACGGCAAAGAAGATGGCCTGGGAACAGCAGGGAAATGACTGCGTGTTTGAAGCCATGCAGGCAGCGGATACCATTGTCCCCAACTCGGCACTCCTGGTAAAAGACGTAGTCATGACCCTTAACCATCTCATCCACCAGAAAGACCGGGTCACCTTAGGGGAATTCATCCATGACCTTGTCCGCACGTCCACCGGACTCTACCAGCGTGCTCTTGCAGAAGAGAGCGGGCAGGACCTGCTGCTCCTCAACACGTTTATGCAGATCGCCGGGGACTATGAGGCCATATACCGGGACGGGACGCTTGCGGGGTTCATCCGGTACCTGGAACTGCTATCCGGTATTTCTGTCGAGATTGGTGAACGGGAGGGAAAAGACGCCGTCAGGGTCCTCACGGTGCACAAGAGCAAGGGCAAGGAATACCCGGTCGTCTTTGTCGTTGACCTTGTCAAGGACAAGTTCCCGCTCCGGTACCAGGCAAAACCGTTCTTTGTCCCCAATGACCTTGCAAAAGGGTTGAAGACCGGTGATGATGAACGGGCCCTCTTCTTACAGGAAGAACGCCGGCTCCTGTACGTGGCCATGACCCGGGCACAGGAGAAACTGTATCTTACGGTTGCAAAGCGGTATGGTGAACGAAAGACCGATGCTCCCCCGTCGCAGTTTTTATTCGAACTCGGGTACCCCAAAAACCCGCTTATTGACAGGACTGAGGTAAGTCTCACGGCAGAAGAAACGCCGGAACTGCCGGATAATCCGGTCGACCTCCTCAAACAGCAGGTTCGCGACCAGGCCATCCGGGCCATTGAACAGATGCACCTGTCCACCGCCATCCAGCGGATCGTGGAGCTGGAAAAGATCCGGCTCATGGAAGCAGGAAAAACACCGTATGCATTCGACCCCGCTGCTTTCTTCACCATACCAGCCAGCGATGCAGCCCTCGTCGCTGCATTTGAACACAAACCGGTACCACTCGTGGGACCCGACCACCATTTCTCCGCATCCGCATTCAAAAAATACGAGGACTGCCCGCTCTGCTACAAGTTCCAGTACGTGCTGCAGGTCCCTTCCCTGCAAAAGACATTCTTTTCCATGGGCACGGCAGTCCATGCAGTAATCGAACACCTTTCGCGAGCACAGCTCGAAGGATACCTGCCCACAAAAGAGCGGGCACTCGAACTCCTCAATTCCTGCTGGTCATCGCAGGCCTATACCTCACGGACGCATGAACTCGAGGACCGGGTAAAAGCCGAAGCAATGCTGGACACGTATCTCGTATGGCAGGCAGCAAACCGCAACACCATCCTTGCCACAGAAAAGAAATTCCAGTTCTCTCTCAATGGAAGAACGGTGAAAGGGTATATCGACCGCATCGAACAGACACCGGACGGGGATTACGTAGTTGTGGATTTCAAGACCGGGTCAAAACCCGGATCCCTCACGAAGAATTCCGTGCTCAGTGATATCCAGCTCAACCTCTACTGTCTCGCGATAAAAGAGATGTACGGGAAACTGCCACAGCGGGCCTCGTTCTATTATATCAGGGATAACAAGATGGTCGATTATTTCCCGACAGAAGAGACGGTCGGTGCGTTTACGGAGTCTGTTAAAGGGATCATCTCAGCGGTTTGTGATGAGCGGTTTGAGGCGAAACCGTCATATCAGACCTGTAAGTTCTGTGATTATGCGGATTTGTGCGAGAAGAAGGAAGTGGGGGAGTGAAAGATTACATTTGCTACTATTTTTAATTAAAAAGTAATATTGCATTATTTTTATAAATTAAGCGATTATCTTAAAGGAATCTGCAAGGCAGCGATGCATTGCGGTTTATTTATTTACTATTATACTAAATTTCGAACATTATAATTTTGGTGTTATACAGTAGGTTACGGAGAGAGATGAATGATTATACAGAAAAAAAATGAGAAAAATAGTGACAGAAAGTTTTCAGGACATGCTTTTGTGTTAACGCTCTTCTGTTCACTACTTTTATGTGGGGTTGTTGGTCATGTGGTTGCCGCGAATACATGGACCCAAGTTGGATTATCCGGAGTCGATGCACGAGGCCTAGTTATTTCACCACACTGGACTGCTGATCACACCATGTTTGTAGATGATATGCAAAATCCCAACCCGGGCTATATATACCGCACAACGGATAGTGGATCGACATGGCAATCCTTTCAGCCGTCTACAGCCGCAGGATATACCTACGACGCTCTGGCGCTGCCCCCGGATTACCAGTATTTTGGGAGTGATCAGAGGATACTAGCAGGTAGTTCTGCGAGTTTTGTTTCTAATGACAGTGGGAATACCTGGAATAAAATATCCCTTCCAAACACAATGTTTGATCGTGGCATCCAGGAATTTGCATTCTCTCCGGCATACACAACTGACAAAACCGTTTTTTTTGTTGGGAATGACGGAGTCTTCAAATCAACTGATGGCGGGCTTTCTTTTTATGACGTAAGTGTAAACACACCTCGTATCAGTGGAGTATCGATTGCAATATCTCCAAATTATCTTAATGACCAGACGGTTTTCTGGGGAGGGAATAAGGGTATTCGAAGAACAATTGATGGCGGGAATACCTGGACCTTACTGACAAATGGTCTTCCTCTGATGAATGGGAATATTAACTCTACAGATGATTTAGTAATTTCCCCGGATTATTTAAATGATCACACAGTTTATGCAGCAATATGGACCCAGGGGATTTATCGATCAACCGATTCAGGAAATACATGGACTTTAATAAATTCAGATGCATATTCGTTCTCAAAATATTCATTGGCAATATCTCCAGATTTTAAAAATGATAACATAATCTTTGCAAGAACAGGCTTCCACTACGGTACATGGTACGGGATATTACAATCTGATGACCGTGGAAATACCTGGAAACCTCTTGATAGCACAGGTCTGAGTTCAAATGAACTTATTTATGGATTCGGAATCGCTCTTTCTCCTGATTTTGCCAATGATAAACAGCTATTTTTGACAGCCCAGAACGATGGGGGTCTTTGGAAAACAACAATTCAGGTAAATAAACCTCCTCTCGCCAACGCAGGAGCGTACTGGAGCAGCCCCGTCGGCACACAAGTTGTTCTGGATGGCAGTGGCAGCACTGATCCCGATGGAAATCTTCCGTTATCCTATACATGGAGTATTCTCTCAAAACCGGCGGGAAGTACAGCTGTACTGACCAATCAAAATACTGTTAATCCTGCATTTACTACGGACATTGCTGGCGATTATCAGGTTCAGCTTGTTGTTCAGGATAGCCTGGGTGCCTCAAGCTCACCAGTAACAGTTACCATAACCGCAGTTGCAATAAAGCAACCGCCGGTCGCTGACTTCAACAGCGACCTCCAAAGTGGTGATATCCCACTCAATGTCCAGTTTACTGACGCTTCTACAAATACCCCCACAGGGTGGGCTTGGTTCTTCGGAGATGAGAATTACACAGCGCCCTGGTCGCTGGTGAATGCAAATGCTGGATGGGCTGGAGGCAGCCTCAGTAGCAGCGTTGTGATGCCGGACGGCAGCATTGTGCTCATGAATTCCGGAAGTGGCTATTATAATGATACATGGCGATCGACCGATAAAGGAATAACATGGACTCTGATGAACGCGAGTTGTGGGTGGCGCAATGGGAGATATGGTGAAAGCAGCGTTGCGTTGCCAGATGGCAGTATTGTCCTGATGGGGGGTTATGATGGTAACTTCTTTTATAATGACACATGGCTATCGGCTGATAACGGTGCAACGTGGACGAAGGTGAACGCGAGTTCCGGGTGGACAGGAAGGTATGCTCACAGCAGTGTAGCGATGCCAGATGGCAGCATAGTACTAATGGGGGGTTACACGGCTAGTGGCATTAGAACGAACGATGTATGGAGATCAACAGATAAGGGCAATACATGGACTCTGATGACTGCGAATGCCGGGTGGTGGCCACGACACTTACACAGCAGTGTGGCGTTGTCAGACGGCAGCATTGTTTTGATGGGTGGGTATACTCCTTTAAATGATGTCTGGCTGTCAGTAAATAACGGTGCTTCGTGGACACAGCAAACCGCTCACGCAGCGTGGTCGGGAAGGTATGCTCACAGCAGCGTAGCGATGCCAGATGACAGCATAGTACTAATGGGGGGTTACGCTGGCAGCACCTACAAGAATGACACTTGGCGTTCAACGGATAAAGGAGTTACATGGACGCAGTTAAACTCGAGTGCTGCTTGGCCGGCAAGATACTGGCAAACAACTGTGGTATTGCCGGATGGTAGCATTATTTTGATGGGCGGTTTAGGGACTGGCTCCAATCCATACAATAAAAATGATGTTTGGCGATTCATACCTGCAGGTTCATCGGCACAGAATCCATCCCATACTTATACTTCACCCGGAACCTATTCGCTAGCCCTGCAGGCATACAATGACGATGGATACAGCAGCACGCTGAAGGTCAATTATGTTACAGTAACTGTCCAGGATACCACACCCCCAGTGATTACAACAACTCCAACCCCGGTTCCGGATGTAACAGGTAGTATCACGGTCGAGGTAGGAGATGCAGTATCAGCGACTTACAAGGTTGGGGATGGAGCAATAGTTCCTGTGAGTCCTGTTGTCGGTGGATCAATCACGATCCCCGGATTCTCTGCGGATGGTTCATACACGGTTATCGTTACAGCCACTGATGAAGCCGGAAACACTGCAACCAGTACGTTTACCATTGTGGTTGACACGACCGAACCTGAGATTACCGGACCGCCAACCGGACCGGATACAAGTGGTAATCTTGTAGTCTCGGTTGGAGATGCAATCTCAGCGACTTACAAGGTTGGGGATGGAGCAATAGTTCCTGTGAGTCCTGTTGTCGGTGGATCAATCACGATCCCCGGATTCTCTGCGGATGGTTCATACACGGTTATCGTTACAGCCACTGATGAAGCCGGAAACACTGCAACCAGTACGTTTACCGTTGTGGTTGACACGACCGAACCTGAGATTACCGGACCGCCAACCGGACCGGATACAAGTGGTAATCTTGTAGTCTCGGTTGGAGATGCAATCTCAGCGACTTACAAGGTTGGGGATGGAGCAATAGTTCCTGTGAGTCCTGTTGTCGGTGGATCAATCACGATCCCCGGTACAAGGTTGGGGATGGAGCAATAGTTCCTGTGAGTCCTGTTGTCGGTGGATCAATCACGATCCCCGGATTCTCTGCGGATGGTTCATACACGGTTATCGTTACAGCCACTGATGAAGCCGGAAACACTGCAACCAGTACGTTTACCATTGTGGTTGACACGACCGAACCTGAGATTACCGGACCGCCAACCGGACCGGATACAAGTGGTAATCTTGTAGTCTCGGTTGGAGATGCAATCTCAGCGACTTACAAGGTTGGGGATGGAGCAATAGTTCCTGTGAGTCCTGTTGTCGGTGGATCAATCACGATCCCCGGATTCTCTGCGGATGGTTCATACACGGTTATCGTTACAGCCACTGATGAAGCCGGAAACACTGCAACCAGTACGTTTACCATTGTGGTTGACACGACCGAACCTGAGATTACCGGACCGCCAACCGGAACCGGATACAAGTGGTAATCTTGTAGTCTCGGTTGGAGATGCAATCTCAGCGACTTACAAGGTTGGGGATGGAGCAATAGTTCCTGTGAGTCCTGTTGTCGGTGGATCAATCACGATCCCCGGATTCTCTGCGGATGGTTCATACACGGTTATCGTTACAGCCACTGATGAAGCCGGAAACACTGCAACCAGTACGTTTACCGTTGTGGTTGACACGACCGAACCTGAGATTACCGGACCGCCAACCGGACCGGATACAAGTGGTAATCTTGTAGTCTCGGTTGGAGATGCAATCTCAGCGACTTACAAGGTTGGGGATGGAGCAATAGTTCCTGTGAGTCCTGTTGTCGGTGGATCAATCACGATCCCCGGATTCTCTGCGGATGGTTCATACACGGTTATCGTTACAGCCACTGATGAAGCCGGAAACACTGCAACCAGTACGTTTACCGTTGTGGTTGACACGACCGAACCTGAGATTACCGGACCGCCAACCGGACCGGATACAAGTGGTAATCTTGTAGTCTCGGTTGGAGATGCAATCTCAGCGACTTACAAGGTTGGGGATGGAGCAATAGTTCCTGTGAGTCCTGTTGTCGGTGGATCAATCACGATCCCCGGATTCTCTGCGGATGGTTCATACACGGTTATCGTTACAGCCACTGATGAAGCCGGAAACACTGCAACCAGTACGTTTACCATTGTGGTTGACACGACCGAACCTGAGATTACCGGACCGCCAACCGGACCGGATACAAGTGGTAATCTTGTAGTCTCGGTTGGAGATGCAATCTCAGCGACTTACAAGGTTGGGGATGGAGCAATAGTTCCTGTGAGTCCTGTTGTCGGTGGATCAATCACGATCCCCGGATTCTCTGCGGATGGTTCATACACGGTTATCGTTACAGCCACTGATGAAGCCGGAAACACTGCAACCAGTACGTTTACCATTGTGGTTGACACGACCGAACCTGAGATTACCGGACCGCCAACCGGAACCGGATACAAGTGGTAATCTTGTAGTCTCGGTTGGAGATGCAATCTCAGCGACTTACAAGGTTGGGGATGGAGCAATAGTTCCTGTGAGTCCTGTTGTCGGTGGATCAATCACGATCCCCGGATTCTCTGCGGATGGTTCATACACGGTTATCGTTACAGCCACTGATGAAGCCGGAAACACTGCAACCAGTACGTTTACCATTGTGGTTGACACGACCGAACCTGAGATTACCGGACCGCCAACCGGACCGGATACAAGTGGTAATCTTGTAGTCTCGGTTGGAGATGCAATCTCAGCGACTTACAAGGTTGGGGATGGAGCAATAGTTCCTGTGAGTCCTGTTGTCGGTGGATCAATCACGATCCCCGGATTCTCTGCGGATGGTTCATACACGGTTATCGTTACAGCCACTGATGAAGCCGGAAACACTGCAACCAGTACGTTTACCGTTGTGGTTGACACAACCGAACCTGAGATTACCGGACCGCCAACCGGACCGGATACAAGTGGTAATCTTGTAGTCTCGGTTGGAGATGCAATCTCAGCGACTTACAAGGTTGGGGATGGAGCAATAGTTCCTGTGAGTCCTGTTGTCGGTGGATCAATCACGATCCCCGGATTCTCTGCGGATGGTTCATACACGGTTATCGTTACAGCCACTGATGAAGCCGGAAACACTGCAACCAGTACGTTTACCATTGTGGTTGACACAACCGAACCTGAGATTACCGGACCGCCAACCGGAACCGGATACAAGTGGTAATCTTGTAGTCTCGGTTGGAGATGCAATCTCAGCGACTTACAAGGTTGGGGATGGAGCAATAGTTCCTGTGAGTCCTGTTGTCGGTGGATCAATCACGATCCCCGGATTCTCTGCGGATGGTTCATACACGGTTATCGTCACAGCCACTGATGAAGCCGGAAACACTGCAACCAGTACGTTTACCGTTGTGGTTGACACGACCGAACCCGTATTAGGATCTGACACACCGACCGGAACAGTGACTGTAGTCCCCGCAGGTGGATTCACAATCACGGCAACAGACAATTCCAATTCAGTAGAGGTATCGTATACTGTAACCGGTCCATCAGGTTCTTCCGTGTCAGGAACCGGATCCGGGTTGGTTATCATTCCGGCAAGTACCTTTACGGCTCCGGGAACCTACACGATAACAGTCACCGCAACCGACGCAGCCGGAAACACTGCAGCATCCACGTTTACAGTCTCGGTGGCAGAAGTCAATGTTGCTCCTGTCCTTGATCCGATTGGACCTCATAGTGTAGTTGCAGGTCAGCAACTCACCTTCACGGCAGCAGCCTCAGATGCAAATATACCGGCTCAGCCACTGACTTTCAGTCTGAGTGGAACAGTTCCAGCCGGAGCTAGCATTGACGGATCAATGGGTATCTTTACCTGGACTCCCGCTACCGCCGGTTCATATACCTTTGATGTCGTTGTCTCGGATGGAAATGGCGGAACAGACTCCGAAACGATTACGGTCACTGTCACCCCAAGTTCACCCAGCGTCGGTAGCATTACCGCAACATCAGCACCGGCTGCAGCCAGGATCTTCATCAACAACGCAGACACCGGGTTTACCACACCGCACACATTTACCAGCATGCCGGGGGGTTCCTATAATGTCTACGTGAACAAGACCGGGTATCTCAAACCTGCGACCCAGACCAAACCGGTAACAAGTGGCCAGGAAACCAAATTTGACTTTTCACTCACTCCGGACCCTGCCTGGTATACGTTTACGGGATTTGATGCTCCGGTCGATATGAGCCCTGTCATTAACTCCGCAAATGCCGGGAAGAATATCCCTCTGAAATGGAAATTATCAGATGGGAACGGATATGTGAGTGACCCTGCGAAGTTCGCTCTGAAGATTGATTCTGTAGCTTGTAGTGCGGGATCTGCTGATCCAATAGAGATATATGATCCCACAACAACTACTTCCGACCTTAAATATCAGGGAAATGGGGCATGGCACTATAACTGGAAGACTGAAAAGGCATTTGCCGGTAAATGCATGAATGTCTATCTCAGATATGATAATAGTCTGACTTCACCAGTTGCCAAATTCAAATTCAAATGAGGTTTGAGTATACCTCACTCTCTCATTTTTTTAAGAATAAAAAAACTGAAAACTCTTCTGTAATAATTTTTCGATTCAATGGTTGATACACCAAAAATCCCTATGCATTCAAGTCCCGTTTTTACTCCAAAGGTAAACTCAGGATTGCGTATGACACGTTAATCATAGATGATGAAGGGAAACTTCACCAGTAAACTATCTGGAATTCCCTGCAAACTATCGTAAAAAATTATTTTGGGGTATAGTGTTATTTTAACCACCAACTTTTTCAAAATATTCGATGAGAAAAAGGAATAATTCGATGACCAGAATAATTTTTTAAAAAAAGTGAAACGCTGATTTTGATAAAATAAATTCGGAGTATGTTTACCAAAACTCGTTATATCGCATCTTGGGGATGCCATAGCGGCGGGGACTAGCTAAAAGCGAGTCCCCGGGAGCGTCTGAGTAAGCCTTTTTAATCAACAAATCCGGGATTTTAAACGCCAGAATGTGACTATACCCATTATTTTTATGATCCCAGGCTTACCTTTGGCATATCATAAATATAACTGGAACCACTGTCCAGGCTGAGGTCCAGTGTTTGCGTTACCCGATCACATGCATTCACCGTGGCATACAGGTGACCCCGTGCTGAACTTCCTAACCGGGTGTGAGTTCTGCTGTCGATATAGGAATATCCGCAGCTGACATCGGCGGTCATCGTGCGGGCCTGCGTGGTGGGATTGGTAAATTCCACATCCACGGTAATTCGGTCCTGGTTCAGGTAATATCCGACTACTCCTACGGCAGGTTCCGAAGATCCCAAATCCTTTTTTAACTGTTCCGAAAGGTCGACGGTCCGTTGTTTTCCAAAGGCAACAGTAACATCCTGGTGTTTGCAGATTTTTCCGCAGCAGACTTCAACCGAATGGTTCCCCTCTTCCAGCATCAGCGTTATTGGTTTACTGGCTGACACGAAGCCAACACGCATGTTGTCCACCGAGACCGGGTATTCACCTGTCCACCCGCCATTCGAAATTTTCAACGGTCCCCGGGTAACCGTACCATTATCCGGAGCGGGAACACTGAATGGGGTAAAAGATATATTCCCACTGTCGTTGGTTTGGGGAGGTGATCGAGTTACACACCCGGCAGATACTACACCCGCCACAACAATACCAAGGATAAGAAGCACGATAATTCTCATAGGGTTATCACTCCACTGCCCACGGGGACTTTCCTCTGAAGATCATGGATATCATCAGTATGAAAAAACAAGATAACCCCGGAATATACCTGTCACTACTGTTACTAATGCCTGTCATCGTAAAATAATAAAGTCTGGCAAGGCACTTGTGCATTGCATTCCAGTCCACACCCCACTCCCCCACTCCCATTCATGGCCCAAAGAACAGGAATTCCTGTCCGGATACCGGAGACATCGGTAACCTCCTGGTGTACTGCAATGCCGTTTTTGTAAAAATTTTTAGGTAAAAAATTGAATGATGACGTGATGAGATGGCACCTGCTGTGTCCTCATCATACTCCATAAAGCAGTAAAACAATTCAATAACCGTCAGCTAATCAGGTTACATTATTATCTTGCGTTTAATTTATCTTTTCACGATGAAAGTACCAGACATCTGAGGATGAGAGAGATGTCGCTAGAAGCACACCTGGACCGTTACCTTCAGGAGCATAAGGGAGAGCGAATTCATATCACACAACTGGCAAAGAGGTTCAAAAGCCTTCAACCAACGATTATCAATAAACTGGAATCATTCCACTGGCGTTCCTGTGGAGGGGGGTACTTCAGTTACCGTCAGGTATGAGAAAACAGGACTGTTCACTCTCTATTACCATATCCTGTATGCTCTCCCGAAAATATCCGAAACCCGTATCCAGGATCAATCCCCCCTCTTCTCCAGCGACCCTGCAACTTTTTTCCTGAATACATTCCGGTCGATAGCAGGGAATATTCAGGCCGGGCACGATGATTTGGTCTTCCTGTACGAAAAGATTATCCGGAGAACCCGCAGCACCGAGATGTCGTGGTGTTTTTAAAAAGTCCAGGAAATTACATAACCAGCAAATCCAATATACCGGTCCATGGCAAGCTTTGGATTCTTCCAGATCCCCGCGGATGATGTCGACCGGGCAAAACAGTTCTACCAGTCGCTGCTCGGGTGGAATATTGAACCAAACGCTGCCCTGACGGACAAGTCACTGCAGTGGCAGAATATCATAACCGGTGAACCGGAAAAAGGGATGATGAACACCGGGGGCATTTACAAACGCATGATGCCGGACACGATCATGAACTTCGTGGTTGTTGAGGATTTTAACAAAGTCCTTGCCAGCGTGGAGAAACTGGGGGGTATGGTCGTAATGCCGAAAAATGAGATCAGGTCTGTCGGCACCGTCGCTGTCATCAAAGATACCGAGGGCAATAACCTTGGTCTCTGGAAACCTGAGTGAATTTCATCAAGGGGAGACAGAAAATGGTGAATGATGGACATTTTATCGCATTGCAGCCACGGGTCAAAAAAAACCAGTTCCGGAAACGCCGGTATAAAATCCCCCTGTTTTTCCGTTCCGGCAAAACAACTCTGGTGAATCGGACTACTGTACCCTGTTCCGGGTAATAATGACCCCATTTATTCTCCTTTGCATCTCGCCGCAAACCCTATCGTATTGTTTACCCAATGGAACATAAAGGAACCAGGATTACCCGGAACCATGACACTGCATATGCCAATCCGGAAACGGACACTCTTCATCCTCGCTTTCATCCTGCTGGCAGTCATACTCTTTGCCTGGGTCAGCTGGGAGTTCGACCAGATCAGCCGCCGGAGCGAGCGCCACGATTATCATTACTCAATCGATCTTTCCTATACCTCGACGATCGAAAACGTGACCCTGTTCCTCCCCGTCCCCGGGCTGAACAATACCCCGGCATTCATTACCACCATACTCAACGGGACAGCATATGGCGTCTCTTCGGACTGGAACCTTTCGGTTATCAACAGGAACAAGACTCCCATGCTCGCTATCAGGGCCGCCCGTATGGTGCCTGAATACCACGGGTACCCGGTCGCAATTGAGCCCGGGGCGACGGTTCTCCCGACAACGCTGGTCCCCGGGCATGAGTACACCGGGGATACCCCGGTCCTCATGCCTGTCTCTGTTGCAGTCATGGAAACGAGTGCATCGGAAATCAACACCCGCAACCCGGTCGGCCATGAACCGCTCTTTTTCCCGGGGGGTGTGTTCACACCGGGATCGGAAGCTCCGCTGAACTGCAATTGCCCTGCGTATGACCACCCGGTCCCGGTATATATCAGCTATACGTCCGACCGCCCGGTTTTGATATCGCTCCGCGTTTCCGTCGAGGGGACGAACTCGGTCTGGAGAGGGGGCTGGGTGAGTAACGCGTACTCGGACACCGTGGTCCTTGAGATCGCAAACAGCACCCGGGGATGGGTCGAAGGGAACGGGAAGCTCGTTACTGGAAAAGGTGTGTATTATTAGGCCCGGCTCCCTGGCAACTTAAAAAACACCTTTGCGGTGCAGCAGGTCTTTTCCTCGCCCGACCGCACTTGGTCGAAAAAAAGAATCGGGTTATTGTTTCCTGACGTACATTGCTGCACCGACAGCCAGTGCAATACCTGCAAGCACGGTTACGATCGCAACGGGTGACTTAGTCGCGGCAGGCACCACGGGAGTGGCAGCGGCTGTCCCGGATTGCGTAGCCGGGGTTGCTGAACCGGGTGCAATCGTACCCGGGTAGGTAGGCACAGTCTCATTCTCCGGGAGAATGGTGAATACCTGTTTTGCGTAGATATCATCGACGCCTTCTGCGCTGAAGGCATTGCTCAGGGCAGTAACAGCAGCTGCATCAGTAACGCTTCCCGTTCCGGTAAAACTGAAAATCGTTGCATTCGTTTTCTTGTTGATTACCTGTCCGCTGTACCCGCTGCTCGTGATCTGGAGACTGTTGTCGCTCCCGGGGTGCTGGACAATCACGTAATATTTTGCCGGGGGAAGACCACTGGTATTATACGTAGTTGAGAATGTGCCGGAAGGATTGACCATAACGATACTGACATTCACGTAGTTACCGGCAAAGATCCAGACCTGGACACCTTCGGTGACTGTTCCGGTCGCGATACCCATAACAGTGATCGGCTGGCCGGCTTTAATATATACGGCTGACAGCGATGCAGAAATACTGGGCTTTGTCTCAACAGCTGCTGACACTGGCAGAACGCAGAGTGCAGCAATGAGCAATGCGATAAGAACGCAGAAATATCGGATTTTCTTGTCCATATAGATGTATTGTGTCGATATGTCTATTATTATTACGGTCTGGTATTTGCCCGGAGAGAAGAACCAACGGGTCAGTGGGTATGGCAAAAACACCGGATCCGGCCACCGGACAGTAACCAGGAGATTATCGTTCTCTTACATAATTTTTGATGACAGGAAGTGCCGCCTGTACCGGATTCGTACCTGCCAGCACTACTCCGTCTCCGGCTCCCCAAAAAGTACCAGCGGGCTGGCTGCACACATTTTTGTCCTGCCCGGGAAGTTTGAAAAAATCATTGCGGGAAACGGTCCACGGGAAAAATTTTCTTAAAAATGAATTTTGATTCTTCCCGGTAGACTTATTTTATGTCCCCGGCCTTAAAAACCGGCTGCCGTTTTCCCCGTTTGAGAGATGCAGCGATCCCGAGAATGCAGAGTACCATGAAGAGGACGAATGCATAATGCAGGCTGATAATGAACTGCGGGTAGTACTCAGGAGTGATTTCAACCCGCCCGATAAGGGTGGCAAAGAGCATCATCGCAATGCCCATCGAGAGCATCTGGCCCACGAGCCGCATCGTCCCGTTCATACCGGATGCAACACCGTAGTACCGTTTTTCGACCGAGCTCATGATCGCGTTTGTGTTCGGCGAGGAAAACAACCCGAGGCCAATCCCGAGCACCACTAAGCAGACGAGTATGTACCACAGGGGTGTCGAGTCCACTAAAAAGACCAGCAGGAAAAGTCCAAGGGCGGTAAGCGCCATTCCTGCCGATGCAACGATCTGCGGATCGATCCGGTCGGAGAGCCGGCTGGCAATGGGCGAGACAACCGCCATTGCGGCCGGCTGGAGGATCAGGACCAGACCGGCCTGTTCCGGTGAAAAACCCTTGGTATACTGGAGGTCAAGGCTCAAAAGAAAGGTCACTGCAAAGGTAGCGCTGTAGTTGATGAGTGCAGCAAGATTTGAAAATGCAAAGACCCGGTTATTTGTTAAAAGGCGGATATCGAGAACCGGCATGGGGATCCGCATTTCATAGATGGCAAAGACAATACCCGTTGCACATCCGGCAGCGATGAGCACTATGCCGAAGGAATCGGGGACAATGGAAAAACCGTACATCACCGCGACCAGGGCACATGCGTAGAGGAGCGAGCCGATATAATCGAAGCGCTCGGATGCACATTCCGCCCATTCACCTTCCAGTTTCCAGTAGATGAGCAGGCAGGCAGCAATCCCGATGGGAACGTTGACAAAAAAGATGCTTCGCCAGCCAAGGTACTGGGTCAGCACGCCACCCAAAAACGGCCCGACCGTGAGCCCGGTGTACACCGCGGTTATGTAGATCCCCAGCGCCTTTCCACGCTCACCCGGGGGAAAAACGGACGTGAGAATGGCGATGCTTGTCCCGAAGATCATAGCGCCACCGAATCCCTGGACGATCCGGACCGCAATGAGCATGTTGGTGGTGGGGACAATCGTCATGACCAGTGATGCAAGGGAGAAGATCGCAATACCGTATAAAAAGATCCGTTTTCTCCCGTAGATGTCTGCGATCTTGCCGAACGGCACGAGAAAAAGGGCGGCTGCAAGGAGGTATGCGGTCGCGATCCAGGAAAGCGAGATCGCGTCCATGTGGAATTCCGCACCCATAACCGGCAGCGCGATATTGACCGCCGAACCGTCAAAGGGTGTAATAAACCCGGCAAGTATGGCGATTAAAAGCACAATGCGTTTACCGGCAGGCGTAACCGGGGTATCAGGAGTATGGCAGATGGCTGGCACATCCGCTGGATTTCCGGTCACATGATTTTGCGGTTTCATAGAGATCACTCCCGTCCGGGCATCGGGTTATGATACAATGTCTGCCGGTAAAGTATTTTTATACTGTGAAAAACGCTCATCAACCGCTTCGGTATCAGGCTCCTGTAGTGCCGGGTTTCCCGGCGCATCCGGTGCAGGGTATCACCGTTTTGGGCACCTGCTGGCATCATGGTAATTGCGGTGGTCATTTCCGGGATGATGGGAGATGAAATCCACTATGCTGGCCCATAGAGCATTTCATACACCATCACGAATAAATTTCAGGAAGGTGTATGCTCTCAGATAATTCTGGCAATGAGGTGATGAACATGAACAAAAACCAGACAATAATTATTCTCATGGGAATCCTGGTGATCTGCGGTACTGCCTTTACCGGATGCGTAAATACCGGCACTACCACTGCATCGTCTCCCCTGAATACGACAGCCCGTCCGGCACAACTCACGGCAATGACGGGAGATACCGTATCGGTGTATTATACGGGAATGACCGAAGATGGGACGGTGTTCAGTTCGAACATGAATGATACAACTCCCCTGACATTCACGCTTGGCAATTCGAGTGTTATTGATGGCTTCAGCGATGCAGTTACCGGAATGGGAATAAACGAGGAAAAAACCGTACATATTCCGTACGACAGGGCATATGGCCCTTATAATGATGAGCTGGTCCGTGTTGTCCCCCGCATGGGCCCTTTGGAAAATAAATCATTCACCGTCGGTCAGTATATGACCATAACAAGAAAAACGGATAATGCTGTCAGTGTCGTAAAAATACTGAACGTAACGCGTGATACCATAACATGGGATGAAAACAACCCGCTTGCAGGCAAGAACCTCGCGTATGTGATCAAGCTCACCGCTATCGACAGAGAATAAGCAAATCCGGATGCAATAAAACCGGCTGATACAGGGCAGTCGTGGTTCCAGGACCGGCACAGGCTTTCCCTGCACGGGAGAAGGCAGGTATTGACAGACTTTTAACCACAGCGGTTCCTGCTCTGGTATCCCGTATACAAGGACAGGTAATTTTTACCGTTCATCCCGCCAATTATCCGGTATGCAGGAATTGGCGCGAAAACTTATCCACCTGATCTTTGGCCTGGGTATTGCGGGAATGGTCCTTGCCCTGGATCATACCACTGCAACCGCTGTTCTTGCCGGCGGTCTCTTCATTGGCATAATCCTTATTGACCTGATCCTCCGGGGTCACAGGCTTCCGGTCTTTTCGGCGGTGGTGGACTATGTTGACCGGTGTGATCCATTGCCGGGAAAAGGTGCATTCTTTTATGCAGTAAGTGCGCTTACCTGCGTTATCCTTTTCCCCGTTCCGGTTGTCGTACCGGCACTGGTGTCATTAGCGGTCCTTGACGGGGTTGCAGCCATTGCAGGCGCCAGGTTTGGCAGGACCCGCATATATAACGGGAAATCCGGGGAAGGGACCGGTGCGGGAATTGTTGTCACATTCCTTGCCCTGCTCCTGTTCATGCCGGTCACCGGGGCACTGGTAGTTGCAGTCATTGCAGGAATCATCGAATTGTTCTCACCGGTTGATGACAATTTAGCCATTCCCGTCAGCATCTGTATCCTTTTAACAGCCGTTCCCGTGCTTATCTGATGAGGGCAGGCTGACATCACGCTCATTTAGCCAGGAAATATGGTTATTCCTTCCCAGGATCTTAAATCCCGGCCAAGATACCAGGGTCCGGAATCGTATTTTCCATCAGTTTTTCTCAAAACCGGGTATTTCTCCCGGATGATGCCAGCTGATACCCGAGAATTATGAGAAACAGGTACAGGGTCCC
>CAWBOH010000007.1:0-42374 GCA_963790395.1 uncultured Methanoregulaceae archaeon
GACGACTCCCAAACCCTGGATGTACGACATCCGCAAGAGCAATGGACCGCTGTCGGAAGTGAACAGCCACGACATTGACACGGTGCGTTGGTTCAGCGGCAGCGAGTTCGACGAGGTGTATGCGGTGGCCGGCAACTACCGTTCGCCTGCCGCGCATGAGCAGTATCCGGATTTCTACGACAATGTCGTCCTCTCCGCACGTCTCGAGAATGGCATGCAAGGTTCGATTTGTGGAGCCCAGGGAGTGCAGTACGGTTACGACTCGCGATGTGAGATCCTGGGGGAAAAGGGCCTGATCACGGTGGGCACCACGCATTGACACCGTGACGGCTCACACGGTAGAGGGGAGCAGTTCGGCCATCGTGCGCAGTTGGCAGAACCTGTTCCTCGACGCCTATCGGGCGGAGGACGAAGATTTTGTGCGGTGTGTGGGGGAGAATCGCGAGCCCGGTGCCGGAGGACTGGATGGCAAGGCCGCGGTGATGGTCGTGAATGCCGGCAATCGCTCCATCGTCCAGCGGCGGCCCGTGCATCAGCGAGGAAGGAACGCTACGCCGATGACCCGAGCGCGTGCAATGCTGGCTGCGACGTATACCCAGGGGGTCGCGTCGTCGTTTTCGATCCAGGAAGTGGCCACCCCCGAGATCGGAAGCGATGAGATCCTCTTGCGGGTGCGTGCCGCCTCGATTTGTGGCACCGATGTGAAGATCGTGCGAAGCGGCCATCGCAAATTGCAGGACGGTCAACAAATCGTGCTGGGCCACGAGTTCATCGAGGGAACATCAGGTCGGCTCGCCCGTGGAAGGCTACTGTGTCGGCCAGCGGGTGGGCATGGTGCCCAATGCCGGTTGCGGGCGGTGTGAGGCCTGCCTGCACGGCATGGCGAACTACTGCCCGCCTACACTGCCTTCGGCATCGATCGAGACGGAGGACGCGCGAGCTGGGTGCGACTCCCAGCCGCTTCATCACGCAGGGCAACGTCACCGCGCTGCCCGCGGAGATCTCCGACAGCGAGGCGTCGCTGCTCGAGCCTTTTTCTTGTGTCGTCAACGGTGTGCGGTCGTCAGCGGCTGGACCTGGGCGATACCGTCGTCGTCTATCGCATACATGCCGATCGGGCTGATGCACGTCATGTTGTGCCGGGCTGCGGGGGCCGGAAAGTTGATATCGATCGACGTCCTCGCCGAGCGGCTGGATGGTCCGCAGGACCAGCCTGGGCAGCGATCTGGTGCTCAATCCGCTCGAGGAAGATGTCGTCGGCGCAGTGCGGCACGAAACCGGTGGCCAAGGCGCCAACGTCGTGATCACCGCCTGTCCCGCGGCCGAAGTCCAGACCCAGGCCGTCCAACTGCTGGCTCCCTTTGGCAGACTCTACCTGTCGGCGGACTCCCCAAGAGCACTGGCTCTGTGCCACTGGATCCGAACGCGATCCACTACGGCAGTCTCTTGGTGACCGGCTCGACCGGCGGGGCGGCCGAAGATTATCGCATCGCGCTGCGCCTGGTGGCCGGCAAACGTGTCGATCTGTCCCGCGTGATTTCGAACGTGTATCCGTTGAGCGAACTTCAGGCGGCCTATGACACGGCGCTGGCGGGGGCCGAAGGTAAAGTCGTACTCGTGGCGGACTGACCATGCAACCAACCAATCTCCTGGGCATCGACATCGGGACTCAAGGCACCAAGGCGGTCCTCTTCGACCGTCGCGGCCGCACGCTGGCGGCCGCCTTTCGCAAGTCGCGTTTGCACCGACCTGCGCCCCGGCGTTGTGGAAGAAGACCCGGAATACCAGTTCAAGAGCGTCTGCCAGTGCGTCGAAGTTGGTCGTCCTCCCAGGCCGGTATCGCCGCCGCCACCATTGCCGCGGTCGGCATTGACGGCCAGATGGCCGGGATTCTCGGAATCGATGCGGATGGCCGCCATGTGACCCCGTACGATTCGTGGCTCGACACACGCTGCTCTAATTACATCGTCCAGATGCAGCAGCCAGCGGGTGAGGAGATCATTTCCCGGACGGGCGGGCCGGCCAGCTTCAACCACGGACCGAAGATCCTGTGGTGGCGACAGGAACGTCCGCAGACCTACGAGCAGATTGCCTCGTTCGTGCAGCCGGGGGGCTACGCCGCCATGCGTCTGTGCGCGATGGACGCGACCGCCGCTTTTATCGACAAGAGTTATCTGCATTTCAGCGGCTTTGCGGATAACCTCCACGGGCAGTCGGTTGTCGGCTTTGCAGAAAGTTCGATCTGCCGATGGCCAAGCTGCCCCGGATCGTCGATTCTCACGCGGTGGTGGGTCACGTGGCGGCCCGTGTCGCTCGGCGTTGTGGTCTGCCGGCCGGCTGTCCGGTGATCGCCGGGTGCGGGAGCCGCGGCCGTTTACCGGTGAGAACGCACGATCAATTTTAAACCTTCGCGTTTGTATAAGTGCAGAGAGCAGCACTTTGGGGAACGGCTGGGAATTTTCTATGAACAGGACTGACGACAAAACCTCTACTACCTCTTTTTTTAAAAACCAGACTTAAATATCTCATAGATTGCCAACCATTTAAATACCTGTTGGAATTTTTAAGGAAAAACCGTATTCCCTGCTGTCCTGATCACAGCTTCTCTTTATCTGACGCATACTCTTCTTTTTCTCATGTTTCAGGAACCCTGGTGTATCCTATAGTAATATAATGCGAAAGGTTGCATTGCATCTTGTGGTAAAGATGCACAGCATACTAAAAGCGTTTCTCTTGTGTATGGGAATAGTATTCATAATTTCGGGAGTGTCCGCATTCACCGTAACCGGCGTTACAATTACGCCTTCCGGTACGTTAAACCCTGACGATGCAGTGAATGTATCCTACACGGTATATGCCGCATCGGGTACATCGTTCCCCTCGTATGATGACCTCCAGTTTGTTTCCGGTCTCGATGAGATGGTGTGGTACCATTCCATCATTGTCAATGATGTGGAAAATGTACGGCCGGTCACTGGAGGGCGCACGTTAACCATCTCCCGGTTTTGAGTTGTCATACCGGAACCAGGATGAAGTTATCGTGAAGGTCACCTTGAGAGGCCGTATTCCCCAGACATCGGTACCAGGAGCGACAAAAAACCTGGTAACCATCCAGGAAATGGATGCACGCGGGTATGCGATCAACAGTTCGATATTTTCTGTCAATCAAGCTGATCGGAACACCCACGCCGACACCGACACCGTCATATGGCAGTCTTTCCTTTACGTCAATCCCTCCCGGGGCCGATATCTATCTCGATAATGCGTATAAGGGGTTCACCCCGCTGACAGTCAACGGCGTGTCAAATGGCAATCATGTTGTCGTGATGAGGCTGGATTCCTACCAGGATGCTTCCCGTACGGTTCCCGTGACAGGAAATTCACAGACCATCGGTATTACCCTCGTTCCCCTCACGACCGCAACACCGACGACCCAGCCAACGGTTACCGGGACAGTACAACCGGTCCCCAGCGGGCGAATACGGGTCGATTTCCATCACGACCTCGCCCCCGGGTGCACGCGTGTATGTCGACGGAGAGATGAAAGGTTTCACGCCAACGACGATCCCGGGAATCAGTGCGGGAACGCATGCCGTCCTCCTGACGAGCCCCGGTTACCTTGACCTGAATACAACAATCACGGTCACTGCCGGAACCACTGCCGAATACAGCACCTCACTGGTCACTCCTGCAAAAACTCCCGGGTTTGGCGTGATTGCAGCAGTCATTTCGATCTGCGGGATTTTCGTGATCAGGAAAATCAGGAAGTAACACAATTTCGGAAATGTAAAAATTATTCAAACACTTTTTTTACACTACCCCCCATGCATGAATCCGGAGTAACCGGTGGCGCGATTACCATTAAAACATCTGTACGCCCTGTCAATTCCGGAATTGTTTCGTTGTCCCCGCATAAAAACAGCACATGATACCCGGCGTTTTATTATTTCAGGAAAATGGACGCTCATGGATGCTATTGGCTGACAGATTGTGGGAATAATCGGCAAATTCTGATGGCACACACAGAAAAAAAGAATACTTTCCGGCTAATCCTGCTGTTATCCGAACCAGCCAAAGAAGCCCCGGTCATACTGTTCACGCTGTGAGAGCTGTTCCAGCCTTTCCTGTTCTTTTTCCATGATCCGGACCTGCTCTTCCATCATTGCCCGGACTTCAGGATCCAGGGTTGCATTGCTCATCAGACTGGTTCATCTCCTGGATGCGGGCCTGGTTCTGTGCAGTAAGGTTTGTAATTTGTAGGGCAGCATCACGGTCTCCCCCGTATAACAACCGCGTGAACGTGTTCCGGTTCCGGATACGTTCCTCAAATGTCCAGGCTGAAACCGCGGTAGTATTGAAGTCCCGTGCAATCAGCTGAAACATTACGGCCGATATTCCCGCTCAGGTTTTCCATTTCCAGCAGTGTGCTGACGGAGAGCCGGACTTCATTTTCGTTCTGAACCCGTTCACGCTGTTCCAGACTCACATTCCGGAGCGTGGCATTGAGGCTCTCGTGGCTTTTATTATAGTTCTCCCTCACTTCGGAGATGGTTCGATCCCGCGTTTGCGTGCTTTCCCTGGTCTCAGATCCTGTTTCCTGCTGTTCCATTTTTTGGGTTTCGCGGGAGGTTGTGGTGACGGTTGCAGTGACATCATCGCCATGCCTTCCCTCTTGTTCTCCGGAAGAGGAGTTTCGGGTTTTGTCAGCTGCTACAGTAATGCCAGCATGGACTCCCTGGTCCTCTTTATCTGCAATCACCGGGATGGCGAACGTGGCGAGGCAAAGGATTATGATCAGGATTATCGAACATTTTTTCATGAAAAATCACTCCTTATAACGCAATCATCCTCTTCCCCCGGGATATAAATTTTTTACGCTGTGTCCCGCAATGCGGTATAATTAGAAAAACACCAGGAAAAATCCCTTCATACGGTGATGCTACAGTCAATGGTATTGTCATATAAAAGGATGACAGACCGGCAGAAAACAAGGTGTATGCTACGTTCGGTTATCCCGTTCGATAACTTCAGAAAGACTGGTTTTTGAGGCAGTATGGACGAGGCTGTATGTCCCGCTCACCGATGCAGTCGCATCCGATGCTCTCTTCATGGCGAGCATGATGATCCTGATGGCATCCTGGATGCTGCCGTTTTTCCAGTGTTTTCGGATACAGGAATGTGCAATCTGTTGTGTTACCTGGTTTCCGAGCACCACAAAGTTACTTGCCGTTCCTTTACCGGTTACGGTAACATCTGAACCGGTAACCTCGGCAAGGGCATACTCGCCGGCTGTTGCATACAGCCTTCTTTTTCTGGTGATGTCTCCTTCTGTTTCACTCACCTCTCCCACAAGAATGCTGTCCCGCTGTGTTACCTTTCTTTTCTCGTCCCGGATGGTCAGCGAAATACCGAGTTCTTCTGCCCGGTCCTGAACGTCTATGTCGGTGATAAGCAGTCCGGTATACAGTTCGTTTTCAAGGACTCCGGTGGCTTTTCTGTCCCCACGGGTGATGATCTCCCTTGCGTCCCCCGCCATGACCGCTCCCTGTTTACCGATAAACGCAATCACCAGACTCATAAGAATGCACGATTACTCCGGGTATTGATGACAATGTATGAAAGGGTTGTTGAACTGTTGTCTCCTTTTGGACCCGGGCGATATCTATCCCCGCTTGTACCCGATCTTCCGGAGCAGTCCCGTCCGCCAGGCAACACCGTCAGGACCTTCCACACCCTTTGGTTTTTCCCCGTCAATCACGCCCATGATCCCCCGTCCCTGCACCGATTCGGCAATTATCACTTCTGCCGGGTTTGCTGTCGCGCAGTAGATAGTGCAGACCTCCTCGATGTTCTTTATCGCATTCAGGATATTGATCGGATAGCAGTCCCGTAAAAAAAGGATGAACGAATGCCCGGCACTAATCGCGAGGGCATTGTCGCGTGCCATGGCTTTTAATTCCTCATCATTGCCATCGATCCTGACCAGGCAGTCACCCGAGGACTCACAGAATGCCAGACCGAACTTTGCTCCGGGGACGGAACCGACAACCACCTCGCTGATGTCTTCGACTGTCTTGATGAAATGCGACTGGCCGAGAATGAAATTAACCTCCTCGGGTTTTTCAATTGTTACCGTTTTGAATTCTACCGGTCCACCCATCGTGTTCACCACAGCAGTGAGATGGGTGTGCCGGAAGATAAATGGGTTGGCATTCCTTCAGGAGGAGTCGGGTCATCCTCTCACTCCGCACGGGACTATGCCGGGGCAGGTACCGATATGAGGGAAATTTCCCCTTTTTTCCAGGAACATGCATTTATATCGTGCATCGCATGGCTGCAACCAGAAAGAAAACCTCTACTATTCCGGAGAACATGAACTTTTATGGATACAAAGGCAGACCTTATCGCTCCCTGTGGCATGAACTGCGGGATCTGCAGCGGGTATCTCGCCAGCACCCGTGATATAAAAAAGAAAGGTATCCGTATGTCTTATTGCCGGGGGTGCCGGCCGAGAAACAAACAATGTGCGTTTTTAAAAAAACGGTGCAGGCTGCTCACCGAAGGAAAGGTGAATTTCTGTTATGAATGTCCTGACTTTCCCTGTGACCGGCTGACGGCGATCGATAAACGCTACCAGGAACGGTACCGGATGAGTATGATCGACAACCTGGTGTTCAGCAGGGATCACGGAATTGAGGCATTCTTAAAAAAAGAAGAGGAGAAATGGCGGTGTCCTGACTGCAGCGGAACAATCTGCTGCCATAACGGTATCTGCTTTGACTGTGGCATCGACCGGCTTAAGGCAAAAAAAGAGATGTACCGGTGGGAAGACAAGCAAACATAACCTGTGATACGAATAAAAAAATCGGTGCGCCTGGATTCAGGCCTTACTCTTCTGGACCTCTTTGAAGACGTGAATATGCGGAATGCCGATCACTCCGGCCTGTTCCATGATCTTTTTTAAATCATCAGATGTACCGAATTTTTTTTGGGTTCTCAACAGAATCCCATTCAAACAATATGAACACATCATTGGGATCTTCACTGTTCTGGAGAACCTGTGCGCTTTTTTAAACCACTGGTTTTCCGGGTGCTTTCGTGTCGGTCAAAGAATGGTTTCCATTTCCCAAAGTCTTTCACTTTATTATGAACGAGCATGTATGGCATGACCTCCCGATTTACCGGAAATGGTAATAATGGTTTTTAGGATTTTCCAAATTATGGAACATGAAAAGCAAAAACGGTGTTTCAACGCCGCCCGCTCACCTTTGTACCGTGAAGTTCAAACCACGTACACGATAACAATCTGATTGTCAGGATACAAAATCGACAGCAGCCATTGACCCGTCCACACATGGTGCGCCGGGGAACGAAACTACCCGGTGGAGATAAGGAAACGGGAACCCCCCTTTCGGACATCAACCGTCCTTCCCGGGAGGAGCGGACGAAGAAACCCTGACAGCCAGGTTATTGCCGTAACGTGTCTGCCAGTATGCGTACCGCCTTAGAGAACATACGGGCAACGAAAACCTGCGGGACACCGGGCATGATAGGAAAATGTGGTATCACTGCCCATGAAAAGAACCCGGGATGAATCACGTTGATTCTTGTCAGGGAAACACCTGGGTATTAGAAAGACTGGCCCGGGGGTGTGCTCACCGGAATTTCACGCACAGGACACCTGGTGATTGAACAGATAAAAAAGAATTTTCCTTGTATTTTATACAAATGGTGTTTTGTTCCGGAATTTCTGCTCAGCACTGGTCAAGCATGGTCTTGATCATTTTCATGGTCTCGATCTTGAACTGGAAATGCTTGATCATTCCCTCTTTCATCATAATTTTTGCATCAATCATGCGTTTCATCAGTGTTTTCTTCTGGTCGTCAGTAAGTGTTTCCCACATCTCCATCATGACCGCATCTTTCTGCTGCATCATCCCGGGTTGCATTCCATGTTCATGCATCATTGGTTCATCTCCTTTTCATGTCCGAGAGGGCGGACGGATGTCGTTCTCGCTGGCTGGATTGAAAGGAGTATCTCCAGTTTTCAAACTTTGTGACATAACTTGTAAATCAACCCGTTTTCTTATTGTCAGATTGAAAATTCATACGAGGATAATCTATGTACCCTCTCTCTTCGCCCGTGTAGAACGTCGAACTATCCGCATTGTTCAGGGGCGCATTTTTTCTGAAACGATCCGGGAGATCGGGATTAGCAAGGAACGGGGCGCCAAATGAGATGAGGTCGGCTATACCACTGTCGATTGCAGCATTTCCGCTTACCGGATCGTAACCCCCGTTCAGCATAAGCGTGCCTTCAAATTTTGTGCGTATAAGCGGGGCAATCTGGCGGTGGGATTCTGTTGCTCCCAGCCTGCCCCCGACCGGTTCAATAAGGTGGATATACCCTAACCCGATCTTTCCCAGTTCCTCGGCACAATGAGAGAACGTTTCCCGGGTGTTTGAATCAGACATCCCGTGGATCAAAAAATGAGGGGAAAGGCGGTACCCGACCTTTTCCGGCTCCCACTCCTTTATGACTGCACGGGCAACTTCAAGGGGAAGACGCGTGCGGTTCTCAAGACTTCCCCCGTATATGTCGGTCCGTTTATTGGAACCGTCCCGCAGGAACTGGTCGAGCAGGTAACCGTTTGCCCCGTGGATCTCTACCCCGTCGAAACCTGCTTCCCGTGCGTTCTTTGCTCCCTGCCTGAATTGTTGTATGATCTCCGGAATTTCATCGGTCTTAAGGGCACGCGGGAGCGGAATTTTCTTTTTTCCCTGCGGGGTATGAATTTCTTCATCAACCGGGAGTGCGGAAGGAGCAACCGGCAGGTCGCCGCCGAGAAAATCGGGATGCGACATGCGCCCGACATGCCAGAGTCTGAAGAAACACTTTTCCGCCAGCCTCATGAATGGATCTGGTCACTTGTTTCCATCCGGTAACCTGTTCCGGGGAGTAAATACCGGGGAGTACGGTCGTACCCGACGCCCATCGGGCTTACCTGGGACCCCTCGGTAATTATCAGGCCGGCCGAAGCTCTCTGGGTATAGTAGGTAACGGACAACGGACCCGGAACATTGCCGTTGACTGCACGGCACCGGGTCATCGGTGCCATGACCATGCGGTTCGAAAGTTCCAGGTCGCCCAGTTTATAAGGAGAAAGAAGGCTCATCATGTTCATCATCATCCTTTGACAAGTTTCCAGACCTCCCCGGTCGATGCTGCAGGATCGGGACCGCTCTTCATGCTGGTCAGGACATAGAGTTCATGAGATGCATCCTCTCCAAAACCTGTCACATATGCATTTACCCGTCCGTTTGAACTGTTGGTTATCCTGAATTCCTGTGTTGTCCACATTGAGTTGTCTGCCGGGGTGAGGTTTGCCACCGAGCGGGGGTACATGCTGATTTCATATCCGGTTGGCGGGGTCGAGACCAGTATCGTCACCATCCCCGCCGGGCAAAGCCGGTACTCCATTCCCCGAAAATATATTTTCCTGAAAATTCCGGTAGTGCTGTAGCCGCGGTAGATATAGCCGCCGACAATAACATTGCCTACATCATGACCGGTCTCAATGATTGGACCGATCAGGGGTTCCCCATGGGATCCTGTTACCGGACATGGACCGGAGGCAGGTTTTGCGTCATCAGCAGGATTAAAACAATGTGTCCCTTCCCGGATATTCCAGCCGTAATTGCCTCCTTTGTCTACAATAAACACCGATTCAAAGAGAGCCTGGCCGGCAACAGCGGTTATCAGGGAATGGTTTGGCCCGGCATCGAATGACATATATGCCGGGTTCCGGAACCCTGTTGCAAAAATCTCAGGAGCATATCCGGTCGTTGCAGCAAACGGGTTATCTGGAGGAATTGCGTACATCTTCCCTCCTGCAACTGGCGAATCCACATCGATACGGATAATTTTTCCTAAAAGTTTTGTGGTATCCTGCGCATTGCCCGTCCCGGGTGTATGGCCGGTACCGGTATCATCCGACCGACCACCGTCACCAAGCGCAAGGTAGAGGTACCCGTCATCTGGTCCGAACAGGAGCGGACCGCCGTTGTGGTTCTGGAAGGGCTTGTCAACAGTAAGCAGGACCTTCTCAGAGTTCATATCGACCGTTTCAGGATTTCCGTGCGTGACCTGGAATTCAGAGAGGCGGTTCGTGCAGCTCCAGCCGCCAGGCGCCCCGGCTTGCAGCGGTGCGGAATAGTAGACAAAAATACGGCCGTTGTTTTTATAATCAGGATGAAACGCAAGGGAGAGAAGACCGCGTTCATCGTACCCCGTGCTGAGGCGTACCATGCGGTCCCGCACGATCAAGGAACGGCGTATCCTGGACCTTATTGTCCGGAGTAATGATCTTTACAAGGCCGATCTGGTCGACGACAAATAACCGGCCGGTCCCATCAGGAGGCACGACAATCATCATCGGAGATGAAAAACCACCTGCAATTTTTTCAAGACCTATAAGCGGCCGGGAGGTGACAAGTGGGGTATGTGACCCTCCATTACTGAAAGTGGCAGCCAGGGGAGAATTCTGGTTGGTCAGGTCTGTTGCCGGGGCAGGGGTGGGAATTGGCGATACGGGTTCTCCGTTCCCGCTGCATCCTGCCACTACGATACATCCGGTAATGATGGCCAGGAGGATCAGCGCATGAATACCTTTCGTCATGAGCGCACATCAGTATAGGGATATAATAAACATTGCCCAGACTCTCAAATTTTGAAAGGAGCGTCTGAAGTATTGAAGCAGAGCATACGCTATAGCCTGACTGTCAGGGAATATTCTGCTGGTGTGTTATCTTTTTCCTGGATTCAAAACGAGAATCTGGAAATGGATAAAGGGATTAATTTTTTTTACGGGATTAATTCTTGGTTAATAAAATGTTCAGGGAGTAAACACAAGTACAAGCAGGCCATATATCCTGAATAAGGGATTTTGGACAATGAAAAAGAAGTCAGGAACCAGAAAGGAGAAGAAAACCCCGGTACCAGATCGTGCGGAAACCCCAAAACAACCGGATGAGATTCCTCAAAAGGAAGAGCACTCGTTTCCCATTATCGGTATTGGCTCCTCCGCAGGCGGACTTGAAGCTCTTGAACAATTCCTGGGTGCGGTTCCTGATAGGAGCGGGATGGCATTTGTTATCGTCCAGCACTTAGACCCGAACTATAAAGGGATCATGACCGAACTGCTCCAGCGCTCCACCCGGATGCCCGTCCACCAGGTAGAGGACCAGATGACGGTCCAGCCGGATACCGTTTATATAATCCCGCCGAATAAGGATATGTCGATGCTTCATGGGGTTCTGTATCTTCTGGAACCGTCAGCTCCGCGGGGACTCCGGCTCCCCATAGATTTCTTCTTCCGGTCCCTTGCAGAGGACCTCCAGGAACAGAGTATCTGTGTGATCCTCTCAGGTATGGGTTCTGATGGAACGGCAGGACTTCGGGCTGTCAAGGAAAAGTCAGGACTTGTCCTCGTGCAGGAACCAGGTTCTGCAAAATTCGACGGGATGCCCGGCAGTGCAATTGAATCGGGTCTTGCTGATATCGTTGCTCCGGCATATGAGTTCCCGGAAAAGATCATTTCATATCTCCGGCATACACCTCTCCGGATCTCACCGGAACCGATCATTGAAGAAAAGACCCAGACTGCCCTCGATAAGATCATTATCCTCCTGAGGCGGCATACGGGACACGATTTCTCACCGTATAAAAAAAGCAGTGTTTATCGCCGCATCGAACGACGTATGGGGATCCACCGGATTGACAGGATCGCAATTTATGTCAGGTTTCTCCAGGAAAACCCCAAAGAACTGGATATTCTGTTCAGGGAACTGCTTATCGGGGTAACCAGTTTTTTCCGGGATCATCTGGCATGGAAGCACCTGCAGGAGGAAGATATCCCTTCCGTTCTTCATACATTCCAGGCGGGCCGGACATTTCGTTGCTGGGTGGCAGGGTGTTCAACGGGTGAGGAGGCATATTCCCTTGCCATTGTTCTCCGCGAGGTGCTGGATAAGGAGTCTCCGGAAATGAAGGTAACCGTGCAGATCTTTGCCACCGACCTGGACCAGGACGCGATTGACAAGGCACGTCAGGGTTTTTACCCGGAAAACATAGTCTCGGATATACCGGCTGACAGGCTTAACCGGTATTTTACCCGGGAAGATGGCGGGTACCGTGTCAACAAAGCAATCCGTGAAATGGTGATCTTTGCACCCCAGAACCTCATCATGGACTCCCCCTTTATCAAACTTGACATCATCTGTTGCCGCAACCTGCTTATCTACCTCGAACCAGGTATTCAGAAAAAGCTCTTCCCTCTTTTCCACTATGCCCTGAACCCGGGCGGGATCCTCTTTTTAGGAAATGCAGAGTCAATCGGGAGTTTTACGAACCTGTTCACCCAGTCAGATGCAAAATGGAGAATCTACCGGCGGAATGAACGTATTGCGGGACTGGAAAAAGCCGTTGAATTCCCGTCCACATTTACCCCTCACCTGACGGGGGTTGTATCCGATTACCCTGCAACAACGCCTCCCGTCAATATCCAGTCAATGACGGATGAATTACTCCTGAAAAAATATTCCCCCGCTGCAGTTCTTACCACGGAAAAGGGCGATATCCTGTATATCAGTGGGAAGACAGGAAATTACCTTGAGCCTGCTGCCGGCAGGGCCAACTGGAATATTTATGCCATGGCACGGGAGGGACTGCGTTTTGAGCTGACAGGTGCCTTCCAGAAAGCGTTACGGGAAAAGGGGACGGTCATTGTCAGGAACGTAAAAACAGGTAATGATGATAATGAACAGGCAGTTGATATTACGATCCAGACTATTAAGGATCCCGGGACGCTCCAGGGAATGCTCCTGATAGTCTTTCATGATGTGGCACCTTTGGCAAAGAAAAAAGCAACAGCCCGTTCCAGGAATCAGACGGGGCGTAATATAAGGGAGGTTGAACTGGAGCAGGAAATAAGGAAGTCCCGTGAGAACCTGCAGATTGCCCGTGAAGAGATGCAGACCTCGCAGGAAGAACTCAAATCATCGAACGAGGAATTGCAGTCTGCCAATGAAGAACTCCAGTCAACCAATGAAGAGGCTGATGACATCAAAAGAAGAGATGCAATCCTTAAACGAGGAACTTCAGACGGTAAATTCAGAACTCAGGGAACGGATTTTCGCTCTCTCCGGGTTGAACAATGATATGAAGAACCTGCTCAACAGCACCAATATCGCAACGATCTTTCTTGATAACGACCTGAATGTGCTGCGGTTTACCCCCATGGCAACAAAGGTCATCAAGTTAATTCCAAGGGACGTGGGAAGGCCGGTAACCGATCTTGTCTCCGACCTTGTCTATCCTGATTTGCCCGAAGATGTTGAGAAGGTGCTCCGGACGCTGGTCTTTGTAGAAAAAGAGATTACATCACAGGATGGCCGGTGGTTTTCTGTCCGGATAATGCCCTACCGTACAGTGGAGAATAAAATTGATGGTGTGGTGATTACATTCACCGATATAACCTCTTTTAAGCAGCTGGAACAGGATCTCACCGATGCCCGTAATTTTGCCGAGGAAATTGTGTCAACGGTACGCGAATCCCTTTTAGTACTTGACCCGGCAATGAAGGTCATATCTGCGAACCGTTCGTTTTACAAGACATTCCGTACATCAAAAGAACACGTCGAGGGAAGGATTTTCTATACCTTGGAAAATGGCCAGTGGGATATACCGGAGTTCAGAAAATTTATGGAATCAATACTTCCTGAAAAATCATCGTTTGAAAATTTCAAAGTCAGCCTGGTTTTTCCCGGGATTGGACATAAGGTGATGGTGCTCAATGCACGCCAGATCCTGTCAGGAAGAGCTGACAAGGACAGTATCCTTCTTGCAATCGAAGATATCACCCCCATGGGGGATGACGGGCAATGAATTGCGGGAAATCCGTGTAGTTATATTGACTCATACATCCCTTTTTTTAGGTATCCCGGTTTTTTCTCATTTGTTCTTTTCCCCGCGTCTGGTGTATCAATCGCCTCTGTCCCGGGAGTTCTTTCAAACGATAGTTTTGATCCTCAAAAGAGGCAGGGATATGACATACATTATCGTTTCAATTTTTGAAAATCAGGGTAATGTTTTTAAGGTGTCACTTATGTCTTTTTCTTACAGAAACATGCAAAAATTCGTCAGAAAAGACACAATTAAAAAAAATTCCTCGCCAAAGGAAAGCAATAAAGAAATTTCAAAGATGAATCATGATATCTAAAAAAAAATCCCGGTTTCATCCTGATCGCTCTTATGCATGAAGACGGTAATTGGAGATCTGACAGAATATGACCAGTAAAAATATGAGAAGAGTACCTGAAGATCCGACCGATTCCAAAAAACAGGACCTGAGGCGCCAGGCTGAAGCAATGGTAAAAAACAGAAAAACAACAAAAGACGGTTCTCTTTCTCTGGTCAAAGAACAGGCGCTGATCCATGAACTCGAGGTGCATCAGATTGAGCTTGAAATGCAGAAAGATGAACTCGAACGTGCACGGGATGAGGCTGAAGTGCTGAAGGAGAAGTACCATGATCTCTATGACTTTGCACCAGTCGGGTATTTTACCCTGGACGGTAAGGGAACAATTCTGGAAATGAACCTTACCGGATCAACGATCCTGGGAAAAGGGCGGCAGGAACTCGTTCATCGCCGTTTCCAGACCTTCCTGAAACCTGAAAGCGTTTCAACGTTTAATGCATTCTGCAGTCTTGTTCTTAAAACCGGTAAAAAGCAGATCTGTGATGTTGAACTTGCGAGAGATGCGTCAGATCGATTCTTTGCCCGGATTGAAGGTAAAGCACTTCCAGGAGAGATGGGGGGTCCCGGCTCTATCCGGATCGTGCTCATCGATATAACCGGATTGAAAGATGCCGGCACGGCACTGCACCAGAGCGAGCAACGATTCCGGCTCGCACTCCGGAATGCACCGGTATCTGTCGCGATACAGGATAAAGACCTGGTTTTCCAGTGGGCGTATAACCAGCGCACTGTCCGGCCGGAAGATATCACCGGGAAGAAAGACACCGATCTCTTCATACCGGAAGACGCGGCACGGCTGATTGAAATTAAACGCAAGGTCTTTGAGACGGGGAATAATGCCCGGGAGCATCTCTGGCTGACCATGAATGGAAAACGATTGTTCCTTGATGTCTATATTGAACCCCTGAAGGACGATAGCGGGCATATCACCGGGATCGGGATTGCGACAGTCGATCGTACCGAACAAAAGGTCGCTGTTGATTCGTTGCGGGATAATGAGGAGAACCTTCTGCGGGCTCAGGAGTTGCTGGAGGCCGTAACAAAAGGAACCGAAGTGATTATCGCCGTACAGGATCTGAATTTCCGCTATATCTTCTTCAACCAGACTTATAAAGAAGAGATCAGGCGCCTCACCGGTAAGGATCTCACCATTGGCGCCAGCATGGTTGAATTGTTCGCAGAAATACCAGAAGAGCAAAAGAAGGCCGTGAACGAGTGGAGCAGGGTACTGCAGGGTGAGAATATAAACCAGATAGTAGAATTCGGTCATTCCGGGTAAGGATCGCAGGGTCTATCATGTACTCCACACGCCCATCCGTGATGCACATGGCACTATTGTGGGTGCCGGGGAAGTCGCGTATGATATAACCAAAAATGTACAGGTTGAGGATAAACTTCGTGAAACAAAAGAATATCTTGACAACCTTATCACCTATGCCAATGCCCCCATAATTGTCTGGGACCCGCAATTCAGCATTACCCGGTTCAACCACGCATTTGAACATCTTACGGGCAGGAAAGCAAAGGACGTCATAGGAAAACACCTTGATATTCTCTTACCGGAGAACTACAAAGGCTGCGGCGATGGATCTTATCAGAATGACTTCGAAGGGAGAGAGATGGGAAAGTGTGGAAATACCCATTCTCCACAAGAAGGGAGGAATCCGGACAGTACTCTGGAACTCTGCTGCAATTTTTGGACCTGACAGGAAAACCATTCTATCGACAATCGCACAGGGCCAGGATATCACCGACCGAAAAAAGATTGAGTCAGATTACCGGCAGCGGGCTGCTGAACATGCAGAAATGAACATTGCTCTTAAAGAGGAGATCAAGCAGCGAAAGTTGTCCGATGCAATGCTTAAAAAAACCCTCTCACTCCTCAATGCATCACTTGAATCAACCGCTGACGGTATCCTCGTGGTTGACCAGAATGACAGGATTACCAGTTATAACCAGAATTTTATGAACATGTGGAATATCCCACGGGTTGTAATGGAAACGGGAGAAAACAAAACCGTAGTGAATCACGTCCTGCCGCAACTCAAAAATCCCGAAGAATTTCTTACCAGCATTCAGGAGCTCCGTGCACACCCGGCACGCGAGAGCTTTGACATGATTGAATTTAATGACGGGAAAATCTTTGAACGCTATTCAAAACCCCAGAAAATCGGAGAAAGCGTAGTCGGCAGGGTCTGGAGTTTCCGGGACATCACCGATCGAAAACATGCCGAGGAAAAACTTTTTGCATCCATCCAGGAAAAGGAAGTACTGCTCCGTGAGATCCATCACCGTGTCAAGAACAACCTCCAGCTGATATCCGGCCTGCTTGATATGACCCGGATGCGAACAGCAGATGAATCAACAAACAGCATACTGACTGACATGATGCTCAAAATCCAGACCATGGCGCAGATCCATACAAGGCTGTATGAGAGCAAACAGTTCGAAAAAATCAGTTTAACGGGCCAGATACAGGACCAGATAGCCGGGTTATCAAATATTTATTCCCATACAGGAACCGATATCCTCTGTGAGATCCAGAGCCAGGATGTATTTCTCCCGGTAGACCAGGCCATCCCCTGTGCACTGGTCGTAAATGAGATCCTGTCGAACGCATATAAACATGCATTCAAAGGGCGAAAACAAGGCACAATTGAGATTTCTGCAATGCAGGAGAACGGGCAGATCCGTATTACCGTCCGGGACGATGGTGTCGGTATGCCAGGTAATTTTGAAGTGAGTCGTTCCAATAGTCTCGGACTCAAGCTGATAAGGACTCTGGTGCAGCACCAGTTGAAAGGATCGATTATGATAAACAGCCACCATGGAACTGAAATTATTGTTGAATTTCCCCTTATGACAGCGGGGATATAACTATGTCAAAAATACTTGTGGTTGATGACGAAGCAATCATCACGATGCAGCTGGAAGAACGCCTGAGCGCAATGGGATATACGGTTGCAGGTATGGCAGCTTCCGGAGAAGATGCTATTACCAAGGCCCGGGATATCCGACCGGATCTTATCCTGATGGATATCGTGATGCCGGGAAAGATGAATGGTATTGAAGCAGCAAAAATAATCACCAGCGAATTGGACATTCCGGTTGTTTTTGTCACATCGTATGCTGACGATGCCATAATTGAAAAAGCCAAGAGCGTCCGACCCTACGGCTATATTGTAAAACCCTTCAATGAACTGGAAATCAAAGCTGCCATTGAAGTTGCACTGTTCCGTAAAGCGACAGAACATGAGGAGCAGAAATTATTAAAAACCGCACAGGAAAAAAGTTCACCGGGAATGGAATCCGGCCAGGCAGAACGTGACGGTCTGGCGTATCTCGATCTACCCGAAATAAAAACCGTCCTGTTAAAGGATATATTCACTGATATAGTTCTCTTTCTTTACACAGATCAGGTCATAAAAGAACCTATATTTAAATTTGCACTTGAAGAGGGTATAAAAAAGGGAGGGCGTAATCTCTTTGCCTATTCCCAGTCAACTCTCCAGAAATTCTTCCCAAAAGAGATCTTAAACAAGGAACTTTTCACTCACCGGATAAAAACAAACGAAGTATTCACCCTGCTTCCTGTCCTCGAAAAGTGCACTGAATCCCTGCAAAACGGAGATCAATGGACCTCACTGCAAATTCTGCTCGATTTTTCTGAAACCGAAGCGTTCGATGATATTCTGGCCATCAGGAAATTTCTTCTTTCAAAAAAAGAGAACGGGGTTCCCGTTTCCGGGATTATTGCCCTCAATATCGGAAAAATCGATCATACCCTGATTAAATCTCTTGCAGAGGGAATTCCCAAGATCATTGTTTCAACGGGAAAAGAAACAACGCTTTCGTTTGCCCATCATACATTTCCTGCCGAATCTGTCTCCATTGTCCCCCAGTCAACCATTGATGATGTTGTAAAAAAATCACTGGAACCGGTGGTCCTTTCTCTCCTGAATAAACCAATTTCAGGCTATGAAATCGTTCATGAGATCCATAACCGGTACAAGGTTCTTATCCCGCAGGCACGGGTTTATACTCTCCTGTATGATCTGATGGAGGACGGGTATCTCGAGATCAGGGTTTCGGGGAAATCCAAACTGTATTGTCCCACAGAAAAAGGAAAAAAACACATCAGCCAGAAACTCAATGATTTCAAGCTTGTTTTCCAGCATATTATTGGAGGCGTACCTGAAATAACACCCGGGCGTAATAACGATAAAAAATAATGGACCGGATCAGACTGCAATGAATGAAAAAGACGGGGTGCCGGGGGATATCCTGCCGACAGGGTTATTCTTTTCGTGTGTCCTGTTTCAATCAAAACTCCTCTTTTTACAAAAAATGAAACAAGAATTGGAAAACCCGGTAAGGTTTATCTTAATTCATACACAGGTAATCCACGGGTATTATTGATACCCGCTGGAGGTGGATCGTCATCCCTGAGATAGTAATTATCTCATTTGACCTTGTGAATGCCGTTAAACGGAACCCGGAAACTATTGTTCCCTGTGAAGATGAATCAGGAGGAATCCCGCATCCGGTAATCGGAGGATTTTTAGGATTCTGACATCTGCACGCCTCTAACCTCTGAAGTAACACTACATCAACAGCCCCGTAATCGAATTCATGATGCCAGCACTGCAGCAATCCAATAAACGTTATTACGGCCAGGCTTTCGATCGGATACTATCTCCCACCGATCGATTTTTAGATTGTGCGGCTGGTGAAATACCATGACGTATCTGGCTGATATTACCGGTGGAAAAACACCGGACTACGGTAAAAACAAAAAGGGGAACGGGAACATGAGTGCAGGAAATCCCATAAACACCAGATACATAAAAAGCATTGAACCAGAAACAACTCTCCTTGACGAAGGAAAATTTTTCCGTATTCTTGCAAAAATACCCGGAATCGCCGAGGAAAAAATCAGAATTGATCTCGATAAGACCGGAATTACTATTGTTGCATCTGACACCACGAATATCCTATAGAAAAGTGATCACCCTCCCGTGCGGGGTAAAATTCAGCAAAAAGCGTTTTTCCGACGGGGTCCTGGAACTAATCCTGGAAAAAAACTGTTCCTGATACGGTCTGCCCGATATTCCCTGTTTCATGAATATATTGTTTCAAAATTTGCTTCAAAAACTGTTTTTTGACAAAGATCATATAAAATTCTCTGGGAAATATCCGGGACAGGTGAGGATAATTCCCGTCTTTGAAAATCCCTCCGGACTGTTTCAGGCCGGTGAAGATGTTGGCCGTATCTGGGAAAATTACCGGAATGTCAAAGGTAATTTTCACAGGCATAGTGCAGCCGTATTCCAGCGCTACGGCACATCATGTCCATCAACCGGGTGCGGCCGCTGCGAGATCGATGATTGTTTTTTCAGTGAATTCATCCGGATTTACTGGAATGCTCCCAAGGGAGATTAATGAACAAACCGGCGCTCTGAAAAGGTGAGGTCATGAGCGTTGAAAATGAACATCTGCGTGCTGAAGAGAGGCGATGAAAGTGCAGGAACTCTTAATTTCTGATGTCCCCCTGATTATGACTTTACCCAGATTACCCCGGTCTTCAAAAAAAGTGATGATGATCCTTATATCAGGTCATGCAATGACCCAGAAAGACCTGGTGAAAGAGACAAATCTTCATCCACGGACGGTCCGTTTTGCCCTCAAAAAGCTCAAAGACCAGGAGCTTCTCATAGAAAAATTAAAAATGGATGATTTTCGCCAGATTTTGTACCAAATCCGGTTGACCGTGGTTAAAGATCCACCGTTGGTAAAAATCTGAATAATTTTTTAAAATCCGGTTCCGTCTCCATTTCTCCGGTAAGGGTTTTTTTCCGACCGGCATACGAAAAAGGCACGCTCATATAGTTCGCTGACAAAAGACCCTGTCATGAGGATTATACCGGCATGAGTGGAAGGTAATGACGACAGAAACCCGTGAACTGAAACGCGATGAGTTCTATCTGGCAGAGAAACTGTGGGAGCAGTACCGGGACCAGAAGGCAGATCCCATAAACGAGAGGATATTCGGGGTCTTTGCAGATGGCAACCTGGTTGCAACGGCCCGGTGCACAAAGCATAAGGATGGCGTGGAGATGGACTGTGTCTTTGCCTCTGAACTCTACCGTGGGAAGGGGTATGCCCGTGATGCGGTGGAGGAACTGATCAGGAGTTGCGGTTCAGAGACGATCCATATTCATTCAACTATCGTCCTGATCCCGTTTTACAAAACCTTCGGTTTCTCACCTATTCCCGAAGACCAGCTCCCAAGGAGTATAAAGGAACGGTTCTTATTCTGCTTTGGCGAGATGGAAGGATGCAATGTCTGCCCCATGGTCAGGAAGGGGACAACGGAACGGTAAAGCCCGGGAACAAGCCTCCTGTATCCAGAGACCGTGGGCCGGTATCCTTACCGGCACCCGCGTAATACCGATATTTCTGCAGTCCCGTGTTTATTCAACCCTTGTATCTAAAAAATCCCGCAACCTTCTTCTTTGCCCCTACTCCATATACTTCGTGAGTGATACCTTCAATGGACTCTTCCGACCTGTTTTTTACGAACGATGCCTGGGCACAGGAAGCCGGTATCGAGCTTATGGAAGTCTCGGCCGGCAGGGCAAAAGTCCGGATGCGCATTGCCGGCTGGCACAAGAACAGCCACGGGACCGTGCATGGCGGGGCAATCTTCACGCTTGCTGACACGGCGTTTGCCCTTGCCTCCAACTCCCACGGGATCCCTGCAGCTGCTATCAACGCCCACATCTCGTACGTGAAAGCAGCGACTGCCGGCACCCTGTATGCAGAAGCTGAGGAATTCTCGTTAAACCCGAAAATTGCCACCTACACGGTCACGGTTACGGATGATGCCGGGGAAAAGATCGCGATCTTCCAGGGAATGGTGTTCCGGAAGACACCGAAAGGGTGAGAGGACTCTTCCGGTCTTTCGTTGGGCAGGTACATTGATGTGGAATAACTTTGCTAATAAGGCATGAGTGAATCGGATCTGCATCTCATCCATAAAATCTGACAATTCATAAAATTTCATGAAATCCGGAAGTGGTCCATGACTGAATTACACCGCTCGTTAGGGTTCTGGGGAGCTACAGGGATAGGTATTGGTGCGATTATCGGTACGGGGATCTTTGTCCTCATCGGCGTTGCATCCGGCATTGCCGGGCCGGCAGTTATCCTGTCATTCATCATTGCCGGTTTTGTCGCCCTGCTTTCCGGGCTTTCTGCTGCCGAACTGTCTTCATTCATCCATGAAGCGGGGGGGAGTTATATTTACACGACAAAAGCATTCGGAGAATTTCCGGGTTTTGTTGTCGGCTGGATGAAATCGTTTGATTACATTGTCGGTGCCAGTGCGGTCAGTGTCGGGTTTGCCGCCTATCTCACGTATTTTGTCGGTATTCCGGCAACAACCAGTACCCTGGTTATTGTCGGCACCCTCTGGCCTCTTTTCCTGATGCTGTTAAATCTCAAAGGTATAAAGGAAGCATCCGGAACCAACAATCTTCTGGTAGTCCTCAAAATCCTGGCATTGCTGATCTTTATTCTCGTGGGTGCATATGCCCTGATCACCAGCGGTAATTATTCAAATTATCACCCGTTTTTCCCCCGGGGATTTTCCGGGGTGATGTCGGGAGCGTCTATCATATTTTTTGCTTTTATCGGGTTCAATACCATCGCCGTCATGGCAGAAGAGGTAAAAGATCCCGGAAAGAATGTGCCAAAAGCGATCCTGTTCGCATTTGCCGTCTGCACCCTGATCTACATCGGTGTTTCAATCATAGCGGTTGGTGTTGTGAACTGGGAACTCCTCGGGACTTCGAGTGCCCCGCTGGAATTTGCATTAAAGACCGTTACTGACAATATTTTCGTTTTGCAATTTGTGGCAATATCTGCACTTTTTGCCACTACTTCGGTTATTATGGCTTCAATTATGGGAGGATCCCGGGCGCTTTTTGCCATGGCCCGCCAGGGTGTCCTGCCAAACGTTTTATCAACAATTTCACGCCAGAGTGTCCCGGTGTTCTCCATTCTCTTATGCGGGATTATCATCAGCGGGATTGTTTTTGTAACGGGTGGTAACCTTGACTGGCTTGCATCCCTGTTTAATTTCGGGACACTGCTCACCTTCTTTTTCATCAACCTCAGTCTGCTTAAACTCCGCAGGACCATGCCGGATGTTCAACGGGGTTTTAAGGTCCCCTTATACCCGTATACTCCCGTCTTTGCCATGATCAGCTGTGTCCTCCTTGCGTTTTACCTGAATGCCAACGCAGTGATTACAGCCTGCATTTTTCTGGCAGCTGGAATGGTCGTTTATTATCTCAATAAAAAAAGGAACGCCGGATTGAAACCATCATCGGGCTGACCGTTCAACAATTTTTTTATGTATCTTTTTAAAAAAATGGGTATAGTATTATTTTAACTGCCAGCATTTTTCAAAAAATACGAAAGAAAAGAAGGATAATTAAATGGCCCGGATAAATCTTTTTAAAAAGTGAATCATTGCTGCAAGGCAAAGTAAATTCAGGGTTGTTGTAATGTATCCGTCCTATCGCTATCCGGGGACGCCACAGCGGCGGGGACAAGCCAAAGGCGAAGTCCAAAGGAGCGTCTCGAGTGAATAAGATCATTTTAATAAACACGAGATTTTTTGTCGCTGGAAGGGATTATACCCAAAAAGTTATCGGGACGGGACCTGGAATTCCCTGACGGTTTCTGCCATCTCCTGTAACCTCCTGTTGACCAGATAGTTGACCGTTCCCTCTTTATATGACCCGTCAGCCTGTTGTTCCCCGGCAGGCACACCGGTGAGGAACTCAATACCCTCGTCGATGGTCCTGGCCGGGAAAATGGAAAACTTTCCTGCTTTTGCTGCTTCAAGGATCTCTTCTTTAAGCATCAGGTTCTGGACGTTGCTTGCCGGGATCATGGCTCCCTGCTGCCCGGTCAGGCCTTTGGCCTTGCATACTTCGAAAAAGCCCTCGAGTTTCTCGTTCACGCCCCCGATGGCCTGCACCTCTCCTTTCTGGTTGACCGATCCGGTGACAGCGATGGACTGCCTGATAGGCAGACCCGAGAGAGCCGAAAGGATGGCGTACAATTCCGTGCTCGAGGCACTGTCGCCATCCACTCCCCCGTAACTCTGCTCGAAGACGAGTTTTGCGGCAAGGGAGAGTGGTTTGTCCTGGGCATACTTGTTCGCAAGATATCCTCCGAGAATGAGGACACCCTTGGTATGGGTCGGTCCGCCCAGCTGTGCCTGGCGCTCGATGTCGATGATCCCGTCCCGCCCCACAGCCACACTTGCGGTCACCCGGGAGGGCCTGCCAAAGGCGATGTCACCGAGCTCCATAACGGAAAGCCCGTTGATCTGCCCGACCTGCGTTCCCTCGGTATCAATGAGGTATACTCCCCGCTCAATGAACTCCTGTATCTTCTGCTGGATCAGGTTGGAGCGGTAAATCTTTTCCTCCAGCGCCTTTTCAATATGTTTCACGGTTATGTGCGGTGCTTTATCCTGTATCGCATAGAAATTTGCCTCCCTGATCAGGTCAGCAACAATCGAAAATCTCGTGGAAAGCTTCTTTTTATCGTCCGCGAGCCGTGACCCGTGTTCCACGACTTTAGCAACTGCGGTGTTGTCCAGGTGGTGTAAGTTGAACCGTTTACAGAGCGTGCAGATGAATGCTGCGTAGCTCTTCACGTTGTCGTCATTCCGGTCCATGACCGTGTCAAAGTCCGCTCTCACCTTGAAGAGCTCGGGATAGTCAGGGTCTTTCTGGTGCAGGAGCTGGCTGATATCCGGTGTGCCGATAAGGATAACCTTCACGCTCAGGGGAATCGGCTGAGGCTTGAGTCCCCGCGTTGAGATGAACCCTGCCTGCTCTCCGGGTTCCTCAATAGTGACCTTATCTGTTTTAAGGGCAGATTTGAGCCCGTCCCAGGCATAGGGATACCGGAAGAGGTCCAGTACCGGGATGACCAGGTACCCGCCATTCGCTGCGTGAACTGAACCCGGGCGGATCATCATGAAGTCCGTTGTCAATAACCCGAACTGGACCTCCTTTTCTGCCCTCCCCAGCAGGTTCTGGTAGCTCGGGGTCTCCTCAAAGACGACCGGTGCCCCGTCAGGACCTGAATTATCCACAATTACGTTAATCTCATACTTCCTGAAAGCGAGGTCTTTTGCGAGCCATTGCTTGAACTGGGGTGGGACCTTCTCCTGCTGTGGTTGTACCGCTCCAAGGAAATGTACCAAGATTGTCGAGTATATCTTTCTGGACAGTGTCAATATAGGTAAGGACCCCGGGAATTTTCCCGTATTTTTCTTTCAGGCCGGTAAGAAGATGGCCAATTGCATAGAGGGCGACTTCGCTGTTGAGTACGGTGATTACCTCCATCCCTTTTGTGTCAAGATCCCGCACCCTGCGGAACCCGCTCCGCAGGTCTGTATCAAGCCCCTCTCTTTTCTTTATTATCTCCGCCTGGGTCTCCTTTGGGAGCGCCTCAAATTCTTCCTGGGTGAGTGGCTTGTCATTGATCACCGGGATAATCATAAGACCGGTAGGTCCCATCTGGATCGTAAAGCCCTGTTTTGCAGCACTTTCATTGACCTGCCCGATTATCTCTTCGCGTTCCTTGTCGATTTTCCCGAGTGCTTCCTTGCGTTTTGTCGCGTAATCATCACTCTCGAACGCTCGCGGGAGATCCCTCCGTGCCTCCTCAATGAAAGATGCCATATCGGCTTTCAGCCAGGTGCCCATCCCGGGGGAAGGCGGATCGCGAGCGGCTCGTACTGGTTGGCAAAGTTGTTGACATAGACCCAGTCATCGGCTTTTGGTTTGGTCTTTGCCAGTTCGTTAAGGAACTTCTTTACCGCCGTTCTTCTTCCGGTGCCGGGCATTCCGGCAACATAGATATTGAATCCCCTTTCCTGGATTTCAAGACCGAACCGGAGCGCCTTCTGTGCCCGGTCCTGTCCGATAATCTCTTCCGTGGGTTTCATCGTCTCTGTCGTAGGACACTCAACCTGGTCGGGCTCATACACAGCCCGGTAATCCTTAAGCGGTAATGCTTTGATCATTCCTTGTTCTCCTCATAGTTTCTTTATCATGCCGGAAAGCAAAAAAATTGTTACCAGACCGCAAATGTGGTGACCGGGTAATACGCTCCGGCAGGGTCATCGCGGGAGCCCCGGTATGATCCCGTGGGCTTGTTCATAGTTCCTGACAGCCACCGGCGCCCCGGCAAGGAGGCGGCGTATGGTGTTATAGACACTCGGTGTTTTTTCCGGGTCAAGATCCTCAAGAAGCCCCGCCAGGATCCCGGTTAACGGGACCTGGTCGGCTGCTTCCATTGCATCAAGGGCGCCAAATACCCGGAGCATCGTTCCCGTGCTGTATTCGTTGATCGGTGCCAGGGTACGTAAGGTCTTTTGCAGGAAAGCCCGCCCGTTCTCTGTCTGGAGGGATTTTTTCCGGTTCATGGCAAACCGGCCATAGAGTGCCCGCTGGTCATTTGCCTGTTCGATCCGGAACGCAGCGGATTGTTCTACCCGGGTGATAAGGTCCAGAACCTCCGGGCTGCTGTTTGCGGCAACAACCGCGAGGAAATTTTCCCAGCTGACCAGATTTTTCTCTGATTCCTGTTCGAAGGAAGCGAGCATATCGAACCGGTCACCTGCCGAACTGTCCAGGTACAGGCTGAATGCAACCAGTTTATCGGTAGCGCAGGATGTGCTGTTGAACTGGTCCTTTATCAGCTGGTGGATATCGGGTGTACCAAGCCGCGAGAGGAGTGCAAGAGCCGTATTTTTAATCTGCCTCCGTTTTATCGCAAGGTGTTCCTGGTGCAGCGTATCCCTCCGGGCATCCGGAGCATTCACGGAATTGTAGATGTCAAGCAGGCCTTCTTTGTTCCGGGCTGCAATCGACCGGAATATTCTCTCGCGGACATCATGGAGTGCCTGGTAGCGGTGAGTATATTTTGTGTCGGGCGCAGATTCGAAAATGGTTAAAAACTGGCTCCCTGCACTCATCATGAGTTCACGGTCCGAGAGGAGCCGGAAATAGAGATCGATACATGCCGGGTCCGGCAGGGCATCCGGATCTTCCAGCATTGTTAATTTTTCCTGGTCCATGATCTTCATGAACGCGATGGAGCGGTTGACCAGATCACTGTCCAGTTCAGCCTGCAGGTACAGTTCTTTTAACGGTGCGTTGTAGTTGACTTTTCCGTAGAATGAATACCCCCGGTTTACTGAAATGAAAGCGGGCGGTTCGGGAGAAGAGAGTTCGAGGGTTTCTTCAACGTTCTCAACCCGGTGAAGCACTTCCGTGATATCACTACCCGACGCAGCGGCCAGTGCGATCCTGACCGGGAAGATCCAGCGTTTTTCCGGACTGTCACCCTCCTGCCTGAGATGCAGTATGGTCACCCCGCGGTCGCTGTCGTAGGATGCCTGTACCGAGAGGGTGGGAAAACCGGTCTGTTTAAGCCACCCCTCTGCCATGGGAGCAAACTGTTGCCCGGACACCTCCTCCATGGCCTGCACCCACTGGTCACGGGTCGCATTCCCGTGCCGGTACCTGGTGTGGTACAGGTCCAGCCCCTTCACAAACAGCTCTTTTCCCATGAGAGTCTCTATCATTCTCACGAATTCCGGGGCTTTCATGTACGTGATGTCCGTGATCAGGCTCGTTGGGATCATTGAACCCGTCCGGTTCAACCGGCAGGGAAGCAGCCCCGCTGTCAAGTTCGAGCGTCCCGCTCCCGGGGGCCAGCAGCGAAATGACGGTCTGCAGCCGGGAATAGTCCTCGCCGAAATGAAAGGCATGGTACTGGTTTTCGATATGGACGGTGACTGCCTCATTGAGCCAGATCTCAAACGGCGACCACCCGGTCACTTCCGAACCATTGAGGTTGTGGTAAAATTCATGCACCTTTACCTTGACCAGGTATTCATACGCGGAATCCGTCATAAAGGGAAACGGCATGATCCGGTTTGCGGTGATGGTTGTATTACCAACATTTTCCATGCCCCCGAAATCCGAATTCTGCATCGCGATCTCACGATACGTCATCCCGGTATATTCATAACCGGGGACAATCTGGTCAATAAGTGCGTGAAGCTCCAAGCGGGGTTTTTGTAATTGTGGAGAATCCGGATTTATTTTTTTGTAATGGTCCAGGTTTCTCGTCATCTGGTAAAGTCGTTCCCGCACTGAAATTTTATCATACGTTCCCGGGCCGGTAAAAAGATTCACCCAGAGAACGGCATCGTGAAGGATGTCGAGTGCCTGTCCTGCAATTTCAGGATCGGATCCCGGGGGGACCAGCAGTTCAAGGGAGCACTGCTTCCCATCCGGGTACTCGCATTCCTGGCTGAAGGTGTCATACGTCCCGCACCCGAGAAAGAACAGGTACGGGGCCATCGGGGTGATGACATTTTCATACGTAATTTTTACCCTGCCGGCCCGGCAGGCTGGCGCGGCGCTGCCACATTCCCGTTGGTTATCAGGCTGGTATACCGTTCATCTGCAATGATCGTGGTGGTATAGGTGCATTTTGCTGTCATGTCATCGATACACGGGACCAGCCGCTGGAACCCCCACTGCTGGCACTGGGTGATCTGCTGGGCGCAGTTCCCGGCGGGGTCTCATCGTAATAGAGACCTTCGAGAATATTTTTTGTAGGGCGGCAGATGGTTTCTGTATGGAGAGTAAAACGCGTCAAAGGTGCAACCGGTTCTAAAAACCGGATCACCAGCATGCTTTTCTTCGTATCGTAATCGTATGAACAGGCATGACCGCTGCAGCTGACGGCAATGATTTCCAGATTTTTTGCATTCAGTGCAATCTCAGAAAGCGTTTCATCACGGGATTCGGCGTGTAAATCGGAGGTCACTGTTGTATGGTCATCGAAGACATCAAAGATAAGATCCATATGGATGACGCGGACAGGAATCTTCCCAAAGTCATCCCGGTAATACCGGAACATGCGATCGGTCATAGCACATTATTCCTTATATTCTGTTGAAAGTGCTCTCTTTTAAGGTATTTATGCATATGCAGAACGCTCAAAAATTATAAAAAAGCCGGTTTTAACCCGCAGGTTACCACACGGGTTGTGCAATGCCTCAACAATGAGATATTTTTTTGGGGGGAACAGATTTTCAAATTCTCTCATGAAGGAATATTTTTATCAGGAGGAGGGTAAGACTGCTCAAAGGAAATGTCATGGCAAAAATCACTCAATACAGCGCGATAAATCTCATATCCGAAGCAGGAGTGGATCCAAAAAAATGGAACAACATGCCTTCTCCTGAAACTGTTGATAAGACCGTTCATGAAATCGAGGCACGTGGTATAAAAGTCATACGCTCACCGACTGCTGAAGACGCATTGGGGATTCTGAAAAAAATCATCCCTCAGGGAGCCGAGGTGATGAACGGATCATCGACCACGCTGATTGAGATCGGGTATGAAGAGTATATAGCCGGTGAGCAAGTCAGGATGGAATATCGTGCATAACCTGATCAGGGCAGAAAATGATGACAAAAAACGGGCTGACCTGAGGAGAAAATCGGTTACAGCCGATTATTTCATCTCAGGTGCAAACGCTATTGCCCGGACCGGTGAAATCGTTGCCTGCGATGCAAGCGGGAGCCGGGTGGGGGCATGGCCGTTTGCAGCAGGCCATCTCATCCTGGTAGTCGGGGTGAATAAGATCGTTCCCTCCTTAAACGACGCGTTAAACCGGGTGCAGGGAGTATGCGTACCGGCTGGAGAATGTACGGGCGCAGAAGGCGTACGGGACACCGAGCGTGATAGGAAAATGCGTGATACTTGCCCATGAAAAGAATGAAGGACGGGTCACTCTCATACTCGTGAACGAAGCGCTGGGATATTAGCTCTGGCTAAAGTATCTTTTTTTCGTTATAACCAAAATTCACTTAATGGAGATCAGTTTTGTCATAATTTTTCTTTCTCTTTACGTTTCAAAAAAAAATAATTCCGTTAACCTTTCCGAATCGAGGTCAAAAAACATCTCATTGAAGATGTTTGCCTGAATACAAATATCAACAAACAAAACGCATTTGAAAAAATTGAGGAATTTTTTATTCTCTTCAGACTCATGTTCACTATAGCAGGAACGTAATAACAGCAACTATGATGAAGATTATCACGAGCCATTTTGCGATTTCCATTGTAAACCCGGCGATTCCCCGTGCACCAAATATATAGAATACCAGTGCCAGAACGAGGAATACCACAGCCAGCCAAATCAGATCAGCCATTCCCTACTCACCTCCTTTGCTTCAGAACAAGCAGATACATGGGAGAGATATATAAAGACATACCTGTTCTTTACAAAATTTGAAGCATTCCAGAGAAATTACCATCAGTATTAATAATGAATAATGGTACGAGTCCTTATGGCACTTCTTGGTATAGCAATCCTTATTCTGGTCATTATTATCTTCCTCGCGATTGCTTTCTTTGTGATTAAAAACATCTCACATCTGGTAATAAATGCGATTGTCGGTCTCATCACGTTGTTCATCGTCAATTTCTTTCATCTGATGCAGTATGCCGGAAGACCCGATATCGGATATGACTGGATTACGGTTATTATCTGTGCCCTTGCCGGCTTACCGGGAGCAATCCTGTTAATCATACTCAGTGTGCTGGGGATAACGCTCTGATTTGCACGTCACTGTCGTTTTCCGGAGAGGGAGATCGAGGTAATTTATATGCATTATTTTTTCATGCAGATTCAGAATTATGAAGATTGATCTTCGTAGTTACAAATTTTGCAAATCCCGATAGGATTTTTATAGATCTCCTGCATTATAACCGCGTACACTTATCCGGGTAATTATCTTACGACAAGTTCCTTTGACTTCATGAAAAATGTCATTCCAGGGAAACAGCATGAATTCAGGTAATCTGGATAAGAAACACAGGTCCGGAAAGAGAAAGTCCAGAAAAATTTGGTGATTTTATATGGCAGATCTAACAACACGGGATGATGAACAAGCAGCCGAACAAGCCAGAAAAAAGGCTCAGGAAGAGGAAAGGGTAAAACAGCAGGAGCTTGACAAGGCAAAAGAACAGGCACGGCTAAAGGGCCAGGAAGAGGAAAAACTGAAGCAGCAGGACCTCGACAAGGCAAAAGAACAGGCACGGAAACAGGCAATCGATGATGAACGTGCCCTGCAAAAAGCAAAGGGAGGGTCAGGAGGGCTTAAAATTCTCCTGTACCTCATTGTCCTTGTGGTAATTATTGCAGTCGTAGCGTTGTTAACCCTGAGTGTGACCGTAACAAATGTGGCTCCGGGAGTATCTATGCCATTCACCACCAATTATGGCGTTTCGTTCCCGGAGGGTCAGACAATTACCATCGGGAATACGCATATCATTGTGCTCTCGAACCAGGGCCTGATCATCACCGACATTGATGGCGATCGGCAGAATATGGTTGTGGGCGAGAAGAGGGTTATATCAGAACGACGTGCACAGATAACAACACTTGGTGTAATTACCCTTCTTGATACCCATTTCCAGATCGATCTGGTGTACAAAGGTGATCGGGATAACCGGGCATACTTTGACATGGCCATTCACACCTCGCAGCAGGTACCGGATATCCTTCTCAAACAGCTGCTTCCGAACGAGATAGATGCAAGACCGATCTGAGGAGTAGAATTATGAAATTTACCCTTTTTTCAGCCGCCATGGGAATCCTCCTCGTAATTCTCTTTTGTTCCGGGTGTATGAACACCTCCCCGCAGGTCCCGTCGCAGACAACAATACCTTCGACTGCATTAACGACCGTACCAGTGACGGTAGTTCCGACACCTGAAGTTACCGCTTATCCGGGTGCACTGTCCCTGGGCCAGTACGCGACCTTCGGAACCGAAGGCCGTCAGGCAAAAGCGACCATCTATAAGGATGAGATACAGAGCGAACTACAACTGGACAGCCCCTTCGTTCAGCAGCATCGGGGGACAGTCTGCTGCATCAGGACCAGACGAGATCCAACGCGGCTACACCACAGAGAAGCCCAGGGCCGGCGACACATTCCTGTTTATCTATGTCCGCATGGTCAATACCGGCACTGCTGCAATCTATGCACCTTCGCCATCGCAGTTTGTCGTATCCACCAATGGAACGGTATACAACTATACCCCGGTATTCAGTTCCGATGTAGTCATCGACACGGTCTCAGGAACCCAGTATGACTACCAGATTGGGAGGGGAGGGGTGGTCGGGTATCTTCAGCCCGGCGAGAGCAACATGGCGGATGGATACCTCATCTACGAAGTCCCGGCTTCGATCCCGTTACAGGATACCTATGTACTCGTTAACCTCGATTACCAGACCCGTGCCGTGTGGAGACTGGGCTAAAGGAAAAGGCACAGAAAAACACTAACGTGGAAATTTTTTTGTCACAAAAAGAGAGATTTCATTCATGAATGGGACAAACCCAATCCCCATGGGACAACTATACACCCATTTACTTCCTTTAAATATCACGGATTTTCTTGAATCGGATCATTTCTCATTTTTTTTAAAAAACCATGGTCTGGAAGATACATGGAAACAATTTCTTGTGGAATCACAGGACAGGCCAGATTTATATGGTGCCAGTGTGGGAAAAAATGCATTCACGTTATTCCTGCTCCATGTTTTTCATAGCCGTCATGAAGAATTTCTTTCAATAATGACGGATTTTTTCAAAAGCATAGCACTCTGGAGTTCGCTTCTGCTGCCTGTTGGTGAATTAAAACACGATCTGCACAACCTTGGTTATTCTGACAAAGAGACAGATGCGATATTTTGTAATGAGGTACTATCCTGATTAAAGAAAAAATACCCTGTTTTTACGAACCTGTGGACAGAACCAGTATCAGACACTCTTCATGACGAAAGAAAATTCCCGGGAAATTATAATAATTCAGACACAATTTTTCGATAATGGAGGTTATTTATTTCCCAAAAAAAAATTCCCCCGACCTGGCTCCGTAATTCAGAGTATATTTCAGCCGTGATAACCCGGCAGGATCTGGAGAGGGCGAGGTAATGGCAATATTGGAATTTCTGATTCTTTTGCAGAATTTAATAATAATATAGTATTCTCTTTAAAGGTGTGATGAAATTCTGAATCCTTATAATGTCTCATTTCTTCAGGTATCTCCGGGTTGATCGGGTCAACGGTGATGTTGTTATTGGTTGCCTGATTATTCGTCCACTCTTCTCTTCCAGCACTCATCTTCTTTTTTTCTTTTGCCAGCTCCCACAATTCATCAGCGGAACGCGGGGGGATATCAGATTTGCTCATCTCATAAAGCTCATGAAATACTGACTTGTAGTCCTCTCCTGTCATAATCTCTACCCCTCTCTCATTCCATCTTCAGGAAATGTACCAGGTCCTGCCATTCTATCCGGTTGATAATGGTCTGGGGATTTTATCAATTGTTTTCTGTAAATCATTTTTTGAGTCAATTTTTGTCAAAAGTGAGTACCTTTGACAAAGGTTTGCTGTTTTAAAGAGAACTAAAGCCGGCTGTAAGGGAGGCAGGTATATCCAACAGGGGATTTTTTTGTTTATTTTTTTATAAAACGGTATTCGTCTTTTGGCACGGTAATCTCGAAACGGGCACCTTTCCCGGGCAGACTGTTCTCAGTGATGGTAATTCCGGATAACGACAGGATTTCACGGGAAAGAAACAAACCAAAACCGGTCTGTTTCCCAAAACCCCGCTTAAACAAATGTTCCTTATCTGCAGCGCTGATTCCCATACCATCATCCTCTAATACGATCACGAGTCCCGCGTCCGTTTCCTCCGGGGAAATGGTGATGGTTTTGAGGTGGCCCCCACCATACCTGAGAGCGTTGTCGATAAGGTTATAGAATACTTTCTGGAAGAGCAGGTCTGCAAATACCTCAACCTCAGGCCCGTTTATATTAACATTAACCTTCCCTGGTGAGAGGGAAACAATAATTTTTTGAATGCACGAGGACAGGTCCTGCCAGACCGGTGATTTTACTCCCATGCCCTCATAGTCTTTTGCAAAATTTATCAGGTTGCGGATAGCCTTCGTTGTAGTTATTTCATTTCCAATGTATTCCTGCAATTTACTGTTGGGAGCCTGCGTCCGGGACAATTCAAAGTATGCCTCGAGAACGTTGAGCTTGTTGACAATGTCGTGGCGGGTAATACTTCCGAGCAGGTTGAGTTTTTTGTTTGCGAGAGTAAGTGCATCTTCAGCACGTTTCCGTGCAGTAATATCCCTGATATTGCACTGGATAATTTTCTTGTCGCCGACCAGATAGACGTTACTCACAAATTCGACTGCAATAGAACGCCCCGTCTTTGTTTCCAGAGGCAGGTCTTCGTACCGGATATACCCGTTTTCTGTCAGCTGGGTAAATGCGTCCTGTGCAAGGGTTTTATCTTTAAAAAATCCAAGTTCCCAGAGATGTTTGCCTATAAAAAAATCCAGCGGATATCCTAAAAGGCCAAGAATGAAGGTATTCGCATCGATGATTTTCCCGGAGTCCCCGTCGAGGATCAGGATTGCATCCTGCGCTGTTTCAAATAACCTTCGGTACTTCAGGCTCTGAGACCTTCAGATCATTTTCCGAAATCATCGATTTTTCTTCCCGACAACCATGAACAGGAGCCGCACCACCCGTGTTCTGGTCCCTGGGTACCAGTTCAGGATCTACTACGGAACCGCCCGAAGGTGTTTCAGGATACTTGTTTCCGAAATCAGATCGGGATTCGGGGAATGTTGTCAATTTACTAACTCCGTTTTTTAAAAAAGAGAATAGTCCAAGACCACTGCCAAGGCTGGCAGAGTTACCGAAAGGACGTTTAAGGTTCTCCATCACACATCTTCCTCAGGCAGCATGATTCTTGTGGCTACTTTTTCTTGAGTTTTTCTTCCACCTGATGCATTTTGATCTTCGCATCCGAACTGATTTTATGTGCTTCTATCTTCACATCATCGACCACATTCTGAACAGTGCTCTTAGGAGTCGTGGCGTTGTGCACCGCAGTTTTCGCATCATCGACTGCTTCACTCACTGCTACGCGGGCATTGTCAACTGCCTTGTGGGCTTTGACCTTTAGATCGTCACCGGATGACATGCTGCTCTATTCTCTGGCGGAATATTTATATCAACCCGGTTGTTATAAAAATGAAAACAAGAATTGTAACAACCAGATATGTTTATCTTTTTTGATGAACAGGACAGTCGGGTATGACAGTACCCAATGGAGGTGCAACACCATCTCCGGGAACACCAGGACTCATGTGACCTTATTGAAACTATGGACAAGAATCCAGGCAATCCAGCCTCTGGATATGCGGGGAATCTGAACAGTTCCTGCAATCCACGACATTAAGCCTCTGAAATACATACATGGAGAAGCCCCATGCATCAGGTAAGCATAATGCCAGCACTGCACCATCCATGAAACCTGATTCTGACCTTGATACGGCGTGGCAATATTTACCCTCAAATCGTTTTTTGCCATTCTGATGATGAAATTCAACATAATTGAAGTAACAGTGGGAAAATCCCCGCGGGTTAAAAAAGCGGAGAACAGTGATTATGCTCAAAGAAAAATTAAAGCATACAGCAAAGCCGGAAATTATCGAACCAGTTACCTCGCTGAGTAATGAGGGAAAATTCATCCACATCGTTTCGAAACTACCGGGAATTGCCGAAGAAAAAATCAAAATTGACATCGATCTTGAAAAAACTACGATAACTATTGTCGCGGCAGATAGCACAAAAATGTACAAGAAAATTATCAGCCTTCCCGGAGACGTGATTTTTTATAAAAAGCGTTTTTCTGATGGAGAACTCCACCTCACCGTCGAAAAAAAAAGTCCTGAAACTTTAATGTATTTGTCCCTGAATCAATGAGTCCTTTCAGGAATATTCCTATTGTTTCAAAATTTGCTTCAAAAACTGTTTTTCAGGATAAATCCTATAAAAGAACCTATTCAATACCCGATACAGGTGAGGATAATTCCTGTCTTTGTCGATTCACCTTTGCCATGCCAGGCCAGGGAAGAAGTAAGCCGTATCTGGGAAAATTACCGGAATGTGAGAGGTAATTTCCATAAACCCGGTGTTGCCGTATTCCAGCGTTTTGGTGCAGCTTGTCCGGTTCACGGGTGCGGACACTGCGAGATCGATGATTGTTTTTTCAGTGATTTTATTCATCACTACTGGTCATGCCCCAACGGTGATTAACGGTGAAAAAAATGAACCTCACCTTCGCGTTCCGGTGGAGGATCTCACAGGGCCTGGCATGTCACTAACAAAGACTTTATAACAAATAATCACTAACTTAAAGTGAAACATAGGACGAATACCTATGGACCGATCACCATTTCACAGCAAAAAGGATGAAGACCATGAAAGCGGTTTTATCAAGCTTCCGGGGATATCATGAATTTCCTGAACCGGGTGATATTTTAACCCATCGAAAGGGGGAACAATGACAGAAGACCTGGAACAGTTGAAAAAAGATCTTGATGAACAGACCCGGCTTGCAGAAGAACGTCTCAACCGGTTGAAATACCTCCAGGCAGATTTTGACAACTACCGCAAATGGTCTGAAAAAGAAAAAGTTTCGATTATTGCACTCGCAAACGAGAACCTGATCAAAGATCTGCTTGTTATCCTGGACGATTTTGAACAGGCAATGCCATCCCTTGGCCAGGAAAAGAACCGGGAGGGCATACAGATGATCCAGAAAAAAATGCAAAAAATCCTTAAAGAGTACGGGTTGCAGTCCATCGACTGCGTTGGGAAAAAATTTGATCCGAATTTCCATGAAGTCATCTGCAAGGAGAAATGCAATGAAGAATCCAACACGATTCTTGAGGATTTCAGCAGGGGTTACCAGCTGAGGTCGAAGGTGATCAGGCCATCGAAAGTGAAGATTGCAGAACACGTTACAGAACATGAAGGTGAGAACAATGGGTAAAGAGAAAATTTTGGGAATTGATCTTGGAACCTCCAACAGTGAGGCGGCAGTGATGCTTGGCGGCAAACCTACGATAATCCCGTCAGCAGAAGGGGCAACGGTTGCCGGGAAAATGTTTCCTTCCTATGTCGCGTTTACTTCTGACGGACAGCTTCTCGTAGGAGAACCAGCCCGCAGGCAGGCCATAAGTAACCCGGAAGGAACGGTCACTGCAGCAAAGCGGAAGATGGGGACAGACCAGATTTACCGGATTTACGGAAAGGAATACACCCCACAACAGATCTCTGCATTCCTCTTACAAAAGATAAAGCGTGATGCAGAAGCTTTCCTCGGAGAACCGATAACAAAAGCCGTGATTACCGTCCCGGCCTATTTCAATGATAACCAGCGGACCGCAACAAAAGACGCGGGTAAAATAGCCGGTCTCGATGTGGTGCGGCTTGTTAATGAGCCCACTGCTGCTTCAATGGCGTATGGACTGGACCGGAGCGGTGAATACAAGATTCTCGTCTTCGATCTCGGTGGTGGTACCCTTGATGTTACTATCATGGAATTCGGCGGGGGGACGTTTACCGTCCTTGCCACTTCCGGTGACACCCAGCTGGGTGGCACTGATATGGACAATGCCATTTATGAATATATTGCAGCCGAGTTCAAAAAACTCGAGGGTATCGATATCAGAAATGACAAAATGGCCATCAACCGGGTAAAAGAAGCTGCGGAAAAAGCGAAGATCGAGTTATCCACGGTCATAGAAACCGAGATCAACCTCCCCTACGTTTCTGCCACCCAGGCAGGTCCCAAACACCTTTCCATGAAACTGAGCCGGGCAAAACTCGAGCAGCTGGTAGAACCGATTATCAAACGGTGTATCACCCCGTTCGAAACAGCATTAAAAGATGCCAGCCTGACAAAAAACGATATCCAGAAAGTAATTCTTGTCGGCGGGCCGACCCGTATGCCCATCGTCCAGAAATTTATTGAGGACCATATCGGCAAGAAAGTGGAGCGGGGGATAGACCCGATGGAATGTGTTGCCATCGGGGCAGCGATCCAGGGTGCAATCCTGGGCGGTGAGATCACGGACATGGTGCTCCTTGATGTGACACCCCTGACCCTTGGCATTGAGACACTCGGCGGTGTGAGGACCCACCTGATTGAAAGGAACACGACAATTCCTACGAAGAAAAGCCAGACGTTCTCTACTGCCGCAGATTACCAGACCTCAGTGACCATTCATGTGCTCCAGGGAGAACGACCGATGGCTGCGGATAACGTAAGCCTCGGGCAGTTCAACCTCGTGGGCATTCCACCGGCCCCACGGGGAGTCCCGCAGGTTGAAGTCACGTTCGATATCGATGCATCGGGTATCCTGAATGTATCGGCAAAAGATCTTGGTACCGGAAAGGAGCAGAAGATGACCATTACAGCATCCACCAAACTTGCCGATGCTGATGTGAAAAAGATGGTCAATGAAGCAACACAGTATGAAGAGCAGGACAAATTAAGAAAAGAGGAAGTCGAGGCCAGGAATGCTGCTGATTCTCTCGTGTACATAGCTGAAAAAACAAAATCCGACCTTGCCGGAAAGCTGAGCGCAGACCTGATCGAAAAAGTGAATGCGGCAATCGTGGCAGTCAAATCAGCGCTTGAAGGAAAGGATTCCGGAAAGATCAAGGCCGAGACCGAGAAACTCCAGAAAGTGCTGGGAGAAGCCGGTTCAGCCGCGTACCAGCAGGCCGCACAGCAGCAGTCCCAGCAGGAGGCAGGTTCCCAGGCAGGTTCTGCAGGCTACACCAGCCAGGAAACGGGCGGTAAAAGCGATGAAAAAGTTGTGGATGCCGACTTCAGGGTTCATGACGAGAAATAACCGGTATTCGTGCGCCGATGGAAAAAAAAGATTATTATGAAATCCTGGGCGTCAAACGGGATGCATCTCAGGATGACCTGAAAAAGGCGTTCAGGCAACTGGCAAGAAAATATCACCCGGACCTCAACAAGGGAAGCAAAGAGGCAGAGGAGAAGTTCAAGGAGATCAACGAGGCCTACCAGGTACTGTCGGACCCGCAGAAAAAGGCTGAGTACGACCAGGTAGGACATGCTGCCTTCAGGCCCGGGAGATACTTCCGGATACAGGACCCCCAGTTACGATGATCTTTTCCGGGACTTCGGTTTAGGCGATATTTTCGATGCATTCTCGGCAGGTTCCGGAAGGGCACGGAGCCGGGCCGGGGCGGACCTCCGGTACGAGATCGAGATCTCCCTCACTGACGCGTACTATGGTACGAAAAACACGGTTGATGTCCCCCACAACTTTGAGTGCGGTACCTGTCACGGTTCAGGGGCACAACCGGGTTTTATAAACGAATGTCCCACCTGTAAAGGGACCGGTGAGATAAGAAGGATTCAGCGGAGTGGCCACAAGCAGGTGATGAACATTGCCCAATGCCCTGATTGCGGCGGCCGCGGAAAGATCATCGGTAAAGCCTGTGAGACCTGCCATGGGAGAGGGACAATCCGGAAGACCAGAAGAATTGAGGTGTCAATCCCCGCAGGAGTTGAAGACGGCCAGTTTTTAAGGATCGCAGGAGAGGGGGAACCTGGCGAGGAACATGGTCCCCCGGGTGACCTGTATGCCGTAGTCCATATAAAAAAGCACCCGGTCTTTGAAAGACAGGGGATGGACCTGTACAGCACAGCAGTAGTCGGGCTTGCAACTGCCCTGCTCGGAGGTGAGATCACGGTACCTACCATCACCGGAAGTGCAATCCTGAAAATTCCCCGCGGAACCCAGAGCCATACCCTCTTCCGCCTCAGGGAGCAGGGAATGCCCACCCTGAATTCCCGTGGCAGGGGCGATTTACTCCTGAAAGTTATTGTTCAGATCCCTGAAAAACTGACAAAAAAACAAGAAGACCTGATGAAAGAAGCTTTTATCGGCGGTATATAGCACAGCAATCGTTTTGCTTTAAAAAAAAATTCTCTTTCTTCCCCGGCAAAGTTTAAGGCCATATGCCCTGCAGTCTCTCCATTCTCTATAGAAATCCGGATAGTGTTTCAAAATTTGCTTCAAAATCTGATTTACGAAAAACATTTGATAAAATTCCATGAACAATAGCCTCCCGGACAAGGGGCAGCAGGGTGCTTGGGATACGAAAGTAACTACAAATGTTTCTTGCGACAGAGCCAGAAGCGAAGTGTCATGGGGCATCCTGCTATGGGTTATCAGGAGAATGATCAGCCCGCATGCATACGTGTACAATGAACCCGTATGTCAGCCAGATGGTGAAAGATAGGAGGAGGACATTATGGCAAGATGGTATTACAAGTCAGTCTTTGATGAGCTTGAAGAAATGAGAAATTATATGGACGCATTATTTCATGAGATGTACGGGACAAACCCGGTAGCATTGTTGCCTTCTGCAGGAGAACCGGCAACAAAGATGCTTCCGGCACGACAGGTCCGTCTCCATGTCGATGTAGCAGACCATGGTGATGAGATTATCGTTACAGCAGATCTCATAGCCGGGGTTACCAAAAAAGACATCTCGCTTGACCTGATTCATCCTCAGGCGCTGGAAATTTCCTGGGAGCGCAAAGAAGAGAACAAAGAGGAAAAAGAGGGTTATTACCTTCGCGAACGCAGGTTTGGCTCCATGACGAGAATAGTTCCCCTTCCTGTGCCCGTTACAAAAGATAAAGCGACTGCGACCGTTAAGAACGGCGTGCTTGAAGTCCATCTGAAGAAGACGGCAAAAGAACCAAAAGGGAAAATTCTCATTGAATAATCCCCGGGTGCTCAAATCAGGGGGCACATCTGAACAGATAATGCAGGGCATCAAAGGCATGTATCCTGCTGAAATGAACAGGGAAAAAGAGAAATTCATGGCCATATGTACCTGTCAAAAATGGTCTCATTTTTTCCCCGATGATCCATGAATGGAGAAATGAAGGAATGGTGATCTGATATGATGATGGTAAAAAAACGGGATGGGAGAAAAGAGCAGTTTGTTCCTGAAAAGATTGTGGTGAGTGCCATAAAATCCGGCGCTCCTCCTGACTTTGCCCGGACAATTGCCCATGATATAGAGCACATGGCAAAAGATGGGATAACTACGCCGGAAATCAGGATAAAGATCCTTACCATGCTCAAATCCAGGAATCCGGAATGGGAGAGGAACTGGATGGTATATGACACAGCGGTGAAAAAACGATCGAGCTAGAAAGGAATTGTGATACGCTAACCGTGTTCAAAACGGTCGTACCAGGTGAACATGATGGATATTTCCCCCGCGAGAATCCAGGAATTAATCAAAGACTTATCCCATAAGAATGAGGATATCCGCCGGGGAAAACCGGGGAACCATGGAAACCTTTGAGGATTTCGTGGACATGACGCTTGCTGCAATATTTGCAGACATGGAGGAATCGGATCAGAAACTGCAGGAGGGATGTGGGACCAGCTGTGATTAATTTCTGAGGTCCCCTGCGTATGACTGCACCCGGATTACCCAAATCTTCACAAAAAGTGATGAAAATTCTTACTTTGGGTCATCCAATGACCCATAAAGACCTGGTGAAAAAGACAAATCTTCCTCCACAGACGGTCCGTTTTGCCCTCAAAAAGCTCAAAGAAGAAGAACTTCTCATCGAAAAGTTAAAAATGGATGATTTGCGCCAGATTTTGTACCAAATCCGGTTAACCCGGGGTTAAAAATCCACCCTGGTAAAAATCTGAATAATTTTTCCGACCCGGTTCCGGTATAGAGTGAAGAAATGTCAAGCCCGGAAAGGCGAAAAACTCCTCTTGAGCGCCTGGGATGCAAAGAACAACAGAAGATCAGACAGTTCTAATCCGGGGCGTCATAATATTCCCGCGATACCGGAAGAATTCAAGGATCCGGTTATGATGGTCATCCATCCGGCTCACTTTCAGGTTCCTGCCAGGTTTTGATCCGAACTACTCATTTTCACAAAAAACCTGCACTATTTTATCTATAGCCGGGATATAATGCACAACACGATGGATCAAAGATTAAGAAATATATTCCTTCTTATGCTGGCGTGCGCACTTGCACTCACGGTTGCTGCGCACCTTTTTGCAGTGTTCCCCTTTGATCTGAAGATTACCCATGAACTGCAGGAAGAGAAAAACCCGGTCATCGCTTTTGCCATGGAGGGTCTGAGTGCAATCGGGGACACCTGGCCCGGGATCGTCATGGTCGGAGCAGTTTCTGCGTATTATATCGCCAGGCGCCAGGTGCTGGAAGGTGTTTTTATCCTTTTCACCCTGAGCAATTTCGTGCTCACCTCACTGATCAAAGTGCTGGTTGCCCGCCCGCGTCCTCCTTTATTTTTACCGGACCCGTCCGATATCTTCCATTCCATCAACCAGTACAGTTTTCCGAGCGGGCATGTCCTCTTTTTTGTCGTATTCTTTGGTTTCATCGCGTATCTCGCATGGCTTCACCAGAACGGACGTTTCCGGGTACTGGTAATTGCAGCCTGTGGTGCTCTTATCCTGCTCATCGGCGTCTCACGGGTGTATCTCGGGGCACACTGGGCAAGTGATGTACTGGGAAGCTACATAATCGGGGCCCTGTGGCTGTTTCTTATAATTCTTGGGTATCAGCTGGCATCATCCAGGAGAAATACCCGGTGTTAAGAAAAACGATGGAAAAAACGATTCCGGATCCTGGTATCTTGGCCGGGATTTAAGATCTTTGAGAAATACCTATCCTTTAAGGGAAAAAGAGCGTGATGTCAGCCTGCCTTTTCAGATAAGTACGGGAACAACCGTTAAGAGGATACAGATGCTGACGGGAATGGCTAAATTGTCATCAACCGGTGAGAACAATTCGATGATTCCTGCAAGGACCGCCACGACCAGTGCCCCGGTGACCGGGATGAACAGGAGCAGGACAAGGAAGGTGACAACAATTCCCGCACCGGTACCTTCCCCTGATTTCCCATTATAGATGCGGGTCCTGCCAAACCTGGCA
>CAWBOH010000008.1:0-13029 GCA_963790395.1 uncultured Methanoregulaceae archaeon
AGTCTTTTTCAGCAATGACTGCATCATGAAATTTGCGACAGGGCGTTTATAGTGCTTTTTCGTAACACCGGCTGCGAGCCGGCCGCTGCCTCGAGGGCCGGACTTAGCAGGCTGTATCACCGGTGTAAATGACCGATTTTCCCGATGCTTTTTCCCGCTGTTTCATGGTCCTGAAAACGGGAAGATGAGAATACCATGGCGGTGAGCATGAAGAGGCAGATTGCAAAGAGCGTAGTAATCCCGACAATAAGTGTAAATCTCGTTTCCTGAAGGACTGCCCATCCGCCCGGTATGAACAGCGCCCAGAATACGATCACTGCAATCATCGTGGACTCTTTGGGACTCGCCAGGCTCCTCTCCCGTGTATCTTCACCAGCCTGTGGGTGCCGGTCAATCATCTTTCCGAGTGTTATGAGCGCGATACTGCAGGCAATTGAAAATATGCCTGCTATTCCCAAGAGTAAAAGTATTACTTCATTCATGGTTTCACCTCGTATGAATCTTTTATTATCTGCCGCGCTATAAAAAGTATTCCTTATGTATTCTTTAAAGCATACAAGCGGAAAAAAAGGATTACATAAGGAATATCAACAGCCTATTTATAGTAATTTACCCTACCTTATAGAGAATGGCAGAGAAGGTGCTCGGGACTCGCGGGGAACGGGTAGCAATATCCTATAAAATGCCCCCGAATATCTACGAGAAGGTCAATAAACTCGTGTACGAGGAAAAGAAGTTCTCCACGGTCTCGGATTGCATCACGCAAGTCTTTATTAAGCTTCGTCGATAATCACCACGATATGGGACAGTTCAAAGACCTCTTTAAGGACTATATGTCCTCAGAAGAGGGTCGTGATCTCATGAAAAAAATGATGAAAGACGTACTTGTGGAAGTGTTGTCTTCGCAAAAAATTGAACAAAAGGAACCTAAAAGTAATCCATAGGTAACATCCTTCCACCCCCCTCTTTTATAATTTTCTAACCCTGGTTATGGACATTCAGACTTTTATGATAACAGGATCATGCACATTCAGGTAATTGCTGTTGGAAAAATCAAGGAAAAATACCTGCAGGATGGCATTGCAGAATATGTTAAACGCCTTCGCCCATACGTGAACCTGCAGATCCTTGAACTTGCCGAGGAGAAACGGCACGTCTCCGCTTCCGTATCCGAAGAAAAGGCCGCGGTGGAAAAGGAAGGCGAGCGAATCCTCTCTGCGATTCCCTCCGGTTCGTTTCAGCATTGCTCTCGATGTCAGAGGGACCGCCTGGTCAAGCAAGGAGCTTGCCGAATCTTTCCGTCAGCGGGAGCTGACCGGGAAGAACCAGATCACGTTTGTTATCGGCGGAGATCTCGGGCTTTCTCCAGCAGTCCTGTCCCGGAGCGATATGCGACTCTCGCTCTCGAAGATGACGTTCACCCACCCGATGGCCCGGCTCCTGCTCCTGGAACAGCTCTACCGTGTATGCAGGATCAACAGCGGTGAACCGTACCACAAGTGATGGGGGCATTTTTCTCTCTCTTAAAAAAAGGGAGTTCACCGGGTATTGCAGCCGTTGCGGGCTACCGCTAAGTGAATATTCTTATCCTTGTATCGGGATCCCTTCAGTAAATCCACCGCAATCGAGTTCCTTTAACAAAGGCGGAGAACAAGGTCATCTCGACTATCTGCACAAGTGACCTCTGACCTGGTACGTGACAGGGGTGGATCCCATCCCGCTTCCTGAATGTGGGGGGTCGCCTTGAAACAGATGTTATCTCTCCCTCGGGCGCTCGATATCCCCGGGATTTCTCTCCTCTGTTCCTGGTGAGTCACTGCCGAGCAACGGGAACCTGAGCATATACCGCAGCCCCCCGACGGTAGAAAGGTTACGCATCTCACGGCTGACCTGTGCTATCATCTCCTTGACGACAAGCCGACCTTCCACTTCCCCGGCCTCTTTGACATAGGCGAGCCGGTGGATTGAGTAGATTCCAATCAGGAACGCAAAGACAAAGAAAAAGTCCCAGTACCTGGAAGTCCAGCGTCTGGATGGCAAAGGCGGTTCCCGGGCTTTTCCAGTTAAGGGTGAGCGAGAGTTCGGTGGCCTTGAACGAATCGACAAACATCCCGCCGAGGATGGGTGCGATACCGGCTGCGAGGGAGTTTGTGATATTGATGGTAGCAAGGTAGGCGGTTGCGCCGCCGTGGGGTGCAAGCTTGAGCCCGATATTTGCTGATGCGAGCGTGACTCCCGCCGTGGACACCCCCATCAGGATGTGCAGGGCGATCAGGAGCGGAATGGTCAGCAGGTGCCGGTTGGGCAAGGTCGTAAATGTCCAGCCAAGGATGCAGATCATAAAGAGTGGTCCCGAGATCCGCAGAACGGACTTGTTACTGAACCGGTCTGCAATCCGGCCCCACATTCCGTAGGAGAGAACGCTCGAGATCTGGCTAAGGACAGCAAAGGCAATAACAACTGTAATATCGAAGTCGAGCATGACCAGCAGGTAGACCGTAAAAAACGGAGCGGCAAGGTTGGTGGCAAAGTTCCATGCTCCTAAAAAGGCGATAAGCCGGGAGAAGTTTTCATCGCGGAACGTGGCCCGGATCTGGTCAAGAGGCGGGACTTTTACGACTTCCTTCATCAAGGGTTCAGGAATCTTTGTCATATACCAGATCCCCATAAGCCCTGCGACAAAACCGCCAAGGAAGATGACCGAGTAGGCAGTGCCCGGGGGATAGGCTGGATTCCTCTGGATGAAATCGATAAGGGCGCTGGCAGCAAGGGACAGTACGATCCCAAGGGCAAGAGACAGGGACATGCGGCGGGAGAAGAAGCTGCCCAGGATCTCTTCAGGCACAAGGTCCCGCATCCAGGAATTCCAGCTGCAGTGGGAGATGGCAGAAACGCAACCGTACAGAACAAGCGACACGATCAGGACGGGTACGGCGGCTGCAGGGCCAAAGAGGAACGGGATGAGGGCAATGACGATCCAGAAGATCCGTGCGACAATCGAAGCGCCAACGCAGATCAGTCGCCGGTTGCGGACATTTTCAACAACCGAGATGGCGGGCATCTGGATTAGCTCGGCAAGCGGAGGGATTGCCGCAAGCAGCCCTATTACCGTATTGGACGCGCCCAGTTGGAGGCCGAATGCAACAAGGAAGATCCCGCTGGTCAACGTGACCATGGCCTGCGTGGCGAGCCCGTCCTTTATGATAAATGAGAGTCCTTTTGCTAATTCGTCCTCACTTAAGGTCTCTTTCGGGTTCATCATGGTTAAACACAGGAACCGGTGATGTGAACGGGATAACCGGTCTGTCCAGACCGTTCTTTTTATGCTGAATGTTTGTTTTTGGCAGGAAGTTCGAAAAAGATTTCGTTCCTGTTGCCGGGGGTCCAGGCACCTGCGGAGGAGGGAGATGTGGTCGCTGACAGATATAAGCCGTCCAATCAACATGCAGGCAGAATTTCTACAATGAGGGTGGACGAATCAATCCCTTATACCAATAAAAACACCAAAAGTACTGGTAACCTGATTATGTATATCATCACACCGGGCTGCACACTCCGCGACTGGGTTTCGGGCGATGCCGGATCCCTTTCAAGGCACGCGAATAATCCCCGCATTGCGGTAACGATGAGAGATGTTTTTCCTTCACCTTACACCCTGGAGGATGCACACAGGTTCATCACCATGGCAACAGGGTCCACACCAAACCTTTTCCTGGCAATTGACGTTAAGGGTGAGGCAGTTGGTAGTATTGGTATCCACCCGCTGGAGGATGTGAAACGCAGGTCTGCTGAGGTCGGGTACTGGCTTTCCGAGTCCTTCTGGGGTAAGGGTATCGTGACCGATGCAGTGCGTTCACTTGTTCCTGTCGTTTTTAAAAGGAATGATATAATACGGCTCCAGGCAGGCATATTCTCGAATAACCCTGCCTCGATGCGAGTGCTGGAGAAGTGCGGGTTTACCCGTGAAGCCGTCCACAGGAATGCGATTTCCAAGAATGGCGTTCTTCTTGACGAAGTGATATATGTGCATTTCGGATAGAGGGGGATATTTTTGGATTATCCACCTTTTGTGACCATTTTTTATCCCGTGCTTCCGTGCCGGGAAAATACAAACAATGAGGGATAACTGTTATCCTTCGCCATGTATGATTTGGCAGTGACTAAAAAAGTAGTACCTTATCGATTCTTAAAAGAAAAATAATTATTCTGATTCCTGATCGGTGGCAGGTTTTTTCTCATCCCCTTCTTCTTCGGCTTGCAGGCTCTTCATCTGCGGGAAGAGGATGACTTCTTTGATCGAAACATTATTCGTCAGCAGCATCACGAGCCGGTCGATGCCTATCCCCACGCCACCGGTCGGTGGCATACCATACCCGAGAGCATTGATGAAATCGTAATCGATCATCTGGGCTTCGACATCACCCTTGCGTCGCTTCTCATCCTGGTCTTCGAACCGTGCTTTCTGGTCTACAGGGTCGTTCAGTTCTGAGAAGCCATTGCCCACTTCCATACCGCTTATAAAGAGCTCGAACCGTTCGGTGAATCCCTCCTTGCTCCGGTGTCTTTTCGCGAGCGGGGAGTTCTCGACAGGGTAATCGTAGATGAAGGTCGGCTGGATGAGTTTCTCTTCGACCAGACCTTCGAAGAAGGCGACGAGGAACTCCCGCTGGGTTCCGGGTTTCTCCGGCTCGTCCAGTTTGTTCTTCCGGGCAAGCTCACGGAGGCTCGGTAGCCGTATGGGCAAAGATGTCGATCCCGGGATATTCCTTCACGGCGTCCGCCATCGACAGTTTCTTCCACGGCTTTGTGAAGTTCAGCGCTGTCTCCCCATAGGGGATCTCGAATTTCCCGTGGACTTCGAGGATTATGGACGAAACGATGTCTTCTGTCAGAGCCATCATATCCTCGAAGTCGCGGTACGCCCAGTAAATCTCCACCATCGAGAACTCCGGGTTGTGATCGGTGTCGACCGCCTCGTTCCTGAAGTTGCGGGATATCTCAAAAACCTTCTCGAATCCGCCGACAACCAACCGCTTCAGGTAGAGTTCGGGGGCGATCCTGAGGAAGAGTTTCTGGTCAAGGAAGTGGTGGTAGGAGGTGAACGGGCGGGCATTTGCCCCGCCGTATATCGGTTGCAGGATGGGGGTTTCGAATTCGAGGAACCCGTGGTCATCGAGATACCTGCGGATCAGGGAGACGATCCGGCTCCGCTTCCGGAATATCTTCCGGCTCTCCTCATTCACAATCAGGTCAACATAACGCTGGCGATAGCGCTTTTCGATATCGGTCAGGCCATGGAACTTCTCCGGGAGCGAACATACTGCCTTGCAGAGAAGGGTGAATGTGTCCACCCAGATAGTGATCTCACCCAGTTTTGTCCGGAACACATGACCTGTGACCCCGATGATGTCTCCCCGCTCGATGAACTGATTGAAGAGCTGAAACTGCTCATCCCCGAGATCGTTCTTTCGGATATACAGACTGGATCTTTCCCGTCTCGTCACCGAGGTCTGCAAACACGGTCTTCCCATGGTTCCGGACAATATAAATCCGTCCTGCTGTAGATACCCGTTCTACACTCTTGTCATGGGTGATATCCGCATACTTCGTCTTGATATCGAGAACCGTGTGCTGCCGGTCAAACGATGAAGGGAAGATGAGTATACCTTTATCCTGAAGCGCACGGATTTTATCGAGCCGCGTCTGGTCAAATACAGTATTTTCGGTGGGGCTGGTCATATTAAAAACACCCGCTGTCCGGGAGGTGAGTATCATAATAATGCGAGTTGAACGGTAATAATACCTTCAGCACCCGCGCCGGGAGATTATGATACTAATAAAAATGAATGATTGACCTTATAAAAACAACCCGGTTACATTACGGAGCGTTTCTTTTTTTGAGCCGTTCGGATGCATATTTCAAGAGGCCGTAGATGCCATCCGTCGATGGATGGACTTCGATAAATTCCTCAAAGTCATGAATCGAAAAATGGTGCTTCATAAGAAATGCCATGTATCCCGCGATAAGCCCGCCACCCGGTCCTGCAGCACAGATTCCCCTGATTATTCCGTCATCATCCTCAAACATAACCTTGGCAAGCCCGGTATGATTGGATGGCACATCCCAGAATGTTCCGGGTCCGGCAGGGCCCGGTATCGCAATTGATGTGGTGTGTTCTTTTCCGTTGATGCAGAATGCCAGTTCCTGTGAGAGGTTGATCGACTGGGGAATGAACCGGTAATCCATTTTCCGGGGAATACCGAGGATATTATCCGCTGCAACAATACCCTGGTACCGGGCTACAGGAGTAAGGTAGGGTGGTCCGACCACATCCCCGCATGCGTATACATCCGGCACACTGGTCCGCATATGCTCATCAACAATGACCTCCCCGATGGGTCCTTTTTTCAAACCGTTTAACACATCGGAACGCGGCACGAGTCCGGAGGCAATGAGGACGGTATCTGCTTCAAGTTCGGAGACTTGTCCATCTGTTGCGATCTGCAGCGACCTGACACCGGAACACCCTTCTATTGACTGAACGCGGGTGTTTTCCTGTATATTCACCGCTGCAAGATCCTTTATCGCCAGAATACGAAGGTTTTTATCGATATCTTTTAAGATTTTGCTCCTTGACAGGATGGTAACCTCGCATCCAAGCGAGCTGAAAATGTACGCAAATTCTGCAGCTGATGACACCTCCCCCGATGATTGCAAGTTTTTGGGGCATCGTTTTGAGCTGGAACAGGCTGTGGGGGGTGTATACCCCTGGCAGATTTATACCCTGAATATCCGGAATCCTTGGGAGGGATCCGGTTGCTGCAATAACAGCATCCGCTTCAATCATCTCGTCTGCTACAAAAACAGTTTTTCCATCAAGCCTGCCGGTTTTCCCATAGGTAATATCCACCCCGGCAGAGGTTGTTTCAGTGTCGAGCACCGATGCGATCTTTGTCTGAACTGACCGCATCTCTTCAAGCATTTTAAGAAAATTGACACGGGGAGACGAATCAATAATGCCGAGGTGTTTGAATGTCTGCAATGAATGAATCGTGCGGGCAACATCATTCAGGGCACATACGGGCATGCAGCCATAATGCAGGCATTGACCGCCAATACTCCCATGCTCGATAAGCCTGACCTCTTTACCTGCGGAGGCGAGCCGAATCGATGCGATCCTTCCACCCGGGCCACCCCCAAGAACCACGATCATGGATTTTCCGTTCCCATGGACAGAGACTTTCTGATCCTTTCAGCAGGAGAAGCACAGGAAATTTCTTGTGTTTTTTTATCCCTGCACAAACATGCTCCTTAGAATATTTCGACTCCTTCATCCATCGGTTCTGAGAGCAGTTCACCGGTAAAAGCATTAATCTCAACAATCTTTTTGCCCCGTATCTGCCAGATCGGGATATAGACCTGCCGGGTATCAACAGAGATATTTTTCTTTTCGGGTTTGAGGATCTTCTCTTCGTAGAAGATTGCGTCACCTTTCTCCTGTTTTATACGCACCTTCTGGGTGAGCCGGTCGATGAGTTCGTTGACAATCCTCTCTGTGGCCTCATCTTTCCGGATATGAGGATCAGCTACTTCAGCCCCGGAGGGAATCTCCTTTTCCTCGACTAACTTATCATCAAGGTCAATTTTTATACCATTGATCGCGTTAATTGCACCCCACCCGTCAGCATCAAACGGAATGCGGCGATCCTTATACACCTGTTCGCCACTGCTCGAATAATGAAAAAGATAATAGGGAATAAAACGGAGTTTTGCGGTACCCTGAACCCCGCCTGTACGGATTGCTGCCTGTTCGGTAATTTTTATCGGGTAATGGGGAATTGTGATACCCGATGGCTCTTCTTTTCTGGATACTTCCTGCCCGGCAGCTTCAGCTTCAACCGGGGCTCTCCTGCCTTTAGAGGGTGAAAGATCCAGGGCCAGTTCACGGTCAAGAATATCGGCGAGGACAGCCTCACCGGTATACCGCACGAATTCGTCAACTCCCCAGTGAATACAGTTTTCTGTCACTATATCCTTATCAATGGAAAAAAGGAGTTTCTTGCAACTCATTTCGTGATCGTCAATCATGAGGCTGTAATTTGTTTTATCAAACTGGCTGACAATGTCACTCTCATTTGAACAGAGCACCAGAAGGCAGGTGCCGTCGCGAACCGCAGAAAGGTCAAGGGGGTCATCAACTTCTTCGACCTCAAAACGGGCTGCCTCAAGAATGAGCCGCATTGCATGTTTGGCTTTTTCCCGCATGTCGTGTTCCATCATACATAAATTGCCATGGTCTTATAGAACAATTTTTCTATATCGATGTCTGAAATTACTATCATGACCGTTCCGCTCAAATTCGTCAACCACAGCATTGAAGATTTTGCGATGCAGGTGACTTTTGATCCGGTCGACAGGTGATGGCAATGTTGTGTATAACCTGTCGGTAATAAAAAACGAAGACCTCGATTTTGCAATCTCAATCCTCAGGGATGCATATAAGACTGGTATCACCGTAAGCGGACGTGTCAGATTCTCTCTTCCGTGAAAAACTGCACGGGTATACGGTGCCGAAAGGATTCACCGGTATCTGCACAATATGCAGTATTACCTTTGATGGTATCCTGATACGGCGGGGAATTCCCATCACTCCGATCGGAGGTGGGGTTGTCGAGATAGAAAATCGCACACCTATTCGTTTCACTCATATCATCCTGTATGAACATACAACAATCGATCCTCTCCAGGTGCTGTTCTCCCAGAGGACGACATCTATCACCAGTGTTATGCGTACGGGAAGCGGGGCGATTCTCGCAAATATAAGGGAATTTCATATGGAGGCTGAACCAAGGGTCGGCACAGGTACTGGATGAGCTAGCAGGCAGCAGCCTGTCCGGTATTCTTGAAGTGGGGATGCCGAACCTTCCACTCCTTGGTGTGCCTGTGAGCCCGCAGTTCGTTGCAATTGCGGCAGTCGGTGGGACAAATCCGATGGCTGCAATCCGGGAAGGTGGCCGCTGGGTGCAGACGCAGGCAATGAAGGGACTGATGGATATCTCACAGATGGTAGAAATAAGGGATTTTTAATAATTTGGTTGCTTATTTTACCCTGGTTTTTTTGGATTCGTCGAAGATCAGGTTATAATAACGCACAAAGAAACGGACAAAGCCTTCAGATTCTGAAAAAAGCGCTACTGCATCTTCCTCTCCTACCCCAAGGATAACCATTACACAACGATTGTCGATGATGCAGACTCCTCCCGCCATCATTTCCATCGCCTTATCAATCTCTTTTGGGATTTCGGGATGCTTAATGACGTACACGCTCATTTTTTTGGGGTTCTCTCCCCCCCAATGGGGGGTTAAAATTTCAACGCTGATCTGATGTGCAATAGTGGAAAGCTTCTGTTTAATTTCGTGTGATAAAAACTGGGAGTGAGCAATAATCCTGATCTCGTGCTTTGCACCGGAAATGAGGTCCGCGAACCGTTTTTTGATATTTTCTATACCGTAGATATTCCAGATAAGTTCCCCGGTTCCGATCCCGGGGGTCATCCGTTCCTGATAGACCAATGATAAGGAATCGCGTGCATATTCTGAATCTTTTTCGATTTGATCCATCAGTCTGGTAATGGCATCATCGGGGGAAATTGCAGCAAACCGTTTAGGTGCAGATTGTGACACCGAAACCAGTCCCTTATCAAGAATCTGATCAATCACGGTATATACTGATGCGCGGGGAACTCCGGATATCTCATGGATCTCACTTGCCGTGGCACTAACCTGTTTCAGGAGCGCAATATAGACGAGTGCTTCATATTTTGTCAGACCGAGAGATTTAAGGCATTCAATAACCCGGATTGGATTTTCTGACGGCAATTTCACAGGAACATCACTTTATATCCTGCAATAATAAATGTTGTTATAATTATAACAACAAGTGATAGCTCATGAAATATTACAAAATAATAATTGTTTTTCTTGCACTGGGGCTCTGGTGCACTATGCCGGTCATGGGTGTGACGACTTATCTTGGCGGAAGTCCCCAGATGTCGGCAGCACTATCAGGTACGAACGAGTTTACCGCCGGGGAGGACGCCACCATTCATGTTATTGTGTGGAATAGTGGTGTGAATAATCTCAAGTTCGTAACTAAAGGAACGATCGAACGGGACGACCTGCCGACGACTGCAAAGATAGTAACGGTCGGACTTTCGGCCGGTAATGCTCCGGTGATTATTAAAAACGACCCGCAGGTAATCGGGGATATTAAAAGCCAGGAAATGGCTTCCGTGGCAATTGAAACAAAAATAACATCTGATGCCACGGCAGGGGAATACCGCCTGCCCCTGACTATCAGGTACACCTATCTTGCATCATCAGATCAGGAAGCGGCGGATGTCCTCCAGTCGAATTACCAGCAGATGACCGAGACCATCCCAATAACAATAAAAATCAAGCCCCAGATAAAGATTGAAGTCCTCGATGCTGTGCCGGAAAATCTGAATATCGGAAGTGAAGGATACCTGAACCTCACCATTAAAAACATCGGGTTAGAGGATGGCAAAAAGGCTTCCGTGAAGATACGTCGGAATGGAGCAAGTCCGATAATTCCAACGGACAGCAGTGTTTTTATCGGGGATTTTCCCCACAACAGCACAGTCACCTGCAGATATAAAGTAGCGGTATCCGGTGATGCGGAAAAACAGTCATATCCGGTTGATGTTCTGGTGATGTACGAGAACCGTGAGGGCGATGTAGTGAGCTCTGCACCTGATACTATCGGAATCCCTGTTGGTGGAAAAATCAGTTTCACTATCGTGTCAGGGACGGTGCAGGTTGTACAGGGATCGCAAAGTGTAATCCAGGTTGTATACCAGAACCGGGGCAACACGATAGCATATCATGCCCAGGCACGGCTTTCAGCAGTGGAACCGTTTAAAAGCAGTGATGATACCGCATATCTTGGTGATATAAAACCGGGGAAAACGCAACCGCACACTATCAGGTTATGGTAGATGATGCGGCGGTTGTCAGGGATTATTCCCTGAATACTGAAGTAAGGTATCGTGATGCACTGGACAACAGTCAGGTATCAGATTCATTTAACGTGCAGGTCACGGTTCAACCCAGACCCGCATCGGGTGGATTGATACAGGCGTTGGGAATCATAGGGATTATCGCGATAATTGGTATCGGCGCCGGGTATTATTTACTTGTAATGCGAAAGAAGAAGTAATGCCCCAATGGGAAGGGGAGCTTCCTCAACCTGCGGTGCGGACGATTGAGGATATGCGTCCCGTCCTTGCCGACCCCTCGTGCGCGAGCAGTGGCCCTCTCTATTTTATGTACCGTGATCTGGCAAAATCTGATGCGGACCGTGATTGGTTGCACCACCATAACCTGCGGTATGATCTCACGGTCATCCCCTCACGGACAATTTGTGGCGAGTGGGTGAAGACCAAGGGACATTATCACCCGAAAAACCCTGCCGGGATCGGTTATCCTGAGATTTACGAAGTAATTGAAGGTCAGGTTCATTACCTTCTTCAGTCCCGCAGACTTGATGATGTAGTGATGATCTCTGCATATGCCGGTGACCTTGTGATCATCCCGCCGGAATATGGGCATGTATCCATTAATCCATCCCCGGATAAAACGCTCACCATGGCAAATATTGTTTCAACGGCATTCGAAAGCGAGTATGGAGAGTATGAAAAATATCGTGGTGGTGCGTATTATGAAATGAGTGATGGAAAGATACAAAAAAATTCCCGCTATCCGCTTTTGCCACCAGTACGGTATACCGGGCAACCTGCAGAAACGAGACACTACCCTCTCTGCAGGGGCCCGCTGTAAATCTTATAGGTAATGAGGAAGCCCTGTCATTCCTCAATTACCCGGAAAAATTTCTTACAGTTTTTTCTGTGCTGCTAAAAGATTAGGTGCAACGAGTCTTTTGTGCTCGCTCTTCTTCACGAGTGCAAGTACTTTCTCCTGTGCCGGGTCTCTGCCAGCCAGTCTCTGCTGCTCAAGTGCCAAGAGCGAAGTATCAATTTCTGTGTAGGATAAACCGATCTCATCTTCGTCACGCTGTCCTTCCCATAAACCAGCGGAGGGTGCCTTTTTAAGAATTGACTCCGGAATTCCCAGTTCCCGGGCGTATTCATAAATATCAGTTTTATAAAGGTGCAGCAAAGGCTGGAAATCAGCGCATTATCCCCGAACTTTGGAACAGTACCCGAGCATATATTCGCTACGGTTCGAAGTACCACAGACAATTTTTTGATCGCGGTTGGCATAATAATAAAGAACTGCCATCCGTATCCTTGCCATCAGGTCGCCGAGCAGGTAGCGGGATTCTTTAAATTCCGGTATGGTTTTGAATCCGTTAAGCATGGGTTCTATGCTCACTATCCGGTGTTTCATACCCATCCTGTCACAGAGCACTGCAGCATCCTTGATATCTGCCGGGTCGCTGACTGATGAGGGAAGAGAAAGTCCAAGCACCTTTTCACCCCCGATTGCCCGGTAACAGAACGCGGCTGCTACTGCAGAGTCCACACCGCCGCTCATTCCAACGACAATTCCTGTACACCCGCTGGACCAGGTACATATATCGGATTATCTGTTCGCTACCTGACCCATCCTGCACCCGAGTTCCGTTTCATTTACATCACCGTTTAGAGTAGTCGGATGAACTTTTTCAATTGTTCGGTATTTCTGACAGCGATACGGTATCACCTTCAGTAAGGATTCTCTGGATCGGGGGTAGTAGATCGTTCGCCCAGTTCTGATACCGATGATGCGGACGCCGTTTTTTCTGATTCAACCATTTCAACGGGCTCCGGCAGATGTTGGGGGGAACATGCATAAGGGTATCACGAGATCGTCGTTGGGCAGTTCAAGAAGAATGGTGACGGTATCAGCAAAGAGATAATCCGGCCATTGTCGGGCCCCCGATCATGGGGGAGAGAAAGCAACATAATCAGCACCTGCACGCAAAGAGTCTGAACTGAAGCCGTATC
>CAWBOH010000009.1:0-9381 GCA_963790395.1 uncultured Methanoregulaceae archaeon
GATAGGAAAATGCGTGATACTTGCCCATGAAAAGAATGAAGGACGGGATACTCTGATACTCGTGAATGAAGCGCTGGGATATTAGCTCTGGCTTAAGTATCTTTTTTTCGTTATAACCAAAATTCACTTAATGGAGATCAGTTTTGTCATAATTTTTCTTTCTCTTTACGTTTCAAAAAAAAATAATTCCGTTAACCTTTCCGAATCGAGGTCAAAAAACATCTCATTGAAGATGTTTGCCTGAATACATCAACAAACAAAACGCATTTGAAAAAATTGAGGAATTTTTTATTCTCTTCAGACTCATATTCACTATAGCAGGAACGTAATAACAGCAACTATGATGAAGATTATCACGAGCCATTTTGCGATTTCCATTGTAAACCCGGCGATTCCCCGTGCACCCAATATATAGAATACCAGTGCCAGAACGAGGAATACCACAGCCAGCCAAATCAGATCAGCCATTCCCTACTCACCTCCTTTGCTTCAGAACAAGCAGATAAATGGGAGGGATATATAAAGACATACCTGTTCTTTACAAAATTTGAAGCATTCCAGAGAAATTAACACCAGTATTAATAATGAATAATGGTACGAGTCCGTATGGAACTTCTTGGTATAGCAATCCTTATTCTGGTCATTATTATCTTCCTCGCGATTGCTTTCTTTGTGATTAAAAACATCTCACATCTGGTAATAAATGCGATTGTCGGTCTCATCACGTTGTTCATCGTCAATTTCTTTCATCTGATGCAGTATCCCGGAAGACCCGATATCGGATATGACTGGATTACGGTTATTATCTGTGCCCTTGCCGGCTTACCGGGAGCAATCCTTTTGATTATACTCAGCGTGCTGGGGATAACGCTCTGATCTCGGACGATTATCGTTTTTCGTTCTCGACAGAAGTAGATCTTCTGTCAGCGTCCCAATGATAATCATAAAAGATTTTTTTTGTATGCTGCTGTTCCCGGGTTCATGAATTAGTATTCTTTTTTGTTTACAAATTTTGTAATACCCGACAGGATTTTTATAGATGTCCGGTAAAATACCCGCTTACTCTGATATAGGTATATGCATCAGGTTAATCTCTGTGACTTCATGCAGAATGTTATTTCAGCGAACCAGAGTGATTTATTGGATGTGAACGAAGAAAAAAAATCTGAAGCAAAATGTGATGATTTGTATGGTGGATATTACTACCCGGGATGAGGAACGTGCGGTAGAACAGGCACGGTTAAAAGGACAGGAAGAGGAAAAACTGAGGCAGCAGGAGCTCGACAAGGCAAAAGAACAGGCACGGAAACAGGCAATCGATGATGAACGTGCCCGGCAAAGAGCAAAGGGAGGGTCAGGAGGGCTTAAAATTCTCCTGTACCTCATTGTCCTTGTTGTAATTATTGCAGTCGTAGCGTTGTTAACCCTGAGTGTGACCGTAACAAATGTGGCTCCGGGAGTATCTATGCCATTCACAACCAATTATGGCGTTTCGTTCCCGGAGGGTCAGACAATTACCATCGGGAATACGCATATCATTGTGCTCTCGAACCAGGGCCTGATCATCACCGACATTGATGGTGATCGGCAGAATATGGTTATTGGCGAAAAGAGGGTTATATCAGAACGACGTGCACAGATAACTACACTTGGTGTAATTACCCTTCTTGATACCCATTTCCAGATCGATCTGGTGTACAAAGGTGATCGGGATAACCGGGCATACTTTGACATGGCCATTCACACCTCGCAGCAGGTACCGGATATCCTTCTCAAACAGCTGCTTCCAAACGAGATAGATGCAAGACCGATCTGAGGAGTAGAATTATGAAATTTACCCTTTTTTCAGCCGCCATGGGAATCCTCCTCATAATTCTCTTTTGTTCCGGGTGTATGAACACCTCCCCGCAGGTCCCGTCGCAGACAACAATACCTTCGACTGCATTAACGACCGTACCAGTGACGGTAATTCCGACACCTGAAGTTACCGCTTATCCGGGTGCACTGTCCCTGGGCCAGTACGCGACCTTCGGAACCGAAGGCCGTCAGGCAAAAACGACCATCTATAAGTATGAGATAAGGGAGAACTACAACTGGACCTCCCCTTCGTTCAGCAGCATGGGGGGACAGTTGGCTGCATCACAGCCAAACGAGATCCAACGAGGCTACACGATAGAGAAGCCCAGGGCCGGCGACACATTCCTGTTTATCTATGTCCGCATGGTCAATACCGGCACTGCTGCAATCTATGCTCCCTCGCCATCGCAGTTTGTCGTATCCACCAATGGAACGGTATACAACTATACCCCCATATTCAGTTCCGATGTAGTCATCGACACGGTCTCAGGAACCCAGTATGACTACCAGATTGGGAGGGGAGGGGTGGTCGGGTATCTTCAGCCCGGCGAGAGCAACATGGCGGATGGATACCTCATCTACGAAGTCCCGGCTTCGTTTCCGTTACAGGATACCTATGTACTCGTTAACCTCGATTACCAGACCCGTGCCGTGTGGAGACTGGGCTAAAGGAAAAGGCACAGAAAAACACTAATGTCAAAATTTTTTTGTCGCAAAAAGAGAGATTTCATTCATGAATGGGACAAACCCAATCCCCATGGGACAACTATACACCCATTTACTTCCTTTAAATATTCCCTCTCTCATCATGATTTTTGCATCCATTGCAGATTCTATAAAGGACAACCATATCTATGGTTTTATCAATGCAGTTCAGCCGTTTGGATAGTACCAGGTACCATATCCAGATGTTTCAAAAATTGTAAAGTGGGGGATTCCTTTTTAAATATCTAAAAAAGTTTTTATTATCTGAAAATATCCTGACAATGAACATAAAACGGTCATTAAAAGGATCTGGACGAGTCTTAGCCGGAGAACGAAGGGCTGGGATCAATAGTTCAGAATGTAATCAATTATCAGATGAGACAAAAATTATTGGCGAGAAAGGAGTAACATTGTGCCCGAACCCTGCAACTATGAAGAAAGGAATCATTGGCTGGCAAGTTTCCCCGAGATGAACCCGAACCCGGTTATAGAGTTGGATAAGCAGGGGATTATCACATTTGCAAATACCGCAACTCTTATAACCCTGGAAAAATTAGGTCTTCCCCAAAATCCCGCGATATTTGTTCCGGAGGATATATCAGAGATCTTAAAATTGTTGAAGGATTCTTCAGAAAAGCAGGTTTACCGGGAGATCAATCTGAAGACTGAGTGGTTTTCGGAAAATATCGCTTTGAACCAGGAGTTACAGGTAGTCAGAATTTACACATCGGATATTACCAACCGCAAGCGGGCGGAGGAGGCTCTCCGTGAGAGCGAGGAGAGATATCGGGATCTTGTTGAGAATGCGAACAGTATAATAATAAAAATGGATAAAACAGGAAAAATTTCCTTCATTAACACGTACGCTCAAAAGTTCTTCGGATATTCTCCTGACGAGATACTGGGACAGAATGTGAAGATAATTATTCCCCGGACAGAGAGTGGAAGCGGACGAAGTCTGGAAGAAATGACAAATGCTATTCTCGGGAATCCTGATGAATTCTCTGAAAACGAAAACGAGAACGTCCGGAAGAATGGAGACCGTGTCTGGATTTCGTGGAGGAACAGGGCGATTCGTGATTCTTTGGGAAATCTCATCGGGAATCTTGCAATCGGACAGGACATTACCCAGCGCAAACAGGCAGAAGAGGCACTCCGGAAGAGTGAGCAGCGTTTCCGGCTGGCCCTGAAAAATGCACCGGTATCAATTGCAATACAGGATGTTGACCTTATCTTCCGTTGGGCATATAACCAGCGCACCGTAAATCCGGAAGATATTATCGGCAAGACAGATACCGATATTTTCACTCCCGATGATGCGACCAGGCTGATCGAACTCAAGCGGAAGGTTATCGAGACCGGAAAAGAAGCCCATGAGCAGATCTGGCTGACCATGAATGGAAAAAGGGTATATCTCGATCTGTACCTGGAACCATTGCGGAACAATGCCGGACAGATCACCGGCATCGGGATCGCAACGGTAGACCAGACCCTGGAAAAACTCACTGAGATCGCATTGCGGGACAACGAGAAACGGCTGAGGGAAGCTTAATGACCTCCTGGAAGCAGTCACCGAAGCTACGAAAGTGATTATTGCGGCGGAGGATACAAATTTCCGGTACACCTATTTCAATAAGACCTATGCAGCGTAATCCGCGGGCTGACCGGAAAAGAGATCATGACCGGTATGAGCATGATCGACCTGTTTTCCGGCTTGCCCGAGGAACAGCGATCTGAACTGAACGAGTGGAGCAGGGTGCTCAACGGACAGAGCATAAACGAGCACATTACGTTTAGTGACCCGATTAAGGGGCCAACGATCTACAACGTTCTCCATGTTCCCCTGCGGGACGCGAAGTGGGAAATTATAGGAGCCGGGGAAATTGCCTTCGATGTAACCTCCCAGGTCAAGGTGGAAGATACACTGCGGGAGACAAGCCAGTACCTCACCAACCTGATTGACTATGCAAACGCTCCCATTATTGTCTGGGATCCCCAGTTCCGCATTACACTGTTCAACCATGCGTTTGAACACCTTACCGGCAGAAAAGCAAAGGAAGTCATCGGGCACCATCTTGAAATTCTCCTGCCGAAAAACTATCTTGCCCCGGCGATGGATCTTATTAAAAAAACCAGCGAGGGGGTACGATGGGAAAGCGTAGAAATACCCATCCTTCACAAGAAGGGTGGGATCAGGACCGTACTCTGGAACTCTGCCGCTATTTTGGGGTCCGACGGAAAAACCATTGTTGCGACTATTGCCCAGGGACAGGATATTACGGACCGTAAAAAGATAGAATCAGAGTACAGGTTGCGGGCAGACTGAATATGCAAAGCTGAATGTGAACTCAAAGAAGAGATCCGGCAGCGGGAATCAGCTGAAACAAATCTCAAAAAAACACTGTCTTTGCTCAACGCGTCCCTTGAGTCCACCGCTGATGGTATCCTTGTCGTCGACCGCAAGGGTAAGATTACCAGTTATAACCAGAACTTAGTGAACATGTGGAATATTCCCGGAGATATGGTAAAAACCTGGGATAACCAGTCCATAATCAATTATTTCCAGTCACTTATCAGGGACCCGGAACAATTCCTCGCCGATATGAAAGACCTCCTTGCACACATGGGACGGGAGAGCGTATGACATGATCGAATTGAATGACGGGCGAATCTTCGAGCGGTACTCAAAACCCCAGAAAATCGGGAATACCACCGTCGGGAGAGTCTGGAGTTTCCGGGACATAACCGATCGCAGGCGTTCTGAGGAGAGACTTGTTGCCTCTTTACAGGAAAAGGAAGTGCTGCTCCGCGAGATTCACCACCGGGTCAAGAACAATCTCCAGCTCGGTTACCGGATCTGCTGGATATGACCCGCATGCGGACCAGGGATGAAGCAACGACCAGCATCCTGACTGACATGATGCTGAAAATCCAGACCATGGCGCAGATCCACACCCGACTGTATGAAAGCAAGCAGTTCGGGAAAATCGGTTTGACAGGCCAGTTCCGCGACCAGGTTGCAGCGCTGTCAAATATTTATTCCCATAAGGGACACGAGATTTCCTGCGAGATCAATACCCAGGAAATATTTCTCCCGGTTGACCAGGCCCTTCCGTGTGGGCTGGTGGTAAACGAGATCCTTTCAAATTCATATAAACATGCCTTTAAAGGAAAAACACAAGGCACTATTGAGATTGATGCAGTCCAGGAGAACGGTTGTATCCGTATCACAATCCGTGACGACGGAATCGGGATGCCCGCCAATGTCAATGTCAGCAGTACCAATAGTCTTGGGCTTAAACTGGTCAGGACACTTGTCCAGCACCAGCTGAAAGGATCTCTCATGATAAACAGCCTGCGTGGTACTGAAACGATTATAGAATTTCCCCTTATTGGAACGGTGTGATAACCTGTGTCAAAGATACTTGTGGTTGATGATGAAGCGATAATAACAATGCAACTCGAAGAGCGTTTAAGTGCAATGGGGTATACGATTTCAGGTATGGCTGCTTCCGGTGAGGAAGCCGTTGAAAAAGCCCGCCGCCTGCTGCCTGATATTGTGCTGATGGATATCGTAATGCCGGGAAAGATGAATGGCATTGAAGCGGCAAAACAAATTACTGCCGAACTGGATATTCCTGTTGTTTTTGTCACTTCCTATGCAGATGATGCAATCATTGAAAAAGCCAAAAATGTCCGACCCTACGGTTATATTGTAAAACCTTTCAATGAACTGGAAATCAAAGCCGCCATCGAAGTAGCGCTGTTCCGGAAAGCCACAGAACAACAGGTGCAGAAGAGCACCAAAAGGTCTGCACAGGAAAAAGTTACACCGGGTATCTCAGGGAGCCCGTCACAAAAAGACGATCTGACCTATTATGATCTGCCCGAAATAAAATCTGTTCTTTTAAAAGACATCTTCACTGATATCGTTCTCTATCTCTATACCGAGCAGGTTTCAAAAGAACCCATATTCAAATTTGCTCTGGAAGAAGGCATAAAAAAGGGAGGGCGCAACCTGTTTGCCTATACCCAGTCAATTCTCCAGAAATACTTTATAAAAGAGATCCATGATAAGAATCTTTTCACCCACCGTATAAAAAACAAAGAAGTATTTGCGCTGCTCCCTCTTCTGGAAAAGTGTACGGAATCCCTTCGGAATCCCGGCACAACCCCGTTACTTCAAATCCTGCTGGATTTTTCTGTGACCGAAGAGTTTAATGATATTCTGGCAGTCAAAAAATTGCTCCTTTCAAAAAAAGAGGACGGGATTCCGGTTGCAGGAATCATCGCAGTCAATATGGAGAACATTAATCACACCATGATCCAGTCACTATCCGAGGGAATCTCCAAGATCATCGTTTCAACCGGGAAAGAAACAACGCTCTCGTTTGCCCATCATACATTTCCTGCAGGATCTGTCTCCATTGTACCGCAGTCAACTATCGACGATATTGTGAAAAAATCACTTGAACCGGTTGTCCTGTCCCTTCTTGACAGACCGATTTCAGGATATGACATCGTCCATGAGATCCACAACCGGTATAATGTTCTTATCCCTCAGGCGAGGGTTTACACGCTCCTCTATGAGCTTTTGGAGAACGGGTATCTGGAGATCAAGGTATCGGGAAAATCCAAACTGTACTGTCCGACAGAAAAAGGAAAAAAACATTTCAGCCAGAAACTCAATGATTTCAGGCAGGTGTTCCGGCACATACTCAGTGACGGAAGCGGAATAAAGCCGGATAGCAGTGAGAACAAGAATTAAATACCGTGAAAAACCCGTCTTTTTTTTGTATACAGACGGTACAAGAGAATTTAGAAAGGGAAGGCGGTATAATCCTCAATGGACCTTTTCCTCAGTTGTTATTATTTTTTCGACTACTTTTTCCTGAGTTTTTCTTCCACCTGATGCATTTTGATCTTCGCATCCGAACTGATTTTATGTGCTTCTATCTTCACATCATCGACCACATTCTGAACAGTGCTCTTAGGAGTCGTGGCGTTGTGCACCGCAGTTTTCGCATCATCAACTGCTTCACTCACTGCCACACGGACATCGTCAACAGCCTTATGGGCCCTGACTCTAAAATCGTCACTGGATGACATGCTGCTGTATTCACCAGAGGATTATTTATATCAGCCCGGTTGTTATAAAAATAAAAACAAGAATTGTAACAACCAGATATGTTTATCTTTTTTGATGAACAGGTAACAGTCGGGTATGATAGTACCCAATGGAGGTGCAACACCATCGCCGGGAACACCAGGACTCATGTGACCTTATTGAAACTATGGACAAGAATCCAGGCAGTCCAGTCTGTGGATATGCGGGGAATTGGGACACTTCCTGAAATCCACGACATTAAGCCTCTGAAGTAAATACATGTAAAAAGCCCCATTTATCAGGTAAGCATAATGCCAGCACTGCAACATCCATGAAACCTGATTCTGACCTTGATATGGAATGGTAATATTTACCCTCAAATCGTTTTTTACCACTCTGATGATGAAATTCAACATAATTAAGTAACAGAGGGAAAAATCCCCTGCGGGTTAAAAAAGCGGAGAACAGTGATTATGCCAAAAGAAAAATTAAAGCATACAGCAAATCCGGAAATCATCGAACCAGTTACAACGCTTTGTAATGAGGGAAAATTCATCCACATCGTTTCAAAACTCCCGGGAATTGCCGAAGAAAAAATCAAAATCAATATCGATATTGAAAAAACTTCGGTTACTATTATCGCGGCAGATACCACAAAAATGTACAAGAAAATAATCAGCCTTCCCGGAGACGTGATTTTCAGCAAAAAACGTTTTTCCGAAGGAGAACTCCACATTACCATGGAAAAAAAAGGGTCCTGATACATTTATATACCCGTCCCTGAATCAATGTCCTTTCAAAAATATCCTGTTGTTTCAAAATTTGCTTCAAAAACTGTTTTTCAGGATAAATCCTATAAAAGACCCTATTCAATACCCGATACGGGTGAGATTAATTCCTGTCTTTGTCGATTCACCTTTGCCGTACCAGGCCGGAGAAGAAGTAAGCCGTATCTGGGAAAATTACCATAATGTGAGGGGTAATTTTTATAAAACCAGTGTCACCGTATTCCAGCGTTTTGGTGCAGCGTGTCCGGTTCACGGGTGCGGACACTGCGAGCTTGATGATTGTTTTTTCAGTGATTTTATTCATCATTACTGGAAATGCCCCCACAGTGATTAATGGTGAAAAAAATGAACCCCTCATTCGCGTTCTGGCGGTGGATCTCACGGGGCATGGCATGTCACTAACAAAGACTTTATAACAAATAATCACTAACTTGAAGTGAAACATAGGACGAATACCTATGGACCGAGCACTATTTCACAGCAAAAAGGATGAAGACCATGAAAGCGGTTTTATCAAACTTCCGGGGATATCATGAATTTCCTGAACCGAGTTATATTTTAACCCATCGAAAGGGGGAACAATGACAGAAGACCTGGAACAGTTGAAAAAAGATCTTGATGAACAGACCCGGCTTGCAGAAGAACGTCTCAACCGGTTGAAATACCTCCAGGCAGATTTTGACAACTACCGCAAATGGTCTGAAAAAGAAAAAGCTTCGATCATTACACTCGCAAACGAGAGCCTGATCAAGGATCTGCTTGTTATCCTGGACGATTTTGAACAGGCAATGCCCTCCCTTGGCCAGGAAAAGAACCGGGAAGGCATACAGATGATCCAGAAAAAAATGCAAAAAATCCTCAAAGAGTACGGGTTGCAGTCCATCGACTGCGTGGGAAAGAAATTTGATCCGAATTTCCACGAAG
>CAWBOH010000010.1:0-12733 GCA_963790395.1 uncultured Methanoregulaceae archaeon
AAAAACACACACAGTTCACTGTGTAAAATCGCAAAAATGACAGGAGTGACGCTTGGCTCCACGTGGATCACTTGGGCGAGGTTCATGGGTCCTTGGTCTGGAGCCCGTCCTTCCGACCAGGGAGGCTATCGTAAAAAGATGTATACATATCACTTCGATCGGGCTCCCGAATCGCTGGCAAAAACACACAATCCGTTGTGTATTATTATAAAAAAATTTTTATGGTACAACAGTGAACACCATAAAACTTGGAGGGGACGCCCTTATCCGGATAACTTAAAACAATTCGAAGTTTACGACGGATATAAATATTTCACACGGCGATGCATCTACTATGAATTATAGGTCATCGCACTTCTTGTGGTGTGCATTGCATTGGTTGCATCAGCGGGATGCACCGGGTTTCAAAGCACAATTCCCGGTCAAGTACCTCTTCCCAGGATAGCAGCAATGGACGCCTCCTGAACGAATCCAGGGAGGCGTACTCAGGCGCCCGGCTTCTGCACCTGTGCCAGTGAGTCAATCGGGATCAGTATTTCCGGTATCGATTCAAAGATCATCAGGACTGCCTACCTGACCATTGAAGTAAAAGATGTTCCCGGTTCAGTCGAGACGCTAAAAACCCTGGCAGCCCAGAAAGGAGGCTATATTTCTTCGACAAAATATCCAGGAAAATTATAACGAACGTTTTTCAGGTTCCGTGAATCCGGGTGCCTGCAACAAAATTTGATTCCACGCTGACCGGGGTTAAGGCACTTGGCACAACCAAATCGGTCTCGACCCAGGGACAGGACGTAACCGAGGAATATGTTGATCTCCAGGCCCAGAAAGTCTCGTACCAGAACCAGTTGGCCCAATATAATGAGATCATGAAAAAAGCAGAAAAAGTGGAGGATGTTATTACTGTCCAGCAGCAGATCGACCGGGTGCAGACTGAACTGAACCGGCTTGAGGGCAGGCTGAAATACCTTGACAGCCGTATCAGTTTTTCCACAATCACCGTGAACCTCCAGGAACCCGAACCGGTTGGCGGTGAGACCGGATACAGCATTGTATCAACTATCAATGAAGGAATTGCAGGGTTCCTGGGCATGATCAGTGCTCTGATAATCATCCTCTTCACGCTGCTTCCACTCATTATCATTGGTGCTGCTGCATACTACGTCTACCGGTGGAGAAAAGCGAGAACCAGTGCAAATCCCCCGGAAAATCAGGAGAAAAAATAATATTAAAAATTGTTATTTTTTTGCTGCTCAAGCAGCATACGGATTTTTACGAGTTCATCAATCATTTTCTGATCTGGTGATACAGGGGATGAAGGAGTGCCTCCTGTACCGGCATCCCGGACACCCGACTGCCTGACAATTGAACGGATTAATTCCCGCAATTCTTCAGCATGTTCGATCCCTTCAATCCTGATCTCCGGGACTGCCTGCCCGGAATATCCTGCGGTCTGGATAGAGAGCGTGGAAATGCCCAGCATTCGCATTACGGGACCCTGGATTACATCAAGGTTTGTTATACGATTGTACGGGACAATCCCCGTCCTGTGGAACCAGACACCCCGTTTCCAGCTCATATCATCTTCCCTTAACTCATACCACATGCTCGTGTAATAGAGTCGGACCCAGGCAACAAAGATAACGACAAGGATCAGGACTCCCGCAAGAGAAATGCCGACAAAAAATTCTTCTAAGTCTGAAGCAATAAACACCGGAACGACCGTAAAGGAAAGGATGAGAAGGACAAACAGGATAAAATCAACAATAAACCATGTGATAAATGCCGTCGAAGGTTTGAACGGTGTATTCAGGGGAAATATCTGGTTTTTTGCCATAAAGTGACCTTAAGGATTGGTTAATTGCTCCCTGTAAAAAATATTTCGGGGAGTTCTTTTTATTTTAACCTGTGATTATTCCTGACAATAAGGTACGTAACGGTCCGATGAATGTTATAACCCGACATTTGCAGGACTGTTTCCCGGCCCTCCATAATAGTTTGGATTTTCTGTAGGGAGATGGGTGGGAGTAGGATAGGTTCCTGTATTTTTTACCGTTGTCGCAGGGGTTACCGTTGTTCCAGGGGTAAGACGTGGACCATCATCACCTGTCGTATTTCCGGGAGCATTTAAAATTATCGGGTAGAGAAAAAAACCTCCCAGGACAACCGCAATTATGATAATTACCACGACAATACCGATAACTGCCTTTTTTCCAGGTTTAAAACTGAACCCTTCCCAGGGTTTATGCGGAGTTTTGTCCGGCGGTGGAATGGATTCCGGAGGCCAGGAGTCGATACTGAGCGGTCGTCCTGTATCGGGGATCTCATCGTCCTCTGCGGATTGTTCCTCCGGTGCAAACGTGGCTGGCTCCGTAACAGGAACATCGGGTACCTCTTCTGCCGGAGTCAGGGGTTCCTGCTCCCGGCCGGGTTCTGGGGGGATCCTGTCTGCCGAAGGTGCATTGAGCGGTTCTATTGTCTTGGGATTTTTTTCGAACCTCCCGATATTTGTTACTGTTTCCACTACGGGCTCCCGGGACACATCCTCGAGAGAGATTGTGGATATTTCTTCACTACCGGGAACAAAAATCCTGAATCCGCAGCGGTTGCAATAACCGGATCCTTCCGGCACACGGTTACCGCACCGTGAGCAATATGTTCCAAACTGGAGAGATGAACTTTCCGGCTCTTTTTTTACGGATATCGGCGAACCAGGGGCCAGAGGTTTTTCAATGATCTTTTTAACAGGAGTGATTCCTTCCATGTCTTTCTTTTTCTGAATTTTTCCTGTACCTGGAATATTCTGAACATGTGGCGAACCTGTCACCTCAATTCTTGGTGATGCTGGTTTTTCAGGTCTTCTGGCCGGCTTTTCAAGGCCCGGGATTACTTTACGGACAACCTGGTCGAACTTCGAAGAAGTATTCTCTTTCAATGTTTTCAACCACGTATCCCGCTCCTTTATCCGGTTCCCTCCGGTCTGGCGGGAGAATGTAAGGATCATCTGCCGTTTTTCACCGGTTTTGGTCAAAACTGACAATGTAATGATCTGGTCACGTATCGCGTTCTCTCCCGGCTCAATATCTTTAATGGTGACGAGAGGGATCTCTTTTGGCGGCAGGAGGTTTGTTGCCCTGTCAACCAGAATAATCCGTTTATTGGTGAGGATGCCCTCAAACGGGACAGACTTGACATAGATCCCCGGGTCCGTAGAAGAATATTTTCATCACTACGCAGTTCTGGATCGCCCATTACACATCACATTACCTGATTCTAGATAAAAAATGTGTAGGTTATAACAAAATAGTATAGTGAAAATTTTCCCCGTCAAAATACCGACCAGTGATTAAATATTATTCAGGATCAATGTACCAGTCAGTTCATGGAAAAAATTTCCAGGGTGGGGGATTTCTGATGGCGTTCTCCTGCCGGCAATGTGGAACATGCTGCATGTACATGGGAGACTATATCGCGATCGAACACCAGATCGGTCCCTTTGAATTTGCCTGTGAATCCGTTTCAACCGGTACGCCATTTATCGCAAGGATCGATGAAGACAAGCAGGAAATTTTTAAGGACTTCACGTTTTTGGATGAACACCCGGCTGCCTGCCGGTTTCTCAGGCGGGAGGGAAACCTTATCCGGTGCACAATTCACCGGGACAGCCCTTCGCAGTGCAAGTTTTACCGCTGCGTTGTGATGAGGGTGCTGGATCAACAGGGCATGCTGCTCGGTACCGTCAGGGGGACTCTCGATCTCCATTCCGATGACCCGGGACTCCGTGCCGTGTGGGGGCAGGTGGAGCGGAAGCGTCCAAAGTCCGATGCGGAAGCAGAGCCCTGGATAGCAGCGTTCCTCCGGGAGAATGGGTACAAGGTGGAGTAAACGGGTATTCACGGAAACAAAACGAGATTTTAACTGCCAGGAAAAGGGCTCTGTAGAGATGCTCATAAAATTAAAACGCTCAACAGGGATTTCACCCCCGCCGCCTGGCTCCCCTCAAATGCGATAACTCCCGGGAAGAAAATACACCAGCTATCGCGCAGAGCAGGGGCGGTCAGGGGGGACAGGCACTGTGCCCTCCTTCGTATTCCGGGCATTTAATTTCATACTCCAATAAAAATGAATTCTACAGAGTCAGGCGAAGAATTTTTTTTAAATGCAAATGCCATTTAACAAAAAAAACATAGTGGACGCCCAGGTCGGAATTCGAATCCGAGTCGTTTGCGTGACAGGCAAACATGATGGGCCACTACACTACCTGGGCTCTCTCTTTTTGAACAAATGTCCCGCCTCCCGGATTCGAACCGGGGACATCGCGGTAGCCGCGCAGTTACCGCTAACGGTAAACCATACTACAGCCGCGCACTCTACCGAGCTGAGTTAAGGCGGGGCACTGCGCTCTTAATATAGGGATAATTTAGTATTAAACGTATCGTTAAAGATCGAAGAGAAACAGTCAAAATAGCCCGGATTTCGACAATAAATAAGTATTATTTAAATAATCCGCATGCTTATATCGATGTATGACTGCTCGCAAGGATGTTGCGGGGGATCGCCTTCTTCACCGATAGCCATGCTCATGAAGAAGTGACTGTTTTTGACACTACGCTCCGGGATGGAGAACAAACCCCGGGGATTGCATTCACCTTTGAACAGAAACTCGAGATCGCACGCCAGCTCTCTGATATCGGAATTCACGTAATCGAAGCAGGATTTCCTGCATCCTCAAAAGTCGAAAAAGAGACGGTAAGCGCTATTAAAAAGCTCGGTCTTGAGTCGAAGATCTGCGGGCTCGCCCGCTCAGTCAGGGCCGATGTTGATGCGTGCCTTGACTGCGATGTGGATATGGTCCATGTCTTTATTCCAACATCGGATATCCAACGGGAGAACACGATCAACAAGAGCCGGGAGGAAGTGCTCGGGATTACTTCCGATATTATTCATTATATCCGGGACCACACCGACCGGTGCATGTTCTCTGCGATGGACGCGACGAGGACTGACGGGGACTACCTTATCGAAGTATTCAGGACAGCCGCAGATGCCGGCGCCACAATTATTAACGTGCCGGATACCGTCGGTGTTATTTCACCTTCCGGTATGAAGACACTTGTTACCCGTATCGCCAGCGAGGTAAATTGCCCCATCGATGTCCACTGCCATAATGACTTCGGCCTCGCTGTCGCAAACACTATTGCCGCTGTCGAAGCTGGTGCCTCACAGGTGCAGGTTACCGTAAACGGGCTCGGTGAACGTGCGGGCAACGCCGACCTTGCCCAGACCGTTATGATCATGGAGGCGATATACCGCATAAACACCGGGATACAAAAAGAACGGCTTGTCGAAACCTCGCGACTGGTCTCCCGGTTCTCCGGCATCAGCATTACTCCCACTCAACCGGTTGTCGGCGAGAATGTATTCTCACATGAGAGTGGCATCCACTCGCATGGCGTTATTAAAAATTCCGCAACCTTTGAACCCGGCATTATGACACCGGAAATGGTTGGGCACCGCAGAAGACTGACCCTTGGAAAACATGTCGGAAGGCACGCCGTATCGCAGATGCTTTCTGATGTTCATCTCGAACCATCTGACACTCAACTGGATGTGATTGTCGAAAAGGTAAAAGCGATCGCAGGAAAGGGAAAACGGGTGACAGACGCAGACCTGTACGAGATTGCTGAAAGTGCGATGGGTATAGAACTGAACCATAAGATGTTCCAGCTGGTGGATATTGCAATCATGACCGGTAACCACGTCATCCCGACCGCAAGCGTGAAAGCAACGGTCAACGGGAAAGAGCATGTCTTTTCCAGTGTGGGCAATGGTCCGGTCGATGCAGCACTTCATGCTATCCTGGGGATCACACCGGCCCGGCTCCTGCTCAAGGAATTTAATATTGAGGCAATATCAGGAGGTTCAGATGCCATGTGCCACGTGACCATCGCGGTAGAGGATGAACATGGGAAAATATTTGATGCAAGCGGGAGCGGTGATGACATTGTACTCTCATCGGTAGAGGCACTTGTCAACGCAATCAACCTGATAAACAGGAAATAACCCTGACCCTTTTTACTCATTAAAGCGGGTCCTGTTAAGAGGATTAACTATAGTTATACGTATCCAATTGGGCACAACGGTCAGAGTAAAGGATTTTTGATATTTTTTTAATCCTACGCACATCTGCCACGTGATGATACGTGCCGGAAGATCACCCGCAGGCTTGATCGTAAGCAATCGGTAACCTACCAGTCCGAAACCCATTATTGCCGCATACAAAAAACCCCGCCATGAACGGGAGATTTTTGATTTTTCAGTCGTAAAAAAGGATGTAAAAATTATGCAGCAGTCGGGGCGCCTCTGCCCTCGATCGCTGCCTTGATCTGTGCCTGCAGCTGCTCAAATTTACCCTGCATCATCTTTTCCTGCTTTTCAAGCGACTTGATGCGCAGCTCAAGTGTCTCGACCTTTTCGGTGAGTTTTGTGTTCACGACCTCTTTTTTCTTCTGCACCATTACCGTGCCAACGCTCATGAACATAACGGCATCGTCTGCTGAATCACTAATTTCTTCCTGGGCACGCTTCGCCTCACGCACTGCCATCTGGTACTGGGCTTTTTGCGAGAGTATAGTCTGGAGCTGCTGCTGTATCTGCTGGAGCATCGCCAGCTGGTTCTGCACTTTTGGTGAAAGATTGTTCATAGTGTAAACTCCTGTTATTGTATCAGTTCCAAATGATAAAAAGGGTTATTCCATGAGTTTCTGATCTCTGGCCCATAGTTGACTTTTTTAAGGACCTGAATGAACGCAGACCCATAATAATCTCATGTTTCAGGCCTCGTGAGGTCCTGCATCTCATCAGCGACATTTACCAGCCGCAGGACCATATTGAGCGCAGCCCGGAGTGCTGCAATGTCCTGTGCCTCTACCTTGAGAACAAGCATATCCTCTCCTTCAAGCCAGACCCGGGTTGTGGACCTGGGGTTCACTTCGTCGGCAAGTTCCGGGATTAACGCACGGCAGATCTGCTCTGCATGAGATGTCGAAAACCGGAATAGTGCTTCGTGAAGGGACACCGGGAAACCTCGTACAGCTATATGAATAAAAAAAGATGATAAAATATTCTTAACCGGGCTTTGTGCCGGATAAAAAAGATTAACGGGCTTTTATCTCTTTAATTGCAGCGCCGCGCTCTTTAAAGAGGATACGGTGTCCACAGTCAGGGACACCGGACGTTAACGTCTATCTCGACTTTCTGCTTGCACCGGGCGCATTTATACGTACTTGCCATATTTCTGAATCCGGAATTATCCTTTCATCTGTTCGAGAGTACGGTCAATCGCGCGCTGGGCAATCTTCATGGCCGGAGTCTGCGGCTGGTATGCTCCTCCCGCAAACTTATAATTGCATTTGCGACACTCCCAGATGCCGGTGCCCTTGCGACGAACGGATTGCATGTCACATTTCGGGCAGCGGTGGAGGGATCCGGAGATTGCTTCGATATCAGCTACTCTCTTCCGTACAAACCTTCCGTACCGGCAGCCAAAGCGTCCGGCACTACCTGTTACTTTTCCTTTTGCTTTATGAGTCGAGCTTGCCATTATGCATCCCTGTCAATCTGTCTTCTTTTATTTGTCCTCGTAACTAATATACTTGATTGAGGATTTTTACCTGGCCTTCTCCTTTTGAGAGCTTGTTGATGAGATCATAGAATTCTCCCTGTATCCCGGCAGGAATGCGGACTACACAGACCCATGAACCATCTTTTTGCCATTCGTCTTTCTCCATCATGGACCCGGCCGCGATATCCCCATATGCTTTTGCTGCAAAATCCGCAGGGATACGAATAGCAAGGCGGAGTTCTTCAAACCGTATGGGAAGCAGCGGCCTCAACGCTTTGACAGTTTCCTTGACCTGTTCATCAAGATGTTTGAACGGATCGATATTGACCCTCGCCTCTTCCATTGCCATCTCTATCCGGTGCGGGGGGTGAGGGTGGCCGGTCTGGGGATTTACCGCGTTCCGCGCGATAAAATTGATAACCTGCCCGGCGTTTGTCCTCAATCATCTGTTTACGTTGTTCGGCAGTGAGATGGATCTCGCCTTTTTCTATGATCCGACGGGCTATTGTATCAAAGTCAGTGGTATGAAATACCTTCTCGAGCGATTCCTCTGACGCACGCGTTCCCCGTGACGCGTTTCCAAAGACATTGGAGGCCGCAACTACGTCCTCGATATCGACCTTCTGGCCCTGCCGTACCAGCGCTGCCTGGTTTGGGTCAACGAGGATCTCGAAGCGCTCTCCGAAACTCTCAAGGCGTGCTACCACGGCATTATCGAGCGGTATCATGGGAATTCACTGTTTGAATTGTCCGACAAATGTAGCGACTTCTTCTTTGCTCATCTTACGGAAAACCGGGTTATTACGTCCGATTACACCGATTTCAACCGTGTCGACATCGAACTTGCCCTCAGTGGCAGAATGCAGCGCCTTGAGTCCCAGCAGGATAACATCCTTGATCATCAGATTCCGGGTTGTATTCCTCTTCAAAAACTTTCATGGCAGCGGGACGTCCGATACCGATTCCCGTTGCTTTGTATTCCAGGAGGGTACCGGATGGATCAGTTTCAAAAAGGCGGCATTCACCATCACTGACCCCGGCAATGAGCAGTGCCGTCCCATACGGGCGTATACCGCCATACTGGGTGAGCGTCTGCATATGGTCGCAGAGTTTTTTTGCGAGTGCTTCCACCTCGATGGGTTCATCGTACGAAACACGGTTGATCTGGCATTCAATCCGGGCCCGGTCAACCAGCGATCGCGCATCTCCGACAAGTCCGGATGAAGCGACCCCGATATGTTCATCAATTTTAAAAATTTTTTCAATAGATGATGCTTCAAGGAGTTTTGAGCTCACTCGTTTATCAACGATCAGCACGACACCGTCTTTTGCCTTGATACCAACAGCAGTCGTTCCGCGTTTTACTGCCTCGCGGGCATACTCCACCTGGTAAAGCCTGCCATCGGGGGAAAAGACCGTAATCGCCCTGTCGTATCCCATCTGATATTGTGGTTGCATTATAATTCCTCCAGATCTTCTCTTGTCAAGAACAATCGGTTTGTATTTTTAAATCCCTTTTCAATTACATCAACCTTCTGACCGTTCCATTGCTTTACCAAAAACACTTTTTTTTCAAAATTGCATTCCTGCAGTGCTACCTGTTCCTGATCAGGAGTTTTTCCATTCTGTATCCTTTCGCGCAGGCTGTTGATTGTACCGGAAGCAGCAAGTATACGGAGTGCAATGCGGGTATCCCGGCAGGTTGTAATGGTGGAGAGCGCGGTTGCCAGTTCATGTTCAGTTCCCCTCCGGCAGCGGATAATAAAGAACTGCCCTTCAGAAGCCACAACGGCCGGCATGATAACGGCAGCAATAACATCTCCCCACAACTGGGTCGTGGCATCCGATACAGCGTAATACAGGTCTTTCTGGTCGATAGTTGTTCCGGCAGGATCCATACAGACCAGAATGTACCGCCGTTTCTCTCGCAGGGTGGGTGGTCGGATACTCATCAGATCACCCTGACTGCTGTATACCGGAGGGGCTGTAATTGTGTCGACACCACATAACGACCTTTCGATATCGGAAGTGTCCATTCCAACAAGGGAACAGAGCCCGGCTATATCACGGACTGCACGCATTTCCAGGATTGACCGGGCATGCGATGAGATGACAAGCGGGAACTCAAAACGTTGCTCGAGAACGAGAATGTCGCGGTACCGGTGCATGGCGCGCTGTCGGGCGATACCTCTGCCTGAAATAAGGGGGGACAGATCGATATCAACAGCAACCCGGTTATCGGCTGCCATTTTGGCAGCTACGTGATCGAATGCATTCTTATCGGCGGTATGGATCCCCCTGAGTATATGCACACCCCTGGTGCTGATCACTGCCCGGTTATATCCGCTCTCCCCCGCATGAACTGAAATTACCGCATGATTATTTCGTTCCCGTTTGATACGGTTGATGAGATCCCTGACTGATATGTCACGGATGAGGATGGCGGTGTATATTTCAATCCCGTAAAATTCTCCGGGGGGCACGCCGTTGGCAACAAGTCGTTCAAAACCAAGGGCTTTTGCTTCCAGAGCCATCCGGCGCACCGATGAGTCCCCGCAGGGGTACGGATAGACACAGGCATCGGTAATCTTCATGAAAGTAAGATTTGAGTAAAAAGGGAATAAGATTATTTGCCCTGGTTTGCATGAGACCGAATACTCGGGCGGGTCTTTTCAGTTCCCTTGCCACGGGTGCTCATGCCTCGTCCCTTACGCCCTGCAGAGGTCTTACCGCGCTCGGCCCGGCCACGGTGGGTGGAATCTGCCATCCACGCAAGGTTCTTGTCAGCCCGGATCGAGGGGTGGTGACCGTCAACAAGAATTACCTCGTAATATTTCAGTTTCCCGTCCTGTCCGACCCAGTAGGAATTGAGCACTTCCATGTTAGGGAATCTCTTTGAAGCCCGCTCTTCGGCAATTCGCTGGATGCTCTTCCCGGCAGTCGAACGGTTCTTTCCCATACGTCCTGAGCGACGAGCGCGGACATAACGGGATGCCCTGCGACCACCGCGGCGTACCTGAACGCGTGCAACAGCAATGCCCTGTTTTGCCTTGTAACCAAGTGACCGCGCGCGGTCTATACGGGTAGGGTGTTCGAGCCGGACAACGCTGCCTTCGCGGCGCCATTCCTGCATGCGGTTCCAGAGGAGCTCTTCACTCCACTTTTTGCAGGTACTCTTCCATGCCTCCCTGACGAAGGCGTACATCGATTTTACCATGATAATCACCTAAGGTTCGGCTCATTGCTGACTACATTCCTTTCAACGGGACGGATCCCGTATTCCCACATACTATGACTCATGGGGTAATAAAGGATGCCGGGGCAGAAAGGGGAAAATGAGTTATGGGGAAATATTATTGGGACACTATCCTAAGTTTTACAAATATTGAAAATTGTGACGCCTGCCGCCGCCCGAAGGCGCCCGTGGCGGCCTCAATACGGCTGAAGTCCATAACAGGTAATGAGTAGCGCAAAACCCGACGAGGCGTTTTACGCGTTGTGTAATCGTAACGGAGTTGCCACAGCGGCGGGGGTGAAGCCCCCGGGAGCGTTATGATTCTAAAAAGTCAGCATGCAAAAAGGGGGATAAATGGGAGAGTTCACATCCCCTTCTTCTTCTCAACCACCCGGATATCCGTAATGGAAGTAACCGGGTACTGCCCCTGCGCATCCTTCTCGGCCGATTTGACCATATCCCACACGGTCAGTAAAGCAACCGATACGCCAGTTAATGCCTCCATCTCGACCCCGGTCTTCCCGGTCATCTTCACGACAACAATCGATTCAATAAACCCGTCACCCTCGGAAAAATCGACCGTGACCGAGCTGATGGGGATGGGATGGCACATCGGGATCAGGTTTGAGGTGTTCTTGACCGCCATCGTCGCAGCAACCCTTGCTGTTGAAAGGACATTGCCCTTCACGACCTTCCCCTCACGGATAGCGGCAAGCGTCTCCGGCCGGAGATAGATCTTCCCCGCTGCCGTTGCCTCGCGGGTAACATCGCCCTTTGCGCTGATATCCACCATCTGTGCCTTATCGTCCTGGATATGGGTAAATTTCGGCATTCACGCACCTTTCCTAAATAATTCCGCTGGAATCCGGTCAACCAGATCCGAGGCCAGCATCCCTCCGCCCCGCTTTGCTGCAACGAACTGCCCGGCCCTGCCGTTGACATACGCGGCAATGCAGGCCGCGTCAAAGGCAGGGAGATGGCAGAGCAGGGCACCGGCAATACCGGCCAGCACATCGCCGGTCCCGCCCACGGTCATGGCCGGATCACCCGTCCGGTTAAACCGCACGCGATTTCCATCGGTAATGATGTCAGTCGATCCCTTCAGAAGCACGGTACCCTTTATCCCGGCACCCTTTGAAACCAGTGCACGCTCACTGGTATCACCCGGAAGCGTTATCCCGGTTATTCGGGTAAACTCTCCCGCATGCGGAGTATAGAGGGTCTCACATTTTGCAACCGGGAGCGGGAGCCGTAGTGCATCCGCATCGAAGACCGCTTTTTTACAGTGCGGGGCAATTGCCAGAATGACATCGTGACTCTCTGTCCCGAGCCCGTTGCCGCAGACGACTACATCCGCACGGGTGGCAAGGCTCACCAGCCGTTCCCAGGTGTTCCATTCCGATCCTCTCTCCCTCCAGTCGTTCATAGATCAAATCGGGAAGCGGTTCAAAAACAGGTGATGCAATCCGTACGATATCCGCACCTGCCCGCAATGCACCCAGACCAGCCAGGTAGGGTGCACCCTGGTACGGCCCGCCACCGATGACCAGCACTTCCCCACCGATCCCTTTATGCGCCTTGTGCCGCCTTGCAGGAAGAAGAGTGAGATCCCCGGGGCCAACACAGCATTCCGCTTCGAGCGGTATACCGATATCAGCAACGTCAGATCCTTCAGTCTTGGCACGGTGGAATGCACAGATCCGGTCTGCCCGCATTTCCGGGGTAGGGATATCAGACTGCAATAATCTGTGCCCTGGATGAATTCGCCATCGCAATACAGGTAGAGAGGGGCTCTTTTGGTGAACCGGTTGCACCAATACCGAGCAACGCGTCGATGATGACATCGGCATTCTCAAACAGGGAAGCCATCACCG